>NZ_JBHSFH010000011.1:0-197653 GCF_042653885.1 Streptomyces ovatisporus
CCGGTCCTGCCGATAGTGCCCGGGGTGCCCGAGCGCCGCAGCCACGACTACGTCCGCGCCGCCACCACCACCCTCTTCGCCGCTTTGGAAGTCGCCACGGGGAAGGTGATCGGCTCACTGCGCCGCAGGCACCGTGCGGCCGAGTTCAAACAGTTCCTGACCAAGCTCGACCGCGAGGTCCCGGCCGGTCTTCAGGTGCATCTGATCCTGGACAACTACGCCACCCACAAGACCCCGGCCATCAAGCAGTGGCTGCTGACCCACCCCCGGTTCCACCTGCACTTCACCCCCACCAGCTCCTCCTGGCTGAACCTGGTGGAGCGGTGGTTCGCCGAGCTGACGAACAAGAAGCTCAAACGCGGCGTCCACCGCTCCGTCCAGGCCCTCGAACGCGACATCCGAACATGGCTCACCGACTGGAACACCAACCCCAGACCGTTCGTCTGGACCAAGACCGCCGACGAGATCCTCAACAAAGTCGCCGCCTACTGCCAACGAATCTCCGACTCAGGTCACTAGGGCACGTCGTTTGGATCTTCGTGGGTCGGTGAGCGGCGTCCGGTGCGTCCAGATGCAAGGCGGAGGATCGCCCTCGTACTGGGCGTACTCGGGCGACTCCGACAACGCAGCAGATGGGCGGGCCGGGCGTCGCGAGCCCGCGAAGATCCAAACGACGTGCCCTAACCGCCGAGCAGACCACCGAGCAGACCGCCCAGCAGCCCGCCCGATTCCTCGTCCCCTCCGCCGCCGTCCGACCCGCCGCTGCCCTCGGTGCTTCCGCCGTCCGACGCCCCGCCCTCGTCCCCGCTCGGGCTGGGCGAGGGCGACTGCGAACCCCCCTCGGAGGAGCCGCCGTCGGACGAGCCGCCGTCCGAACTCCCGCCGTCCGCACTGCCACCGTCGGAAGAACCACCGTCGGAAGAACCGCCGTCCGAGCCGCCGCCTGCCGCGCCTTCCGAAGGCGAGGACGGGTCCTCCGCGGGCGGTGCGGAGGGAGACGGGGGCGAACCCGGCACGTCTTCGCCGTCTCCGCCCTCTGCCCTGTCGTCGTTCGAGCCGTCGCTGTTCGCGGGGCCGGGAGCGGCGCCCTTGCCGAACTCACCGCCAGGAGGCGGGCCGGTGCCGTCCATGAGCCTCGGCGGGACAGCAACGCCGGTCGAGGAGGGGAAGGGCGACATCTCGCCGCGCTGCTGGCCCGAACTCGCCGCGCCCACGACGAAGGCCAGGGTCCCGAGCATCATGGCCACCACGAGTGCGAGCACGGTTCCCCTGCCGCGCCTCACCCCCCGTGGACGGCCCGCCTCGTCGCGCTGCACCAGGACCGGCTGGGGAGTGCGGCCGACGATCCGCCACGACGACCTGATCCTCCCCTGCGGCCGGTACCCCTCGAAGGCCGCGTCGACCTCGTCCGCCGCGGCGAGCACACACGAGCAAGGCGACGTTCCGTCGGGCTGCACCTGCGCCCCGCACCCGGAGCACTCCTGTATTGCCACGGGCCGTCCTCCTCGATGGAGCGGCTGTCGCGCCGCTGGGCGAGAGCCTTCCGGTCAGAACGGGCTCATGCGGACGCTGTCCCAGGCGTCGCGACATTCCCCCGAGTGCCGTCCCGCACGCCCCCGTCGACGCGCGGTTGTCCGTGCCGACGGTAGCCGAATTCGACGGCATGCACGGCAATTTCAGGTGCCGGGCGGAAGACAGCGGCGAAATTGTGCAGTTGGATTAGCAGAATTCGACCGGCGCCCATGTCTACTGACGGGTCAGTCGATCACCGGCGCCCCGGTGCGGCCGGGCAGGCCCGGCGTTGAGGGCCCGTGACCTCCGGAAGATCATGATTTCCCTCCCCGGTGCAATCCGTACTCGGCTCACCCCGGCGGGGCCCGCCGGGACGGAACGGGCACGGCCGCGCCGCCCACTCGGCCGTCGATCATGAAGTGAACACATTCCGGCCAGCGGGACGTGGAAACCTCGCACTCTGGCCGGAATTGCGCCGTACCAGATCCGAATTCCCGCAAAGAGAGAAGGAAATCCGGGGGTGCTGAGGAGCAGACGGGCCGGCGCCCCGGTGACCGGGAATCCGTGACCGGCGTGGAGGACGGCGCCGAGGCGTCCGCCGTCCTCCAGGCGGCCTCGCTTCCTGCGGAGAGACGCCCAGGACCGCGCTGTATCCGGCGTATCCGTCACAACTGCGGTGTGCGCCGGCGCCATCACTGCTACGAAGGAGTGGATGCGTGCCGACCAGCGACTCCGCCACCGGGTCCTCACCGAGGAGAAGGGCGCTCGGCTGTGTTCGGCGCTGCTGACGGACCGCCGCTGCCGGTGCCGCTCGCTGGGCGTGCCCCGGTGAGGATCGGCTCCCGTCCGGAGGCGGTGACGGATGCCTGGGGACTGCTGTCGCCCTGCACTCCCCGCTGCGTCACGGCACCGCCCGGGTCGGTGCCGCGCGGTTCGGCTGCCCGTCCTCCGGTGAGCACGGTGCTCCGCCGGTACGCGGGCCTCGCCGCGTCTGTCGGAGGAGCGCTGGCGGCCGGGACGCGGCTCGCGGAACCGCCGACACTGCGGCGGCACGCGCAGGCCGTACTCGATGCGCTCGGCGTCCGCCTGGACGCGGCAGGACCCCTTCGCGTGCCGGGAACGGCAGCCGGGACGCTGATCGTCGCGAACCACATCTCCTGGCTCGACGTCGTCGCCGCGCTGGCAGTCGAGCCCGTGCCTCTGATCGCCAAGCGGGAGGTCGCCGGCTGGCCGGTCGTCGGAACGCTCACCCGCCGAACCGGCAGCCGGTTCATCGACCGCGGAGCAGTACGCCGACTGCCGGAGACCGTGGCGGAGTTGGCCTCGCATCTGCGCGACGGCGAGTCGATGATGGTCTTCCCGCAGGCCGCCACCTGGTGCACCGCGCCGGGAGGGCCGTTCCGGAGGGCCACATTCCAGGCGGCGATGGACGCGGGGGCACCGGTACGGCCTCTCGCCATCGACTTCACGCAGGGAGGCGAGCACAGCACCGCGGCTTCGTACGTGGGAAACGACACGCTCGTGGCCTCACTTCGCCGCGTGGCCACCACCGGCGGGCTCACCGCGCTCGTACGGCCGTGTCCCCCGCTGTGGCCCGACGGGCACGACCGCCGCTCGCTGGCCGCGGCCGCGCACGCATCGGTGTGCGAAGCGGTGGGGCGTCCGGCAGACACGGGTCACGGCCTCCACCCCGCCGGAGCGGCCGTGCTGCCGCCTCATCAGCCGGGGACCGGCACGCAACAGGCCACGGTCGCGGAGGAGCCGGACGGTTCCGGCCTCCATGCGTAGGGGCGGCCCGGCGACGGACCGGATCAGAGATCCGGAAATCTCGAGTTCACCGGCCGCACGACGCCCGGCGTAGCCGCCAGCGACCCGAAACCCAGCCAGCCACAGCCACAGCCACAGCCACAGCCACAGGGTCAGGCGCACCCGCCCTGTGCCGCACGTCAACCGCGCGTCCGGCCCGCTCGTCAGCGCACGGCGCGGGGCGACGCCGCCGGCTCCACCGCCTTCGGTCCGTGGCGCGGGCGCGGGCGCCACAGGCCGAAGGCCCCCTGCGACACGCCTCGCAGGGGGCCTTCGGCATCGGTCACGCCCCGCCGGGCGCCCAAGGGCAGGTCCGGCGGAACTGTCGCGTCGCGTGGGGCCGTTCAGGCTTGGCCGGCGGCCTGGTCGGCCGGTCCCGGCCAGTAGGCGGGGCAGGCACCGGCGGGCTGACGACTGGTCTCCATCGGAGCGTCGACAAGGTCGGCGGCAACCGGGAAGGCACCGCTCGGCGGGTGGACGACGGCCTCCGCGGCTTCCGGTGAGCTCGGGAGCGTGATCGCCGTCTCCACCTCACCTTCTGCGTACTGTCCGTCCGGCGTGCCGGGGAACAGGTCGCGGAACGCGACCGCTCCGCCGTACTCACCGATCATCCGCTGCGAGTTCTCCTTCGCGAACCGGACGCCCGCCTCCCGCATCGACGTCCCGGCCTGCGCGGCCCGGCCCATCAGGTCCCGGACGAGCGGGCGCATCTGCGAGGACAGCCGGGTGCAGGCCCCCGCGGGGCTGACGACCTCGCCGAGGATGACCCACCAGGCTCCGGCCGCGGCACCCGTGTTGGCGATGAAGTCCGGGACCACGGTGACCCCGCGCTCCAGCAGACGCTGCTCGGCCTCGGGGGTGGTGGGCACGTTGGCCGCCTCCACCACGAGCTTGCCGCGGATCTGGTCGCAGTTGTCCGCTGTGATCGAGTAGGAGACGGCGGCGGGCACCAGTACGTCGACGTCCTGGCTCAGCCAGGAGTCACCGGGGCGTTCCACGTCGTCCTCGCGCAGCACGGAGCGGTCGATGACGCCGCTCGCGCTCCGCGCGGACAGCAGGAGTTCGACGTCGAGGCCACGCGAGGTGTTGAGGATCAGACCCTGGGCGTCCGTCACGCCGACGATCTTCACCCCGGCACGCGCGAGGTAGAGCGCCGTGGACCCGCCCATCGCACCGAACCCCTGCACGACGGCGCGCGCCGTCTCAGCGGGAATGCGCTGGTGCTCCAGGGCGGCCAGGGCGGACTCCGCCACACCGAAGCCGCCGATCAGCTCGGACAGCAGCAGACCGTCCGTCCGTGTGGTGAACGCCTGGTGGATACGTGCGCGGACCTCGGCCTCGTCCGGCGAACGGACCACGGCGGCGTGGAAGGAGGTCTCACCGATCCCGACCTTCGCGAAGGCCCGGTCGAGCTGCTCCTGTTGCGTGCCGAGGTCGCCCGCGGTCACCCAGAAGCGCTCCAGCAGCGGGCGGACGGCCTCCAGGAAGCGCTCCCGCACCTCTTCGGCCCGCGGGTCCGCGGAATCGAAGTCGATACCGCCCTTGGCGCCACCGACGTGAATTCCGAAAGCGCCCATCTTCAGCGTCATTTCGCGGGCGAGTTCACCGACCTCGCCGATTGTGCACCCGGGGCGCATACGCAGGCCGCCCGTGGCGATACCCGTCACCAACTGGTCGATGACGACGAAACCCCGAGCGGGCGTCAGGGAATCGCGCCAGGTGACCTGCAGAAAAGGTTCATGCTCAAGAACCTGCAATGGTGTTTCGACAGCAATTTGCGTCACTTGGCACTCACCCTTTCCACTCACTGATAGGCACTTGCTCTCACGTGCGGACTCGCACGCGCCCAGGCCCGGAGACCGGCCGTCGAGGCCGGATGTCCAGGTGACTGGCGGATTTTCGCCGCTGATTCAGGTCGGCTGCGCGCACAGGCGAGCAGCCGACGGCCATACGGGCAGGACGAATTCGCCCTCTGGGCACACTTGTGGTGGCCCTCGGAGGGCGCGAGGAGAAGTTGTTCCGGGAATTACGCAGAGAACGTATCCGGTTGCGTTGTGCGTAGCGCCTACTGTGAGGTCGCGCTTCATCCCTTGTCAAGGCATCTCTTGGGTCGGTTCCCGCACCGGTTTCCACGCCCCCGGCCGACAAATTCGAACACAAGGAAAATGCAGCTCAGGGGGGTCGGCCGAACGACCGCCCATGGAACTGACGGGTAGTCAGTTCCGTCCTGGTCATCGCGCGCCGGGGCCCCCGCCGGCTCCGAGCATTCTCTGTTCGAGCGCGCCGTCCGGCAGCCCCCTGCAGCGGGAAGCCGCGTCCGGGAACGCGCCCCCGGACGCACCGGGGGTCTACGGGCTGCCCAGCCGGCCGCGGGTGGCGACCAGCAGGACGAGGGCCGCGGCCGTGGAGCTGAGCAGGAAGGCGTGTGCGGCGTAGCCGTCGGGCAGCGCCGGGAACATCTCGGCCCAGGCGATCGAGAAGTAGTTGTTGACACCGGTGTGCAACAGCATGACCAGCGGCAGGCTCTCACCCGTGCGGTTGAACGCCCAGGTCATGACGTAGCTGAACGCGGTCGTGGTGGCGACGAACTCCACCGGCTCGATCCAGGTCACGTGCGGCCCCCCGCCCCACTCGGTCAGGAACAGCGGCAGATGCCACGCGCCCCACAGGGGGCCGACGACGAGGCTGCCCAGGGCGGGGCCGTAGCGGCGCTGCAGTCGGGGCATGGCGAACTCCCGCCAGCCGGGCTCCTCGGCGAGGCCGGTGGTGACCATCTGCAGCAGCAGTCCGGGCAGGTACGCGGCCAGCACCGCGGCACCCGGGAGGGCGGGTCCGGTCCCGGCCAGTGCGACGGAGGCGAGGGTGAGCGCGGCCGGCACGGAGACGAGCACCAGGGCGTACCAGTGCCAGCCGACCCGCCATCTGGCCAGCCGCCCGGACCACGCGCGCAGTCCGGGGCGGCCCTCGGTGATCGCCGTGACCAGGAAGGCCGACAGGATCGGGCCGAGGTAGGCGCCCGGCAGGACACCCAGGAGCTGGGTGGTGCCCGCGACCGGGGGAAAGCCGAAGTGCCAGACGCCCAGGCCGTTCTCGGACAGGACGTACGGCGTCCAGGCCACCCAGCTCATGGTGAAGGCCAGCGAGAAGAACCAGGTCAGGGGGTGGCGCCGGATGCTTTCCCGTAGTCCGGCGCGCTCTTCCGGACCGGTACGGACCGTTCGGTGGTCGGTTTTGCTCCGTGGGGCTCGGGTCGTCACTGCGGTGTCCCTTCGTGCGGTCGGCGTGACGGGTCGAGCACATCAGCGCCGGGCTGTGCGGTCATTGCCGTGCGCGACCGAAGCGGCGGTACAGCAGGCTGTACCTGGGACGGTCGGACAGTGGTCCGGGCGCGGCGATCCGGGCGGACGGACGGACAGCTGACGCTGTACGGGACATGGCGGGGCCCCGGCCGGAACGCCCGGTCGGGGCCCTCGTGCTGACGGTGTGCCGTGTCCCCCGTCCGTCCTCCCTCGTACGGTGCGGCGGAGGCGGTTCCGCGACGGACGCGCGGCGGCTCGGCGAGAGATGCGGCGGCGGCGTTTTACCGGGGCCGCCTCAGGCGGCCGACGATCAGGATCCCACCGCAGACCGCCGTGACCGCCCCGCAGACCAAATGCACCTTGGCGTCCGCACCGACGAACGAGGCGACGGTGTTGGCGACCGCGCCGGCCACCAGGACGGTCCAGAGCAGCGTGCGGAGGACCTGCCCGCGGGAGACACCCGGTGCCGCGGTACCCCTCGGGTCGGCCGGCTCGGTGAGGGGGCGGGGGCCGGTGTTCGTCATGGTGTTTCCTCCACGGGTTCGCGGTTCCGGTCCGGCTGTCGGTCACCGACGCTACGGAGCGGAGCTCTCGGCGGCGATCCCGCACGCCGCCCGGCGCGAGGTACAGCAGGCTGTACTTTCCCCGTCTCCGGCGGCGGCGGACCGCCGGGCGTCATAAGGTCCTTCGCGAAGGGGAGGGCGGATGACCACCGGACAGGGAACTGCGGCCGTCGACCGGGGTGCCGGTCTCAGAGACACCGTCGTGCGGACCGCAGGCGCCGCAGCCGCCGCGGTGGGGCAGCTCGTGGGAGGGCTCGGCACGGCCTTTCTGGCGTTCCTCGTGCTGCTCTGCCTGACCGTCGCAGCTGTGACGTCGCCGGCGGGCGTCGGCCTGCTCCTGGCGCCTGCCGTGCTGCGCGCTCTGCACGCCCTCGCCGGGCGGGAACGCGCCCGCCTCGCCCGCTGGGGGCCGGAACTTGCCGCGCCGGAGCACCAGCCGACGCGGCTCCGGCTCGCCGTCGTCGACCCCGCCACCCGGCGGGAACTGCGCTGGCTGGTCCGGCACGCGACCCTGGGGCTCCTGCTGGGCCTGTGCGGCGTCGTCCTGCCGGTCGCGGCCGTCCGCGACACGTCGTTCCCGCTGTGGTGGCGGCTCGCGCCGGAGGACGCGACGAGTACGTCGCTGGGGTTCGGCACCGCCCATTCGTGGCCGGACGCCCTCGCTGTGGCTCTGCTGGGTCTGGGCTGGATCAGCATCGTCCTCGGCCTCACCCCCGGCATGGCGCGGCTGCAGGCGCGTCCCGGACGACGGCTCCTCACGGCCGGCGCCGAAGCGGACCTGTCCCTGCGCGTCGCCGAACTCGCCGCCACCCGCGCCGCCGCGCTGGACGCCCACGCCGCAGAGCTGCGCCGGATCGAGCGCTCCCTGCACGACGGCGCACAGAACCGGCTCGTCACGGTCACGGTGCTGCTCGGCGCCGCCCGACGCATGGCGGCCCGCGACCCCGCCGGCGCCGACGAACTGCTGGAGCGCGCCCAGTCGGCCGCCGAACAGGCACTGGCCGAACTCCGTACCGTCGCCCGAGGCATCCTGCCTCCCGTCCTGGCGGACCGCGGCCTGGCCGGTGCGCTGGCGGGACTGGCCGCGAACTGCGCCGTGCCGTGCCGGATCGACGTGGACGTGCCGGAGCGGTGCGCCGCGTCCGTCGAGGCGACCGCGTACTTCGTCCTGGCCGAGAGCCTCACCAACGTCGCGAAGCACAGCGGCGCCCGGCATGCCGCCGTGACGGTCCGCAGCCGCGGCGGACGGCTGCGCCTGCGCATCGAGGACGACGGGCGGGGAGGCGCCGGGTGCACCTCCCCGGGCGAAGCCCCGGGGGACCCCCCGGGGGAAGAGGACGGCGGTTCCGGACTCACCGGCATCCGCCGGCGGATCGCGGCGCACGACGGAGACTTCTCCCTGACCAGTCCCCCCGGCGGGCCGACGACACTCGAGGTGCAGCTGCCATGCGGATCGTGATGGCCGAGGACGACCCGCTGCTGCGCGAGGGTCTCGCCCTGCTGCTGCGCGCGGAGTCCCTCGACGTGGTGGCCACCGCGGGCACCGCCGAGGAGGCGCTGGCCGCCATCGACGCACACGAGCCGGACGTCGCGGTCCTCGACGTCCGGATGCCGCCGACCCACACCGACGAGGGCATCGTCGCGGCGGTCGAGGCCCGCAGGCGGCGGCCCGGTCTGGCCGTGCTCGTGCTGTCCGCGTACGTGGAGCAGACCTTCGCCACGGAACTCCTCACCGGCGGCGTGGCCGGGCTCGGCTATCTGCTCAAGGAACGCGTCGGCCGGGTGGAGGAGTTCATGGACGCACTGCGGCGCGTGGCGGACGGCGGCACCGCCATCGACCCCGAAGTCGTGGCTCAGCTCTTCACCGGTTCCCGGGACAGCAGGCTGGAGAGGCTGAGCCCCCGCGAAGGGGACGTCCTCGCCCTGATGGCGGAGGGCATGGGCAATGCCGCGATCGCCGAGCGGCTCGTCGTCACGGAGGGCGCGGTGCACAAGCACATCCGCAGCATCTTCGCGAAGCTCGACCTGTCCCCCACCGACCGGGTGGACCGCCGCGTGGCCGCCGTACTCCGTTACCTGGAGGGCGTACGGCGGCTGGCGTGAACCCGTCGGCGGCCGGTCCGCAGGGCCCGGCGAGTGACCACTCCCCCTCCGCTTCACATCACCGAGGCTCATTCCTCCGAGGCGGCGGAGGGCCGTACGCAGGTCATGTCCGGCCGGCGGGAAAAGCAGTGGCAGCGGGTCCGCGGCGCTGCTGGGATGGCGCGATGCAGCATGAGCCGTCCGTGGTGGTCGACCGGGGCAGCTACGAGGACGCGGTGACTCCCTGGCAGCAGGACGCCTGGCGGAGCGCCGCCCTCGGCTGGGTGGAGGACCGGCTCGCGGCACGTGGCCTGCGAACCACCGGGGAGCGGGCGGTGAGACTGCGACCGTGGTCCGTCCTGATCCGGGTGTCCGTCGAGGGGCACACGGCCGTCTGGTTCAAGGCGAACCCGCCGGCCGGCGCCTTCGAGAGTGCGCTGAGCGCGGCACTGGCCCGCTGGGTCCCGGAGCACGTGCTGGAGCCGATCGCCGTCGACGCGGAACGCGGCTGGTCCCTGCTGCCCCACGGAGGAGAGCTCTTCAGGAACATGCTCGACCGGGAGGCGGCCGGACCCGCTGCATGGGAAGAGCTCCTCCGGCAGTACGCGGCCATGCAGCTCGCTCTGATCCCGTACGCGCGCGACATCGAACTGCTGGGCGTTCCCAGCGCACGCACCGCGGCACTGCCCGGCGTCTTCGACCGGGTCCTCGCGGAGAACGCGGCGCTGGAGCCTGCCGAGCGGAGACGGCTCGCGGAACTGCGCCCACGTCTCGTGGAGTGGTGCACGGAACTCGCGGCGGCGGGCCTCGCGGACTCCCTCGACCACGCGGACCTGCACGACGGGCAGCTCTTCCACCCGCGGCCGGGGCGGTTCACCTTCTTCGACTGGGGAGACGCCTCCGTCTCCCATCCCTTCTGCAGCCTCCCGGTCCCCGTCGGCAGAGCCTGCGGCCGGTACGGACCTCGCGTGCTGCCACGGCTGCGGGACGCCTACCTGGAGCCGTGGACGGACACGGGCCGGCCGGCGGCGGAACTGCGAAGGGCGGTGAGTCTGGCGTGGCGGCTGGCCGCGCTCGGCCGTGCCTGTTCCTGGGGGCGGGTGTTCCCCGCCGGGACGGCCACCGCCGATGCGGCGGGAGCCGCGCAGAGTGCCCGGTCGCTGCTCGAACTGCTCACCGAACCACCTGTGTAGACGGCTGGTGGGGTGCTGCCCGGCGGCCCCGCCGGGCAGCAGGTCGAGGGAGCGTTCCACGACCCGGCGGCGGTGGAGCGGCGGTTGCCGACGCCCTCGGCGGTGGAGCAGCGGTTGCCGACGGCGTCGGCGAAGGCGCTTCAGTGGTGGCCGTGCCTGCCGAGCGTCTCCACGGGGGTCGCGCCGGGGCGCGTCCACTGCGGCACGGGCCGGCTGGTCGGGCCCCAGGTGGCGACGCCGTCGGCGTCCGAGCGCCAGTACCAGCAGGACTGGCGGCCCTCGGCGGGATACCCCTCGCGGACATCGCCGATCACGGGCCGGCCCGCGGGGTTGTCCTCCCACGCCTCGCCGCGGCCGTAGGGCGTCATGTCGAGCAGGCCGAGGGAGCCGTTGACCGGCTCGTTGCCACGGCCCGTCGTGGAGTAGGTGAGGAACACGCGGTCGCCGTCGCGCAGGAAACAGACGATGTGCCCCATGTCCCCGCCGACCGGCGCCGCCACGTCCCGCACCGAGTACCAGGGCTGGGTGTAACCCATGAACTCGACGAAGGGAGCCACCTCGTCCCACGGGCCCGAGGTCAGGACGGCGAACGAGACGCCCCGGACGTTGAGGTAGACGGCGTCCTTCGCGTGCCAGGCCGTAGTGGTGCAGCCCTCGCACTGCCCCTGGTGCGGCGCGCCGTCGTACCACATGTGCTTGTAGACCACGAGCTCGTCGCGGCCCTGGAACAGGTCCAGGAACGGGACCGGGCCGTCGGGTCCGACGACCTCGGCCGTCCCGTCGAGCTCCACCATCGGCAGCCGGCGGCGGGCGGCGGCGAGGGCGTCGCCCTCGCGGGTGTGTGCCTTCTCGCGGACCAGGAGCTCGTCACGGGCGGTCTGCCAGGTGGCCAGGTCGACGACGGGCGGGCGGCCGGGCAGCGCGGTGGTCGGGTCGTCCGGCGTGCTCGTCATGGTGTCCTCCGTGGTGTCTCGTGCCGGGCAGCTTCGTACGGCGTCCTGCGACGGTCACCGGAAACGACTCGCCACCCGGCCGGAACTCATCGCGGCAGGGAAGGCAGGGGGGCACGCCTCCTCACCCCGGAGGCAGCACGAACAGCAGGCGGGGCCGGTGGCTTGCGGGGTCGCAGCTGTGCGACCCGGCGTACGGGGTCCGGGGGCAGCGGGCGGCCTGCTCGGCCCGAGCGGGCGTGCGTCCGGCCCCGGAACGGTCCGCGCGTACGTCCGTGGTCGAACATGCTCCGGCCCGGTCCCGGCCGGTCCGGCGAACCGTCCTTGGCTCAGAGGGAGTTGTCGTCCGCGGGGACGAGGGGGGTGCTGTCCCGGCCGACCAGGAACGCCGGCCGAGTGGGATGGGCGGGGGCGTTCCCGATCCTGTTGTAGGTGATGAGCAGCAGGCAACGGCGCTCGTCGGACAGGTTGTTGGACGAGGAGTGGACGATGCTCGGGTGGAAGGCGACGGCGGTGCCGGCACTGCCGGTGAGGCGCTTCACCCCGAGGGCGCTCGCCAGTTCGTCGGCGATGTCGTCGGGCACCGTGTACTCCAGCTTGGCCGACACGTGGTCGTGCCAGTCGTGGCTGTGCTGCTCGGCGCGTGTCCCGTCCTCGAAGATCCCGCCGTGCTGGCTGCCCGGAATCACCTCGAGCGGACCGTTCTCGTCGGTGACGTCGTCCAGGAAGATCGCGATGTTGACGGCGTCGGGGGCGGCCATCCCGTCCTCGTGGTGCCAGAACGCGAAGTCCTGGTGCCACGGCCATGCGGCGCCCTCGTGCGCCTGCTTCATGTTGACCTTGAACTGATAGACGTAGACGGGGCCGCCCAGGAGCTGTTCCGCGAATCCGACCAGGGCGGGCAGGCGCACCAGCCGGGCGCACACCTCGTCGAAATCGTGGCAGCCGTGCAGTGCCCGCACGGCCGACGAGCCCTCCTCGTGCACGACTTCGGGGCGCCGCTGAGCGCTGATGCCGTCGATTCGGTCGACCAGCTTCTTCAGGTCGGTATCGCTCAGGATGTGGGGCAGCGGCAGCCAACCGTCCCTGCCGTAACGCACTTTGGTACCGAGCAGGGGTACGGAAACAGACATGGTGGGCTCATTCCTCGCGAGTGATCGGACGGTCAGGCCGTTCCTTCGAGGCGGGCTGCGAGACTGCGCGGTCGCATGTCCTGCCAGTTGTCCTCGACGTACTCCAGGCACGAGGCGCGGTCCGCCGCCCCGAAACCGACGGTCCACCCCTCGGGCACCTCTGCGAACCCGGGCCACAGCGAGTGCTGACCCTCGTGGTTGACCAGAACGAGGAAGGAACTGCCGGAATCTTCGAACGGATTGGGCACTGCACACTCCCTTGACGGCGGACAACGGTTTCCGGCGTCACCTCGGCTGCAACGGCCCGGGGCATGGCTGAGGAATTCGGTGACGAATTCGCTCGGCCCCGCTCGGGTTTCTGCTCGACGGGCCGGACGGTGCGCACCGACGGTTCTGCGGCATCACGCTAAAGCGAGCCGTGAAATTCTGGCAACCTGCAGAGTCGATATGCGCTAGATCCCGGCTCGAATTTCCACGGAACCCCTGAATTACCCGCTCCGTCGCGGCTGTCGGCCACGGACCCGGGGCAGCGCCGTACCGCTGCGGCCCGGTGGCGGCGGACCGCGCAGCGGGGCCGCCCCGCACGCGGGGCGGCCCCGGGACTGCCGCGGAGTCAGCTCGCCGAGTAGGGCGCGAGTTCCGCCGCGAGGTCCTCCTCCACCTTGGCGCGGACCCGGGTGCCCTCTTCCTCGTGGGCCTCGCTGATCAGTTCGCCCTCCTCGTGGACACGGGCCACGAGGTGCCCGTGCGTGTAGGGGATCACCACCTCGACCTCGATGTCCGGGTGCGGCAGCGCCTCCTCGACCCGGACCAGCAGCTCCTCGACCCCTTCCCCGGTACGTGCGGAGACCGCGACGGCGGAGGGCTCGGCCTCGGCCAGGCGGTCCAGCACGTCCCTCGGAGCGGCGTCGGCCTTGTTGACCACCAGGAGCTCCGGGACGCCGGCACCGCCGATCTCACCGATGACTGTGCGCACCGCTTCGATCTGCGCCTCGGGGTCGGGGTGCGTGCCGTCCACGACGTGCAGGATCAGGTCCGCCTCGGCGACCTCCTCCAGGGTGGAACGGAACGCGTCCACCAGCTGGTGGGGCAGGTGGCGCACGAAACCGACGGTGTCGGCCAGGGTGTAGGAGCGGCCGCTCTGGGTCTGGGTGCGCCGCACGGTGGGGTCGAGGGTGGCGAACAGGGCGTTCTGTACGAGGGCGTCGGCACCGGTGAGGCGGTTGAGGAGTGAGGATTTGCCGGCGTTGGTGTAGCCGGCCAGTGCGACGGCGGGAACCTTGTTGCGCTTGCGTTCCTGGCGCTTGAGGTCACGTCCCGCCTTCATGCCGTCGAGTTCACGGCGCAGCTTGGAGACCTTCTCGCGCAGCCGCCGCCGGTCCGTCTCGATCTTCGTCTCACCGGGGCCGCGGGTGGCCATGCCGCCGCCGCCACCGCTGCCGCCGGACTGCCGGGACAGCGACTGTCCCCAGCCGCGCAGCCGCGGAAGCATGTACTGCATCTGGGCCAGTTCGACCTGTGCCTTGCCCTCCCTGGAGGTGGCGCGCTGGGCGAAGATGTCCAGGATCAGCGCCGTCCGGTCGACGATCTTGACCTTGACGACCTCCTCGAGACGGACCAGCTGGGAGGGGCTCAGCTCGCCGTCGCAGACCACTGTGTCGGCTGCGTGGTCCAGCACGAGTTCACGCAGTTCCTGTGCCTTGCCGGAGCCGATGTACGTGGCCGGGTCGGGCTTGTCCCGGCGCTGGATGACGCCGTCGAGCACCAGGGCACCCGCCGACTCCGCGAGCGCCGCCAGCTCCGCCATGGAGCTCTCCGCGTCCTCGAGCGTGCCGGACGTCCAGGCCCCCACGAGGACGACGCGCTCCAGGCGAACCTGACGCTGGTCGACCTCGGAGACGTCCTGCAACTCGGTGGACAGCGCGGCGACATGGTGCAGGCCTGTCTCCTGCGTGGGGTCGATCGCGTCTGCGGTACCGAGGGGGCGCTGAGCGGATGTCATGCGCTTCCTTCCGTGGGAGTGCGGCTGCCCCGGGCCTGCGGCTCAGGGCGATGTGGCGTGACCTTCAAGCTTGACAGCGGCGCCTCGAAGAGTCCTCGGAAGCGACTCGAACTGTCCCGGTGCGACAGATGCCCGACAGTGCGGCGAACCGCGTGCCGGGGGGACGGCGCCGACTGGACGGAGGCCCGTTGCCCGACGGGCGTCGGTACCAGTCCGGCACCGGGTCGGCACCAGGCCGCGAAGGTCCGGGAAAGCGGCCCGCGTCAGGCCGCGTAGAGGTCGAAGGTCGAGATCGGCTTGGGACCGGCGAAGACGTCGAGCGCAGGATCGACCGCGAGCATGGCCTGGTGCAGGCGCTGCAGCTGCGGGGAGGGCTCGACCCCCAGCTCCTCGATGAGGCGCGTCCGCAGCTTCCGGTACGTCTCCAGGGCGGAGGCCTGCCGCCCGGAGCGGTACAGCGCCACCATCGCCTGGGAGTGCACTCCCTCGTGCTGAGGGTGGCGGGCGGTCAGTTCGGTGAGTTCCGCGATGAGTTCGGTGTGCCGTCCCAGCCGCAGATCGGCGTCGATCCGCCGCTCCACGGTGACCAGGCGGCTCTCCTCGAGGCGCATCACCTCGATCTCCAGGATGGGGCCGACGCGTACGTCCACGAGGGCGGGTCCGCCCCACAGGTCGAGAGCCGCGCGGAACCTGCGGGCGGCGAGCCCGCTGTCACCGTCGGCGTACGCCGCCTGCCCCTGCGCCGCCATCCGCTCGTACTGGTGCACGTCGACGCACGCCTCGTCGGCCTGGAGCAGATAGCCGCCGTGTCTGGTGGCGAGCACGTCCTTGGGTCTGTGCGGGCCGTCGCTGCCCATCGCGGTGCCGAGCCGTCTGCGGAGCTGCAGGATGTAGGTCTGAAGGGTGGTCAGCGCACTCTGCGGCGGACTGGTTCCCCAGAGTTCTTCCATGAGCACGGGTACGGGCACCACGCGGCCCGGGTAGAGCGAGAGGAGCGACAGAATCTGCCGCGGCTTTCCCGCCGTCGGAACGATCGATTCCCCGTCGACCTCGGCAGTCAGCGGACCCAGAACCTGAATCTTCACGGTCTCCTCCGTACCCTGTCCGTGCCGCGGAGCTCGTCCGTACCTCGTCGAGCTGCTCCTGGTGACCGGCCCGTCGCCGCATCGCACGCTACTGGGCGCTCCGGCGGATTCTCCATGTGCTCGAGGAAAGCTGAAGCAACTCTCGACCCCGCCGGAACACGGAGTGGAACAACCCCCCTGACGACGTCCTGACGAATGCTAGAAGAACACTCGCGCCCCGGCGGACGGCCCTGTACTTGCGGAGTACGCGGACTACCGTCGAAAACGCCCTGCCGGACTTCGGCCGAACGACGCCGGACCCGGCCCCGCCTTCCGGACGGAGTCACGATGGATTTCGTCGGTCCCGCCTTGCTCCGGACGAACACGCCGGACCTGCTGCCGGACGGGACAACGGAGTTCGCCCAGTCCCTTCCGGCAGGGAACGCCCGACTGCCGTGCCTCAGCCGGCAGTCGGGGCACGGACGAACCCCCACCCCGCACGCACCGGCGTACGCCCCGGAGGCGGAGCGGTCCGGCGAGCTGGACGGACCGGTCCGCCCAGCAGGCCGCACGTTCCGCCGTACACCTCGAAATTCCTCGGAGAGGCCCGGTCACCACACCTCACGAGTCTTGCTGGAATGCCGATCGAGTATCGCCTGGAGAAGGCTGTGAAGTTCAGAGTCCTGGGTCCCACCGAGTTGTACGACAACGTCAATCAGCGGCGCGTCCCCCTCAACAGCCAGAAGCAGCGCACGCTCCTGGGCGCGCTGATCGTGAAGTACGGCTCCGTCGTCTCCGCCGAGAAACTGGGCGAGGAGGTCTGGGGCGAGCTCAGCCCCCGGAAGTCCGCCAACGCCCTGCAGGCCCAGGTCTACCGGCTGCGCCGCCTGATGGAACAGCTCGACCAGGAGGGCGGCCACGGCCAGCAGCGGCTCATCACCCGCGAGTCCGGCTACGGACTGCGCGCCGAACCGGACCAGATCGACAGCGAGCTGTTCGTCCAGACCGTGGACCGCGCTCGCCGGATGGCCGACAAGGACCTCGTGCTCGCCGAGAAGACGATCCGCGGCGCGCTGCGCCTGTGGCGCGGCCCCGCGCTGCAGGGCAGTCAGGGCCCCATCTGCTCCGCGGGGGCGGCGATGCTGGAGGAGTCCCGGTTCAGCGCGCTCGAGTTGCTCTACGACATCTCGCTGCGGGCTCAGATGCACCAGAACGTCATCGCGGAGCTGGAGGAGCTGACCATCAGCCACCCGCTGCGCGAGCGCTACTACGAGCAGCTCATGGTGGCGCTGTACCGGTCGGGCCATCAGGCGCAGGCCCTCGGCGTGTACGAGCGGGCCCGTCGTCATCTGGCGGACACCCTCGGCATCAACCCCGTCCCGGCGCTGAGCAAGAGGATGCGTCAGATACTGGCGCACGCACCGGAGTTGCTCGACCCGCACACCGCCACGGCGGCCGAGGACCGGGGACCGCAGCAGGTCACCCTGCGGTCCGGCGGGCAACCGCTCGGTGCACCGTCCGTACCGCCGCAGGCCCGGCGGAAGCCCGCGTTGGCACCGCAGCGGCCCGTCCGGGCGCAGGGAGCCACGGCACCGGCCGCCAACCAGGCGCGCCCGGAGGCCGCGTCGCTCGACGGAGAGCTGCGGCAGCTGCGTTCCCTGGTGCAGAAGCTCACCGCGCAGCAGCAGGCGCTGGTCTCCACGGTGCGCCACCTCTCCAGCCAGCTGGAGACAGCCATCAAGTCGAACGACGCGCGCACTCCGGTGCACGCCGCCGGTGTCCCGCAGGGCCGGGCCCACATCCGTGCGGTGCACCCCGAACATCAGGCGCTCCCGTAACGTCCGCTCCTGCGCAGGCACTTGTGCCGGACCCGGTGCCGGTCACCACGCCGGAACACTGTGACGGACGGCCTGCCTCCGCCCGGCGTCGCCGGGCGGAGGCAGCCGTCATGCCGGGCTGTTCTCGGTGGCGCTCTCTGCCGGCTTCTCCGCGGCGGCAGCGGCCGCTTCCGCCGCCGCCGCACGGTCCGCGCGCAGCAGCAGCGCCCCGGCGATCCAGCCGCCGAGCAGCACCGCTGCGGCTCCGATGAGCTGGCTGGCCGTCAGGGCACTGGTGAAGGAGTCCCGTACGTCGGCGAGCAGGGCCTGCGAACCACCCGCCGCCTCGACGGCCTGCGGGTAGGACTCTCCGGCGGCCGCCCCGAGCCGGTCGGGCACGGCCTGGGAGAAGACGGCCACCAGGACCGCACCGAGCACGCCGACGCCGAGACCGCTGCCGAGCTCCTGAAGGGTGTTGTTGACGCCCGACCCGGTGCTGGCCCGCTCCGGCGGGATGGAACTCATCAGGGCGTTGGCGACCAGCGGCCCGGAGATGCCCGCCCCGCCGCCGAGCAGCAACAGCCCCGCCACGAGGACCAGATAGCCGTTGTCGGGGGCGAGGGCCACCGTGGTCAGACCCGCCGCCGACGCGCTGACGCCCAGAGCCACGCCCTTGCCGATGCCGAGCGCCTTCAGCACGCGGGGGCTGAGCACGACGCTGCTGAACAGCACGCCCACGGCCATGGGGATGAGCTGCGCGCCGGCCTCCAGCGGGTCGTAGCCGCGGAGGAACTGCAGGTCCTGCGTGAGCAGGAAGAGCGAACCGGCCATCCCGAAGGCGGTCAGGATGCCGCCGAACACGGCGCCCCGGAACTTGGGGTTCTTGAACATCGCCATGTCCAGCATCGGGTCCTGGACCCGCCGTTCCCACCAGACGAACGTCACGCCGACGGCGATGCCGAGCAGCCCCGCCGTCAGGGTCTTCGGGGCGAGCCAGCCCTCGCGCGGGATGGTGATGACCGCCCACACCAGGGAGACCACGGCGACGGTGCTCAGCAGGGCGCCGAGCAGGTCCGGGCGGGAGTGTCCGGGGTCCTTGGACTCGCGCAGCAGGACGGCCATGGCGACCAGGCCCACCACGGCGACGGGCACGTTGATCAGGAAGGTCGACCCCCACCAGAAGTGGTCGAGGAGGAACCCGCCGACGACCGGCCCGAGAGCCATGCCCACCGACGAGACGGCCGCCCAGATGCCGATGGCCCGGGGGCGTTCCTCGTCGTCGAAGGTGCGCACGAGCACCGCGAGGGTGCCGGGCATCAGGAAGGCCGCGCCGATGCCCATGAGCACCCGGGCGGCGATGAGCACTTCGGGCGAACCCGCCAGAGCACCCATCAGGGAGCCCCCTCCGAACACCAACAGCCCGAGCAGCAGGGCGCGTTTGCGCCCGAGCCGGTCCGAGAGTCCGCCCGCAGTGATGAGCAGCCCGGACAGGACCAGGGTGTACGCGTTGAGCGTCCACTGGATCTCGGCGGTGCTCGCGCCGAGCTGCTCGGTGATGGAGGGGATCGCGACGTTCAGGATCGTGTTGTCGAGCACGATCACGAACAGGGACGAGCAGAGCACGGCGAGGATCCACCAGCGGCGGGGATCGCGCGCCTGCGCGGTTGCCGCTGACGACTGTTCTGACATGGATGATCTCCTGAGCGGGGTCTGGGACGTTGCGTTGCTCACGAACCTGACTGCCCGTCACATCGACCTCCCCGGCGCACAGCGATGCCACGCCCCGACGCGAGCGCGTCAAGGACACCGACGGCAGGAGTACGCGGCTCCGAACGGAGCGGCAGGAGGGGGAACGGCTCGCCTGCGAGGTCGCTGGACGGCCCGGCACCGGGAAGGTGCGAGCCTGTCAGGCGCGGCGGCGGGGAGCCGGTCGAGAAGTGAGGGCAGCGCCCGCAGACTCAATAGATCATGCGATCAAGCCTTCCACTTGTCCTGGTCACTCGTCAACCCGACGCCCTGGTGAGGGAGTTGTCCGACGGGGAAGAGCCGTGCGGAGCGCGGTCCACGACGTGGCACCACTCGTGCCGGTCCGCGGTCTCCCCGCGGTGCACGGAGGCGAGCAGCGCCGAGAGACGCCCGGCGACCGGTCCCGGCGCACCGTCGCCCACGGTCCACTCCTCGCCGTCCCTGCCCAGGACCCGCCCGACGGACGTGACGCGGGCCGCGGTGCCGCAGGCGAACACCTCGGTGATCCGTCCCGCTGCGCAGCCGTCGCGCCAGTCGTCCAGCGACACGGGCGCCTCGGTGACCCGCATGCCCAGGTCGCCGGCGAGCGCGATGAGGGTGTCGCGGGTGACGCCGGGCAGGATGGTGCCGGTGAGCGGCGGCGTGACCAGTTCGGCCCGCTCGCCCTCGCCGTGCACGAAGAAGAGGTTCATGCCGCCGAGTTCCTCGACCCAGCGGCGCTCGACCGCGTCCAGCCACACGACCTGGTCGGCGCCCCGCCCGGCCGCCTCCTCCTGCGCGAGATAGCTGCCCGCGTAGTTGCCGCCGCACTTGGCCGCGCCGGTGCCGCCGGGCGTGGCCCGTACGTACTCCTCGCTCACCGCCACGGTGACCGCCCGCGACTCGCTGCCGAAGAAATTCCCGGTCGGGAAGGCGAGCAGCAGGAACAGGTAGGAGCGGGCCGGACGCAGCGCGAGGTGCGGCTCGTCGGCGAACAGCACCGGGCGCAGGTAGAGGCTCCGGTCGTCGCCCTCGGGCACCCAGTCCATGTCCTGGCGGACGAGAACTTCGACGGCGGCGACGAACAGCTCGGGCGGCAGCGGCGGCGCGGCCATGCGCCGCGCGGACGCGTTGAGCCGCCGTGCGTGGTCCCAGGGGCGGAACACCGCTGCCCGGTCGTCCGATCTGCGGTGCGCCTTGAAACCTTCGAAGACGCTCTGCCCGTAGTGCAGTCCGACCGCCGCCGGGCTCAGCTCCAGCGGTGCGAAGGGGCCGAGCACCGCCTCGTGCCAGCCTTCCTCGGGACTCCAGCGCGCCGTGACCATGTGGTCGGTGAACACCTCCCCGAAGGGCGGTGCTGCCAGCAGCTCACGGCGGCGGCCGGCCGGGACGGGCCGCGGGTGCGGGCGCACGGCCACCGTGGGGCGTGTCGTGCCCCCGGTGGCGCGGCGCCCGTCTTCGGTGCGGCTCGCTCCCGTCATCAGCGGTGCGCGAGGAAGAGACGGCCGGTGGGGAAGGCCAGCGTGACGGCACGGACGTCGGAGAAGCCCGCCGCGCGCAGCCGCTCGACCCACTGCTCCTCCGTCTGCAGCCGACGGCGCATGAACTCGCCGTGGTAGTAGGACACGGCGGCGCTGAAGCGGCGCTCACGGTCGTTGCGCAGGTACGGCACGGCGTCGGTGATCGCGAGGAAGCCGCCCGGCGCGAGGGACTCCCGGCACTTCGCCAGCACCTCGTCGCAGACGTCCTCCTCCTCGGGGAGCATGTCGTGGAAGACGAAGCCGGCGTGGATGACGTCGGCGTCCTTGAGCATCTGCGGGTCGGTGGCGACGGACTGGATGGAACGTTCCAGCACGGTGAGCCGTTCGCTCATCCCCGCCTGTGCCACGGCCAGTTCGGCGGCGCGGCAGGCGTCGGCAGCGAAGTCGAGCCCGACACCGGTGGAACCGGGGACCGCGTCGAGCACCTCGATCAGGAGCCGGCAGGTGCCCGCGCCGAGGTCGACGACCTTGCGGGGCTTGGCGTCGATGATGGTGTCGAGGGCGGCGGGATAGAAGGCGTGCGACCCCATCCACTGGGAGCTGACCGCCACTTCCCGGAAGTCGCGCAGGTGGGTGCGGGACGCCTTCTCCCAGTCGGTGAAGAACTCACGGGCGTGCTCGATGAACGGCCGGTTGGCGTTCATCGTCCAGGAGATGTAGCCGGCCTGGTGGCACACGGTCGCGAAGTCCGGGCAGGCACGGTAGCGGCCCTCGCCCTCGCGGATCGCGATGCCGGCCGACTCCAGTGCGTCGAGGTAGCGCACCAGCGCCGCCTCGGGCAGGTCGAGTTCCGCCGCGACGGCACCGGTCTCGAGGGGGCTGTCGGAGTCGAGGTGGGCGACCACGCCGAGCCTGTCACCCATCTCGAGAAGGGCGGCGGCCGCAGCGAGGTCCGGGGCCGGACCGCTGGCGGCGATGCCGGTCGCCAGGTGCTTCTCCGCGATGTCGTGGGATGCCATGCACGTCTCCAATTCCCTTGCGGGTGCTGCGCCGCCGGGTGGCGGCGCGTGCTTCTCGTGGACTGTAGGAGGGCCCCTTGACGCCGGCCTGACGGCTGTCTGACGACCCGGCGGGCGTCGCCACCGTTCGCGCCGGAACGTCAGCGGTCGCGCCAGGCGGCCTCCAGAGCTTCGATGTCGCTCTGGCCGAGGTCGACCAGAGGCAGGTCGGACGGCGTCCAGCCGCCGGCGTCGGAGTGCTGGACGTGGTCGACGAGGGCGGTCAGCGCCCGGGTCCACAACTCCGTGAGGGCGGTCGCGGCGGCGGGGTCGGCCAGCTCGCGCGGCCAGCTCCACACGGCACGCAGCCTCGGCCCGTCGGTACCGTCCAGCATCACCGCGTTGACCTCGAGGGCGTGGCCGACGGGCATGCCGGGGGCCGCGCCGGCACCGGCCAGGTCGCGGTCGTCCGGTGCGGCGCTCCACGGGGCGTCGTCACGGCGGAAGCGGCCGAGGTAGTTGAACGCGACGGGCGGGGTGCCCAGGTTCTCCAGGACGGGTGCGGTGCGGTCGTTCAGGTGGCGCAGCAGTCCGTAGCCGCGGCCGTGCCCGGGGATCGCCCGGAGCGCCTCCTTCACCTGCTTCACGGCGTGACCGAGCGCGGGCCCGCCGGCGAGCGCTTCCGCCGTGTCGGTGGCGCCGAGCGGCAGGCGCAGCGGGTGCACGGTGGTGAACCAGCCCACCGCGGAGTCCAGTTCGAGCTCCGGGGCGGCGCCGTCCCGGCCGTGACCCTCCAGGTCGAGCAGCACGTCCCCCTGGCCTCCGCCGTGCTCGCCTCCCCAGTGCGCCAGGGTGAGGCCGAAGGCGGTCAGCAGGGGTTCGAGGATGCGGCAGTGGAAGGCGGTGGGCACCTCGGTCAGGAGTGCCCGGCTGTGATGCGCGGACAGTTCGGTCGTCAGATGGTTCAGGGAGCTGTGCGTGTCCCGTTCCGGATCGGGCGGACGGGTGCCGAAGGTGACGTGCCGGTCGGCCAACATGGCCGACCACAGGGGCAGTTCACGCACCCGCTCCGGCTGTGTCGCCTCCTCCGCCAGGCCGGTTGCCCATGCGGCGCAGGGGTGTGCGGGAGGGGGCGCCGCGAGCGGGGTTCCCGCCGCCGCGGCCTCGTAGGCGGCGCGCAGGCCGGGCAGGAGTACGCCCCAGGAGACGGCGTCGACGGCGAGGTGGTGGACGACGAGGGCGAGCCTGCCGTCCCGGTCCCCCGCGTCGAACCAGACGGCCCGCACCATCCGGCCTTCTTCGGGGGCGAGTTCGGCACGGGCGCGGGCGAGTTCCGCGTCGCGCACCTCCTCGCGTACCGCACCGTCGGTCTCCACGCGGCGGAGCAGTTCGGCCGCGTCGGGGGTGCCGCGGGGCGCCGTGGTCAGCCGGAGCCGTTCGGCGGCCGGGGCGTCGGGGTCGCCGCGCAGCAGAGTCGTGCGCAGTGCGGCGTGGCTGTCGACGACGTGCTGGAGGGCCTGGCGCAGTGCGTCAGGCCGCGCGACGGGGGGCGTCCGTACGGTCATGGTCTGGCTGAAGGCGTCGGCGGACGGACCGAGCGTGCTCAGCCAGTGCGCCATGGGCGGTGCCGGGAACGGGCCGCCGTCCACGACGGGGCGTGCGGGTTCCGGGGCGGGGGCTCCCGCCGCGGCGGCACGTCCGGTGAGGGCGGCGGCGGTGCGGCATTCGAACACGTCGCGGGTGGTGACGGCGAGGCCGTGCCCGCGCAGCCGGCTGACGAGCTGGATGGCGATGATGCTGTCGCCGCCCAGCTCGAAGAAGTCGTCGTCGGGCCCGGCGGCCGCGATCCCCAGGGCGTCCGCGAACACACCGCACACGGTCGCCTCGGTGCCGGACCGTGGTGCCCGGGAGGTGGCCGCGGTGACCGCGAGGTGGTCGGGGGCCGGCAGCGCCTCGCGGTCCAGCTTCCCCTGCCGGGTGACGGGCAGTTCGGCGAGGGCGACGAACGCGGACGGGACCATGTGGGCGGGCAGCAGTGCCGCGACGTGACGGCGCAGCTCGGCCGGAACGGGTTCGTCGGCGGTGTCCGCCGGGACGACGTAGGCGACCAGCCGCCGGTCCCCGGGCCGGTCCTCGCGGACGACGACGGCGCAGCGCCGCACCGCCGGGTGGGTGCCGAGCGCCGCACTGATCTCTCCGGGCTCGATGCGGAAGCCGCGGATCTTCACCTGGTCGTCGGCACGGCCCAAGTACTCCAGGGTGCCGTCGAACCGGCGGCGTGCCCTGTCGCCGGTGCGGAAGGCGCGGCTTCCGGGCGGGCCGTACGGATCGGCGACGAACCGTTCGGCGGTGGCGCCGGGACGGCCCAGATAGCCGTGGCCGACTCCGGGACCCGCGATGTACAGCTCGCCGGGCACACCGGCGGGCGCCAGGCGCAGCGCGTCGTCGAGGACGTGCACCCGCAGGCCGGCGACGGGCGTGCCGATGGGCACCTGACCGTCGGCCTCCAGGGGCGCGCTGGTGGTCGCGCAGCAGGTGGTCTCGGTGGGCCCGTAGGCGTTGACCAGGCGCCGGCCGGCCGACCACTGCGCGGCGAGGGCCGGCGGGCACGCCTCCCCGCCGACGACGAGGGTGCGCAGCCCGGGCAGCGACTGGGGCGGTACGCCCGTGAGCGCGGTGGGCGGGATCAGGGCATGGCTGATGCGGTCCTCGTCGAGCACCTGGGCGAGTTCCTCGCCTGCCAGCGGCCCGGGCGGCGGCACCACGAGGGTGGCGCCCGTGCCGTACGCCATCAGGTACTCCATCACCGAGGCGTCGAAGCTGGGCGAAGCGAACTGGAGCACTCTGCTGTTCTCGTCGAGGGCGAAGCGCTCCGCCTGGGCGGCGGCGAGGGCGGGAAGCCCGGTGTGCGGCACCACGACACCCTTGGGGCGGCCCGTGGAGCCCGAGGTGTGGATGACGTAGGCCGGACCGCGGGGGTCGATCGGGCCGCCGCGCTCCGCGTCCGTGACCGGAGCAGCGGGCAACCCGTCCCGCTCGCGGACGATTTCCGGGGCGTCGAGCACCAGGCACCGGTGCGCCGCCGACGGCAGTGACGCGGTGTGCGCGGCAAGGGTCGGCACGGGGGTGTCCGCGGCGGCCGCGTCCAGGAGCCGGCGGATGCGCTCCACGGGGTAGTCGGGGTCCACGGGCATCGCCGCGGCGCCCGCCTTCAGGACGGCGAGCCAGGCGGTGGCCATGGCACCGGAGCGGGGCAGCACCAGCGGCACGACCGTGCCGGGACGGACGCCGCGGGCGATCAGCAGCCGGGCGAGCCGGCTGGTCCGCGCGTCGAGCGCCGCGTAGTCGAGGGTCTCGCCGTCCGCCTCCAGGGCGGGAGCGTCGGGGCGCGCCCCGGCCAGGGCGCCGAACAGGGCCGGCAGATGGGGATGCGCCGGGGGTTCGGGCACCGGATTCCAGGTGGTCCGCGCGGCCCGCCTCTCCCGCTCGGAGACGAGGTCGAGATCCGCGACGGGGCGGCCGGGGGCGGCGCACACGGCCCGCAGGACGAGCAGCAGCCGGTCGGCCAGTGCGGACGCCGTGGCCTCGTCGAAGAGGTCCGTCGCGTACTCGACGTCCCCGGCGATGCCTGCCGGTCCGCCGCCCTCGCCGCGCCGCTCGACCAG
Organism: Streptomyces ovatisporus; assembly: GCF_042653885.1. Taxonomy (NCBI): domain Bacteria; kingdom Bacillati; phylum Actinomycetota; class Actinomycetes; order Kitasatosporales; family Streptomycetaceae; genus Streptomyces; species Streptomyces ovatisporus. Next base: position 25,291 of record NZ_JBHSFH010000011.1, read on the forward strand.
GTTGAGGGTGAGGTCGAACTTGGCCGCGCCGAGGTGGACCGGTTCGGTGCGGGTGTCCAGGCCGGGCAGGGCCAGCCGGGGCTCGAAGTCCTGGAAGGAGAGCACCACTTGGAACAGCGGGTGGCGTGCCAGGGACCGCTGGGGTGCGACGGCGTCGACCACCCGGTCGAAGGGGACGTCCTGATGGTCGTAGGCGTCGAGGTCGGCGCGGCGCACCCGGTCGAGGAGCTCGCTGAACGCCGGACGGCCGCCGGTGTCCACGCGCAGAGCGACGGGATTGACGAAGAAGCCCACGGCGTCGTCGAGTTCCCGGCCGCCCCGGCCCGAGGTGGGGGTGCCGATGACGACGTCGGTCCCCGCGCCGGAGGCCGTGAGCAGGGCGGCGAGGGCGGCGTGCAGCACCATGAACACGGTGGCGTGGTGCTGCCGGGCCAACTCGTGCATGCGCTCGTGCAGTTCGGCGTCGATCTCCATCGGGACGCTGCCGCCGTCGGTGCCCGCCACGGCGGAGCGCTGCCTGTCGGTGGGCAGGGGAAGCTGCTCGGGGGCGCCGTCGAGGGTGCGGCGCCAGAACTCCAGGAGTTCCGGGTCGGGTACGGCGGCGTGGTCGTGCGTCGCGTGCTCGATGTGACGGGGGGCGGGGCGGCCCCAGTGCGGCGCCCGCCCCTCGGCGCGGGCCGCGTACGCCTCCCCGAGGTCGCGCAGCAGCGGACCGAGCGACCACCCGTCACCGGCGATGTGGTGCAGGACGAGCAGCAGGGCGTGCCGCGCTCTGCCGTCCTGCCCGTCCGGCAGCGTGAACAGGTGGACCCGCAGCGGGAGTTCGGATTCGATCTCGAAGGGAACGCGGGCTGCTCCGGTCAGGTCGGCCGCGAGCCGGGCGTCGGTGGTGGTGTGGCTGCGCACCTCCACGGGCCCGGCGGCGTCCGGGGCCGTCACCTCCTGCACCGGTTCGCCGGCGGCCTCGGGGTAGCGGGTGCGCAGGATGTCGTGACGCCGCACCAGGTCCTGCACGGCCTCCCGCAGGGCGTCGCGGTCCAGCGCCCCTGTGAGGCGCACCGCGCACGGCAGGTTGTACGTGGCGGAGGGGCCCTGGAAGCGGTGCATCGTCCACATCCGGCGCTGTGCCGCCGACAGCGGGCCGCGCAGGGGCGATCCGTCGTCCGGTCCGGCTGCGTCCGGCGGGACCTCTCGCGTGGCGACGGAGAGCCCGGAGGCCGGGGGCTCCGGCAGCGGCCCGGCTCCCTCGCGGACGATCCGGGCGGCGAGGTCCGCCGGAGTCGGTGCGTCGAAGACGGCACCGACTCCGAGTTCGGCCCCGAAGGCGGCGCGGACGCGGCTCACGAGCCTCGTGGCGATCAGCGAATGGCCGCCCAGCTCGAAGAAGTCGTCGTCGGCGCCGACGGCGCCGCACCCGAGCACCTCCTCGAACAGCGCGCACAGCCGCTCCTCGACCGGGCCCCGGGAGCGGCGCCCGGCCCCCCGCAGGGACGGTTCGGGCAGCGCGTCGCGGTCGAGTTTGCCGTTGGGCGTGAGCGGGAGTTCCGGCACCAGGACGAAGGCGGCCGGCACCGACTGCGGCGGCAGCCGGTCGGCGAGCCGGGCGCGCAGCCCGGCGGTCTCGGCCTGCGCCCCGGCAGCGGGCACGACATAGCTGACGAGCCGCCGGTCGGCGTCGCTCGACCCGCGCAGCACGGTTGCGGCGGCGGACACCTCCGGCAGTCTGGTCAGCTCCGCGTCGATCTCCGCCGTCTCGATGCGGAAGCCGCGCAGCTGGACCTGGCCGTCGGCACGGCCCAGGTGCTCCAGTTCGCCCTCGGCGTTGTACCGGGCCAGGTCGCCGGTGCGGTACATGCGGCTGCCGGGCGGGCCGAAGGGGTCGGCGACGAACCGCTCGGCCGTCAGCGCCGCCCTGCCCAGGTACCCGTGGGCGAGGCCCGCCCCGGAGACGTACAGCTCGCCGGGAGTCCCCGGCACGCACGGCCGCAGGGCCGAATCCAGCAGGTACAGGCCGAGGTCGGACAGGGGCCGTCCGATGGGGCTGCCGGTCGCGGTGTCGGCGGTGTTCCGGTCCACGGGCCGGTGGGTGACGTGCACGGTGGTCTCGGTGATGCCGTACATGTTGACGACGAGGGGGCTGTCGTCGGGATGGCGGGCGTACCAGTCGCGCAGCATGCCCGGGTCGAGGGCCTCGCCGCCGAGGACGATCCGGCGCAGTGTCAGTTCCGCGCCCTCCGCGGGAAGTTCGGCGTCCGTGCGGATCAGCTGCTGAAGCGCGCTGGGGGTCTGGCTGAGGACGGTCACGCGTTCCCGGGCCAGCAGCCGCAGCAGCCGGGCGGGCGTCCGCACGGTGTCCTGCGGGACGACGACGAGACGCCCGCCGTGCAGCAGCGGGCCCCAGATCTCCCAGACGGAGAAGTCGAAGGCGTAGGAGTGCAGCAGCGTCCACACGTCGTCGGGTCCGAAGCCGATGACGGGGCGCGCGGTGCTGAACAGCCGTACGACGTTGCGGTGCGGGATCAGCACGCCCTTCGGTCTGCCCGTGGAACCCGAGGTGTAGATGACGTACGCGGTGTCCTCGGGGCGCGGTGCCGTCCGGTCGGAGAGGGTGAGCGGGGTCTCGGGCAGGGCGGCGAGGGCGTCCCGTACGGCGGGCGAACCGAGGACGATCCGCTCCGGGCCTTCGGGGAGCGGTCCGGCTGCGGTGGCGGCGTCGGTGAGCAGCACCGCCGGCCGGGCGTCGTCGACCATCATGGCGATCCGCTCCGCGGGGTAGCCGGGGTCGAGCGGCAGGTAGGCGGCACCGGTCTTGAGGACGGCCAGCAGCGCGACGGGGAGGGCCGCGGTGCGGGGCAGGGCGAGGGCGACCAGACGGCCCGGACCCGCGCCGCGCGCGGCGAGCAGCCGGGCGAGCCGGTTGGCCTGCCGGTCGAGCCGGCCGTAGGTCAGGCTCTCGTCGTCGGCGGTGACGGCGGTGCGGTCCGGGGTACGCGCCGCCTGCCGCTCGAACAGCTCGGTCAGTGTCGCGGCGGCGGGTGTCGCCCCTCCGGCGGGGGCGTCCGCCGGGGTGGCCGGTTCGGGGCGGTGGCTGCGGCGTTCGGCGGGGGTGCGCACGTCGATCCGGGCAAGCGGCCGGCCGGGATCGTCGGCGAATTCGGTGAGCAGTTGCAGGAACCGGGTGCGGTGGCCGTCGAGTTCGTCCGCGGTGTAGCGGTCGGGGTTGGCGTCCAGATCGACCGGCAGAGCGCCTGAACCGGCGTCGTAGCAAGTGAACTTGAGGTCGTCGACCGCACCGTTGGACAGGAAGTTCAGCCGGGCGGGCAGACCGCCGAAAGTCGGGTGCGGGGCACGCATCAGGTTGACGGTGGGCCCGAACAGGGGGCGTCGGGCGCCCACGGCGCCCAGATCGCGGCGCAGCTCCTCCTGCGGGTACCGCTGATGGCGCAGGGCTCCGCGCAGGGCCAGTGCGGCTCGTCCGACGAGTTCGTCCACCGTCAGGCCGGGGTGCACGGAGAGCCGCAGGGGCACGACGTTGGCGTGCATGGAGGGGGTGCGCCGGGACGCCGCGGTGAGGCGGGAGCTGACGGCCAGGCCGAGCACGATGTCGGTGGCGCCGGTGATCCGGTGCACCAGCGCCGTCACGGCGGCGACGAGCGCGGCGGGCCGTCCGCTGTCGTGCCGGGCGGCGAGATCGTCGAGGGCGTCGGCGGGTGCGGCGGGCAGTGTCCCGGCGGACCGCAGGAACGAGTGGGAGGCGACGGCCGCGGGCCCGGCCAGGGAGAGCGGCGGGGTCGGCCGGTCGTGCATCTGCTGCTGCCAGTACGCGCGGTCGGCGGCGTAGCGCTCGGAGGCGCGGTAGGCGGCCTCCTCCTGCCACAGCAGTTCCAGCGGGGCCGCCGGATCGCCGGGCACCGGGGAACCGGACCGCAGGGCCGACAGCACGGCGTCGGCCCTGCGCTGGAAGAGCCACAGGCCCATGCCGTCCAGCAGCAGGTGGTGTGCCCGGTAGTACCAGAGGTGGCGGTCCTCGCCGACCGGGAAGAGGGCCTGCGCGGACAACGGCCCGTGCAGCGGGTCGGTGCCGGCCGCCAGGTCTTCGTGCATCCACCGCAGGGCCGACTCCTCGTCGGCCGCGCCGTCGGGCAGCAGGACTTCCGGGCAGGTGCCGGCGTCGAGGTACTGGCCGGGGCCTTCGCCTGGGTCGCCGTCCGGTCCGGCGTCGGTGAACGCCAGCTTCAGCGCCTCCGTGTCCGAGACGGCCCGGCGCACCGCGGCGGCCAGCAGGCCGGTGTCGAGGGCGCCGCGGATGTCCAGGTAGGCGGCGCCGCTGTGCAGCGGGTTCCCGGGGTCGAGCCGCTGGGCGTACCAGATGCCGCGCTGGGCGGCCCCGAGGGGGGTCCGGCCAGAGGTGTGCACTGTCTCTTCGGACACCGGGAAAGCCCCCTGGATCGCCGCAACAGGTCCGGGCGCCGCTCCGGCCACGGGGAAACCGGGCGGCGGCCCGCACGCATCGTCGCGGGCCGCCCTGACGGCCCGTTGACGCCGGTCTGACACGGGACCGGACGGCGGGGCGGGCCCGTCCCGTGTCAGGGCTTCGTCAGCCGGTCGTCAGAGCCGGCCGCGCACACTGGCGGTACGGCGCGGACCGGATCGACCCGACGGGCGTCCCGCGCCGTACAGCCCGCACAGTGACGGCCGGTCAGGGCCGGTGAGGAGACGATGACGCAGTGGTGACGCGTCCGGACGCAGCCAGCAGAGCCGTCTTCCCGGCCCGGCCGGTGCCGCGCCCCCAGGCCCGGCTGTTCCTGTTCCACCACGCCGGCGGCTCGCACCAGGTCTTCCGGGACTGGGCGCGCTACCTGCCGCCGGAGTGGGAGGTGTGCCTGACGGACGCTCCGGGTCGCGGCATGCTGGCGGAGACGGCGCCGGTGCACGACGTGGAGAGCCTGGTCCGGAAGTTCCTGGACGAGCTGCTCCTCTGGCTCGACCGGCCGTTCGCCTTCTTCGGGCACAGCATGGGCGCCCTGGTCGCCCACGAGTTGACACTGGCCCTCGCCGAGGCGCGGCTGCCGGTGCCGGTCTGGGTGGGGCTCTCGGCCCGGGGGTGCCCGCGCTCGGTGGCCGAACGGCCCACGTCGCTGCACCGGCTGTCCGCGGACCGGCTCCGCGCCGAGCTGGCCCGGATGGGCGGTACGCCCCAACACGTGCTGGACGACCCGGAGTTGTGGGGGCTGCTGGAGCCGGTCATCCGGGCGGACTTCGGCCTGGTGGAGAACTGGCGGCCCGCGGTGCACCGCAGCCTCGACGTGCCGGTGCCCTTCACCGTGTTCGGGGCGACCCGTGACCCGTGGGCCGCCCCGGCCGAGCTGGCGGGCTGGTCGGAGTACGGCGAGCGCTTCCGCGGCTGCCGTCTCTTCGAGGGCGAGCACTTCTACTTCGCCTCTCGCGGACCGGAGATCCCGGCACTGGTGGCTCAGGAGGTGCGGGCCGCCCTCGCGGGCCTGCCCGCCCGTACCCGGTCGTGAACAGGCGGTCTACGCGGCCTGCTTGAACTTCGGCATCACGTCGCGGGCGAACAGCCGCATCGCGGTGACGGCCTGTTCGCGCTCCATGGCGCCGGGGCTGAACTGCAGGCTGAGGTCGATGTCGGAGCCGAGTGCGTCGCGGATCGCGGCGATCTGGTCGGCCACCGCGGCGGTGTCGCCGGCGAGGACCTTGTTCGCCTTCAAGGAGGTCGTGAAGTCGTATGCGGCCACCTTCTCCGCGAACTTCTCGTAGCCCGGGTAGTCGGCGCCGGCGCCGGCCGCGAGCGGGGCGACGGCCCCGGCCATGTGCTGGACGTAGTTGCGCTCCCAGCGCTCGCCCAGTTCGAGCGCTTCGGCGTGGCGCTCCGCCACGTAGCAGGTGTACTTGACCTGGATGCGGTACGCGCCGGGGGCGTGCCCGGCCTCGGCCCACGCCTCGCGGTAGGCGGCGAGCATGCCCTGGAGCTGCTCGGTGCTCGTGACCGAGGGCACGACCTGCAGGTTGTGACCGGCCCGGCCGGCAGCGGCACAGGACTCGGGGCTCGTGGCCGAGGCGATGAAGATCGGCGGGTGCGGACGCTGGTAGGGGCGGGGCAGCAGCGTGACGGGGCCGAAGCTGTGGAACCTCCCCTCCCAGACCAGGTCCTCCTGGCTCCACAGTTGCCGGCAGGCCTCCACGCCCTCGGCGAAGCGTGCCCTGCTCTCCTCCATCGGCACGTCGAAGGCGGTGAACTCCGTGGGCAGGAAGCCGCGTCCGAAGCCGACGTCGAGACGCCCGTGCGAGATGTGGTCGAGCATCGCCAGCTTGCCCGCGAGCTTCACGGGGTGGGTGAAGGCGGGAATCACCGCACCCGTGACGATGCGGACCCGGCTGGTGCGGGCCGCCAGCGCCGTGAGGAGAGTGACCGGGTCGGGGCAGTAGCCGCCGTACGGCGAGAAGTAGTGCTCCACGGTCTGCACGTGCTCGTAGCCGAGTTCCTCGGCGAGTTCCGAGAGTTCACCGATCATGTCGTAGCACTCGGTGGCGCTCCGCTGCTCGGGGTCGACCACGGGAAAGAAGTTCACACCGAAATCCATAGCCGCGTCTCCAGCCTTTCAGTCGAGCGCTCACGCGCAATAGGGCACCTCTTCCCCAGGTCTAGAAGACCCGACGGACGCACCGCAATCGGACGGCAGCCGCTCCTCTCTTCCGAAGTAATTCAGCCGTCAGTGCGTCAGCGGTGCGTCAGCGCGGTACCAGAACAATTGCCAGAGCATTCTGCGGGCCGGTAGTGTCAGCCACCGCTCTCGGCGGCGGTCCGTCCGGGGGCGGCCACGCGGCGGTTCAGGCCGCTCGCTGGATCAGTCGCCACCAGTCGCCGAGCGTCGGCGCGTCGACGAACTCCTGGGTGGGGCAGGACAGTCCGGCCCGACGCCAGGACCCGATCAGGGCGAATGCCGTGACCGAGTCGAAGCCGAGCTCGAACAGGCTGCTGTCCTCCGCCACTTCGTCCGGGCTCAGACCGATGCGCCCTGCGAGCGTGCTGCGGAGTTCGTCAATTGTCTGCGGAATATCGGAAGTTGCCATATCGGGACCGTAGCAGAACTCCAGGAACGCGGAGAGGCGGAATTACTGAGCATCCGGCAACCGTATTCAACAGGCCGCTCGAGCGATGCTCGAGTGAAATTCCAGCAATACACCGCCGATTTTCGGGCACTCCTCCGGGTGCCCTCTTTCCGGGCCCGTCCGGCAGTTGCCCGGTTCTCCGTCCGCGCACCGCCAGTTCTCTTCCAGGCCCCTGCTCCCACTCCGGCACCACCCATGAGCCTGAGTTCCGCGGGCGCACACACCGCACAGCGAAAGCACCACCTGATCCGTCGTCGAAGGAGCCGAAGTGCTTGAGGGATGCGTCGACTGGCCGCAGGAGACGGCCAAGAAGTACCAGAAGCTCGGCTTCTGGCAGGGAAGGACGCTGGGCGACGAGCTGCGCCTGTGGGCCGACCGCTACGGGGACCGGGTGGCGCTGGTCGGCGGGGAACGCCGGCTGACCTACCGGGAACTCGACGCCTGGGTGGACCGTCTGGTGCGGGGCCTGCTGGCGCGCGGCATCGGTCAGGGCGACCGCGTCGTGGTCCAGCTGCCCAACGTGGTCGAGTTCGTGGCGCTCAGTTTCGCCCTGTACCGCGTCGGCGCACTGCCGGTGCACGCCCTGCCCGCGCACCGCGGCAGCGAGATCTCCCACATGTGCGAACACGCGGAGGCCGTCGCCTACTTCATCCCGGACCGCTTCCACGGCTTCGACCACCGTCCGCTCGCCGGCGAGGTCCGGGACAAGGTGCCGTCGCTGCGCGAGGTGTTCGTGGTCGGTGAGCCCGGCCCGTTCACCTCGTTCGACGTGCTGTCCGAAGCGTCCGGGGAGGCGCCCGCCACCGAGGACGTGGACGCTCCGGACTCCGGGGACGTGGCGTTCTTCCTGCTGTCCGGCGGCACGACGGCCCTGCCGAAGCTGATACCGCGGACACACGACGACTACCTGTACCAGACGCGGACAACCGCGGAGATCTGCTCCCTCGACCAGGAGTGCGTGTACCTGGCGGTTCTGCCCCTTCCGTTCAACTTCACATGGGGCTGCCCCGGCGTCGTCGGAGTCCTCTCCGCCGGCGGAACCGTCGTACTGGCCTCCGGGACGGGCCCGGAGGAGTGCTTCGAGCTGATCGAGCGGGAGGGCGTCACCCTCACCTCGGTCGTCCCGACAGTCGCCCACCTGTGGCTGGACGGAGCGGAGTGGGTCGAGCGGGACCTGTCGTCCCTGCGCACCGTGCAGATCGGCAGCGCCAAGCTCCACCCCGAGGTGGCGCGCCGCATCGAGCCGACGCTCGGCTGCCGCCTCCAGCAGGTGTTCGGGATGGCGGAGGGCCTGCTGTGCATGACCCGCGACGACGACGACCCCGAGACGGTGACGACGGTTCAGGGACGTCCCATCTCCCCCGAGGACGAACTGCGCGTGGTCGACCCGGAGGGCCTGCCGGTACCGCCGGGCACGCCGGGCGAACTGCTCACGCGCGGCCCCTACACCCTGCGCGGCTACTACCGGGCTGACGGGCACAACGCGACGGCCTTCGACGCGGACGGCTTCTACCGCACCGGCGACCTGGTACGTCTCACCGACCGCGGCGACGTGGTCGTCGAGGGCCGGGTCAAGGACGTCATCATCCGGGGCGGCGACAAGGTGTCGGCCACCGAGGTGGAGCAGCACGTGGGCGCCCACGAGCGGGTGCAGCAGGCCGCGGTGGTGCCGGTGCCCGATCCGGTGCTCGGCGAGCGGGTCTGCGTCTGCGTGATCCCGGCGGGCGAACCGCCGACGCTCGCGGAGCTCAAGGCGTTCCTCAACGCGCGCGGCGTGGCCGCCTTCAAGCTCCCGGAGCGGCTCGTGCTGCTCGACACCTTCCCGCTGACGGGTCTCGGCAAGGTGGACAAGAAGCAGTTGCGCACCCTGACCGGCACGTCGGAGGGGTGAGTCGTGTCCCCTCATGGATCCGTCTCCCCCAGCCAGGCCGCCGCACCGGAACCGCTGCCGCAGAAGACGTCCGCCCGGGACGGCTACCCGGTTCCGGCAGCCGCTCGGGGCAGCGTCCTCGGCGGTCCGGAGGCGGCCGCCCTGACCGAACTGGTCACCTCCGCCGCGCCGTTGTCGTCGGGCGAGCGACGGGCCGAGTTCGAGCGGCGCTTCGCGCAGCACGTCGGCGCCCGGCACGCCCTGTCGGTCACCAGCGGGACGGTGGCACTCGAACTGGCCGTGCACCTGCTGGAGCTGGGCGAGGGCGACGAGGTCATCGCCACCCCGCAGACGTTCCAGGCGACCGTGCAGCCGCTGCTCGGCACGCCCGCCGAGGTGCGGTTCTGCGACGTCGACCCGGTGTCGCTGAACGTCGACCCCGACCGCCTGGAGGAGCTGATCACCGACCGCACGCGGGCCATCGTCCTGGTGCACTACGGCGGTTGGCCCGCGGACATGGACCGCATCATGGCCCTGGCGCGGCCGCGGGGCATCACGGTCGTCGAGGACTGCGCGCACGCGCTCGGCAGCAGCTACCGGGGCCGCAGACCCGGCGCGCTGGCCGACATCGGCTGTTTCAGCCTGCACGCGTCGAAGAACATCACCACCCTCGGCGAGGGCGGCGTCGTCACGCTGGAGCGGGACGACTGGGCGGCCCGTCTGGACCGGCTGCGCAACAACGAGGTCGACGGCCGGTTCGTACCGCGGGAGGCCACGGACACCCCGGAGCTGCTGCCCTGGATGAAGTACTCCTCGTCGGTGTACGGGACGGCGTGCGCCGGAGTACGGCGGCACGGCACCAACGCGACGCTGTCCGAGGCCGCGTGCGCCGTGGGCCTGGTGCAGATGGACCGCATGGACGGGCTCGTCGCACGCCGCCGGGCCGTCGCCGCGCGGCTCGACGAGGTCCTCGGGCACTTTCCGCAGTGCACGGTGCAGCGGCCGGGTCCCGGCGTCGAGCACGCGTACCACCTGTACACGTTCTTCGTGTCGGGTGCCCCCGGCGTGCGCGAGAAGGTGGTGCGCGGTCTCGACGAACGCGGCGTGCAGATCGCGCTGCGGTACTTCCCGATGCATCTGCTGCCCGAGTGGAAGGCCCGCGGTCACCGCGCGGGCGAATGCCCGGTGGCGGAGCGGCGGTGGTTCGGGGAGCACGTCAACCTGCCCTGCCATCCGGGGCTGACCGACGAGCAGGTGGACCACCTCGTGTGGGCGCTGAACGACGTGCTCGGGTCGGTGGTGGCTTCATGAGCCCCTCATGAGCCGCAACCGGCCGCTGTTCTCCTCCGACTTGAAAGGACGACCCATGCCACTGATCGACGTCAAACTGTACGAAGGCCGGCTCAAGGACGGCAACGAGGAGAAGCTGATCGCCGAACTCACCGAAGCGGTGGGCCGGGTGCTCGGTGACACCGCCCGTGAGCAGACCTGGGTGGTGCTCCAGGAGGTGCCGCCGGCGCGCTGGGGCATCGCCGGGCGGCCGGGCGCCTGACACGGGAACACAGAACGGCGGGCCGGTGCCTGGCACCGGCCCGCCGTCGTGTGCGCGCCCGGAGGCGACTCCGCCTCAGCCGCCCCAGTTGCGTTCCAGGTTGTCGAAGACGGCCTGGCTGTACGAGCAGTACGCCTGCTCGCGGGCGTAGTTGGCCATGTAGGTACGGAACGTCTCCTGGGGCTCGCCCGCGATGCGCATGGCGCGCCGGTTGGCAAGGACACTGGAGATGCCGGTGGCGCGCAGCCCCTCGACGGCACGGTCCACCGCCTCGTCCATCTCCTCCGACGGCACCGCCTCGGAGACGATCATCCGGCCCTCCGGGCTGTCGACCGGGATGTCCCGGCTGAACAGCACGGCCTGCCGGGCGATGCCCTCCCCCACGAAGCGGGACAGCCGCATCACGCCGCAGCCGGGGATGATGCCCTCGCGGCCCGCGGGGAGATTGACGTACGACCCGTTCTCCGCCACGACGTGATCGACGACGAGCAGGAACTGGCAGCCGCCGCCGATGGCGAAGGAGTCCACCGCCGCGATCCACGGCTTCTCCCGGTGGCTGTGCGGTTCGGTCTCGCCGGTGAAGACGCCGGACTGGCCCCGGTACATCTTGTTGACGGCACCCAGCTCGCGGTCGAGGAAGAACTCGACCAGGGAGATGCGGCCCTGCCGCAGGTGCGTCAGGTTGATGCCGGCGCCGAACACCCGTCGCCCTGCCCACTTGGGATGGGTCGCGGTGCCGCCGCGCAGCACGCCGGAGTCGATGCGGTCGTCGAGCAGGACGAGGTCGACGGCCACTTCCAGCGCCTGGTTCGAAGCGTCGTCCTCGGCGTTGAGGTAACGGTGGTTCTGGAAGACGACGTGCCCCACGCCGTTCTTGTGGTGCACCGCGACCGGGCCGAGATCGACCGTGTCCTGCTGGCGGAACTGGTCGAGGAGGTCCAGCGCCTTCTCGCGCGGCCGGGTCATGGCGTGCACCAGGTGCCGTCCGCTGACCGGGTCGTCGAGGACACGGGCGACGAAGATGCCCTGGTCCAGCTCCCAGCCCTCCTTGTCGCGCTGGACCAGTCCCCTGTCCATGGCCAGCTCCGCGTCGCCGGGCACCAGACCCGGGTAGCGCACGGCTGCGGAGGTCAGCAGCTCCGCCACGCGCAGCGGACGCCGCAGCCCGTCGGTCAGGTCGGCGTAGACCTCGCTCACGTGCTGGGCGAGGAACTCCTCGCGGGCGGTGCGACCGCCCGCGAGGAGACGCTGAGCCGTGTGCTCCTCGGCCGGCGAGCGGTCCGCCTTGCGCGGCAGCCGGTCCAGTTGACGGCGTATGCCGTCGGCGTGGGCGGCGAGGCTGCGCGCGTCCCGGTCCAGGGACGGCCGTACCGCGGTGTGCGGCGTGGTCATGACGCCGTCGTTCCCGCCGACGGGGCGGCCTCGCTCAGCGGGCCCGTCATACGCTCGATGAGGCTCTTGGGCCGCATGTCGGTCCAGGAGCTCTCGATCCATTCCAGGCAGGCGTCCCGGCTGTCCTCGCCGTGGGCCACCGTCCAGCCGTCGGGCACGTCGGCGAACACGGGCCAAAGGGAGTGCTGGCCCTCGTCGTTGACGAGGACGAGGAAGCGCCCCTCGGGGTCTTCGAACGGGTTGCTCATGTTTTCTTTCCTCCGGTACGTCGGCAGAACGCCGTGCGTGAGCTGGGTGGGGAAACGGGGAGGAGCCGGTCCGCGGCGGCCCGGCAGGACCGCCGCGGACCGGACGGGTCGGTCAGGGAGCGGTGCCGAGGTGCTCGGAGAGCACCTTTCCGATCTCCCGGATGTGGTCCGGCTCGACCATCTCGGCGTGGGAGCAGGGCACTTCGTGCACCACGAGCCGGCCCGCGGTGTACTGCCGCCAGCGGTCGACGCCCGGGGCACCGTCGACGGCACCGCGGGTGGCGGCGAAGAACAGCACGTCACTGTCGACGGAGCCGAGCGGCTTGTCGAACATCATGCGGCTGCAGTGCACGAAGACGTCCGTGAACGTCTCGACCCGCTGCTCGTCCATCAGTCCGGCCAGCGCGGTGCCGCCCTCCTTCAGGAGCGCGACGACCTCGGCGCGGTCCAGGTCCCGCCCCTCGGCCCGGGCCGGGTCGACCCCCGCCTCGGCGAGCAGCACCTGGTGGATGCCGCGGATCAGCTCCGGCTGCGCCTGCTCGCCGTCGGGCCGCTCGATGTCGGGGTAGGCGTCCATCAGGGCGAGCGTGCCGACCTTCTCGCCCTGCGCCTCCAGGGTGGCGGCGACGGCATGGGCGATCAGCCCGCCGAGCGACCAGCCCAGGAGGTGGTAAGGCCCGGACGGCTGCACCGCGCGGATCTCACGGACGTAGTCGGCGGCCAGTTCCTCGATGGTGGCGGGCGCCGCCCCCGGTTCCGTCAGTCCACGGGCCTGGATGCCGTACACGGGACGGTCGGGGAGCCAGCGCAGCAGCCCCGAGTACACCCAGCTGATGCCGCCTGCGGGGTGCAGGCAGAACAGAGGTGCGCGGCCTCCGCCGCGGCGCAGCGGCAGCACCACGTCGAAGGCGTCGGACCCGTCGGACACGCCGAGCTGTTCGGCGAGTCCGGCCGGCGTCGGGGTCTCGAACAGGGCGCGCACGGCCAGTTCGGTTCCCAGTGCGGCGTGGACCCGGTTGATGAGCCGGGCGGCGAGCAGCGAGTGTCCGCCCAGTTCGAAGAAGTCCTCGTCGACACCGACGGACGGCACGCCGAGCACTTCCGCGAAGAGCGAGCACAGCACCTCTTCCTGCGGTGAGCGCGGTGGCCGGCCCGCTGCCGTGGCCCGGCGGCCCACGTCGGGCAGGGAGCGGTGGTCCACCTTGCCGTTGGGCGTGAGCGGCAGCCGGTCCAGGACGGCGAAGAAGCCGGGGACCATGTATTCGGGCAGCCGCTCCCCCAGGTCGGCGCGGACCCGGGCGATCAGCGCGGCGTGGTCGTCGGCCCGTCGCGGGTCGCCGGCGTGCGCCGAGAGCGGCAGCGCGGCGGCCTCCGCCGAGGCGCGGTAGCGGCCCAGCGGGGCGTGCCCGGCCGTGCCGGGCAGCAGCAGGACGTCGTACTCGCCCGGCTCGCCCGGAGTGGGTACCAGGGCGGCCGTGTGACCGAGCCGCTCCGCCGCCCGGTGGACGTCCTCCGGATCGGGGACGCCCTCGGGGACGGGGCCGCGCAGCCGGGCGAGCACCACCTCGGGGTCGCTGCCGTTGTCGAGTGCCGTGGCGGCGGAGAGGTGCACCGCGACGCGTGCGTCGGGCACGCGCGTCAGCCGCAGCCCGTCGCCTCCGGCGAGGTGCTCGCCGAGGGCGTCCAGCCCTGTGATGTCGCGGCCCCAGCGCAGGCTGCGCGGCTGCGGCTGCCCGCCTGCGGCCGACGGGTCGGTGTGCAGGACGACGTCGTAGCGGTAGCGGCTGAGTTCGTTGTGGTGCACCGCCCGCTTGAGGCCGACGTCGACGCCGGAGAAGGCGGGGATCTCGGCGGGCAGCGCGGCGAAGAAGTCGGGCGACAGCAGGAGTTCGTTCTCCAGCATCACCTCGCGCTCGACGGCGGTGCGCAGCCCGGCCAGGCTCGCCGTCGCGTCGGCGCCGTGCAGGGCGACGGCCGCGGCGAACGTGCGGTGGTGGCGGAGGTCGCGTACGTCGCCGACGAAGATGCGTCCGCCCGGAGCCAGCAGCCGCACCGCGTTGCGCAGCACCTCCACCGCGTACCGGCCGCCCGGGAAGTACTGCACCACCGAGTTCAGCACGACCGTGTCGAAGTACCCCTCGGGCAGCGACTCCGTCTCCAGAGCCGAACCCACCCGCAGCTCCACACGGTCCGCCCACGGCTCACCCGCCACCGCCTCACGCAGACCCCCGACAGCCGCCTCGGACAGATCCGTACCCCAGTAACACTCCGAACGGCCCGCCAGCTCACGCAGCAACAACCCGTTGCCCACGCCCAGTTCCAGCACACGCCCCGGACCCAGAGCAGCGATCCGCTCCACCGCAGCAGAACGCCACTCGTCCATCTCCGCCACCGGAATCGCCACACCGTCGAAACTGCTGTTCCAGCCGACGTAGGGCTCGTCCTCGCCCCGGTCCCGGTAGAGGTCCTCGTAGATGCCGTGCCATTCCTGGACCTGTTCCGCCTCGGTGGGCAGATCCCGGGCGGCGGGGCCGGAGCCGTCGGCGGGGACGACGTAGGCGACGAGTTCCCGGTCGCCGGGGCGTTCCTCGCGCACTGCGACGGTGGCCTCCGCGAGCTCGGGATGCCGGACGAGGGCGGCTTCGATCTCGGCGGTCTCCACCCGGAAACCACGGATCTTCACCTGCCCGTCCGTACGCCCCGCGAACTCCAGCACACCATCACCACGCCACGCGGCCACATCCCCCGTCCGGTACATCCGCTCCCCCGGACCACCGAACGGATCAGCGACAAAACGCTCCGCCGTCAAACCAGCACGACCCGCATAACCACGCGCCACACCGGCACCCGCCACATACAGATCACCCCGCACCCCCACCGGCACCGGACGCAGACCACCGTCCAGCACATACACCCGCGTATTCGCCATGGGACGGCCGAGCGGGACGGTGTTCTCGACGCGGTGGGGGTGCCGCATGGGGTACTCGGTGGTGCACAGGGTGATCTCGGTCGGGCCGTAGATGGCCGTGACCGTGGTCTCCGGGCAGGTGTCGATGACGCGTTGGGCGGCGGCCGGGGAGACCACGTCGCCGCCGGTCCACACCTCGCGCACTCCGGCGAAGCTCTCCGGCCGCTCCTCGGCGATCAGCCGGAACAGGCCGGCCGTGTAGAGCACGCCGGTGACGCCTTCCTCGGTCGTGACGCGCTCCAGGGCGCCGAGGTCGAGTTCGCCCGCGGGCGCCACGACCACCCTGTGACCGTTGAGCAGAGGCGCCCACAGTTCGAAGGTGGCGGGGTCGAAGGCGTACGGGGCGTGCATGAGGACGCGTTCGGCCGCGCAGTGCGGATTCGTGCAGGCGCGGGCGGCCTCCTCCCGCGGACCGTGCCAGACGGGGTCGTGCGCGAGGTCGAGGACGTCCTGGTGCGTGATCTCGACGCCCTTGGGCTCGCCCGTCGAGCCGGAGGTGAACATGGTGTACGCCAGGTCGTCCGGGTCACCGGGGACGCGGGGGTCGCTCCCCGGCTGGGCGGCGAGCTCCGGATCGTCGTCGACGACGACGGTCGGCCCCTCGTGCTGGAAGTCCCGCTCCTGCATGGCGCGGTCGGTCAGCAGGATGCGTGCCCCGGTGCGGTCGAGAGCCATCCGCATCCAGGACGCGGGGTAGCCGGTGTGCAAGGGAACGTAGACGCAGCCGGCCTTGACGATGGCGAGCAGGGACACGACCAGGTCCGCGGAGCGTTCCTGGAGGACGGCGACCGCGTGCTGCCGGCGTGCGCCGAGCGCGATCAGCCGGTGGGCCAGGCGGTTGGCCCGCTCGTCGAGTTCGCGGTAGGTCAGGCCCTGTCCGTCCGCCCGTACGGCGATCGCCTCGGGGGTGGCCTCTGCCTGGGCGCGGAAGGCGTCCTGGAGGTTGTCCGGGACGGTGCCGCGGGAGACTTCGGTGTCGTTCCAGCCGGCGACGAGCCGGTGCCGCTCCTCCGCGCCGAGGATCTCAAGGGCGGAGACCCGGGTGTCGGCGCAGTCGACCGCGGACTGCAGCAGCCGGGCGAGGCGTTCGAGGAGCGCGACGACCGTCCCCTCGTCGAACAGGTCGGTGCTGAACTCGGCCAGGACGTCGAGGCCCTGGGCTTCTCCGCCGGGTCGCTCGAAGCAGAACAGCGACAGGTCGAAGCGGGCCGCGCCCGCCGTCTGCGGCAGGTACTCGGCTTCCACGTCGGGGAGCCGGAAGTCGGCGTCGGGGGTGTTCTGAAGCGCGAGCATCACCTGCACCAGCGGATTCCGCGACAGCGAACGCTGCGGATTCAGCACCTCCACCAAACGCTCGAACGGCACATCCTGATGCGCATACGCCGCCAGATCACCCTCACGCACCCGCCCCAGCAACTCCCGGAACGACGGATCACCCGACACATCCGTACGCAGCACCAACGTGTTCACAAAGAACCCGACAAGATCATCCAACGCCTCGTCGGTACGGCCCGCCACAGGCGAACCCACAGCCACATCCGAACCCGCACCCAACCGCGACAACAACGCGACCAGACCCGCCTGCACCACCATGAACAACGTCGCCGACGACTCACGCGCCAACTCCACCAACCCACGGTGCAACCCCGGCTCCAACCGGAAACCAACACTCCCCCCACGATGCGTGAACACCGCAGGACGCGGACGATCCGCCGGAATCTCCAACTGATCCGGCAACCCCGCCAACCGCTCACGCCAGAAACCCAACTGACGCGCCATCTCACTACCGGAGTCGGACTCCTCCCCCAGCAACTCCCGCTGCCACAACGCATAATCCGCATACTGCACAGGCAACGGCCCCCACCCAGGAACCCCACCACCACACCGCGCCTCATACGCCAACGCCAGATCCCGCCCCAACGGACCCAACGACCACCCATCACCAGCAATGTGATGCAACGTCAACAACAACACATGACGCTCCACACCCAACACGAACAACTCAGCCCGCAACGGCAGCTCCACCCCCAGATCGAAGGCGTGCCGTGCGGCTTGGTCGAGAGCGTCGGTCAACTCCGCTTCCGCCAGGGTGCGAACGTTCAACTCGGGTGCCGCGTCGTCCGGTGCGAGGATCCGCTGGACCGCCGCACCGTCGGTCTCGGGGAAGACGGTGCGCAGCACCTCGTGCCGGCGGACCACGTCGTGCAGCGCGGCGCGCAGGGCGTCGGCGTCCACGGGCCCGGACAGCCGCAGAGCGAGCGGGATGTTGTAGGTGGGGCTGGGCCCCTCCATCTGGTTGAGGAACCACAGACGGTGCTGGGCGGGCGAGAGCGGTATCTCCTCGGGACGCTCCACCGGACGCAGCGGCGTACGCGCAGCAGCCGCCCCCTCCAGACACCGCACCAGACCCGCCGGCGTCGGAGCGTCGAACAACGCCCGCACAGCCAGCTCCACACCGAACACCGAACGCACCCGGCTCACCAGACGCGTCGCCAGCAGCGAATGCCCACCCGCCTCGAAGAAATCATCGTCCGCCGACACCGAACCCAGACCCAGCACCTCGGCGAACAGACCACACAGAATCTCCTCACGCGGCGAACGCGCAGCACGCCCACGCCCACCACCCGAGAACTCCGGCACCGGCAACGCAGCCCGGTCCAGCTTCCCGTTCACCGACAGCGGCAACCGCTCCAGCACCACGAACGCCGACGGAACGAGGTGGCCCGGCAGTGCTTCGACGGCGACTGCACGCAGCTCGTCCGAGGTGACGCCGCCGGGAGCGGCGGGCACCACGTAGGCGACCAGGCGCTGTTCGCCGTCGTGGTCGCGGAGCGAGGTGACCAGGCTCTCGCGGACGGTCGCCAGCGTCGTGAGCGCGGTCTCGATCTCCCGGGGTTCGATGCGGAAACCGCGGATCTTGACCTGGTCGTCGGAACGGCCGAGGTACTCGACCGCTCCGTCGGCCCTCCTGCGGGCGAGGTCGCCGGTGCGGTACATGCGGCTGCCGGGCGGCCCGAACGGATCGGCCACGAAGCGCTCCGCCGTCAGTCCCGGCCGGTGCAGATAGCCGCGGGCCAGGTGGAGTTCGCCCGCGAGATAGAGCTCTCCCGGTGAACCCGGCGGCAGCGGGCGCAGGTTGGCGTCCAGGATGTGCGCGGTGACGTTGCGCAGCGGACTGCCGATCGCCGGCTGCGCGGAGTCGTCCGGCGCCGGTTCGGCCATCGTCGCGTAGACGGTGCCCTCGGTGGGGCCGTACACGTTGAGGATGCGGCAGCCGGGCAGGGCCGCGCGGGTGTCCCGTACCAGGCCCGCGGTCAGCGCCTCACCCGCGTACAGCAGCGTGTGCGGGCGCAGCGGGAGCTCGGGGTCGGCAAGGAGAGCGGCCATGGCGGACGGGACGGTGCTGAGCATGCCCGTGACGCGGGCTGCGCCGCCGGAGCCGTTCGTGCCGTTCGTGGCGTCGGCCAGCGCGAGGACGTCGTCCACGAGGTCGATGCGGCCGCCGCACAGCAGCGGTGAGAAGAGCTCGAACACGGAGACGTCGAAGCTGAGTGAGGTGGTGGCGGTGACGGCGGCCAGACCGTCGGTGCCGAACTCCTCAGCCGCCCAGGCGGCCAGGTCTGCCACGTTGCGCTGCGGGACGACGACGGCCTTGGGGCGGCCGGTAGAACCCGACGTGAAGATCGCGTACGCGGCGTTGTCCGGGGTCAGCGGCCGGATCCGGTCGTTGTCGACGAGGTCGCCGGCGGAGTGTTCCGCCACCGCCGCGCACACGTCCGGGGCGTCGAGGGCGATGCAGCGGGCGGCGTCCGGCAGCCGGGCCGCGCCGTCACGGGTCGTCAGGACATATGCCGGCGCTGCGTCGTCGAGCATCAGCGTGATGCGCTGGGGCGGGTAGTCGAGGTCCAGCGGGACGTAGGCCGCCCCGGCCTTGAGTACGGCCCACACGGCGACGAGGAGTTCCGGGGTCCGCGGCATGGCGATGCCGACGAGGTCCTCGCTGCCGACGCCGGCCCGCGCCAGGTGGCGGGCGAGCCGGTTGGCCCGGGCGTTGAGTTCCGCGTAACCGGTGTCGGTCCCTTCGTGCCGCACGGCCACCGCGTCCGGTGTGCGGGCGGCCTGTGCCTCCAGGAGCTCCGGGAGGGTGGCCTCGACGGGCGCCGCGGCGGTGTCGTTCCACTGCTCGAGGCGGCTGTGTTCGGCCGGGCTGAGCAGGTCGGCCGCGCTGACCGGCTGATCGGGGTCGGCGACCGCCTGCCGCAGCAGCGCGATCAGCCGTTCGGCGAGGGCGCGGACGGTGGAGTGGTCGAACAGATCGGTGCTGTACTCCAGGACTCCGTCGATGCCGCCCTCGGTGCCGTCGGCGCCGAGGCTCTCGCGCAGATGGAAGGAGAGGTCGAACTTCGAGATGCCGATGTCCAGCGGCTCGGGACGCACCCTGAGCCCGGGCAGCGCCGTCTCGGTGCGCGGCATGTTCTGGAGCGCGAGCATCACCTGCACCAGCGGATTACGGGACAGCGAACGCTGCGGATTCAGCACCTCCACCAGACGCTCGAACGGCACGTCCTGATGCGCGTACGCCGCCAGGTCGCTCTCGCGCACCCGCCCCAGCAACTCGCGGAACGACGGATCACCCGAGACGTCCGTACGCAGCACCAGCGTGTTCACGAAGAACCCGACAAGATCGTCCAGCGCCTCGTCGGTACGACCCGCCACGGGCGAGCCCACGGCGACGTCCGGGCCCGCACCCAGCCGCGACAGCAATGCAGCCAGACCCGCCTGCACCACCATGAACAACGTCGCCGACGACTCACGCGCCAACGAGGCCAGTCCGGCGTGCAGTTCCTCGTTCACGCGGAAGCGGACGAGGGCACCGTCGTAGCCCGCCACGGGCGGACGGGGGCGGTCGGTGGGCAGGGCGATCTCGGCGGGCAGCTCGGCGAGGCTGTCGCGCCAGTGGTTCAGCTGGCGTGAGAGTTCGCTGCCGGGGTCGGACTCGTGGCCGAGCAGCTCGCGCTGCCAGAGCGCGTAGTCGGCGTACTGCACCGGCAGCGGGGCCCACTCGGGCGTTCCCCCCGCACACCGCGCTTCGTAGGCCGTCATCAGGTCACGGGCCAGCGGGGCCATGGACCAGCCGTCACCCGCGATGTGATGCAGGTTCAGCAGCAGCACGCACTCGGTGGGACCGGTGCGCAGCATGTGGGCGCGCAGGGGCAGTTCGGCGGCCAGGTCGAATCCGGCGCGGCCCGCATCGGTGAGGGCGGCGGCCAGGCCGTCCTCCGTGGCGTGCACCGTGGTCATCTCGACGCGGGCCTGCTCGGCGGGCACGATCTGCTGGCGCGGTGTTCCTCCCTCGTCGGGGAAGAGGGTGCGCAGGCTCTCGTGCCGGGCCACGACGTCGTCCAGTGCGGCGCGCAGCGCCTCCTCGTCGAGGCGTCCGGAAAGCCGCAGGGCGTAAGGGATGTTGTAGGTGGGGCTGGGCCCCTCCATCTGGTTGAGGAACCACAGACGCCACTGGGCGGGCGAGAGCGGTATCTCCTCGGGACGCTCCACCGGACGCAGCGGCGTACGCGCAGCAGCCGCCCCCTCCAGACACCGCACAAGACCCGCCGGCGTCGGAGCGTCGAACAACGCCCGCACAGCCAGCTCCACACCGAACACCGAACGCACCCGGCTCACCAGACGCGTCGCCAGCAGCGAATGCCCACCCGCCTCGAAGAAATCATCGTCCGCCGACACCGAACCCAGACCCAGCACCTCGGCGAACAGACCACACAGAATCTCCTCACGCGGCGAACGCGCAGCACGCCCACGCCCACCACCCGAGAACTCCGGCACCGGCAACGCAGCCCGGTCCAGCTTCCCGTTCACCGTCAACGGCAACCGCTCCAGCACCACGAACGCCGACGGAACGGTGGGTGCGGGGAGCCGGTCGCGCAGGTGGTCGCGCAGGGCGGGGACGAGGGAGCCGGTCAGGCTCGCCCGCCGAGGGCTGTTGGCGAAGGCCGTCGGGTCGGCGTCGGCCTCGGTCGCGCGGTACAGGTCGTCGATCACAGGGCCGGGGTCGTGCGCCGCCGAGGTGAACAGCACGTCGACAGCGCCGTCGGAGGAGGTGGCGGACCAGGTCACCGCGGTGCGGCAGCCCAGCCGCGCGCCGAGCGCGTGCAGTTCCTCGGGGTCGACGGCGTGGTGCTCACCGGTGTCCTCGCGCACGGCACGGCGGGCGCCTGCCAGATCGCCGGACCCGTCGAGCAGCCGCAGGGCGGTGCTCTCGGCGGCGAGCCTGGCGTTGGGCACGTCCTCGACGCGCAGCGCGGCCGGAGCCTCGGCCAGGAGACGTTCCAGGGCGGCGAGATCGTCCAGGTCGCGGCCCCAGGTCAGTGTCCGGGGGGAGGGCGCGGACGTGCTCGGGCCGCCGCGCTTGCGGAGCACCGCGTCGTAGCGGTGCCGGCTGAGCTCGTTGTGGTGGACGGCCCGCTTCACGCGTACGTCGACTGCCTCGACGTCGGGCAGCCGGGTGCGGAGCGCGGGGAAGAACGCCGGGTCCACGAGGAGTTCGGTCTCTAGCAGGACGCCCTGGTCGACGGCACGGGACACGGCCGCGGCGTCGGTGTCGTCCGCCTGGTGCAGCTGCACGGCCGCGCTGAAGCAGCGCAGCAGGCGGTGGTTGCGGACGTCGCCGATGAACAGGTGCCCGCCGGGGGCGAGCGTCCGCATGGCGCCGGTGATGACGTCGACGAGGTAGGCGGCGTGGGGGAAGTAGGGCACCACCGAGTTGACGACGACGGTGTCGAAGTGCCCCTCGGGCAGCCCCTCGGTCACGTCGGCGGCCTGGACGCGCAGCTCCACCCGTGACGCGGTACCGGGGCGGTCCGCGAGCTGCGTGCGCAGCGCCTCGACGGCGGCGGCGGAGAAGTCGGTCGCCCAGTAGCTCTCGCAGTCGTCGGCGAGCTGGGACAGGATCAGCCCGCTGCCCACGCCGATCTCCAGGACCCGGCGCGGCCGGAGCTCGCGGATGCGTTCCACCGTGGCCGCGCGCCACTCCTGCATCTGCGGGAGCGGGATGTTCCGGGAGTCGTAACTGCTCGTCCAGCCGGTGAAGTTCTCACCGAACGGGATGGCGGCGGCGTCCTGGTAGACCTCCTCGTAGACGTCGTGCCACTCCGCCACCTGCTCGGCCTCGCCGTCGTGGTCGCGGCCGGGGTCCTCGCCGGGGACGACGTACGCGACGAGCTGCTTCTCGCCGGGCCGGTCCTCGCGTACGAGGGCGGCCGCCTGGGCGACCTGGGGGTGGCTGCGCAGGGCCGACTCGACCTCGCCGAGTTCCACCCGCCGGCCGCGCAGCTTGACCTGGGAGTCGGCGCGGCCGACGAAGTGCAGGCGGCCCTCGCGGTCCTGGCGGACGACGTCACCTGTGCGGTAGAGCCGGTCGCCGGGCGCGCCGAACGGGTCGGCGACGAACCGGCACGCGGTCTCGGCGGGGGCCCGGTGGTAGCCGCGTGCCATGCCGGCACCGGCGATGTACAGCTCGCCGGGCACGCCCGCCGGGACCGGGGCGAGCCGGTCGTCGAGGACGTACAGCCGCATGTCGTCCAGCGGTACGCCGATGGGGACGGGCAGTTCGGGGTCGCTGGTGCCCCGGAAGGTGTGATGGGAGGCGTAGACGGTGGTCTCGGTGGGGCCGTAGCCGTTGAGGATCGCGGTGTCGGGGCAGTCCGCGGCGAGGCGTGCCGCTGCCGCCGGGGACAGCACGTCGCCGCCGGTCCACAGCGCGGCCAGGCCGCGCAGCCATTCGGTGCGGTCGTCGGCCACCGCGTTGAACACACCGGTGGGAAGCAGCAGTCCGGTGATCTCCCAGCGCGTCACGGCGCGCTCCAGCACGCGCAGGTCCAGCTTGCCGGGCGGGGCCATGACCACGTGCCCGCCGGACATCAGCGGCAGCCAGAACTCCATGTTGAAGGCGTCCCAGGCGTGCGCGGAGTGCAGCAGCACCCGGTCCGTGCTGCCCGGCGCCCAGCAGCGGTCGTGGCGCAGGCACTCGATGCCGCCGTGGGTGAGGGCCACGCCCTTGGGCCTGCCGGTGGAGCCCGAGGTGAACATGACGGCGGCGAGCCGCTCCGGGTCCGTCACCGGCGGCAGCGGCGCCGGGTCGCCGGTGAACAGCCGCGGATCCTCGTCCAGGACGATCAGGGGCAGCCCGTACCCGGCCGCCTCGTCCCGCAGGGCACGGTCGGTGAGCAGGACCGGGGTGCCGGTCTCGGCGAGCACCTGCGCCTTGCGGGCCGGCGGATAGTCGGAGTTGAGCGGGACGTAGGCGCCGCCCGCCTTGAGAACGCCCAGGACTCCGGTGGCGAGGTGGACGCCGCGCTCGGTGAGCATGGCAACGGGCGTCTCCTCGCGGACGCCGTACTCGCTCAGCAGGTGCGACAGCAGCCCCGACCGGCGGTCGAGTTCGGCGTACGTGAGCGTGGTGTCGTCGGCGGACACCGCGGGCGCGCCGGGAGCCGCCGCGAGCAGCTCCGCGAACCGGCCGGTGAGGGTGGCGGGCGGCGGGCTGTCGGGGCGGGCGGTGTCGTTCCACTCCGTCAGCACCCGGTGCCGTTCGCCGGCTTCGAGCAGGCCGACGGCGCGGACCTGCTGGTCGGGGTCCTCGACGCAGGCTCCCAGGAGCATGATGAGACGGTCGGCGAACTGCTGCACCGTCTCCCGCTCGAAGAGGTCGCCGCTGTATTCGACGAGGCCCCAGACGCCGTCGGGGTCGCCGTCGTCGGTGTGCGCCTCGGTCATGAAGACGGCGAGGTCGAACCGGGACACCTCGGGCCGGATCCGCTCCGGCTCGATGAGCAGCCCGGGGAGCCGGAAGTCGGCGTCGGGGGTGTTCTGGAGCGCGAGCATCACCTGCACCAGCGGATTCCGCGACAGCGAACGCTGCGGATTCAGCACCTCCACCAGACGCTCGAACGGCACATCCTGATGCGCATACGCCGCCAGATCACCCTCACGCACCCGCCCCAGCAACTCCCGGAACGACGGATCACCCGACACATCCGTACGCAACACCAACGTGTTCACAAAGAACCCGACAAGATCATCCAACGCCTCATCGGTACGACCCGCCACAGGCGAACCCACAGCCACATCCGAACCCGCACCCAACCGCGACAACAACGCGACCAGACCCGCCTGCACCACCATGAACAACGTCGCCGACGACTCACGCGCCAACTCCACCAACCCACGGTGCAACCCCGGCTCCAACCGGAAACCAACACTCCCCCCACGATGCGTGAACACCGCAGGACGCGGACGATCCGCCGGAATCTCCAACTGATCCGGCAACCCCGCCAACCGCTCACGCCAGAAACCCAACTGACGCGCCATCTCACTACCGGAGTCCGACTCCTCCCCCAGCAACTCCCGCTGCCACAACGCATAATCCGCATACTGCACAGGCAACGGCCCCCACCCAGGAACCCCACCACCGCACCGCGCCTCATACGCCAACGCCAGATCCCGCCCCAACGGACCCAACGACCACCCATCACCAGCAATGTGATGCAACGTCAACAACAACACATGACGCTCCACACCCAACACGAACAACTCAGCCCGCAACGGCAACTCCACCCCCAGATCGAAGGGGACGCGGACGGACTGCGCTATTGCCTCGTCGAGCCGCTCCGGATCGACATGGGTGACGCGCAGCGCACACGGCGGCGCGGGGTCGAGGATGCGCTGCGACGGGCGGCCGTCGGTCTCGGGGAAGACGGTGCGCAGGCTCTCGTGCCGGGCGACGACGTCGTTCACGGCTGCGCGCAGGGCGTCCTCGTCGAGTGCGCCGGTGATGCGCAGGCCGAGCGGGATGTGGTACGTGGGGCTGGGCCCCTCCATCTGGTTGATGAACCAGAGCCTGCTCTGGGCGAAGGACAGCGGCGTCTCGCCCTTCCTCTCCCTGGGGCGCAGCGCGGCGCGCTCCGCCTCTCCCGCACCGCTGAGAAGCGCTGCGAGCCCGGCCGGGGTGGGGTGCTGGAAGAGCCGGCGGATCGGCAGGTCGACGCCGAGGGTCGAGCGGATGCGGTTGACCAGCCGCGTGCCGAGCAGCGAATGCCCGCCGAGGTCGAAGAAGTCGTCGGTGGGACCTGCCTGGGTCAGGCCGAGGACGTCCGCGAAGAGGGAGCACATGATCTCCTCCTGCGGCGTACGGGCGGCGCGTCCGGCACTGGACAGCGGCGCCGCGTCCGGCAGCGACCGGCGGTCCAGCTTGCCGTTCGCGGTACGCGGCAGCTCCTCCAGGACGGTGAGCGTGGCAGGCACCATGTACTCGGGCAGCCGCTCCCGCAGGTACGGACGGAGCTCCTGCGCCAGAGCCGGGTCGCCGGGAGTGCTCAGCGGGTCGTTGGTGAGGCCGGCCGTGGTGGGGTCGGGCCGCTCCCCGGATTTCCCGGGCGTACCCGCCGGGGTCCCTGGGCACAGGTCGGCGAAGACCGGTTCCGGGTCCGCGGTGCGGGGGGTGAAGACGGCGTCGAGACTTCCGTCGGGGCCGTCTGCCGACCAGCCGAGGGCGAGGTGGTGGCCGTGCCGCTCGGCGAGCTCCGTCAGGTCCGCGGGGTCGGGGACGTCCGGGTCGGCGGGGGCCGAGAGTGCCGCGTGGGCCCGGTCGGGGTCCGCGCCCCCGGCGAGCAGGTCCGCGGCGGCGGTCTCACCGGCGAGCCGGGCGTTGGGCAGACCGGTGACGCGCAGCCCGTCGCCCGCGCCCAGCCGGTCGGCGAGGGCGGCGACGTCGCTGACGTCGCTGCCCCAGGCGAGGGCGGGCACCTCCGCAGCGCGCGGCGTGCTCTCCGTGGCGGTGTGCAGCACGACGTCGTAGCGGTGCCGGCTGAGCTCGTTGTGGTGCACCGCCCGCTTCACGCGGATGTCGACGGCGTCGAGGGCGGGCACGGTGTCCCGCAGTGAGGTGAAGAAGCCGGGGCTGAAGAGGAGTTCCTTCTCCTGGAGGAGACTGCGCTCGACGGCGGCGCGGACGCTCGGGGCGTCGGCGGTGCCGCCGGCGCGGGCGGCGCGCTCCAGTTCGACGGCGGTGCGCAGGGCGCGGTGGTGGCGGAGGTCGCGTACGTCGCCGACGAAGATGCGTCCGCCCGGAGCCAGCAGCCGCACCGCGTTGCGCAGCACCTCCACCGCGTACCGGCCCCCCGGGAAGTACTGCACCACCGAGTTCAATACGACCGTGTCGAAGTACCCCTCGGGCAGCGACTCCGTCTCCAGAGCCGAACCCACCCGCAGCTCCACACGGTCCGCCCACGGCTCCTGTGCCACCGCCTCACGCAGACCCTCGACAGCCGCCTCGGACAGATCCGTACCCCAGTAACACTCCGAACGGCCCGCCAGCTCACGCAGCAACAACCCGTTGCCCACGCCCAGTTCCAGCACACGCCCCGGACCCAGAGCAGCGATCCGCTCCACCGCAGCAGAACGCCACTCGTCCATCTCCGCCACCGGAATCGCCACACCGTCGTAGACGCTGTTCCAGGCGGCGTAGGGCTCGTCGCTCCGGTCCCGGTAGAGGGTGTCGTACACGTCGCGCCAGGCGCGCTCCTGCTCCTGTTCCTGCTGACGGGAGCCGTGGAGGACGGCGGAGGCGGCGGGCACGACATAACCGTCCAGGCGCTGGGCCGAGCCGTGCTCGCCGCGGGCGACGACGGCCGCCTCGGCGACCTGCGGATGGCCGCGGAGGGCGGCTTCGATCTCGGCGGTCTCCACCCGGAAACCACGGATCTTCACCTGCCCGTCCGTACGCCCCGCGAACTCCAGCACACCATCACCACGCCACGCGGCCACATCCCCCGTCCGGTACATCCGCTCCCCCGGACCACCGAACGGATCAGCGACAAAACGCTCCGCCGTCAAACCAGCACGACCCGCATAACCACGCGCCACACCGGCACCCGCCACATACAGATCACCCCGCACCCCCACCGGCACCGGACGCAGACCACCGTCCAGCACATACACCCGCGTATTCGCCATGGGGGTGCCGATGGTCACAGGCCGGCCGGGGAGCACGGGAGCGGCGGTCGACCAGATGGTCGTCTCGGTGGGCCCGTACAGGTTGAGCACCTCGGCGGCGGCACCGGTCAGCGCAGCGGCGAGGTCGCCGGGCAGGGGCTCGCCGCCGGTGAGGACGCGCAGCCCCCGCAGGGCGCCGGCGTGGCCGGGGACCAGGGTGCGCCACAGCGTGGGCGTCGCCTGCATGACGGTGGCACCCGAGGAGGTGACGGTCTCCGCGAGGGCCTCCGGGTCCAGGACGGTGTCCTGGTCGGCGAGGACGACGGTGGCGCCGGTGATCAGCGGCAGGAAGAGCTCCAGGGCCGCGATGTCGAAGGACACGGTCGTGACGGCGAGGAGCCGGTCGCCGGGCGCCATGGACACGCGTTCACGCATGTCGGCGAGGAAGTTGGTGAGCGCCCGGTGCGGGACGGCCACACCCTTGGGGCGTCCCGTCGAGCCCGAGGTGTGGATGACGTACGCCGTCTGCGCCGGGTCGGGCACGGCCGGCGTGAACTCGGCCGCGCCGGCGGCCTCTTCGGCACCGTCCGGCTCGTCGAGGCGCACCACGGGGAGCCCGGCGGGCAGCGTGGTGTCCTGGCCGCCGTCGCTCAGGACGCACACCGGGCGGACGTCGTCCAGCACCTGGGCGATGCGGTCGGCGGGATGCCGCGGGTCGAGCGGGACGTAGCTCGCGCCGGACTTGAGGACGGCGAGCAGCGCGACCGGCAGGTCGACGGTGCGTTCGGCCAGGAGCGCGACGTGGCGCTCCGGCCCCGCGCCGAGCGCGGCGAGCCGGGAGGCCAGGGCCGTGGAGCGGCGGTCGAGTGCGGAGTAGGTCAGTTCCCGGTCGCCGGCGACCACGGCGACGGCTTCGGGGGTCTTCGCGGTCTGTTCGGCGAAGAGCTGCGGCAGGCAGGCGCCGGGCAGGGGCCGCCCGGTGTCGTTGCGGGCGACGAGCAGTTCCCAGCGCTCCGCGGCGGGCAGCATGTCGACCGTCGCGGCCTTGCGGTCCAGGTCGTGTGCGAGGAGTTCGAGCAGCCCGGTGAGGCGCTCGGACAGCGAGGCGATCTCGTCCCGGTCGTACAGGTCGGTGCGGTAGCTCAGCCGCAGCTGCAGCCGGGCGCCCGGCAGCACCATCAGGCACAGCGGGTAGTGCGTTGCGGCGTGCTCGCTCACCTCGGTGAGCCGGATGCCGCCCGCGGCGATCTGGAGGGTGTCCGGGTCCAGCGGATAGTTCTCGAAGATCACCATGGTGTCGAACAGCTCTGCGGGTTCGACCAGGCTCTGGATGGTGCTCAGACCGAGGTGCTGATGGGCGATCAGCTCGCCGTGCTGGTCCTGCAGCCGGTGCAGGGCCGTGCCCAGGGTCTCGCCGGGGGCGACGCCCATCCGCACCGGGAGGGCGTTGGCGAACATGCCGATCATGGATTCGGCGCCCGCGAGGTCGGCGGGCCGTCCGGAGACGATCTCGCCGAAGGTGACGTCGTCGCGGCCGGTGAGGCCCCCGACCAGCAGTCCCCAGGCGCCCTGCACAAGGGTGTTGAGGGTCAGGCCCGCGGCACGTCCCCGGGCCACGAGTGCGGATGTCAGTTCCTCGGAGAGGTCGGTGACCAGTTCGTCGGGCGTGCCGGTGGGGCGGCCCTGCTGCCCCTCCGCGACGAGAGTGGGCTCCTCGACCCCGGCCAGGGCATCGCTCCAGGCCTGCCGGGCGGTGGCCTCGTCCTGGCGGGACAGCCAGGTCAGATAGCTGCGGAACGGGGGGACGGCGGGCAGCGCGCCCGCGTCGCCCTCCTGCTCGTAGAGGGTGAAGAGCTCCTTGATGAGCAGGCCCATGGACCAGCCGTCGAGGAGCAGGTGGTGGTGGGTGAAGACCAGGCGGTGGGTGCGCGGGCCCAGCCGTATCAGCGTGAACCGCATGAGCGGCGGCCGTGCCGGGTCGAAGCGGCGTACGCGGTCGGCGGCGAGGGTGCGCTCCAGCTCGGCGGCGCGCTCGTCCTCGGGCAGCCCGGACAGGTCGAGTTCGTCCCACGGCAGACGTACGGAGCGGGGCACGACCTGCACCGGACGGCCCTCACGGCGCTGCTGCCGGAAGCCGGCACGCAGGTTGGGGTGGCGCACCAGCAGGGCCTCCGCCGCGGCCCGCATGCGCGCACCGTCCAGGGGGCCGTCGATGTCGAACCGGAACTGCACCACGTAGACGTCGTCGCTGCCGCGGTCGTCGTACCGGGAGAGGAACAGCAGGCCCTCCTGGAGCGGGGAGAGCGGGAGTACGTCTTCGATTCGGGACCTGGTCACTGCGTTGCCTCGTCTTCCTCGCCCAGTTCGCTCTCAAGCAGGTCGATGTCCGTCTGGCTCAGTTCCACCATCGGCAGGTCGGAGGGGGTGCGGCCGCCTGCGCCGTGGGTCTCGGTGTGGGCCGCGAGCGCCCGCAGCACCGCGAACCAGCTGTCGGCGAGCTCCCTCATGTCCTCGTGGGTCCACAGCGCGCCCGGCCAGGACCACAGGGCCGTGAGCCGCGGCCCGTCGGCGAGGTCCCGGGTGAACGCGTTGAGCGTGAGGGACCGGCCGAACGGCAGCGCGGGATCGACGCTGCCGCCCAGGAGCTGTGCCTCGGGAGCGGGCGACCAGTCGGTGTCCGCGGGCTCCGGGAAGCGTCCGAGGTAGTTGAAGAGCAACTGGGCGCGGGCACCCCGGGCCAGCTGCGGTGCGGTGTCGGGGTTGAGGTACCGCAGCAGGCCGTGGCCGAGCCCCTGCTGCGGTACGGCGCGCAGCTGCTCCTTGATGCGCTTGACGGCCCGCCCGAGCGCGGGCCCGCCGGCACTCAGCTCCCGGTGGTCCACGCGGCCGATGTCGAGCCGTACCGGATGCAGGCGGGTGAGCCAGCCGACCGTGCGGGACAGGTCGAGATCCTCACCGTCGATGTCGCGGCCGTGACCCTCGACGTCGACGAGGAGGCCGGTGGCGTACGACCCGCGGGCCCGGCGCCATTCGGTCACCGCGGCGGCCAGCGCCGTGAGCATCACGTCGTTCACGCCCGCGTGGAACGCCGCCGGCACCGAGGTGAGCAGCGCCCGCGTGGTCTCGGCGGACAGTTCGACGGTGAGGGTGCGGGCGGTGCCCGCGACGTCCCGGGCCGGGTCCGGCGGGACGAGTGACGGCAGCGGCTCCTCGGGGCGGGCCAGTTCGCGCCAGAACGGGAGCTGGTCGCGCTGGGACGGCCGCTGCGCGAGCGCTTCGACCCGGTGTGCCCACTGCCTGAGCGGCACGGCCACAGGTTCGAGTTCCGGCTTGCGGCCGGCGGCGACGTCCGGCCAGGCCGCGGCCAGGTCGGCGAGGAGCACGCGCCAGGAGACGCCGTCCACCGCGAAGTGGTGGACCGTCAGGAAGAGACGGCCGGGCTCGTCCCCGGCGTCGCACCACACCGCGCGCAGTACGTCGCCGAGCGCGGGGCGCAGCAGCCGGTCGGCCTCGGCGCTCTCGCGTTCCAGGACTTCTCGCAACGCGTCGGCGCCGAGGCCGCGCACGTCGACGCGGTGGATGCGGTCCGCCGCGGCGACGGAGCCGACGGGCAGCACCTCGGGTGCCCAGGTCCCGTCCGCACCGGCCGTCACGCGCAGGCGCAGGGCGTCGTGGTGGTCGACGAGGCATTGCAGCAGCGCGGCGAGCCGGCTCTCGTCCAGTTCCGGGGGTACCCGCACGACCACGGACTGGCTGAACCCGTCGACGGGGCCGCCGAGTTCCTTGAACCAGTGCATGATCGGCGTCATCGGGACCGGGCCGTCGGCCTCCGTACCGGGCTCGTCCTGCTGTCCTGCCGCGGCCTCGTCCTCGGTCGACACGGCTGCGGCGGCGAGCCGGGCCACGGTGCGCCGCTCGAAGACGTCCCGCGGGGAGACCACGAGGCCCGCCTTGCGGGCGCGGCCGGCGAGCTGCATCGACATGATGCTGTCGCCGCCCAGGGCGAAGAAGTCGTCGTCGACGCCGACGCCGGTGGCGCCGACGACCTCCTCGAAGAGCCGGGCCAGCAGTTCCTCGCGGGCCCCTCTCGGCGCGCTTCCGGTCCTCGCCCCGGCGACGACGGGGGCGGGCAGGGCCCGCCGGTCGATCTTTCCGTTGGCGTTGCGCGGCAGTTCGCCGAGGACGACGCAGGCCGCGGGCACCTGCTGCCCGGGCAGCGTACGGGTCAACTCCTCGCGCAGCGCGCCGGGTTCGACCGAAGTGCCGGGCTCGGGCACGACGTACGCGACCAGACGGCGGACGCCCGGCGTGTCCTCGCGGGCCAGCACGAACGCCTGCGCGACGTCCGGGCGGGCTTCGAGGGCGGCGGCGGTCTCGCCGGGCTCGACCCGCTGGCCGCCGATCTTCACCTGGTCGTCGGCGCGCCCGAGGAAGTCGAGCCCGCCGTCGGGGCGCAGCCGCACCAGGTCGCCGGTGCAGTACAGCCGGCTGCCGGGCGGTCCGAAGGGGGAGGCGACGAAGCGGGCCGCGGTCAGGCCCGGCCGGCGCAGATAGCCGCGGGCGAGCATGACGCCGCCGACGTACAGCTCCCCCGCCACGCCGGGCGGCACCGGGCGGAGCCACTCGTCGAGGACGTACAGGCGGGTGTTGGGCACGGGGGTGCCGATGGGCGCGGAGCGCGGCCACGCGTCCGGGTCGGGCCCGAGGACACCGGCGGTGACGACGTGGGTCTCGGTGGGGCCGTACAGGTTGTGCAGACGGCGCTCCGGGTGGCCGCGGAAGAGCCGTTTGACGTCGTCGCCGGGGGTGAGGGACTCCCCTGCCTGGACGATCTGGAGGAGTTCCGGGAGGTCCGCGCCGTCGGTGGCGGCGGCGTCGGCCAGGGCGTCGAGAACGGTGTTGGTGGTGTAGAGATGGCGGGCGCCGTCCCGCTCCAGCCAGGACAGAAGTTCCCGGGGGTCGTGGCGGGCGAGGTCGTCGGCGACGGTGACGGCCTGGCCCTGGGTGAGGGCGCAGAGCATCTCCAGCGGCGCCGGGTCGAAGGCGAGCGTGGAGAACTGCGAGACGACCGAACCCGCCGGGCCCGGTATCGCCTCGGTGTACCAGGCCATCAGGTTGAGCAGCGGCTCGGCGTGCATCACCACGCCCTTGGGGCGGCCGGTGGAGCCGGAGGTGTACAGCGTGTAGACGGGGTGGCCGATGCCCAGCGGGCGCAGGCGGTCGGCGTCCGTGAGGGCGGTGTCCGCCAGCTCGGCCAGCTCGGCCGCGCACTTCGGGTCGTCCAGTACGACGGGGTCGGTGCCGTGCGGCAGCCGGCCGGCCTCCGCCTCGGTGGTGACGACGGCCGCCGGCTCCGCGTCCGCCAGCAGGAAGCGGATGCGCTCGTCCGGGTAGGAGGTGTCGACGGGGGTGTAGGCGGCACCGGCCTTCAGCACCGCGAGGAACGCGACGACCTGGTCCGCGGAGCGCGGCAGGGCGAGCGCCACCAGGGCCTCGGGGCCGGCGCCGCGCCGCACCAGCAGCCGGGCCAGGCGGTTGGACCGGGACGCCAGTTCGCGGTACGTCAGACGCTCCTCCCCGAAGACCACCGCGACGGCGTCCGGGGTACGCGCGGCCTGGCTGTCCAGCAGCACCGGCAGCGGCTCACGCGGGAAGGAGCGCTCCGTGACGTGCGGGGTGGGTACGACCGCGGCGCGCTCCTCGTCGGAGAGCAGGCCGACGCGGGCGGCGGGCACGTCCAGGTCCTCGGACATGGCGTGCAGCAGCCGGCGGATACGCGGGGCCAGTTCGGCCGCCACCTCGGGGGCACAGCGCTCGGGGTGGTACTCGACGCGCAGCCGCAGCCGCTCCCCCGGGATCACGACGAGACTGAGCGGATAGTGGGTGGCGTCGCGTACGTCCAGGCCGTGCAGGCGGAGGCCGGCGGCCCGCAGGGCGAGGGCGTCGGCCTCGAGCGGGTAGTTCTCGAAGACGACGAGGGTGTCGAAGAGTTCGGGCTGTCCGGTGGCGCGCTGGATCGCGGGCAGGCCCACGTACTGATGGTCCGTCAGGCGTGCCTGGGTCTCCTGGAGCCGGCGCAGGTTCTCGGCGAGGCTGTGCCCGGGGCGGATGCGCACCCGCACGGGCACCGTGTTGATGAACAGTCCGACCATCTCGGCGGAACGGTCGACCTCGGGCGGCCGTCCGGAGACGACGGCTCCGAAGGTGACGTCGTCCCTTCCGGTCAGCGCCCCGAGCAGCAGTCCCCATGCGCCCTGCACCAGGCTGTTGAGCGTCAGGCCGTGGCGGCGTCCCTGTGCCGCGAGGGCGGCCGTGGTGGTCCCGTCGAGTTCGATCCACTCCTGCCGGGCGGGGACGGCGTCGGCCTCCCCGGCCGCGGCACGGGACTCGGGGGCGCGGGCCACCATGGTCGGCTGGTCGAGATCGCCCAGCTCCGCGCGCCAGGCGCGGGTGTCGGCCTCGGTGTCCCGGGCCGCGAGCCAGGCCAGGTGGTCGCGGAAGGAGGGCGGCGGGGCCAGCGCCGACTCGTCCCCGCCGTGCTCGTACAGCGCGAACAGGTCGGCGAGCAGCAGCGGCATCGACCAGCCGTCGATGAGCAGGTGGTGGTGGCTGAGGACCAGGCGGTGCTCCTCGGCTCCGAAGGAGACCAGCGCGCACCGGGTCAGCGGCGGGCGGGCCGGATCGAACCTGCGGGCCCGGTCGGCTGACAGCACCCGTTCCAGGGCGTCCTCCCGCTCCTCGGCGGGTACCTGGGTCAAGTCGTGCTCGCTCCACGGCAGTTGAACGTCGCGGGGGATGACCTGAACGGCCCGTCTCATGCCGTCCTGCCAGAAACCGGCCCGCAGGTTCGGGTGGCGGCGCAGCAGTGCCCCGGCAGCGGAGCGCAGGCGTCCGGCGTCGAGGGGGCCGCGCAGGTCCAGGACGAACTGGACGACGTAGACGTCGGCGGCCCGCTCGTCGTAGAGGGCGTGGAACAGCAGCCCGTCCTGGAGCGGCGACAGCGGAAGCACGTCCGTC
Source organism: Streptomyces ovatisporus (assembly GCF_042653885.1). NCBI lineage: Bacteria > Bacillati > Actinomycetota > Actinomycetes > Kitasatosporales > Streptomycetaceae > Streptomyces > Streptomyces ovatisporus. The sequence goes on from NZ_JBHSFH010000011.1 coordinate 59,472, forward strand.
AGTCCCGTACGCGTCACTTCGTCTCCTCAACTCGCGCCCGGCCGGTGGTGCATGCCGTCCCCCCGCGCCGTTCCGGATTCCGCAGGGCAGCATCCTTACAAAGGGCGCTGATTCCTCGCTGACGGAAACCTGACGGAATGCCCGCGGTGATGTGTGGGACGGCGAACGGTTCTTTCGCCCCCTTCCGCGGGCGGGCCCGGCTGCTAGGCTCCGAAATGACGGAGCCGTATACGGCCGGGCCGGGCCCGGCGTGCGGGCGGCCGTTTCGCCGGAACGACGGAGACTGTTCCGTCATGACTGGTCAGGGTTGTCCGCCCGGTCTTTCTCGGGCTTCTCACGGGCGCCCCGTCGACCACGACAAGAGACCGGACACGATGGGTGATGTAAATGCTCAGTAACATGCGTATCACCACCGAGGGGCCGTCCTCCCGCTTTCCGGGAACACGCACAGGAAAACCTCCCGGGATTTCCCGCGGATACCCGGGTGACGGAGAATTCCAGGAAATGGGAATACCCGGCCCCGTACGGTCGGAGCGCAATGGTCCGGATAACTTCCGGAGGCCGTGAGATGACCGTCACCGACACCGCCGCCGACACCCCCGCCGTATGGCGGCCCGGTGCCACCGGCCCGCTGTCCGACCCCGGGCCGCTGCTGCCCGACCCGGCTCCCGTACGCCGCGCCGGGACCCCGGAGGGCGCCGCCATCGATCACGGCCTGGCCCGCCGGCTGCACGGCTCCCTCGTGCGCGGACGGCGCTTCAACGAGCAGGCCACCGCCCTCGCCCGGCAGGGCCGCCTCGCCGTCTACCCCTCCTCGACCGGTCAGGAGGCCTGCCAGGTGGCCGCGGCCGCCGTGCTGCGATCCACCGACTGGCTCTTCCCCACCTACCGCGACACCCTTTCGGTGCACCTGAGGGGCGTCCCCGCGGCGGAGACCCTGGCGTTGCTGCGCGGCAGCGAGCACAGCGGCTACGACCCTCGGCGCTGGTGCACCGCACCCCTGTGCACGCCCCTGGCCACGCACCTTCCGCACGCCGTCGGCCTCGCCCACGCCGCCCGGCTGCGCGGCACCGACACCGTCGCGCTGGCCCTCGCCGGGGACGGCGCCACCAGCGAGGGCGACTTCCACGAGGCGCTCACCTTCGCGGGCGTCCTGCGGGTGCCCGTCGTGTTCCTGGTGCAGAACAACGGCTTCGCGATCTCCGTGCCGCTCGCCCGGCAGAACGCGGCACCCTCCCTCGCCCACAAGGCGGTCGGCTACGGCATTCCCGGACGGCTCGTCGACGGCAACGACGTGTTCGCACTCCACGAGGTCCTCGACGAGGCGGTGGCCGGGGCGCGGTCCGGCGCGGGACCGGTCCTGGTGGAGGCCGTGACGTACCGCGTCGATCCGCACACCAACGCCGACGACCCGCGGCGCTACCGCACCGAGTCCGAGGTGGCGGCCTGGCGCGAGCACGATCCGGTCGTACTCGCGGAGGGCCAGCTTCGCGCGGCCGGGCTGCTCGACGAGCGGACGGTGCGCGACGCCGCGGAGGCCGCGGAGCGCACCGCCGCCGAGCAGCGCGCCGCGTTCGCCGAACCGTCCGGTCCGGACGGCCCCTCCGGCCCGCAACCGGCCGGTCCGGACGGCCTGTTCCAGCACGTGTACGCCCGTCCGACCGCCCAGCTGCGCGAACAGGCCACGGCACCCGCCCCCCGGCCCCGCGCGGCGGGCGGACCCGAGGAGGTCCCGGCATGACCACGCTCGAGGACACGGGTCCCCCGCCCGGGGCGGAGACCGCACCGCCCGGCGAACCCGAGGCTCCCGGTGGGGACTTGGCAGCCGTCACCATGGCGCGTGCCCTCAACCGGGCGCTGCGGGACGCGATGCACGCCGACAGCACCGTGCACGTTCTGGGCGAGGACGTCGGCGCCCTCGGCGGGGTCTTCCGGGTGACGGACGGCCTGACGGCGGAGTTCGGCACGGAACGGTGCACCGACACCCCGCTGGCGGAGGCGGGAATCCTGGGCACCGCCGTCGGCATGGCGATGTACGGGCTCCGGCCCGTCGTCGAGATGCAGTTCGACGCCTTCGCGTACCCGGCCTTCGAACAACTGGTGTCGCACGTGGCCAAGATGCGCAACCGTACGCGCGGGGCGATGGCTCTGCCGCTGACGGTCCGGGTGCCCTACGGCGGCGGGATCGGCGGGGTCGAGCACCACAGCGATTCGTCGGAGGCGTACTACATGGCCACGCCCGGACTTCAGGTGTTCACACCCGCCACGGTGGCGGACGCGTACGGAATGCTGCGGGCGGCGATCGCCTCCGAGGACCCTGTCGTCTTCCTGGAGCCCAAGCGCCTGTACTGGGCGAAAGAGCCGTGGAGCGAGCAGGACCCGGCGGCCGTGGAACCGGTCGGCCGGGCCGCCGTACGGCGTGCGGGGCGCGGAGCGACACTGATCACGTACGGCCCGTCGGTGCCGGTGTGCCTCGACGCGGCCGAGGCGGCACGCGCAGAGGGCTGGGACCTCGAGGTGGTCGACCTGCGTTCGCTGGTGCCCTTCGACGACGACACCGTGTGCGCCTCGGTGCGCCGGACCGGGCGTGCGGTGGTGGTGCACGAAGCGGGCGGGTTCGCGGGGCCGGGTGCGGAGATCGCCGCCCGTGTCACCGAACGGTGCTTCCACCATCTGGAGGCGCCGGTGCTGCGGGTCACGGGGTTCGACATCCCCTATCCACCGCCCCTCCTCGAACACCATCACCTGCCGGGCGTCGACCGGATCCTCGACGCGGTCTCCCGGTTGCAGTGGGAGCAGTGGTGAACGCGGTGCGCCGGGAGTTCCGGCTGCCCGACCTGGGCGAGGGCCTGACGGAGGCGGAGATCGTCCGCTGGCTGGTGGCGGAGGGCGACCACGTCGAGGTGGACCAGCCGCTCGTCGAGGTGGAGACGGCCAAGGCGCAGGTGGAGATCCCCAGCCCGTACGCGGGCCGGGTCGTCGAACGCCGTGGTGCTCCCGGGGCGGTGCACGCCGTGGGAACCGCCCTCGTCGTCATCGCGGAGCCGTCCGGACCCGGTCGGCGGGGGGAGCCTTCCGCCGGGGAACCGGTCCTCGTCGGTTACGGAACGCGGGACGTCACCCCGGTCGTCCGGCGGCCCGCGGCCGCCCCTGCCGGCTCTCCCGCACGGCACGGGCGTCCCGCCGGGGCCGTGGCGGCAACGCCGCCCGTACCGGCCGCCGCACCGCCCCGCGCCGCGGACGGACCGGTCCCGGTGGTGTCGCCGCTGGTACGCCGCATGGCCCGGGAGCACGGCATCGACCTGCGGGCGGTGCCGGGCACCGGTCCGGCCGGGCTCGTCGGCCGTTCCGACGTCGCGCGAGCCATATCGGTGCTCGACGGCCCCGCGTCCCCCGCGTCGGGCACCGGCACCGCACCCGCCGTCGGCCCGGCCGATGACGGGTCCGATGACGGGACCGGTCACGGGGTCGTCGTCTGGCACGGAGTGCAGCGCGCCGCCGCCCGCAAGGTGACGGACAGTCACCGTGAGATCCCCGCCGCGACCTGCTGGCGGGAGGCCGACGCCACCGGCCTGCTCGAACTGTGCAAGGGCTCGCACGAGGGCGCCGGTCCGCGCGTCGGGGTGCTCGCTCTCGTCGCCCGGATGTGCGTGGCGGCCCTTCAGCGCCACCCGGAACTGGGCTCCCGTGTGGTGTACGGCGCGGACGGCACGGCCACGGGCGTCCGGCCCCCCGCGTCCATCGGCCTCGGCATCGCCACCCGGACCGATCGCGGCGTGGTCGTCCCCGTCGTGCACGACGCCGGGCGGCTCACCACGGCCCAGCTCGCTGCGGAGATCGGCCGGCTCGTCGGCGGCGCACGCGAAGGCACCCTCGCCCCGCACGAGTTGACAGGCGGCTGCTTCACGCTCAACAACCACGGCGCGCTCGGCACCGACGGCGCGGTCCCCCTGATCAACCACCCCGAGACCGCGATGCTGGGCGTCGGCCGGATCATCCGCAGACCGTGGGTGGTCGACGACGCGGTGGTGCCGCGCAGCGTCGCTCCGCTGTCCCTGACCTTCGACCACCGCGTGTGCGACGGGGGCACCGCCGCCGCTTTCCTCAACTCCGTCGCCGAGGCCGTGACCCTGCCCGGAACCCTTCTGCTCCACCTCTGACGCCGCCCCCGGCGGCCGTGTCACCCGTGTCACCCGGGTCACCCGGGTCACCCGGGTGACGCACAACTCCGCTGCCGTGGAACGGAATTGCCGTTGTCCGCTCGCGTTCCCGGTCGTACACTCCAAGGCATGATCTTCTGACCGGAGCGGCGGGATTCCACGAACACCCCAGCCATCCGCCCATGCGTCGGCGCACACCGCGCCCCGTGCCGGACCACGCCCGGCGATGGGCCGTGGGGCACTCCCGTGTCCCGGAGGAGATCTACGTACACATGCCTTCTCAGCTCACTCTCTCCGGCGTGTCCAAGGGATTCGCCGACCATCTCGTGCTCGACCAGGTGTCGTTGAGCATCCGGCCCGGTGAGACCGTCGGCGTCGTGGGCGAGAACGGCGCCGGCAAGACGACGCTGCTGCGTCTGATGGCCGGTGTCGACGCCCCCGACGAGGGCACGGTCACCGTCGACACCGAAGGCGGCGTCGGACTGCTCGGCCAGACCCTCGACCTGCCGCCGTACTACACCGTGAGCGACGCCATCGACTGGGCGCTGTCGGATCTGCGCGAGATGGAACGCCGGCTCCGCGCGATCGAGGCGGACATGGCCACCGCGTCCCCCGCCGAACTCAAGGCCTACGACGAACTGGTGACCCGCTTCGAGGCCCGCGGCGGCTACACAGCCGACGCCCGCGCCGCCGCGGCGCTCGACGAACTCGGCGTCGGGCACATCCCCCACGACCGGCCGCTCAGCGCCCTGTCGGGCGGCGAGCAGAGCCGTCTCGCCCTCGCCTGCATGCTCGCCACCGAACCCGACCTGCTGCTCCTCGACGAGCCCTCCAACCACCTCGACGACCGGGCGCTGGACTGGCTGGAGAACAAGCTGCGGCGCTTCCGCGGCACCGTCGTCGCGGTCTCCCACGACCGTGTGTTCCTGGAGCGCGTCACCGACGTGATCCTGGAGGTCGACGGCGACCGGCACACGGTCAACCGGTACGGGAACGGCTACGCCGGGTTCCTGGAGGAGAAGGCGGCGGCCCGCAGGCGCTGGGAGGAGGCGTACCAGACCTGGCTGGACGACATGGAGTTCCAGCGGGTGCGCAGCGTGACCACGGCGCACCGCGTCGGCTACGCCAACCGCTTCCACTCCAACAAGCTGCAGTTCCACAACCACGGGCTGCGGGCCGAGCGTCAGGTCGGCAGCCGGGTCCGCAACGCACTGGAGCGGCTGCGCCGCCTGGAGGAGGACCCGGTGCCCCGCCCGCCCGACCCGCTGCGCTTCTCCGCGGGCCTCTCGGGCACCGGTGAGCAGTTCGACGCCCCGCTGGTGACACTGACGGACGTGGTGGTCGAGGGCCGCCTGCGGGTGGGATCGCTCAGCGTCGACAAGCACAGCAGGCTGCTCGTCCACGGCCCCAACGGGGCGGGGAAGACCACCCTCCTGAACGTCCTGGCGGGGGCGTGCGAACCCGATTCGGGTGAGGTCGTACGGCAGGGAGGCATCAGTTACCTGCCCCAGGAGGTGACGGTCCGCAAGCCGGAACAGTCCCTGCTCGCCGCCTTCGCCGAGGGCCGGGTGGGAACCCTGGACGAGCACCGCGAGCAGCTGGCCTCACTCGGCCTGTTCCCGGCGGACTCCTTCCACGTGCCCGTGGGCGGTCTGTCGGTGGGTCAGCAGCGCAGGCTGGCCCTGGCGCGCCTCGTCGTGCAGCCCGCGGACCTGCTGCTGCTCGACGAGCCCACCAACCACCTCGCGCTGACGCTGATGGAGGAACTGGAGGACGCGCTGGCCCTGTTCGAGGGAGCCGTGATCATCGTCTCCCACGACCGGCGGCTGCGTGCCCGCTTCGACGGCGAACCCGTCGAGGTGCGGGACGGTGTGCTGCGCGCCGCGGAGCCCGCGGGTCCCGCGCCGCTGTGAGAGCGGGCCGCCCCGGCAGGACATGCCGGGGCGGCGGCAGCGTGCGGTCTCCGCGGCGTACCGGGGACGACGCGGCTCCGGCGGGGCGGCGAGCATGCGCCGCCCCGCCGGAGCTCCGGGGCAGCCGCCGGCCGCGCGGGGTCCGCGCGGCCGGGGTCACCGGGCGGGTCACCAGGTGACGGGGATCTCCGAGAAGCCGCTGAGCATCGAACCCGGGCTCGACCAGCGGAGGTTCGCCACGTCGGTGCCGAGGGCGAGCTTGGGGAAGCGGCGCAGCAGCGAGCCGATGGCCACCTGGAGTTCGACCCGGGCGAGGGCCGCGCCGAGACAGAAGTGGATGCCGTGGCCCAGCGCGGTGTGCTGGTTGTCGGGGCGGTCGAGGATCAGTCCGTCGGGCTCGTCGTAGCGGCGCGGATCCCAGTTGGCGGCCTGGGTCGAGGCGAGGACCGCGCTGTTGGCCGGGATGTGCGTCCCGCCGATGGTGACGTCGTCGAGCGTGACCCGGAACAGCGCACCGTCGCCGGCGGGGGCGTAGCGCATGAGTTCTTCCACCGCGGACGGCAGCAGGTCGGGGTCGCGGCGCAGCTGTTCGAGCCGCTCGGGGAAGCGCAGCAGCGTGAGGATGCTGCTGCCGAGCTGGTTCGAGGCCGGCTCGTACCCCGCGAGCAGCAGGATGAGCGAGAGCGAACGCACGTCGTGCTCGGTGAGGTCGTCCTCGGTCTGGGCCGTCCTGACCAGGGCGCTGAGGAGGTCGTCCCCCGGTTCTTCGCGCTTGGCGACGACCAGCTCGTCCAGGTAGTTCTCGAGGGAGTCGCGTGCGGCCGTCCACTCCTCCATGGAGTAGCCGGTGAGCGAGACCATGATGTCCGCCCAGGTGCGGAACCGGGCGACGTCGACCATCGGGACGCCGAGCAGCTCGCAGATCACGGTGATGGGGAACGGCGCCGCGAGCGACTCCACGATCTCGGCCGGCGGGCCCTGCTTCTCCATCTCGTCGAGCAGACCGTCGACGATCTCCTGCAGCCGCGGGCGCATCCGCTCGACCCGGCGGGCGGTGAAGTCCCGGGAGAGCAGGCGGCGCAGCCGCGTGTGGACGGGCGGATCCGTCGTCATCACGCTCTCGAAGGTCATCTCGGTCAGGCGCGGCGCTCCGGGCAGGTCCTGACGGACGCTGAACCTGGAGTCGGAGAGGACGAATCGGACGTCCTCGTACCGGGTGACCAGGAAGCCCGGGTCGCCCGTCGCCATGGTGATCCTGGCGACGCGCTCGGTCTCGCGGAGCTCCTCGTACAGGGGCGGAATCTCTGTCGGAACCGCACGGTCGAAGGGGTACTGGTGACGCGTGTCGCTGGCTGCCATGTCTCTCCATGTCCTTCGGCGCGGACAGTCCGGTAAGCCCGCTCGTCTCGTCCGACAGTGAGTGTGCTCGCCCGGGCGCCGCGGCGAGAGGGGGCGTTCACGGTCCGTCAGTCCGTCATCAGGGCGCCATCAGGCGTGCCGCCCATAGTGGGTCGGCAAGCACGGACCGGCGAGGAGGCCTGATGGCAGTCGGCACGACGGGGGACGACCGGGACGGCGGCGCCGGCGGCCGTACGGACGACTCGACGGTGCGGCTGCCGCAACTGGCCGAGGACGTCGCCGAGACGCGGCTGTCGAGGATCTACCACCGGGCCGGAGAGTACGTCACGGCGGGCGAGCCGCTTTTCGAGTGCGAGACGGACAAGGTGACGGTGGACGTCGACGCCCCCGTCAGCGGCGAGTTGACGCAGTGGCTCGTCGACGAGGGCGATGTCGTCGCCGTCGGTGCTCCGGTGGCCCGCGTACGTCCCGACGGCTCCCCCAGGACCGACGCCTCCGGCGCCCCGGGGACCTCCCCCGCCGCGGAAGGCGAACCCCCCACGCCTCCCGCCCGCGCTCCCCTCCCCGCCGCCGGGTCCCCCGCAGCCGCGCCCGCCCCCACGCGGGCCGCCGGCAGTGGCAGCGGTGCGGAGGCGGAGCGTACGGGAGACGGCGGGCCCCCGAAGGTGCAGATGGCGCCGTTGGCGCGCAAGCATGCCCGGCTGCTCGGTGTCGCCCCCGAGGAGCTGGCCCGCATACCCCGTCGGGGCTCGCTGCTCACGCCCTCCGACATCGACCGCTATCTCGCCTCCGCGCGGTCGGAGGTCCCGGAGGAGGCCGATGCCGGGGACGCGCCGCCACGGGGGGCCGGGAGCGGCGCAGCCGGCGCCCCACGGCCCGGCGGATTCGACGACGTCCCCCTCTCCCCCGCCCAACTCCGCCTGAACCAGGTCCTCGAGCGGTCCCGCGCCGAGGTGACCGCCGGCACCGTCACCGTGGCCCTGGACGCGGCGTCGCTGCGCCGGGCCACGGCCCGGCTCCGCACGGAATCGGGGGCCGGGTTCGTCAGCGACTTCCAGACCCTCGCCCGCCTCGCCGCGCTCACGGCGCGGGCACACCCCCGGCTGCGGGCCCGGCTCGTGGGCCGTGACACGCTACGGATCTTCCACGGCGTGACCCTCGGCGTCGCCGTCGCGACCGACGACTCGGACCTGCTGGTGGCGGGCCTGCCGCACGCCGACGAGGGCGACTTCGGAACGTTCGCGCGCCGCTGGGTCGCGGGGCTGGAGGAGGCGAGAGCCGGACGGTCCACCGTCGACGGGACCGCCACCCTGCTGGTGTCGTCCCTGGACGACGACGGCGCGCTCCAGGCGGCACCCGTCGTCGTGCCGCCCGCGGTGGCCACGCTCATGCTCGGTGCGGCGTACCCGGGCCCGGACGGGACCCGGCTGCTCACCCTCGCCTACGACCACGGCGTCCTCAACGGCCGCGAGGCGACGCGCTTCCTGGAGGCCGTACGGCAGCGCGTCCAGGACACGGCGGGCAGGCCCGGCCAGGACACGCCCGTCCCGCCGCCGGCCGAGCAGGAGACGGGGCAGGAGACGGGGAACGAGGCGAGGCAGGAGGCGGGGCAGGACGCAGGTGCGCGCCCGTCCCGCACCCCCGGCTCGGCGACGATCGGCCGCCTCACGTCACTCGTGGAGGAGATCACCGGCGGCGCCCCGCTCCCGGACCGCCCGCTCGGCGAAGCGGGGCTGACGTCGAAGGCCGCCGTACAGCTCGTCGCGGCGGCCAACGAGACCTTCGGCGTACGGCTGCCGGACACCGCCGTCTGGCACCACCCGACGATCCGCTCCCTGGCCGCGGCGATCGAGGAGACCGCCGGGCGCCCCGCCCCGGAGCCCGGGCCCGAGCCCACGTTCGAGTCCGCGCCTGCCTCGTCGTGCTCCCCTGCCGCCGGGGCGGGCTCCGTCTCGCCGGCGCCCGCGGACGCCGTCCCCCCGGCCGCGACCGGCCGCGACAGGGCCGCCGTCATCGGCATGGCCTGTTCCTTCCCGGGCGCCGAAGGCCCCGACGCCTTCTGGGACCTCCTGGAACGCGGCGAGTGCGCCGTGACGGAACTGCCGCCGGAGCGGCTGGCCGGGTCCGCCCCGGCGACCGCCCGCGAGACCGCCGGCCCGGCCCGGCACCGTGCCGGGCTCCTGGCCGAACCGGACGCGTTCGACGCGGAGTTCTTCGGCATCCCGCTGCGCCAGGCCCGTTCCATGGACCCCCAGCAGCGCCTGCTCCTCGAACTCAGCCGGCACGCCCTGGAAGACGCGGGCCTGGTGCCCGACCGCCTGGCCGGCAGCCGCACCGGCGTGTTCGTGGGCGCCTCCAGCTACGACTTCCGGGAGCACACGGTCGCCGCGGGCGGCGCCGACGGATACGCCACGCTCGGCACGTTCCCCACCTTCCTCGCCAACCGGATCTCGTACCACTACGACCTGACCGGGCCCAGCATCACGGTGGACACCGCCTGCTCCGCCTCGCTCACCGCGCTGGCCCTCGCCGTCGCCGCGATCGAGCGCGGGGAGTGCGGGACGGCCCTCGTGGGCGGGGTCAACCTGCTGAGCAACAGCTTCAACCAGGACGCGTTCCAGCAGGCGGGGATGCTCTCTCCGCAGGGCCTGAGCCGCGCCTTCGACGCCGGTGCCGACGGCTACGTACGCGGGGAGGGCGCCGCCTGGCTCGTCCTCAAGGCCCACCGCCGCGCAGTGGCGGACGGCGACCCGCTGCTCGCCGTGGTCCGCGGCGCCACCGCCAACCACGGCGGCCGGGCCAGCGGCCCGACCGCCCCCAACCCCCGGGCACAGACGGCGCTGATCCGCGACGGGCTGAAGCAGGCCGGGCTCTCCGGCCTGGACCTCGGCTATGTGGAGGCCCACGGCACCGGCACCCCGCTCGGCGACCCCATCGAGATGGAAGCCCTGCGGGCGGCGGTCGAGCCGGACCCGGCGGACGGTACGCACCGCGCTCGCGCGGCGGGCCCGGGCGGTGTGCTGCGGGTGGGCTCCGTGAAGGCCAACATCGGCCATCTGGAGGCGGCCGCGGGCCTCGCCGGGGTCGTGAAGGTCCTGCTGGCCATGCGGCACGGGACGATTCCCGGCACCCCGCACTTCACCCGGCTCAACCCGGCCATCGATCTGTCCGGCAGCGTCCTCGCCATCGCCGACCGGGCAGTGCCGTGGCTCTCGCCGGAGGCCCCCCGCCGGGCCGCGGTCAGCTCGTTCGGCATCGGCGGTTCCAACGCGCACGTCGTCCTCGAACAGGTGGAACCCGCCCGCGCCGCGACCCGCCCCGGACCGGGCGCGTGGCTGCTTCCCCTGTCGGTGGCGAGTCCGAAGGCCCTTCCGGTTCTTGCCCGTCGCCTCCTCGCCCACCTGGACCGCACCGTGGACCGGGGCCGTCCGGTCGTCCTCGCCGAATGGGCGTGGACTCTGCAGACGGGCCGTGAGACGCACCCCGTGCGGCGTCTGCTGACGGTGCACGACCGTGCCGGGCTGCGGGCGGCGTTGAGCGCGCTGGCCGAAGGGGAAGCGCACCCCGCAGTCGTCGCCCCGGGCGGGCGTCACCGCGACAGGACCGCTGGTGCCGAGCGGGACGCCGCGCGTACGGCCGAGGAGTGGCTGGCGGACGGGAGGGCCGACTGGACCGCGCACTGGCCGGAGCACGACCGTCCCCCGCGCCGTATCGCGCTGCCGGGCCACCCGTTCGACCGCAAACGCCTGCCGCCCCTGTGGCAGGACGGCTCGTCTGCACCCACCTCTGCCCCTGCCGTCCCGGCACCGCCCGCCGCGCCCCCGTCGGTCCTCGTGCCGCGCTGGGTGCCTGCTCCACCCGCGTCCCGGCAGGACACGGCCACCGCGCCCGGCACCGTCCTGCTGGTGCACGACGAGACCACCCGTGAGCAAGCCCGGGCATGGGCCGGGCACGTGGCGGCGGACCTGAGCGCCGGACAGGGCGGACGCGGCGACGCACCCCGGGTGTCGGCGATCGGCCGCGACGAGGCGCTGCCGGAGACCGGAGCGGGGCCCGTGCGGGTGCTGTTCCTCGTCGGCGGGGCACAGTGGCCGCTCGACCCCACCGGCCAGGAGGAGCTGCACCGCTGGCTGTCCGCCCTGGTCGGGACGGCCAGGACGCTGGACGCGCGCGGCACGCCCGGCGCACTCACGCTCGTGACCACCGGACTCGCGGCACCCGAGGCTCCGGCGGGGCCCGGGGCCGCGCAACAGGGTGCCCTGCTGGGAGCCCTCCGCGGACTGCCGCACGAATCACCTCTGCTGACCGTGGCAGCCGTCGACCTGCCCGGCCCGCTGTCCGCCGACGCCTCGGTGTGCGCAGCGGTGTGGGCCGAGCCGTGCGGCGCTCAGGCGCCTCTCGTGTCGCTCGGAGCGGCGGGCGGCCACAGACGTGTGGAATGCCTCGTGCCTGCGGACACGGCCGGAGCGGCGGGGGCCGGGAGCACCGGAGGTACCGGCGTCGGAGCCCTGTGGCCCGACCGGTCCCCCGTCCTGATCGTCTTCGGCGGCGCGGGCGGCGTCGGCGGTGCGGTCGCCCGGCATCTCGCGGCCAGGCGGGGCGCCCGGCTGATCCTGGTGGGCCGTTCCGCACCGGACGCGTCGGTGCGCGAGGTCGTGCGCGCGGTGCGGGACTCCGGGGGGAGCGCGCACTACGTACGCGGCGACATGCGCGAAGAGGCCGACGTCGCCGCGGCGTTCGCCCAGTGCCGGGAGCGGTACGGGCCACCGGACGCCGTACTGCACGCGGCGGGCGCGGCTCACGACGCGCTGCTGCACGAACTCACCGACGACGCGATCGATCCGCGTCTCGACGCGAAGCTCGCGGCGCTCGGGCCGCTGCACCGGGCGCGGGCCCGCTTCCCCGGCACGGCCCTGGTGCTGTTCTCGTCGTTCCTCGGCACGTTCGGCAGCCAGGGCGGCCTCGCCTACGCCGCAGCGAACGCCTGCCTCGACCGGGTCGCGGCGGCGCTCGACGGGCCCGGCACCCCCACCCGGGCCGTGGCCTGGGGCCTCTGGCGGGACACCGGCCTCGCACGCCGCTACACGGACGCCGTCCTCGCCGGTTTCCCCGGCCTGGAGACCTTCACGGCCGAGGACGGCTGCGCGGCCCTGGAGCGGTGCGTACGCGCGCCGCACCCGTCCGCGGTGGTGATCGGCGGCCGGCCACGGGCGCTGGACGCCTTCCGGCCGGAGGCGGTCCCGCCCGCCGGGTCCCCGGCCGCCGACGCCGGCCCGTCGGCGGAGGGCTCCGCGAACACCTACGACCAGGAGGCCCCGAACGTGCCGGAGCAGCGACAGGCGGACGCGGGGACGGCGGACATGGGGACGGCGAACTCAGCGGACCCGGCGGACTCAGCGGACCCGGCGGACACGGCGGACACGGCGGAGCTGAAGGGACTGGAGGAACGCGTCCGTTCCGTCGTGCGCGACGTGCTGCCCGGGGACCGGCCGCTCCCTGCCGACCTGCCGTGGCGCGAGCTGGGCCTGGACTCGCTGCTGCACGTGGAACTGACGACGGCCCTGAGCCGCGTCTTCGGGCCGCTGCCCGGCACGACCCTGCACGAGTACGGCACGATCAGCGCGCTGGCCCGGCGGTTCGTCGGCGCATCCGGCACGGACACGGCCTCCACGGGCGGCAACGGTTCGCCACCGTCCGGGACCGCGGCCGGGGGCGGCGAGGCCCGACCGGACGCGCCCGCAGACACGCAACTCCCCGCACCCGGCGCACCCGTCGTGCCCGTCGCACCCGTCGCGCCCGTACCGGCGGGCCGGCCCGGCGACAGGCAGCGGCAGATCGCGGTGATCGGCCTCGCCGGCCGCTATCCCGGCGCCCCCGACCTGGACTCCTTCTGGCGGCTGCTGTCCGAAGGCCGCAGCACGGTGCGCGAGGTGCCGGCGGACCGGTGGGACTGGCGGGTGGCACACACCCTGGATGCCGCCACCACGAGGTGGGGCTGCTTCCTCGACGGCTGGGACAGTTTCGACGCCGAGCTGTTCCGCATCCCGCCGCGCGACGCCGCCGTACTCGACCCGCAGGAACGGCAGTTCCTGCAGACGGCGTGGGAGGCGTTCGAGACCGCCGGCTACTCCCGTTCGCGGCTCTCCCAGCGGGTGTCGGCGGACCGGGTCGGCGTCTATGTCGGCGTGACCTCGCACAGCAACCTGCTGGCACAGCGGGACGCCCGCCTCGTCGGCGCCGACAACGCCGAGTACGGGATCACCGCGTACTCCTCCATCGCCAACCGCGTCTCCTACGCATTCGATCTGAACGGCCCGAGCCTGGCCGTCGACACCATGTGCTCCTCCTCGCTGACGGCGGTGCACCTCGCCTGCCAGGCGCTCGCGACGGGGGACGCGGAGGTGGCACTCGCCGGCGGCGTGCATCTGTTCCTGCACCAGGACCGGTTCGCCGCTCTCGGCTCGGTCGGCATGACGTCGCCGGGCCCGCTCAACCGGGCGTTCGGTGCGGGCGGCGACGGCTTCGTCCCCGGGGAGGGCGCGGGAGCGGTCGTCCTCAAGCCGCTGGAGCGGGCAGTCGCCGACGGCGACACCGTGTACGCGGTCATCACCGGAAGCGCCGTCAACCACGGCGGACAGGGCAGCGGTTACACCGTGCCGAGCCCCGTCGCCCAGGCGGACCTGGTCACCCGGGCACTGGAGCGGTCGGGTCTGCGGCCGCACGACATCGGCTACGTCGAGGCGCACGGCACCGGGACGGAGCTGGGCGACCCGATCGAGGTACGGGCCCTGGCGCGGGCGTTCCGCACCGACCCCGAAGCGCGGCCCGGGTCGGTGCGGATCGGTTCGGTGAAGTCGAACATCGGCCACGGCGAGGCAGTGGCCGGGGTGGCCGGCCTGACCAAGGCCATCCTGCAGCTGTGGCACCGGCGGCTGGTGCCGAGCCTGCACGCCCGCCCGGAGAACCCGCGCCTGGAGCTGGCGGACGGTCCGCTGCGGGTGCAGCACGAGACGGAGGTGTGGCAGGCCGGCACTGCCGGAGCCCCCGGGGTACGGCGCTCCGCGGTGAGCTCGTTCGGCGCGGGCGGGTCCAACGCCCATGTGGTGATGGAGGAGTTCCCGGTCCCGGACGCGCCGTCGCGGGAGGCCGGGCCGCTGGTCCTTCCGCTGGGAGCCCCGGACCACGACCGGCTCGCGCGCGTGGCGGAGCGCCTCGCCGCGGTGCTCGGCACGCCTGCCGAGACCCTGACGGGCACGGCGTCCCTGACGGACGTGGCCGCCACCCTGCTCCACGGCCGGGACGACTGGCCCTGCCGGGCTGCGGTGGTGTGCACGGGCCCCGCCGACCGCGGCGAAGCCGTCGCCGCCCTCCGGGCGCTGGCGGCCGGAGACCCCCACCCCGCGCTGTTCGCGGCTGACGGGGAGGGCACGCCGTCGCAGCCCGCACCGTCCGCACCGGACCGCTCGCCCGGCGCGGACGGGAAGCACGGCGACACCGCGGTGCGGTGGGCCCGTGCCTGGGTGGGCTCGGGCGACCGCACCTGGTGGCAGCCGGAGCCCGGCACGTATCGCAGGGTCGCGCTGCCCACCACCCCCTTCGCCGACTCCCCGCACCGGGTGGCGGAGCCGCCGACCGGCGCCGTCGAGGCGGCGCTGCTGGGGGCACGCGTCAGCCGTGCGCTGCCCCTCGTCGAGGGCGCGCCCGAGAACGGCGCACTGCGGGTCGGTCTGCCCCACGGACACCCGTGGGTGGCCGACCACGTGGTCGACGGAGAGGCGATAGCGCCCGGGGCCCTGGCCTTGGAGACGGTCCTCGAGTCGCTGCTCGCCCACGGGGCGAACCCCTACGAGGCGGCCGTCGAGGACGTCACCTTCCTCGCCCCGTGGCGCGGACCCGGTCTGACCGGCTCGCTGGCCTACGAGGACGGTCCGCCCGCAGACGGACGGCACGCCTTCGCCATCAGCAGCGCGGGCGCCGCAGTGGTGCGCGGCGCCGTCGAACTCGGCGGCCCGCGCAGGACGAGCACCGGGCTCTTCGACGGGCTGCTCGCCTACGCCCCGGAACGTCTGTCCGCCGTGCTCGCGGACAGCGGCGCCGGTTCGGCCGACGCGTTCTACCGCGTGCTCGACGCGCACGGCTTCACCTACGGGCCCGGCTACCGGCCGGTGACCGCCGTGTCCCGGTCCGGGGGTGAGGTCCTGGCCCGCCTCGTGTGCGACGCCCCCGCCGGGCCTGCCGGACGGCCGGTGCTGCACCCCGCGGTGCTCGACGGGGCGTTCCAGGCAGCGGGTTACGCGGCGATGGCTCCCGACGGGCAGCGACCCACGGAGTGGCTGCGGCCGCTCTCCGTCGACCGGCTCGTGGTGCACCGGCCCGCCGTCGGTCCGGTGTACGTCCATGTGCGCCCGTCCCACGGCAACACCCGGCGCGGGGTCCACCTGTTCGACCTGCGCATCCTCGACGAGTCCGGCGCCGCCGTCGCGGACGTGGACGGCTTCCTGCTGCGTGCGGAGCCGCTGGAGCAGGAGACCTCCGCCGCGCCCCGCACGACAGCACACCGGACCACCGCGCCCCGCACCGCGGCGCTCCGGACCACTGACCCCGAGCCGTCCCGCCCGACCGCCCCGTCCCGGCGCGAAGCAGCCCCGTCTCCCAGGCACGACGCACTCCGCGAGCGCACCGCGCCGTACACCCTGAGGTGGTCCCCGGACCGGGCCGCGGCCGCGGAGCCGGGCCGCAGGATGCTGTTGATCGGCGGTGACGGCCCGCTCGCACGGGCGCTGGCGCACCGCGCGGACGCGAAGCTGAGCTGGGACGCCGTCGCGACCGACGACCCCGACGCGACGCGAGCCCGGGTCGACTCCGTCCTGGCGCGGCTGGGCCCGGACGCGGGAGTGCTGGTCGCCCTCGACGAGGACGGCCCGCTCTCCGCCCCCGAGGCGGCGGCCACCCCGCACGCGGCCCACGACGCCTACGGCCGGCTCGCCACGAGGGCGGTGCTGCCGCTCTTCGCGGCGCTTCGCGCGCTCGTCTCCAGCCGTCGCCTCGACGCCGGGCAGGTGCGCCTGGCCTTGTGCGCCCGTCCGGACACGGGGGTCGCGGCCCAGTACGCGCTGCACGGTCTGGTCCGTACCGTCGCGGGCGAGACAGGGCGCTTCGGCGTCGGACTGATCACGGTCGACCGTGCATGGTGCGAACGCGCCCCCGGCGAGGCGGAGTCCGCGGTGCGGGCCGAACTCGCGCACGGGGAGCCGCCGGCCTGGGTGCGGCTGACCGCCGGTGCCCGCGAGCGGGCCGGTCTGGCCCGGCTGGCCCGCGCGGAGCAGCCGTTCCCACTGCGTCCCGACGGGTGCTACCTGATCGTCGGCGGGACCGGCGGCCTCGGCGGAGCGGTCGCCGAGTCCGTGCTGCGCCGCGCCCCGGGTGCCCGCGTGGTGGTCACGGGACGCGGCACGCAGGCACCCCCGCCGGGTCCCGGCGGCGCGACCGGCGCCGGGCAGGCGCGGGCGGCGTATCTGCCGTGCGACGTCACCGACCCGCAGTCGGTGTCGGCGCTGGCCGACGAACTGGACGCCCGGGGGCTGCGCGTCAACGGCGTGGTGTGCGTGGCCGGAGTGCTGCGCGACGGGTTCCTGCGGACCAAGACGGCAGCGGCGGTCGACGAGGTGTGCCGGGTGAAGCTGCTCGGCGCCACGGCCCTGGACGCTGCGCTCGCCGGCCATCCGCTGGACTTCTTCGTCCTGGCGTCCTCCATCGCCGTCCACGTCGGCAATCAGGGACAGTCGGCCTACGCCTTCGCCAACGGCTTCCTCGACGGCTTCGCCGAGGCCCGGGCCTCGGGCGCACTCGGCACGCGCACGGGACGGACCCTGGCGGTGGGCTGGCCGGCCCTGGCGGGCGGAGGGATGCGGCCCCCGGCCTCGACCCTCGACCACCTGCGGGAGACCTACGGCCTGGAGCCGTTGCCCGTCGACGACGCCGCCGAGGAGCTGTGGCGGCTGCTGGGCTCCGTCCCGGCGAGCGGCGGCCCCGCACACACCGTGCTGGCCCACGGGGATCTGGACCGGTGGGCGGCGGCGACGGGCGCGCGCAGCGCCGTGCCGGACCCCGTGGAGGCACATGAGCACCCGGACTTCGGCGCCGAGGCCCCCGAGGCCGTCGTCGAAGCTGCCGAGGCCCCCGAGGCCGCCGACGCACAGGACGCCGGAAGCACACCGGCGCAGTCGCCGCAGACCACCCCCTTCGACGCCGCGGTGCGGTGGCTGACCGGACAGGTGCAGACCGTCACCGGGCTCGCCGCGCACACGCTGAGCCCCGACGCCGACCTCGCCGAGCTGGGCGTGGACTCCATCGCGCTGACCCGGCTCGCCCGCACCCTGGAGAGCTCGCTGGGCCATATGCCGCGCAGCACTCTGTACGACCACGACACGATCGCCGACCTCACCCGCAGCCTGCTCGACAGTCACGGGCCCGCCCTCACGGCGGTCGCGGCGCCGGCCGGGCCGGGCGGCCACCGGACCGGGCCCGAGGAGCCGTCCGGTACCGCGGCACCGGACGAGGAGCCCGGCGAGGAGCCCCGCGAGGAGCCCGGCGACTGGCCCGTGTCGGAACGTCAGATCCCGCTGTGGACGGCGGAGCACGCGGCCGCCCCGTACGCGCCGTACAACCTGTCGGTGGCATGGCGCCTGGCCGGGGACAGGGGCCGTGAGGAGGTCGCCGCGGCCCTGGCGGCGCTCGTCGGACACCACCCGGCGCTCGGAAAGCGTCTCGCCCCCGAACGCGGTGCGCTCCGGTTCCTGCCGGCGTCGCCCGCCGGCGCACCGCCGGCCCACGGCGGTCCCGGAGGCGCGGCACTGCCCGACGGGACCCTGGACGTACGCACGGCGCCGCAGGGCGCACTGTTCGAGGCGCTGCGCGAGGAGGCCGGACGGCCGCTGCCGCTCGACACCGGGCCCGCGCTGCGCGCCGTGCTGTGGCAGGAGGATCCGGGCGGCGCGGTCCTCCAGCTGACGGTCCACCACCTGGTGGCGGACGGACGGTCCGTGGAGCTGATCGGCCAGAGCCTGGACGCGCTGCTGGAAGACCCCGCGGCCCGTCCCGGTCCGTCCGGCACCGCCTCGTTCGGCCGGTTCCTGGCCCAGGAGGAGACGGACGACCGGGCCCGTGCGGAAGCACAGCGCGCCTGGAGCGAGAGGCTCCGGACGGTGCCACCGGCCCCCCGCTTCCCCGGCGGCACGGCCTCGGCGCACCCCTGGGCCGCCGGGCACGCGGAGTACCGCATGCCCGCCTCGCTGCGCGACCGCCTGCGTGCCGCCGCGTCGGCGGCCGGAGTGAGCGACTTCACCGTGCAGCTCGCGGCGTACGTCCTCGCGGTCGGCCACGCCACCGGCCGGCACTCCTTCCTCGTCTCGGTGCCCACCTACGGACGTCCGGGCGCCGAGTACGACCACACCGTGGGGCACTTCGTGAACTCGGTGGTGGTCCGGGTCGGGCCCGTCGCCGAACTGTCGCTGCGCCAGTGGCTGACCACCCTTCAGGACGAGATCCGCTCGGCGCTCGCCCTCGCCGACCTGCCCTACCCGTCGGCCGCGGAACTGTGCCGGGCAGCGGGCGGCGACGGCGCCGTACCGAACCTGACCTTCGCGTACCAGAACTGGCCGCGCCCGCCCGGCGGATCGGGCGGCCCGCTGGGCGAACGGGTCTTCATCCAGGGCCAGGGCGGGCAATGGGACCTGGGCCTGGAGCTGACGGACGGGCCCGACGGGGTCGAGATCCTCGCCAACCACCGCAGCACCGCGCTCACGCCCGCGGAACTCGACGCGTTCGTGGACACCTGGTACACGCTGGCCGCCGCACTCGCCGACGACCTCGACGCCCCCGCCGGGGAGTTGACGGACCCCGGCACGCTGACGTTGCCCGGCCGGTTCCGGCGCCTCGCCGCCCGGCACCCGCATGCCGAGGCGGTGCGGGACACGGCGGGCGACAGCCTCAGCTGGGCCGAGGTCGACCGGAACACCGCGGCGGTCGCGCGGGCACTGCGCGCGGCCGGGGTGCGACCGGGCGAGCCGGTCGCCGTACTGGTCGGCCGGAGCTGCCGGCTCCCGGTGGCCCTGCTCGGTGTGCTGCGGGCCGGCTGCCCGTACGTACCGCTGGACGCCTCGTACCCGGCGGAGCGGATCCGTCTGATCCTCGAGGACGCGGGGTGCGCGCTCGCGGTGACCGAACGGTCCGAGGCGGGGCCGCTGACGGGCAGCGGACTGCGCACCGTGCTGCTCGACGAACTGCCCGCGGACGCGCCCCCGCCCGGCGGCGCGGCCACGGAAGACGCCGGCGGCACGGACGGCGCCACCGCAGCGGGCGGAGACGCACCCGCGTATCTGATGTTCACCTCCGGCAGCACGGGGCGGCCCAAGGGCGTGTCCGTCAGCCACCGCAACGTCCTGCACACCCTCGACGCCTTCCGCCGGCTGACCGGCTGGAGCGGACGCGACCGGCTGCTCGCGGTCACCACGGCGAGCTTCGACATCTCCGTCCTGGAGCTGTTCATGCCGCTCGTGTCCGGCGGCCGGGTGGTCGTCGCCGACCGCGGCACCGTGCTGGACACCTCGCGCCTCGGACGTGTCCTCGACGACGAGGGCATCACAGTCATGCAGGCCACGCCCAGCGGCTGGCAACTGCTCCTGGACAGCGGCTGGGACGGGCGTGCCGGACTCACCGCGCTGTGCGGCGGCGAGGCGCTGCCCCCCGCGCTCGCACGTCAACTCACCTCCCGGGTCGGGTCGTTGTGGAACGTGTACGGGCCGACCGAGGCGACCATCTGGTCGACCGCGGCCCGGCTGTCGCCCGGGGAGCCCGTCGTGCTCGGCGAACCGGTGGGCGCCACCGAACTGCTCGTCACCGCGACGGACGACGCCGGACGCCCGGTCTCCGCCGGGGCCGACGGGGCCGGGGAGCTGTGGATCGGCGGCCCGGGCGTCGCGCACGGGTACTGGCGGCGCCCGGAGCAGACGGCGGACCGGTTCACCGCGCACCCGCTGGAGCCGGGCCGCGGCGGCCGGTGGTTCCGCACCGGCGACCTCGTCCGGCGCGCCGCCGACGGTGCTCTGCACTTCGTGGGCCGGGCCGACACCCAGGTGAAGATCCGCGGCCACCGCCTCGAACTCGGCGAGATCGAAGCCGTGCTCGGCGAACACCCGCACGCCGGGCGCGTGGTGGTCCTCGTCCAGGGCGAGGGCGCGGCGGCGCGCCTCGTGGCGGTCGTGGTCCCCCGGCCGGGGAGCGCGGCTCCGTCCGCACAGGAGCTCGCCGAGTTCGCGGCACGGCGCCTGCCCGAGTGGATGCGCCCCCAGGAGTACGTCTTCACGACCGCCCTGCCGCGCACCCCCAACGGCAAGACGGACCGGGGCGCCCTGGCCGCCGGGATCACGGGTGCCGCGGGCCCGGCCGGTGCCGGTACCGCACCCGGTGCCGGTGCTGCGGCCGGTACCGCTGCCGGGGACGGCGCCGCCGCTGCGGCGGGCGAGGACGTCGGCGAGGAGATCGCCCGGGAATGGCGGGAGCTGCTCGGGGTGGAAGGAGCACCGCGGGACCGGACGTTCTTCGCGACGGGCGGCAACTCCATGCTGCTGGGCAGTCTGTTCGTCCGTCTGACGGCCCGTTTCCCGGACGCGCGTCTCGTGCTGGGCGACCTGTTCTCGCACCCCACCCTCGCCGGGCAGCAGGCGCTGGTGACCGAGCGCCTGGCACAGGCCCGCGCGGGCGCCCCGGAGCGTCCAGCCGGAGACGGACCCGCCGGCGCGGAGGGTCCCGCCGACTCGCAGGGACCCGCCGGCGCGGACGGCGGGGCCGCCGCCGCACTCCAGCAGTTCTCCCCGCAGCAGCTCTCTCCGCAGCAGCTCCGCCAGGCCCGCAGACAGGCCTTGCGCAGCGCAGTCACGGAAGCAGGATGACCATGCCATTGGCACACCAGGAGACGATCCCGGCCCAGGACGACCCCACCGCGGTCGCGGTGACCGGTGCGTCGTGCCGGTTCGGCCCGCTCTCCTCGCCGGCCGCGTACTGGGATCTCCTCGTTCGCGGCGGCACGGCGGTACGCCGCTACGCCGACGAGGAGCTGGTCGCCCTCGGCCATGACCCGGCCGACCTCGGGCGCCCCGGTTTCGTACCCGCGGGCTGCACCATGCCCGACGCGGACCGCTTCGACGCCGCCCTGTTCGGATTCAACCCGCGGCAGGCCGAGTGGCTCGACCCGCAGCAGCGCATCCTGCTGGAGCTGGCGTGGGCCGCCCTGGAGGACGGCGGCCTGCCGCCGGACGGCGCACCGGGCGCCACCGGGGTCTTCACCTCCTCCGCCCGCCCGACGCTGCCGCCGGTGGGCATCACCGAGCTGGACGCGGCGGGCATGGCCAGGTTCTCCTCCGCGGACCGCGACTTCGCCGCCACCCGGATCGCGCACCAGCTCGGCACGACCGGTCCGGCGCTGAACGTCCAGACGGCGTGCTCCAGTTCGCTGGTCGCCGTCCATCTGGCCGTGGAGAGCCTGCTGGGCGGGGAATCCGACACGGCGGTGGTCGCCGCCGTGTCGCTGCACCTGCCGCAGGCGGGCTACCCGTCCTCACCCGACATGATCCTCTCGCCCAGTGGTGTGTGCCGTCCGTTCGACGAACGGGCCGACGGAACGGTGTTCGGCAACGGCGGTGGCGCGGTCGTGCTGCGCAGGCTCGCCGACGCGCTGCGCGACGGCGACCCGGTACGGGCCGTGATCCGCGGCTCCGCCGTCAACAACGACGGTGCCGCCCGGCAGCACTACCAGGCGCCCTCGCCCGGCGGCCAGGCCGCCGCCCTGCGCGAGGCGCTGGCGGTGGGAACGGTCGCGCCCGCATCGGTGGGGCTGATCGAGACGCACGGCACGGGGACGCAGCTGGGCGACCCGGTGGAGTTCTCCGCCCTCCGCGAGGCCTACGGCGACGGAGCCGGGCCCTGCGCGCTGGGCTCGGCGAAGTCCGTCGTGGGGCACCTGAACACCGCGGCGGGCCTCGCCGGGCTCGTCAAATGCGTGCTCGCCCTCGAGCAGGGCCTCATCCCCCCGCAACACGGCTTCGACTCCCCCAACCCGCTGCTCGACCTCACCGCGAGCCGCTTCTTCGTGCCGGGCGCCCCGCAGCCGTGGCCGGTGCTCGACGGGCCACGCCGTGCGGCTGTCAGCTCGTTCGGCATCGGCGGCACCAACACACACGTCGTCCTCGAGCAGGCTCCGCAGCCGGACACCGGGCAGGCGGCCGGCAGCGGACGCGCGCAGCCGCTGGTGCTCTCGGCGCGTACCCCCGAGGCGCTGCGGAAGCTCGCGGAGCAGCTCGCCTCCCACCTGGAGGGCCCGGGCCGGGCCGCGCCGCTGGAGGCGGTGGCCCGTACGCTGCGCGACGGCCGCAGCCGGCTGCCGCATCGGCTCGGCGTGGTGGCGCGGGACGCAGCTCAGGCGGTGCGCGCGCTGCGGGAGCGGGCCGGGAACGCCGGGACGAGCAGCAGCCCCGGCGGCACGGGCGCCGAGCCCGGAGGGGCGGGTTCCGCGGACGGCGACGCCGCGGTGGCACAGGCGGTACGGGCCTGGGAAGCGGGCGGGACGGACGAGGTGCCGCTGCCCGGCGCGGAGCACGGGCCACGGCTGAACCTGCCCGGCTACCCCTTCGACCACAGCCGGAGCTGGCCGCTGAGCGGACCGCGTCCGCAGGCACGGGCGGGCGCGTCACGCCGGGGCATGCTCGACCGCAACACCTCGACGCTGCACGGCATCTCCTTCGAGCGGGACCTGGACCCCGGCGATCCGCTCGTGGCCGACCACGTGGTGAACGGGCGTCCGCTGCTGCCCGCCGCCGCGTTCGTGGAGTGCGTACGGGCCGCGGCCGCGGCGGCGGCCGACACGGCGCCGCACCGCGTCGAGGACCTCGTCCTCCAGCAGTCCGCCGAGGTCGGCGGGCCGCTGGTGCTGCGGGCAGAAGTCACTCCCGGGGACGGTGCACTGGAGGTCACCGTCACCTCGTCCTCCCCGGACGGCACGGCCGGGGAGCGGGAGCGCCGCGTCCACGTCACGGCACGCGTACCGCAGTCCCCCCGGGGCACCGCGCGGCCCGCGGCGCCCTCCCACTCCCCGCTCGCCGAGGTCCGCGAATGGTGCCGTGCCTCTCTCCCCCCGGACGAGCTCTACGCGCTCTTCGCCCGCCACCAGGTCCACTACGGGCCCCGGTACCAGGTCGTGACGGAGTTCTCCTACGGCGAGCGGGACGTGCTGGCACGCCTCGCCGGAGCGGAGGGCGACGTGCGGCTGCCCGCGCCGGAGAGCACCGGCGCCGGGGACGGCGATGCCGGTGCCGAGGTCCTGGCGCCGGCGCTGCTGGACGGCGCCCTTCAGACGGTCATCGGCTTCCTCGCCCACGACGGCGGCGCGAGCGAGCGCTATCTGCCGTTCGCGGTGGACCGCCTGGACGTGTACGGGCCGCTGCCGCCCGGTGCCCTGGTGCACGCCAGACCACGGCAGTTGGCGGGCGGTGGTGACCGGATCCGCAAATTCGACATCACCGTGCTGGCCCCCGACGGCACGGTGCGGGCCGAGCTGGCCGGACTCGCGCTGCGGCCCACAGCGTCGTCGGCCGCACGCACGGAGGCGTCGTCGGCCGCACGCACGGAGGGAGGCACGGGCACCGTCCCGGGCTCAGCCCCGAGTTCCGCCACGGCTCCCACGTCTCCGGTCGACGTCACGTCCCCGGTCACATCCCCGGGCACGTCTCCGGTCACGGGGGCAGGGCGTGACGGCTCGGCGGTGCACGTGCTGGCGCCCGTCGACACAGCCCTTCCGCCGGGCCTGCCGCAGCAGACCGCCACAGCGCCGGGGCCGCTCGTGGTGCTCGGCGGCAGCCCTTCGCTGCGGGCGGCACTGGCCGACCGCCTGGGCCGGGTCACGGACATGCCGGACGGCAGCGCGGAGGAGGCCGGCCGCCGGATCGCGGAGCTGGCCGCCGGCCACGGCGGAGAGCGATCCGGTGCCCCGGCCCGGCCGTCGGTGCTCTGGCTGGGCGCGCACACGCCCGGTACGGCCGGGACTGCCGTCGCGGTGGACTGGGCACGGGACGCGGTGGCGCTGCTGCGGGAGCTGCTGCGGCCGCTGGCACGCACCGGGGCCGTGATCCGCGTCCCGTACCTCGCCGACGACCCCGCACACGGTGCCGTCGGCGCGGGTCTCGCGGCCCTGGGACGCTCCCTCACCCGGGAGAACCCCCGCTTCGACCTGTGCGCGGTGGCACTGCCCGGAGGTCTCACGGACCAGGAGACCGCCACCCTGCTCGCGGCGGAGACCTCCCCCTCCCCTGCCACGCGGCACGTCCTGCTGGACGCCCAAGCCCGGCGCCGCACCCGGGAGTTCCGGAGGACCGGCACACAGCCCGGCGGGGGCCCCGGACTGCGCGACGGGGGCCGCTACTGGATCAACGGACACGGACGGCTGGGGGCGCTGCTCGCCGCGCATCTGGTCGGCGTCCACCGCTGCGACGTGGTCCTGATCGGCCGGAGGGACCGCACTGCCGGCGACCCCGAGTGGGAGCGGCTGTGTGAACTCGCCCGGCGCGGCGGCGGATCGGTGGAACACGTGACGGCGGACGGCACCGACACGGCCGCCCTGGCCTCGGTGGCGGCACGGGTCGCGGCGCAAGGCCGTGCCCCGCACGGCGTGTTCCACTGCGCGGGCACGCTGCGCGACGGCTTCCTGCTCACCAAGGACCCCGCAGCGGCAGCGGACGTGACGCGGCCCAAGGTGCTGGGAGCTGTCGCACTCGACGCCGCGACGGCCGGATTCGACCTCGACTTCTTCGTCGCGTACTCATCGGTCTCGGCTTCCCTGGGCAGCGAGGGCCAGGCCGACTACGCCTTCGCCAACGCGGCCATGGACCGCTTCGCCGAGGACCGGGCCGCGGCGGTGCGCGCGGGCCACCGTACGGGCCGCACCCTGTCGGTGGCCTGGCCCTACTGGGCCGACGGCGGCATGACACTGCCCGGCGACCCGGTCGAACTCCTCGGACAGATCGGCGCCGCGCCGCTGCCCACGCAGCGCGGTCTGGAGACCCTGGAGGCACTGCTGGCCGCCGCGCCGGACGGTCCGGTGTGCCCGCTGGTGTTCTACGGCGACCCCGCCGGGCCGCCCGCGGCGCTGCTGCCCGGCGGCCGTCCCGAAGGTGCGGGCACCGTGGAGGGCACGGCCGGGGAGGCGAGCAGCGCTGCGAAGCCGGGTACCGCCGCGGCGACCGCGGGTGCCGAGTCCGCAGAGGGCACGGAGGGCACGGAGGGCGCGGCTGGGACGCGCGGGGCTGTCACCGCGCAGCCGGAACGGACCGGTCACCAGGAGGACGACCCGCTGCTCGGCATCGTGCGCGGCGTACTGGCGGACGTGACGGGCCACTCACCGGAGGACGTGGACCCCGACACGCTCTTCGACGACTTGGGGGTCGACTCGCTCACCGGGATACGCGCGGTGGACCGGCTCTCGGAGCGGTTCGGGCGGCTGCCGCGCACCCTGCTCTTCGAGTGCCGCTGCGCGGCGGAGATCGTCGAGCACCTCCGTGCCGAGCTGCCCGCCGCCGAACTGGAGCGGGTCGTCGCCGAGTCCGCCCCGCAGTCCGCCCCGGCCGCCCCGGCAGCGTCGGACGCGCCGCTCGAACCTGTCGCCCCGGCGACCGCGGCCGCCACGGCCGCCGCAGTCCCCCCAGCCGCTCCGGCTGCCGCTCCGGCGATCCCCGCCGCCGCAAGCACAACCGCCGCAAGCACAACCGCCGCAAGCACGGCCGCGGCGTTCACGCCCGGCACCTCGGTCGGCCCTTCCACGGACGCTGCGCCGGAGCCGGACGCCGGGGACGACGCCCGTGCCATCGCCGTCATCGGCCTGGCAGGCCGCTTCCCGCAGGCCGACGGTCTGGACGCGTTCTGGCAGAACCTCCTGGACGGCCGCGACTCCATCACCGAAATCCCCGCGGACCGCTGGCAGCTGGAGGGCTTCTTCCGCCCCGAACGCGACGTGCCCAACACCTCCTACGCGAAGTGGGGCGGTTTCCTCGACGGCATCGACCGCTTCGACGCCCCGCTGTTCAACATCTCCGCGCGGGAGGCGGGCACCATCGACCCGCAGGCCCGCCTGTTCCTCGAAAGCTGCTGGGCGGCGATCGAGGACACCGGGTACACGCCCGCCGGTCTGGCTCCCGACGTCGATCCGCGGCGCCCACGGGACGTCGGGGTGTACGTCGGCGCGATGTACAGCGAGTACCAGGTGCACGAGGGCGAGGAGCGGCTGCGCGGGAACGCGGTGCACGCCAACAGCGCCTTCTGGTGCATCGCCAACCGGGCGTCGTACTTCTTCGGGTTCGAGGGCCCCAGCGTCGCCGTGGACACCGCCTGCTCGTCCGGCCTCAGCTCGCTGCACCTCGCCTGTCAGGCGCTGCGCGCGGGTGAGTGCGCGGTGGCCGTGGCCGGTGCGGTGAACGTGTCGGTGCACCCGAACAAGTACCTGATGCTCAGTCAGGGCCGGTTCCTGGCCAGTGAGGGCCGCTGCCGCAGCTTCGGCACCGGTGGCGACGGCTACGTCCCGGGCGAGGGCGTGGGCGCGGTGGTCCTCAAGCCGCTCGCCGACGCTCTCCGCGACGGTGACCCCGTCCATGCCGTGATCCGCGGCAGCGCCGTCAACCACGGCGGACGCACCAACGGCTACACCGTGCCCAACCCCAAGGCGCAGGCCAACCTGGTCGGCAAGGCGCTCGCCGACGCCGGTCTGGCGGCGCGCGACCTGACCTACGTGGAGACGCACGGTACGGGCACCTCGCTGGGCGATCCGCTGGAGATACGCGGCCTGACCTCCGCCTTCGCCCGCGACGGCTGGACCGCGGAAGCGGCAGGCCGCTGTCCGATCGGCTCGGTGAAGTCGAACATCGGCCACCTCGAATCGGCGGCCGGCATGGCCGCGTTCGCCAAGGTGCTGCTGCAGTTCCGGCACCGGACGCTCGTGCCGTCACTGCACTCCGACCCGCCGAACCCGGAGATCGACTTCACGGCCACCCCGTTCACCGTGCAGCAGCACGTCGCCCCGTGGACACCCACCGGACCGGACGGGGAGGCGGCGGCGCTCCGGGCGGGCATCAGCTCGTTCGGGGCGGGCGGCGCCAACGCCCATGTCGTGGTGGAGGAGGCCCCGCGACGTGCTCCCGCGCCGCCGGACGACGGAAGGACACTGACGGCCTTCCTCTCCGCACGCACCCCCGTCGCTCTGGCGGAGCTGGCAGGCCGGATGCGCAGCCATCTCCAGTCCGCCTGGGCCGACGGCGACGGCCCGGCCCGCGCCGACGTCGTCTACACGCTGGCCGTCGGCCGTGCCCAGCTGGGCCGGCGGGCGGCAGTGCGGCACAGCACCAGGGAGGAGCTGCTGGACGGGCTCGCCCGGATCGAGGCGCAGGCCGAGGCTGCGACGGCGGACGGCGAGGACGCCGGTCACGTCCCGTCGGCGGACGCGTGGCTGCGCGGCAAACGCGTCGACCTGGCGGCCGCCTCCGGCGCCCAGGACGTCGGCCGCCGGATCTCACTGCCGCACTACCCCTTCGAGCGGATCCGGTGCTGGTACGACAACCAGCTCGAACGGCAGGCCGGACCCGGCGGAACCGGACCCGTCGGCGAGGACCGCCTGGTCCGCGGCCATCTCCGGGACTTCGGACGGACCCCGCAGCCCGAGGAGTCCACCCCCGCACCGTCCACCCCCGCACTGTCCACCCCCGCGCCGGTGCCCGCGCCCGCACCCGTACAGGCGCCGCCCGAACCCCCACCCGCACCCGCGATCCGGCGGCCGGACGCGGCGCACATCCGCGAGACGCTCCTGGACGCCCTCGGCGAGGTGCTCTACGAGGACCCGGCGTCGATCGGGGAGGACGCGCCCTTCGAGGAGATGGGCCTGGACTCGCTGCTGACCGAGGAGCTGATCGTGGCCGCGCGCGAACGGCTCGGCCTGGAGCTCGACGTGAGCGACCTCTTCTCGTACACGACCGTCGCGCGGCTGGCACGGTACCTCGCCGAGTCCGGGACGCCGGTGGCCCCGGCGGACGCCGCGCCCGCGTCCGGCGGACCGCCCGGACAGGCGGAAGCGCTCGCGCCGGCGGAAGCACTCGCGCCGGCGGAGGCGGTCACGCCCGCGGAAGCGCCCGCACCCGGCGAGGCCGACGCCGTGCTCGACGCGCTGGCGAGCGGCGGCATCGGCCTCGACGAGGCCGTCGCGCTGCTGGAGACGAGCCGGTGAACCCCCACGAGCAGAGAGAGCTGGACGGCATGGACACCCGAGAGATCCTGGGCCGGTTCACCTCCGGCGAGCTGTCGAAGAGCGAGGCCCTCGCCCTGATGCGTTCCGCCGCGGACAGCGGCGCGTCCGCGTCCGGTTCCACCGGCGGGACGGCACCGGCAGCGCCGTCCGAGCACACCCCGTCCGAACCGCCGGCCGCAGTGCAGGAGCCGGCCGCGGTGCGGGAGCCGACCACAGTGCAGGAGCCGGTCGCGGTCATCGGCTGCAGCGCCAGGTTCCCCGGAGCGGCCGACCTCGACGCCTTCCGGCAGGTGGTCCGCGAGGGCCGGGACACGGTGAGCGAGGTGCCACCGGACCGCTGGCCCGCGGAGCGCTGGTACGACGCGGACCCGGCGGCACCCGGCAGGTCCCTGTCGCGCTGGGGCGGCCTCGTGGAGGACGCGGCGGCATTCGACGCGGAACAGTTCCGCATGACTCCGCGAGAAGCCGAACTCACCGATCCGCAGGCCAGGTTGTTCCTGCAGGGGTGCTTCCGCGCGGTGGAGAACGCGGGATACGCGCCGTCCGCCCTGGCCGGCACGCGGTGCGGCGTCCACGCGGGCGTGATGCTCAACGACTACGCCCACCGCATCGAGCGCTCCAGCCCGCACTCCCGGCTGCCGCAGGTGATGCAGGGCAACTCGCAGTCGATCCTGGCCGCCCGGGTCGCCTACCTGCTCGACCTGGCCGGCCCCGTCACAGCCGTCGACACCGCATGCTCCAGCTCCCTGGTGGCCCTTCACCAGGCCTGTCAGGCCCTGTGGCTGGGCGAGGCGGACATGATGCTCGCGGGCGGAGTGACGCTCTACACCACCGAGTTGCCGTACATCTACATGAGCAAGGCGGGGATGCTCTCGCCCACCGGACGGTGCCGCCCCTTCGACGCCTCCGCGGACGGCTTCGTCCCCGGCGAGGGCAGTGCGGTGGTGCTGCTGAAGACGCTGCGCCGGGCCATGGCCGACGGCGATCCGGTACAGCTGGTGATCCGCGCGTCCGGGGTCAACCACGACGGCTTCACCAACGGGCTGACCGCGCCTTCCCCACGCGCGCAGTCGACGCTGATCCGCGACGTGTACAGCAGGTTCGGCATCGACCCGGCGACGATCGACTACGTCGAGTGCCACGGCACCGGCACCCCTCTCGGCGACCCCATCGAGGTCTCCGCGCTCAACGAGGCGTACGCGGACGCGGGGCTGCCCGCCGGGCACATACCGGTGGGCTCGGTGAAGGGCAACGTCGGGCACACTTCGGCGGCCGCCGGACTCGCGGGGCTGTTCAAGGCGCTGGAGGTGGTCACCTCCGGACAGGTCCCGCCGTCGCTCCACTTCACCCGGCCGAACCCGCGCATCCCGTTCGGCCAGGGACCGTTCCGGGTCGCGTCCGGCCCGGAGGCCCTGCCGCCCAGGAGCGGCAGGCCGTGGCGGGCGGCGGTCAGTTCGTTCGGCCTGAGCGGCACCAACGCGCACGTGGTGGTCGAGGCTCCGCCGGCACGGGAGCCGGACACCACTCCCGGTCCGGCGCTCGTCGTCCTGTCGGCCCGGAACCGCGAACTGCTCACGGCCCAGTCCCGTGCCCTGGCCGGATGGCTGGCGGGCCCCGGCAGCGGCGCCGGGCTTCACGAGGCGGCGCGCACCCTCGCGCTCGGCCGGTCCCACGGGCCGTCCCGGCTCGCCGTGGTCGCCCAGGACCGCGACGAACTGCGTTCCCTGCTGGAGTCGTTCACAGCGGGGCGCCCTGACGAGCAGTGGGTGGCCTCGACGTCGGACAGCACCGAGGCCGACCGCGTCAGGCAGGCTCAGGAGCCGCTGCTGGAGCGGCTCTACGAGCGGCTCTCGTCCCCCGGTCCGGCAGCCCGCGACGATCTGCTGGCCCTCGGCCGGCTCTACGCCCAGCGGCACGACATCGACTGGCGGCGGATCCACCCGGCGGGAGGGCCCCGCGCCGTTGCGCTGCCCGGCTCGGTCCTGGCCACGGAGCGCTACTGGGTCGAGGAGCACTCGGCGGCGGGACGCACCCCGGCGCCCCGAGCGGTCCCGGCGGTACCGCCCGCCGTCCACGCCGCCGCCGGATCTCCCTCGTCCGGTGACGGCGCCGCAGCCCGCCTGAAAGGCACACGCCGTGCCCCCGGGACGGACCTCGTGAGCGGCGACGGCCCCGCTGCCGACGGCCCCGGTGCGGACAGTGCGGACAGAGCGGACAGCCACGAGCTCGCCGCACCGGACAGCGGCGACACGGGCGGCGTACCGGAGCTGCCAGGCATCAGCCTGTACGTACCGCAGTGGCAGCCGCAGCCGGTCGGCCCGGCCGCCGGGGAGTCCGGCACACTGCTGCTGCTCGCGCCGCCGCACGGCACGCAGGCACGGAACGGCGCGGGCAGTGCGGAGGATCTGCGGGCCGCCCTCGCCACCGCCTGGACCGGACCGGTGCGGCTCGTGGGGCCCGGGGGTGAGGAGGCAGCGCGTGCGGCCGACCCCGCGGCGTACCCGGCGGGTGAACCCGTCACCCTCCTCGTGACCGTCCGCGCCGGCGACTCCCCCGACCCGTGGTGGGCGCAGCTCTTCGGGCCGGTGCGCGAACTGCTCACGCGTCTGTGGAAGCGGCAGGTGCACCTGGTGGCGGTGGCCGAGGACCGGACCTCGGCGCTCGCCGCGGCCGGCTTCGTACAGACGCTCGCCCACGAGAACCCACGCCTGACCGGCCGGGCCGTGCTGGTGGACCGTCTCGCCGCCGACCGCGCCGGCGCGCTCGCCGCGGAGTGCGCCGACCGCGCACCGCAGTCCGGCCGGATCGTCGAGCTGCGCCCCGGCCGCAGGCGGCGCCGCCTGCTCAGCCGTGTCGAGGCCGCGGCCACCGCGCCCGTCGCTCCGTCCCCGCTGCGCCGGGGCACGACGCACCTGGTCACCGGGGGGCTCGGCGGTCTCGGCGTACTGACGGCACGTCACCTCGTCGAGCGGTACGGCGCCCGCGTCGTCCTGTGCGGAAGGCGGCCGGAGACCTCGCTCACGGACGCGGACCGGGCGGTGCTCGCGGACCTCGGGACGGCCGCGCGCTACGTGTCGGTGGACGTCGCCGACGCGGCCGCGGTACGGACGCTGGTCGCCGGCATCCTCGCCACGGAGGGCGCGCTGCACGGGGTGTTCCACGCCGCCGGCACACTCCGGGACGCCTACCTGGTCAAGAAGCGGCCCTCGGACGCGGACACCGTGATCTCGCCGAAGGCGCTGGGCGCGCGTGCGCTCGACGCGGCGACCGCCGGTCTCGACCTGGACGTCTTCGTGCTGTACGCGTCGCTGTCGGGGGCCGTGGGCAACCTCGGCCAGTCCGACTACGCGACCGGCAACGGTTTCCTGGACGGCTTCGCGGAGGAGCGGCGGGACGCCGTGGCACGCGGCGAACGCTCCGGACGGACGCTGTCCGTCGACTGGCCGCTGTGGCGGGACGGCGGCATGTCGGTTCCGGAGGCGGTGCTGACCACCATGCGTGAACGCACCGGTGCCGAACCGCTGCCCGCCGGGCCCGGGTTCGCCGCGCTCGACGCGCTCCTGCGCCTGCCGGACGCGGCACCCGCCGTCGCGGTGTTCCACGGGGAGCGGGCCCGCTGGGAGAAGTCGCTCGACACCTTCGCCGTCCTCGGCCCTCCGGCCGCGGTCCTGCACTCCGGCGGGCCTGAGGGCCGCCCCGGTGGTCCCGGTGGTTCCGGTGGTTCCGGTGGTCCCGGGGGTTCCGGGGACCCCGGGGCAAAGGCCGGACGAACGCCGTCCGCGCCGGCCTCGGTGCCGGCCGCACAGCCCGTGCAGCCCGCACAGCCGGCACCGGTCGCCGCGTCCGGCCGCGCGGCCTCCGGCCTGGTACGGCGGGCAGTGGCCGACGTGACGGGTGTGCCGGAGGGCGCGGTGCGGATGGCGGAGCCGTTGCAGACCCTCGGCTTCGACTCCCTGACGCTCCGGGCTCTCTCCGCCAGGCTCGCCGAGTCGGGCGCCCGGGTGGAGCCCACGGAGATCTTCGGAGCCGACTCGCTCGACGAGGTGGCCGTGCTGGTCGCCGAACGTACGGACCGGGGGGAGCCCGCCACGGCTCGCGCCGAGGTTCGGGCGGCCGGTACCGAACCCGTTCCGTCCGCCCCGGGTCCGGACCCGGACCCGGTCGGCACGGCCCAGGCGCCCGGCGCGGCCCACCCGGCGGCCGGCGCGAAGCCGCGGCAGTCCGCCGGAGCGCTCGCCGTCGTCGGTATGAGCGGCCGCTACCCCGGCGCCCCCGATCTCGCCGCGTTCATGGCCAACCTCCGCGAGGGCCGTGACACCGCGGGGCCGGTGCCGCAGGACCGCTGGAACACTCCGTCGGCCGCCGACGACGTGCACGGGCACTTCCTGACCGGCGTCGACCGCTTCGACCCGGACTTCTTCGGCCTGAGCACGTACGAGTCCGCGCTCGTGGACCCGCAGGAAAGGCTGTTCCTGGAGACCGCCGTGGAGGCGCTCGAGGACGCCGGCGCGCTCGGTGAGCGGCTCGACGCCCTGGAGGACGACTCGGGCGAGCCGCGCAGCGTCGGGGTGTTCGTCGGCGTCACCTCCAGCGACTACCAGAAGGTGGGCGTCGAGTCCTGGGGCCGGGGCAACCGGACCGTGCCCGCCGGGCACTACTGGAGCATCGCGAACCGGGTGTCGTACCTGCTCGACCTGCGGGGCCCCAGCCAGCCGGTCGACACGGCATGCTCCTCGTCGCTGACCGCACTGCACCTGGCGGCGCAGGCCATCGAGCGCGGGGAGTGCGCGGCCGCGCTCGTCGGAGGCGTCAACCTGTACCTGCACCCCTCCCGTCTGCTGCTGCTGCGGGAGTTCGGGTTCCTCTCGCCCGACGGCCGCTGCCGCTCCTTCGGCAGCGGCGGCACCGGCTTCGGGCCGGGTGAAGGCGTCGGCGCCGTGGTCGTCAAGCCACTGGAGCGGGCGCTCGTCGACGGCGACCAGGTGTACGCGGTGGTCCGCGGCACCGCCGTCGGCCACGCCGGACGCTCGCACGGCTACACCGCGCCCAGTCCGCGTGCGCAGGTCCGGGTCCTCCGGCGGGCGCTCGACCAGGCCGGGGTGGACCCCTCGACCGTCGGCCTGATCGAGGCGCACGGCACCGGCACCGAGCTGGGCGACCCGATCGAGGTGGCCGCGCTCACCGAGGTCTTCGGCGAGCGGGCCGCGACGGGGGCGATCGCGCTCGGGTCGGTCAAGTCGCAGATCGGGCACGGCGAGTCCGTGGCCGGGCTGGCGGCACTGACGAAGACCGTGCTGCAACTGCGCCACCGCGAGCTGCTGCCGACGCTGCACGCCGACACGGTCAACCCCGCACTGGACCTGACGGCGGGACCGTTCGCGCTGGCCACCGGGCACGCCCCGTGGCCCGCGCCCCGTGAATCCGGCAAACCCGGCGGACCCGGCGGACCGGGGGACTCCGACGTGCCGCGCCGGGCGGGCGTCAGCTCCTTCGGCGCGGGCGGGGTGAACACGCACGCCGTGGTCGAGGAGTACGCCCCGGCCTGGCACGGCGCCCCGCGACCCTCCGGAGCGGCCCGCTCCGGGGATGCGGCGGCACTGATCCTGCTCCAGGCGCCGAGCCCGCAGCATCTGGCCGCACTGGCCGGGCGGCTGGCGGCCTGGCTCGACGACACCGGCGGGCCGGGGCCCCGTACGGATCTGCACGACCTGGCCTACACGCTGCGCAGCGGCCGGGCCGGACAGCCCTGCCGCCTGGCCTGCACCGCGCTCACCGTGCGGGAGCTGGCCGACGCGCTGGCCGCGGTGGCCGCGGCCGGGGCCACGGCCGGTGCGCGGCTCCCGGCGGGGGTGCACGTCAACGACGTTCGGGCCCACACCGCCGATGCCGAGTCGTTCGCGGACGACGCGGCGCTGCGCGACTACCTCAGGGCGCTCTGGACGTCGGGCGAGCACGAGCGGGTCGGCCGGCTGTGGGCGCAGGGCGTGCCCGTGCGGTGGAACACGCTGCTCCCGGCGGGACGGGTCGTGTCCCTGCCTCCGTCGGTCTTCCTGCGCCGCCGGATCTGGGTGGACGCGACGGTCCCGGACGGCCTCGCTCCGGCCGGGCCCTCCCCCGCCGCCCCCGCCGCCCCCGTCGAGTCGCCGGTCCCCCCGGCCGCACCGCCGGTGGACCCTCTGCCCCACGAGGCGCGTCCCGAGACACCGGAAATACCGGAGCCCGCGGCGGCACCTGAGACAGCGGCGGCGCCCGCACCACCGGCAACGGCGTGGGGCGACGACGGCACGCGGGACAGCCGCGGCGACGACGTCCTCGCGCGTCTCCTGGACCTGGTGCGCGGCCGTATCCCCGACCCGCAGCGTCATATCGATCCGGAGAACTCCCTGATCGAGCTGGGCATGGACTCGCTGAACCTGATGAGCCTGCGCTTCGCGGCGGAGGAGGAGTTCGACGTCGAGCTGCCGCTGGACCTGCTGGGCGGCGAGGCCCCCCTCTCCGCGATCGCCTCCCGCATCGGCGCGACGGACGCCCCGGCGGCCCACGCGGGCACCGGTCCCGGCGCCCCGGCCCTGTCCTCCGATCACCCTCGCCACCACTCCTGAGGAGCCGCAGTGCAGCCGATCCGATCCGACAGCGCGGCCCCGGCACCGGTGGCGTCCGGCGGCGCCGGACCTGCGGTGCCGGAGGACGCCTTCCCGCTCACGGACATGCAGGAGGCCTACTACGTGGGCCGGTTCCTGGAGCCCGACTCGGCCGCCAGGATCTACGTCGAGTTCGACGTCCCGTTCACGGACGGGGACGGCCGTGACGCCCTGGCGGCCATGGAGGACTCCTGGAACAGGCTGGTCGCCGAGACCGGGATGCTCCGCGCCAGGATCCTGCCGGACGGACGGCAGACGATCCGCCCCGAGGTGCCCCGGTACCGGCTTCCCGTCACCGACCTGCGAACGTCCGGGCCGGGCACGGCCGACGACTCACTGACGCGGCTGCGCAGGCGCGTCCACGAGACGCCCTTCGACGTGCACGCCGGACCGCTGTTCGCCGTGGAGGTGGCCTGGCTCCCCGGGCGTGCCCGGGTGCATCTGGCCCTCGACGAGCTGGTGGTGGACGGGCCGAGCGTGCCCCTGCTGCTGCGCCGCTGGTACGTCCTGTACCGCGGAGGGCCGGTCCCGGCGGCGCCGGTCTTCGGCTTCCGCGAGTACGTCGAGGCGGTGCGCGCCCGCGAGAACCCGGCCAGGACGGAGGCCGCCCTGGCCTACTGGCGGGAGAAGCTCTCCGGGGTGCGGGTGCCCGTACCCCGGGCGGAGGGCGACCCCGCCGGCGGACGGGAGGAGCACGCGGAGCGCTCCGCCGAGCGGGGACGGCGCTCGCTGCGGCTGCCCGCAGACCGCTGGCAGCGGGTCACCGGGCATGCGTCGGTCCTGGGGGCCACCCCGTCCGCCCTGCTGCTCACCCTGTTCGGGAGCCTGCTGCGGGACGTCGTGCCGGGTGCGCAGGCAGGCGCCGAGGACCCGGTGCCGCTGGTGATCACCACGTACAACCGGCTGCCGCTGCATCCCGATGTGCCGCGCGTCGTCGGCCCGTTCGTGTCCACGTCGGTCTTCCTCGCGCCGCCGCCCGCCGGGTCCCTGTCCGGACTGGTCGGGGCGGTGCGCAGGCAGCTCTGGGCGGACCTGGAGCGCAGCTCCGTCAGCGGGGTGCGCGCACTGCGCGAGCGGGCCGCGCACGCCGGTGACGGTCCGGGCGCCCCGCCGTTCGTCTTCACCAGCATGCTCGGCACCCTCGGAGGCGGCGACGGCGACGAGGACGACGGGGCCTGGGCCGCCGCCGCGAGCACATCGGCGGGCCGGACCCGTACGCCGGGTGTGTGGCTCGAATGCGTGGCCCACGAGATCGACGGAGAGCTGCACCTCAGCCTCGACTACGACGAGGACGCACTCGGCAGCGGTGCGCCCGAAGAACTGGCCATGCGGATGTCGAAGGCGCTGGACACCCTGGCCGGCCTGGCCTCCGACGAGATGGCGGAAGTGACGGACGTGGCCGCCCTGTTCGGCGCGGCCGAGGGCGGCACCCCCGGTCCGTCCGCGGACAGCGTGCGCGACGGCGCCCACGGTGACGGCTCTGCCGTCGCGGATGCCAGGGACGCGACGGACGGGACGGACGGGACGGACGGGACGGAGGGCGGCGGGGCCGCCGCCGGACTGCCGCTGACCTCGCTGCAGACCGCCTACCTGGTGGGGCGCATGACGGAGCCCGGCGTCGACGGCGAGACCCGCGTGCACCAGGAGTTCCGGCTGCTCCAGCCGGACGTGCGGCGCCTGGGCGAGGCCTGGCGGCTGCTCGTACGGCGCCACCCCGCGCTGCGCGCCGAGATCGCCGAGGACGGGACGCTGACGCTGCGGGACGCGCCGCAGGACACCTCCCTCCCCCGCATCCCCCACCACGACCTGACGCATCTGACCCCGCAGGAGGCCGGGCGCGCCGAGTCGGAACGGCGCTCCCGGCTGGCCGCCACTCCCCTGCCGCTGGAGGGGGGCCCGCTCTGGCACCTGGAGACCAGTGCGCTGCCGGACGGCTCGGTGGTCCTGCACGTACTGCTGGACGCCCTGGTGGCCGACGCCCGCGCCGTGGCCCTGCTGTTCCAGCAGCTGTTCGGACTGCACGCCGGGAAATCGCCCGAGGAGGTGCTCGGCGCGCCGCCCACCCCGTTCGCCGCGTTCCTGCGGGCCCGTGAGCGCGCGCTGCGCAGCCCGGCTGCCGACGCGGCGCGCGCCGCGTGGGACGTCCGCCTCGCCGGCGTGCCGGACGGGCCGGCGCCCGCCCGCCGCGCGCCGGTGCCGGCGACGGCCCGCAGCGAGCACCGGCGTCTCGACGTACCGCGCTGGCGTGCGCTCCAGGAGCGGGCCGACGCCTGGGGGGTGCCGCTCGACGTCGTGCTGCTGACGGTCTACTGCGACGTCTGGCGCCGCGCCTGCGCGCAGGGCGAGCCGTTCACCGTCGTGGTGGTCTCCTGGGACCGGCCCGCCGAGCCGCCGGGCGCCGGGCGGCTGGTCACCGACTTCACCCGGCTGAGCTGGCTGGTCGTGGACGACACGCTGCCCGGCGAGTTCGGGCCGCGGGTGCGGGCGGTGGCCGAACGGCTGCGGGCCGACCTCGACAGGTCGGCTGTCGCCGACGGGCTCGCAGCGGCCCGTGCCCGCTCCCAGCGCCACCCCGGCGCCGTCCCGCCCTTCCCCGTGGTCTTCACGCGGCTTCCGGCCGAGCGGCCCGACGGCCTGGCCGGTGTGGAGCTTCAGCACAGCCAGTCGCGCACTTCCGGCGTGGCCGTCGACCACGTGCCCATGTTCGTGGGGGACACCCTGGTCTGCCAGTGGGACGTGCGCGAGGGCTCGCTGCCCGAGGGTCTGCTCGATTCCCTCTTCGCCGACTACGCGGAGGCGCTGCGGCAGCTCGCCGGCGGCAGCTTCGCGGGGACCGGTCCCGGCGCGGCCCACGCGACCGCGTCCGGGAGCGGGAGCGGGACGGCCGACGGTGCCCGACAGTCTCCTCTGTCCGGCCCGGCGCGTGACTTCTCCCCGGAGCTGACGCTCGCCGATCGTCTGGAGCGGTCCTTCGCCGCGCACGGCGACCGGCTCGCCCTGCTGTCCGAGGAGGCAGAGCTGAGCTACCGCGAACTCGGCGCCCGCAGCGCCCGGCTCGCCCGCTTCCTGCGTGCGAGCGGCGTGCGGAACGCGGGCGACAGGGTGGCCGTGCACATGGAGCGGTCGGCGGACCTGGTGACGGCGCTGCTCGCGGTGGTACGGGCGGGCGGGGCGTACGTACCGCTCGACCCGGCCAACCCGCCGGCCCGCACCCGGCTGCTCGCCTCGGACTGCGAGGCCTCGCTCGTGCTCACCGACGCGCGCTGCCGCGCGAACCTGGACGGCGTCACCGCACCGGTGGTGACCCTCGACCCGACCGGTGACGCCTACCGGACGTACGACGACGGCCCGCTGGATTCCGGCGCGGGACCCGAGGACCCCGCGTACATGATCTACACCTCCGGAACCACGGGCGTCCCCAAGGGCTGCCCCAACTCCCACCGGGGAGTGTCGAACCGGCTGAACTGGGCGCAGGAGACGTTCCGGCTCGGGCGGGACGACCGGGTCGCGCAGAAGACGCCGTACGGCTTCGACGTCTCCGTCTGGGAGTTCTTCTGGCCGCTGCTGGCCGGGGCCGCCGTGGTGGTGGCACGGCCCGACGGGCACCGCTCACCCGCCTATCTGGCGCGGTGGTTCCGCGAGAACGGCGTGACGGTCGCGCACTTCGTGCCGTCGATGCTCTCGCTGTTCCTGGACGAGCCCGCGGCCGGGCGGGCGGACACCCTGCGGCTGGTCCTGGCCAGCGGCGAAGCGCTGCCCGCCCCCACGGTGCGTACCTTCCAGCGCGTGCTGCCCGCCGTCGAGCTGCACAACCTCTACGGCCCCACGGAGGCGGCCGTCGACGTCACGCACTGGGCGGTTCCGCCCGGCTGGTCGGGCACCGACGTGCCGCTCGGCGGACCCATCGACAACACGGTCATCCATCTCCTCGACGCCGGACTGCGGCCCGTGGCCGCCGGGGAGCCCGGGGAGATCTGCGTCGGCGGCCCCGCGGTGGGCCTCGGCTACCACCGCAGGCCCGAGGAGGAGGCGCGGCGCTTCGTGCTGCCGCCGTCCGCGCGGGACGGTGCGTCGCGGCTGTACCGCACGGGTGATCTGGGACGGGTCGACGCCGACGGCGTCCTGCACTATCTCGGGCGCGAGGACGACCAGTTCAAGATCCGCGGACTGCGGGTGGAGGCGGGCGAGATCGAGGCCGCGCTGCTGACGGAGGCGGGCGTCGCACAGGCCCGGGTGCTGCCCTGGCGCGGGCCGACGGGCGACGATCCGCAGCTGGCGGCAGTGTGCGTGGGTGAGGGCGACGGCGCGCCACCGGTGCCCGTGGCGCAGCTGCGGTCCCGGCTGGCGCGTACGCTGCCCGCCCATCTGATCCCGTCCCGGCTGGTCTTCACCGATGCGCTGCCGCTCACCGCCAACGGCAAGCTCGACCGGGAGGCGGCGACCCGCCTGCTGGATGCCCCCACAGGCGGCGTCACCGGCACGGCCACGCCGGACGGGACCGCGAACGCCAGCGAGCCGGACGCGCGGTGCACGCCTGCCGAAGCGGAGGAGGCGGGCGGCGACGCCGGACGGGCCGGGGAGGACGCACGCCCCGGGACGGGAGAGGACGGCTCGTCCACGGGCGGCCCCGGCAGCCAGGCGGTCGCCGCCATCGCCGCCTCGCTGCTCGGCTGCGCCTCCGTGGACCCGGACGCCGACCTGTTCGCACTCGGCGCCACCTCGTTCACGATGATCCGCCTGGCCAGGGCGATCGAACAGCGCTACGGCGCCAGGGTGCCCGTCGATCTGCTGGTGACCCGGCCGAGCGCACGCGGCGTGGCCGAGGGGCTCGCCGGACCCGAGGAGCAGACCGCCGAGCCCGGTGCGGACGACGGCGCACCGGACGTGAGCGTCGCTCTCGACCCGGAGGCCAAGGCCGCCTTCAAGGCGGAGCGGCGCTCTCTGCGCCGGTTCGCCGCCACGCATCCCCGTCTCCCGCTCGATCTGGCGGACGACCGCCGCCTGCCCGCCGCCGCGGGTTCGGTGCGCGAATTCTCCCCGGACCCGCTGTCGCTGCGCCGGCTCTCCCTGCTGGCCGCCGCGTTCACGGAGCTGGGGCCGGAGCACGGCACGCGCCGCCCGTATCCGTCCGCCGGCGGCTTCTACCCGGTGCAGGTGTACGTGTACGTCAAGCCCGGGAGGGTGTCGGGCGTCGAGGCCGGCGTGTACTACCTGGACCCGGCCGGACGCGCCCTCGTCCCGCTCGCGGACGGTGCGGTGCTCGACGAGCAGTCCCAAGTCCGGTACAACCGGCCGCTGTTCGAGAGCGCGGCCGTCGGCTTCCTCCTCGTCTCCACACCGAGGGCGATCGAGCCCGCGTACGGCCGGGCGCTGGGCCGGCGGTACACCGCCGTGGAGGCGGGCCACATGTGCCAGGCCGCCATCGAGCGTGCGGACAGGCTCGGGATGGGGCTGTGCCCCATCGGGGACATGGACTTCACGTCGGTGCGCGAGCACTTCGGCCTCGACGACGGCCAGGAGCTCGTGGTGTCCCTGTGGGGCGGCTCGCTGCCCGGGGAGGACGACGCCCCGGACGGCGCGAGCACGGACGCCGCCGTCGGGACGGACACCGCCGCCGGGACGGACACCACCGCCGGGACGGACACCGACGGCCTCCCGGCCACCGTCCCCGGCCGGGGCCACGTGACGGGAGCGGCCACCACGGCGGCGGCTCCCGGCCGGGACCAGGACGGCGGCAGGCCGTCCGAGGTGCCGCAGGGCGCGGTCGCCGTCATCGGGTTCGCCGGTCTGCTGCCGGGCACCGACCCGGCCGACAGCGTCGCGGGGCTCGGCCGGCTGCTCGCCGGCGGCGGCAGCGCCATCGGCGCGCCACCCCCGGGACGGGAGCCGTCGCCCGCGCCCACCACCCGCTGCGGCGGCGCGACTGTGGGGGCGTACCTCCCGGATGTGTCGGCGTACGAACCGGCGGAGTCGGGCATCCCCCGGGACCAGGCCGCCGCCGTCGACCCGCAGGAGCACCTGCTGCTCACCGCCGTACGGGGCTGCCTCGAGAACGCCGCGGTACGTCCGGGAGAGCTGTCCGCGGCCGGTCCGGTCGGCGTGTTCACCGGTGCCATGTGGCACGACCACGGGCGGGGCGGGGCCGGTACGGGCGGCGGTCCGATGGCCGAACCGACGTCGACCGGCCTCGCACACCGCATCTCGCACGCGTTCGACTTCCACGGCGCGAGCCTGGTCGTCGACGCGGGCTGCGCCTCGGGCCTCGCCGCGGTCGAGGCGGCGCTGCGGGCGCTGCGCGGCGGGCAGTGCAGCACCGCCGTCGCGGCGGCCGTCAATCTCGTCCTCGACGGTTCGCACCTCCAGTTCCTCGCTGACGCGGGCCTGCTCGCGGAGTCCGCGGACTCCCGTCCGTTCTCCGGCCGTTCGGACGGCTGGATACCGGGCGAAGGTGTGGGAGCCGTGCTGCTCAAGCCGCTGGAGCGGGCGCTGGCAGACGGGGACCCGGTGCACGCGGTGCTGCGCGGCGGGGCCTGCCGCCACTCGGGCACCACCCGCGCCTACGGGATGCCGAGCCCGCAGCTCCAGGAGGAGACGGTGCGCGCGGCACTGGCCGATGCCGGAGTGACCACCGGGGACATCGGGTACGTCGAGTCGTCGGCGACGGGTGCGGCGCTCGCGGACGCCCTCGAACTCGACATGCTGGGACGGGTGTTCGGCGAGGGCGAAGGAACGCAGCCGGTACCGGTCGGCTCCGTCAAGGGATCGCTCGGCCACATGGAGGCGGCCTCGGCCTTCGGCCAACTGGCAAAGGTCCTGGCCCAGTTCAGGCAGGACCGGCTGCTGCCGACGGTGGCCGCGGATTCGGCGCCGCCGGCCGGCGGCGGCCGGGTGCGGCTCGTCGTGGACGTGGAGCCCTGGCCGGCTCA
Organism: Streptomyces ovatisporus; assembly: GCF_042653885.1. Classification (NCBI taxonomy): domain Bacteria; kingdom Bacillati; phylum Actinomycetota; class Actinomycetes; order Kitasatosporales; family Streptomycetaceae; genus Streptomyces; species Streptomyces ovatisporus. The sequence goes on from NZ_JBHSFH010000011.1 coordinate 101,802, forward strand.
GCGTCGGGTGCTGCTCAACAGCTTCGCCGGAACGGGCGGTTACGTCAGCGTCGTGCTGGAAGCACCGCCGCGTCGCGGCCCCGCCCGGGCTCACGCCGGGCCCGTGACACTCGCGCTCAGCGCGGACGCGCCCGCGGAGCTGGCCCGTCACGCCCGGCAGCTCGCCGAGCACCTGGACCGCGAACAGCCACCGCTGCACGCCGTCGGCGCCGCCCTGCGCCGCGGTCGCCGGGCACGGAGCTGCCGGGCCGCGGTGGTGGCCACCACCGGGGACGGTGCGGTCCGGGCCCTGCACACCCTGGCGGCGGAGGCGGCCGGACACGTGACGGCACCGGGCGGCGGCCTGTTCGTACGCGCCGACGACACCGGCACCGGTACGCAGCCGGAGCTGCCCGCGGGATGGCTGGACGGTGCGGACGCGCCGTGGCCCGCCGAGAGCGTCGCCCCGCTGCGTGCCGCGCTGCCCGCCACTCCCGTCCCCTCCGAAACCACCGGCCCCGCAGCGCCCGTGGGCAGCGCGCCGGAACCGGTGGCGGCTGCCGCGGCTGCCGGGGTCCTCCCGCAGACGGCCGCCACGGCCGCCGCGCCCACCACCTCCGCGACGTCCACCACGGCCGCCGCGTCCGCCGCGTCGAACACCGGCCCTGTCACCGGCGGGTCCCCCGTGACGGGGACGCCGGACGGCCGGGCGGGCGGTACCCGGGCCCTGGAGCGGCTCGTCGCGATCGTGGTCCGGGAGACCGGCGTACACGCACGGCAGCTCGACGAGAGCACCGACCTGATCGCCCTGGGCGTGGACAGCCTGCGCCTGGTGCGGATCGCACACGCGATCGCCGCGGAGGGCGGCCGTGCGCCCTCGCTCACGGCGCTCTACGCCGAGCCCGTGCTCGGAGTCCTCGCCCGGTCCGCCTTCGGGCCGGGAACCGGCGGACCGGCAGCGGACCCGCCGGCACTGTCCGACGAGGACATCGACTCCCTGGACGAATCCACTCTGGACGCCCTGCTGGCGCGGCACGCCGCCGCCCCCCGATCCGCCGAGGAGACATGAGCGCACCGTCGAGCACCTTCACCAACGGCACCACAGACGGCTCCGTCGAGGCCAAGCGTGAGCTGCTGAAGTCCCTGCTGCGCAAGGGCGGAAGCGCCGGCCCGGAGGACCGTACCCAGGCGACCGCGCCACCTCCGGAACGGGCCGGAATCCCCCTGACCCCGGAACAGCGGGGCCTGCTGTTCCTGCACCGTCTCGACCCCGAGGCCGGGCTGTACGACATCCCCGTCGCGGTGGAGCTGCGCGGTCCGCTCGACACCGCCCGGCTCGCCCGGGCGTTCGATGCGCTGACCGGCCGTCACCCGATTCTCGCGACCCGGGTGGCGGGGGAGCCGGGCGGCCCGGTGCTCGCCCCCGCCCCGGACGCGCCGCGCCTCGAAGTGCGCGAGAGAGTGGCCGCCGACACGTCCGCGGAGGCCCGGACACAGGCAGTGACGGAGGAGGCGGCCCGGCCGCTCGACCTGGAGCAGGCCGTGCTGCGGGCGGTGCTCTTCTCGCACGCCCCCGACCACCACCATCTGCTCCTCGTCGTGCACCACCTGGTCTTCGACGGCCACTCGTCGGTGGTGGTGCTGCAGGATCTGTGGGGGCTGTACCGGGCGGCTGACGCCGGCGAGGCTGCCGGTGCACCGACTGACGGCACGGAGGACGCGCCCGCCGGTCTCCCGCCCGCGGGGGCGCCCTTCGCCGTCTACGCGGCCGACCGCGCCGCAGACGCCGCCGAGGGCGGGAAACGGCTCACCGAGTTCTGGCGCGAGCGGGTCGGCGGGGTGACCGGAGCACCGGTGCTGCCCTTCGACCGGCCCGGCACCACGGTGCGTACCCGGGAACCGGGCCACGTGCAGGTGCAGTTCGGCGCCGCGCGCACCGCGGCGCTGCAGTCCTTCGCGGCGGAGGCCCGCACCAGTGTGTTCGCCGTGCTGCTCTCGGCGTACCTGCTGGTCCTCGGACGGCACGACCCCCAGCGGCGGCTGGCCGTCGGCACCCCCGCGGCCATGCGGCACGATCCGCGCTTCGACCGCACCGTCGGATATCTCACCAACATGCTGCCGGTCCGTTCCCCGCTGCCCGCGGGAGACACCGGCACCACGGTGGCGGCGGGCGACTACGTCCGCGCTGTGCGCGCAGAGCTCACCGCCTGTCTCGACCACGCGGCCCTGCCGTTCCCCCGCATCGCCGAACTCCTCGACGACGAGCCGGACCCCGAGGACGGCTCCCCGTTCACCTGCCCCTTCGCCTTCCAGCACTGGCACGGCGACTCGGACGGCGACGTGGCTCCGGGGCTGAGGGCACAGATCGACGAGGGGATACAGCAGCCGGGCGTGGGGCACGTCAACCTCACGCTGGTGGAGCGCGGCGGCGAGATACGCGGACAGCTGAAGTACGACCGGGAGCGGTTCGACCGGGCCTCTGCGGTACGCATCTCCGACGAGATCATCGCCGTGTCCGGGGCGCTTGCCGCCCGGCCCGGGGAGCCGGTGGCCGAGGTGCTCGCCGGTGCGCTGCGGACCGTCACGGCCGGTGCCGCGCCCGGGGAGCCGCACGGCGTCGGGGGCTCGGTCTCCGGCGGCAGCTCCGCCGACTCCGTCAGCACGTCCGCCGCCTCGGACGGCACCGGCAGTTGCGCCGCCTCGGACGACGACGCCAGCGCCTCCGGCGGCACCAGCGGCACCAGCGGCTCCGGCAGCACCGCCGACGAGGACGTCCTGTCCGCGTGCCGTGAGGGATGGTCGGCGCTGCTCCCGGGGACCGGGCCGGAAGCCGGCGCGACCGGAGCGGACGAGGTCGACTTCTTCGCCGCCGGCGGCGACTCGATCGTCGTCGTGCAACTCGTCACCAGGCTGCGCAAGGCGGGTCACCGGCTCTCCGCCCGCGACGTGTTCCGCAACCCGACGCCGAGGGCGCTGGCCCGGCTGCTCACGGCCCGGCGCGCCGAGGACGCCGCCGAGGGGGACGCGGCCGGGGAGGACGGCGAGGCACGGCCCGCCGGGTCCCCGGCGGCACCCGCGGCACCCGCGGTGGAGACAGCGCCGGACCTGTCCCCGGTGCAGTCCTGGTTCTTCGAGCGGATCACCGCGGGCCGCGAGCACTGGAACCTGTCCGTCGCGGTGCGGCTGCGCCGTCCCGTCGATCCGCTGCTGCTGCGGCTGGCCCTGCAGTGCATCGCCGACGCCCACCCCGCGCTCACCTGCCGTGTCCAGCCCACCGGAGCCGGACACCGGGTGCGGCCCGGCTCGGCGCCCACGGGCCGGGACGCACAGGACATGCTCACGGTCGTCGACGGCGACGAGACCGAGGCAGAGCGGCAGTGGCAGGCCGTGCAGCGCGGTCTCGACCCGGCCGCGGGCCGCGTCCTGCGGGCGCTGCTGGTGCGCGACGGGACCTCCGAAGGCGGCGAACTGCGCCTGACGGCACACCACTTGGTGATGGACGCCGTCTCGTGGGGCATCGTCCTGGCCGACCTCGACGCCGCCCTCGGCGCACTCGCCGTGGGCGAACTGCCCCGGCTGCCCGCCGAGGCGACCGGGGAACGCGCCTGGGCCGCGCTGCTCGCCGAGGCCGCGCGTGACCCCCGGGGCGCCGCCTACTGGCAGTCGGTGGTGCAGGTCCGGCACGAGTGCGACGGGCTGCTCGCGTCCGTACCGCCCGGGTCCGAAAGCGGTGCCAGGCACGAGGAGTTCACCCTGGGCGAGGAGGAGACGCGGCTGCTCCTGACCGACGTGCCGCACCGGTTCGGCCTGCCGGTGCACACCGTTCTCACCGGCTCGGTGGCCCTCGCCCTCGCCCGGTGGCGCGGCTGCCGTCTGGTGACCCTGGACGTGGAGACGCACGGCCGTCCGGACAGCGCGTCCGAACCGGGCCCCGACGTGCTTTCCGGGGCCGATCTGTCCAGGACCGTGGGCTGGCTGACCGCGGTGGAACCCGTGGTGCTCAGCGGCCCCCGGGAAGCCGGACCGGAGGCGTACCTGCGCGAGACGGCGCCGGCGCTGGCCGCGCGCACCGCCCATGCGGGCTTCCTGACGTACCGGGCGCTGTCGCCCGACGACGCCGTCCGCGACGAGCTGACCGCGGCGCCGCCCGCCCTCGTCTCGTTCAACTACCTCGGCCAGACCGACCGGCTGGTGGACTCGGACCTGCTCGCGCCGGCCGCTCCTCCCGCCGGGAACCGCGCCTCCGGCGCGCCGCGGCTGCACCCCGCCGAGCTGTACGCCGTGGTGCGGGACGGACGGCTGCGGTTCGGCGTCGTCTGGTCGCCCTCGCCCAGCGACGGCCTCGACGGCGACAGCGTGCGCGCGCTGTGCTCCCAGGTCCGCGGCGTCCTCACCGAACTCGCCGCGTCACGCGACGCGGACGCGCCGACGCCCGGTCCCGCGCCGGAGAGCCGCGGTGACGTGCCGGCGGAGGAGGCAACCGGTGCGGCGGCACCCGGCACCGTCGACTGGCCGCTGACCCCGCAGCAGCTCGGCGTGGTCGCGGAGGCCCTCGCGGCGTCCGTGCCGGGTCAGCACGTGGAGCAGTTCCACTGGTGGTGGGGCGGTGCCTTCGACGCCGACCGGTTCAGCCGCGCCTGGCAGGTGCTGATGCGGCGTCACCTCGTGCTGCGCGCCCGCGTGGTGGACGGCATGACGCCCCGCCTCGCCGCCTCCCCGGACGATGCGCCACCGCTGACCTGGCTGCCCGACGAGGGCCCGGACCAGGCGGACGGCACCGCGTGGGAGGAGGTCGTGCGGGCCGAGCGCGACCGCGGCTTCTCCCCCGGTACGCCGCTGCTTCGCCTGACGGTGCGCCGGGAGGACGGCCGGCACCGGATCCTGATGACCTTCCACCACGCTCTCCTCGACGGCTGGAGCGTCGCGCTGCTGCTGGAGCAGCTCTACGAGGCGTACCTGGACGGCACCGACCCCGAGGAGACGGCGCCGCACCGGCCCGACGCACGCGACCACGCCACGTGGGTCGCCGCCCGCGACGAGGACCGGGCGCGCGCCTACTTCACCGGCCGACTGGACGGCACGTCCGCCGCGCTGCTGCCCGGCACGCCCCGTCCGGCCGGCTCCGACGCGGCGCCCGCCGGCGGAGCGGAGCCGGCGCAGGCGCGCACCGAGCTGCCGGCGGCGACCATGGACGCGCTGCGGGTGTGGGCGGCGCAGCACGCGGCGACGGAGAGCAACGTGCTGCAAGCGGTGTGGGCGGCGCTGCTGTGGCGCTGCGCCGGCGGCGGCGCAGCGCGGCGGCCCCGGCTCGGCGTGACGCTGTCCGGGCGTGCCGACGGACCCGAAGGGGTGCGCGGCATCCCCGGGATGCTCGCCACCACCCTGCCGCTCGATCTCGCGGTGGACCCCGGCGACCGCGTCGCCGCCCTCCTCGAACAGGCCCGTGAGGCGGCGCTCGACCTGCAGGACGTCGAGTGGGTGAGCGCCGGCCAGGTCCACGAATGGGCCCGGCTCCCCAGCCGCGAGCCGCTGTTCGACAGCCTTCTGGTGGTGGAGAACTATCCGGCGTCCCTCGGCGGCGTCGGCGAGCGGCTCGCCGCAGCCGGATGCGACGTGGGAGTGCCGACCGCGGTGGGCGCCCGTACCGGATACGCCGTGACCGCGATCGCGCACCGCGGATCAGGGATGTTCGTCACCGAGTTCGTGGCGGACGGCAGCCGGGTCGGCACGGCGGACGCGGAACGGCTGGCGCAGCTGTGGGGCCGGTGTCTGAGCCGCCTCGCCGACGCCCCCGACGAGCTGACGGTGGGGGACCTGGTCGGCGGGATCGACGACGCGGAGCTGCCCCGCGTCGCGCCACGCGGGGCGCCCGGGGCCACCGCTTCGGGCGGGACCGTGTCCTGGCCGGCGTCGCGGCGGGACGCCGACGTCGTCCGGGCGGTCTTCCGCGAGGTGCTGGGCGTCGAGGAGGTCGAGGCGGGCGACAACTTCTACGACCTGGGCGGCCATTCGCTGCTCTCGGTCCGGCTGCTGCAGGCCCTGGCCGCCCACGGGGCGCCGGCGCTGACGCTGGGCGACCTGGTCCGGAACCCGGTGGCGGGCGAACTGGCCGCGCTCGTCGCCGAGCGGCGCACCTGTGCACCGTCGGCCGGCCGGGACGCGGCGACGCCGCTGGTACCGCTGCGCGACCCGGAGCCGGACGAGGACGCCTCCCCGGTGACGATGTATCTGGTCCACCCGCCGGGCGGGCAGATCGCCTGCTACGGCGGGCTCGCCGCGCGTTTCCGCGGCCCCGCCCGCCTCGTCGGCATCCAGGACGTGCGCACGGCCCTGCCGGGCGAGGTACCGCCCCGCACCGTGGAAGAACTCGCCCGCGACTACGCGCAGGCCCTGCCGCGGCCTGCCGAGGGCGAGCGGATCGTCCTCGGCGGGTTCTCCGGGGGCGGGATCATCGCCTACGAACTGGCGCGGGTGCTGCGCGACGAGGGGCGGGCACCGGACCTCGTGGTCATGCTGGACGCCGCGGCCCCGACGGGCCGTACCACCGACACCACGGCTGACGGCAGCTTCCTCCAGCAGGTCGAGGCGTACGAACGCTCGCGCCGTGCCACAGCGGAGGACCCCGGCGCGGAGAACAGCGCGGAGAACGGCGCGGCACCCGGCGCGGAGAACGGCGTGGGCCCCGGCAACGCCGTGGCCGGGCTGGCACCGGACGAGTACCTCGACGAACTCGCCCAGGTCGCCGCCTGGATGGGGAGCGACGGACCGGACCCCTTCGCGCTGCTGCGAGAGACGCTCGGCGCGGTCGAGTCGTACCGGCCGGGGCCCTACCCGGGCCCGCTGCTCGTCCTGCGGGCCGCCGAGACCGACTTCGGCCGGGGCAGCTCCTTCGACGCCTCGGACACGTACTACGCGCGCCGTGCCATGGGCTGGGAGGACCACTGCACCCGCGTGACGGTCGAGGAGATCCCGGGAAACCACATCAGCCTGCTCTCCCACGACCATGCGGCGGACCTGGCCGGACTGCTCGCCGCCCGTATCGCGCGTACGGAGGACCCCGCATGACGACGGTGCACATGTTCGCCGGCCAGGGAAGTCAACGGCCTGGAATGGGCGGTGAGTTGTTCGAGCGCTTCCCCGAACTGACCGCCGAGGCCGACGAGGTGCTGGGCTACTCGATCCGCGACCTGTGCCTGACCGGCGGCCGGAACGGGCAGCTGGACGACACGCGCTACACACAGCCGGCCGTCTACGTGGTCAACGCCCTCGCCCACAGGGCGCTGCGGGACGAGGAGCGCGACCCCGACGCGGCCCTGGGGCACAGCCTCGGCGAGTACAACGCCCTCGCCGCCGCAGGGGTGTTCACCTTCGCCGAAGGGCTGCGGCTCGTGGCGGCGCGGGCGGAGGCGATGGCCGCGGTGACGGGCGGCGGGCTGAGCGTCGTCATCGGCCTCAAGGAGACACTGCTCCGCTTCCTGCTGCACCGCTCCGGTTTCGAGTCCGTGCACCTGGCCAACCTCAACACCCCCGACCAGCTGGTGCTCGCCGGGCCGCGCGACGACCTGGAGATGATGGAGCTGATCCTGGAGGACGCGGGGGCCCGGACGGCCCGCAGGCTGCCGGTGAGCGGACCGTTCCACTCGCCGCACATGAGCCCCGCCGCACGGGAGTTGGGCCCGCTGCTCGCCGCGACGCCGTTCCGCGCCCCGCGGTTCCCGGTGATCGCCAACCGGACGGGCCGCCCGTACCGGTCCGAGGAGCTGGCGGGCACCCTCACCGCCCAGATCGACCACCCGGTGCGCTGGACGGAGTCGGTGGAATACCTGCTGGACGAGGCCGTGGGAGAACCGCCGCGGTTCGTGGAGATCGGCGGCGGCACCGTCCTGACCGGCATGGTGCGGCAGATCGTGCGGGAGCGGGAACGGCGCGGCACCGTGCGGCAGAGCCCGGACGAACCCCGGGCCTCGCACGTCCGCACGAGGGCGGTCGTGTCCGCCGGGAAGCAGTGACCGTGACCGGTGCCGTCAGCCGTCCCCGTCCCGTGGCCGAGCCCCGGCTGCGGCTGTTCGTGTTCCACCATGCCGGCGGGTCCCATCTGACCTACCGTCCGCTGGCCCGGGCACTGCCCGCGGACTGGGAGGTCTGCCTGGTCGACGCGCCGGGCCGGGGCCGGCTCAGTCACGAGAAGCCGCTGGAGGACCCGGCCGCCCTCGTCGCCCGGCTCCTCGACGAACTGCTGCTGTGGCTGGACCGGCCGTTCGCGCTCTTCGGCCACAGCATGGGCGCGCTGCTCGCCCATGACCTGACGCTGCGGATGCACAGCGCGGGTCTGCCCCTGCCCCGCTGGCTGGGGATGTCGGCCCGCGGCGTCCCCCGCACGGACGGCGGCGGCGTACGGCGCCACCTGCTGCCCTCCGCCGAGCTGCGCCGGGCCGTCGGGCTGCTCGGCGGCACCCCGGACGCCGTACTGCACGACGACGCCCTGTGGGCGCTGGTGGAGCCGGTGCTGCGCGCGGACCTGAAGGTCGCCGAGACCTGGCGTCCCGCCGTGCGGGACCCGCTGCCGCCCGTGCCGTTGTCGGTGCTCGGCGGCCGGGACGACCCGCTCGTCGCGCCGGAGCGGCTGGCCGCCTGGGCCGGGCTCAGCCCCGCGTTCCTGGGTCTGCGCCTGCTGCCCGGCCACCACTTCTACTTCTCCGACCGGCCACAGCAGACGGCCGCGGTGATCGCGGCGGAGGCCGACCGGGCGCTGGCGGGTGCCGCGGCGGCCGGGCCGCGTCCGTCCGGACCCCACGAACCCACCGCCCTGGAGGCATGGTGACTTCCCCTTCCCCCACCGACCTGCTGACCGGTCAACTGGCCTCCGTCCTCGGCGTGGACGCACGGCAGATCGACACCGGCCGCCCCCTGACGGAGCTCGGCCTGGAGCCCGGTTCGGCGACGCTGCTGCGGCAGCGGCTCCGCGAATCCGGCAACGCCGACCTGTCGGTGCGCCGGCTGCTGGGCGGCGGCTCGGTGCGGTCCCTCGCGGCGCTGCTCGCCCGCCCGGGCACCCTGCCGTCGCCCGTCCCGCCCGCCCCGGACCCGGTCACGCCGCTCGGCAGCAGCCTCCTGGCACGCCTCGCCTCACACGCCGGGGGCCACGGACTCGCCCAGGAGGACGCCCTGTTCGCGGCCGTCGCGCTGACCGCCGCGCGCTGGACCTGCGGCACGGGCGTACTCGAGGTGACCGTCGAACAGCCGGCCGGCGACACCGTGCGCGTCCCGGCGCCCGACGTGCTGCACTGGGCCGGCTTCGCCGCGTACGCGCGGGACCTGCGGGCCGTGGCTCCGGGACCGGCCGCCGCGCTGCGGCCCGGCGCAGCGGCCGCCCGGCTCCGGCTGCGCCCGGACCCCGGCGCCCCCGGCGCCGAGGGAGCCGAGGGAGCCGGCCGCACCGTCCTGAGCCTCGTCCTGGACCGCACCGCCACCCGGCCGGGCGCCCGCTGGGCGTCGTACGGCGGGCCCGGCGCGCCGGGCGACATGCCGCTGGAGGCGGGACTCGGCACCGCCTTCGGACGGCTGGTCTCGCTCCTGGCCGGCGACCGGGAGGCATGGCGCCGGACCGACCTCGGCTGGGACCCCACCTTCGCCTTCCAGGAACCGCTGACCGTACGCCCGTTCCCCGACGCCGGACCGCTGCTCGACGGCCCGCTCAGGGCCGCGGCGGAGCGCACCCCGCACGCGCCCGCGCTGCTCGACTCCTCGGCCGCCCTCACCCACGGCGAACTGGCCGCACGTGCGGGGCACGTCGCCGGGCTGCTCCGGCAGGCGGGCGTGCGGCCGGGCAGCCCGGTCGCGGTGGTGCTGCCCAAGGGCTTCGACCAGATCGCCGCGGTGACGGGCGTGGCGCAGCACGGCTCCGTGTACGTCCCGGTGGACGTCTCCTGGCCCGGTACGCGGATCGCGGCGGTGTGCCGCCGTGCCGGTATCGCGCACGCCCTCGTCGCGCCCGGCAGTCCCGCCGAACTCCCCGGCGGCGTGGCCCCGTTGGTCCTGGGCCGGGGCCCGGACGGCGAGGGGACCGGCGTCCTCGACGAGCCCGCCGGGGTGCCGGGCGGCGACCCCGGCTCCCCCGCGTACATCATCTTCACCTCGGGTTCGACCGGGGAGCCGAAGGGCGTCGTCGTGGACCACGCCGCCGCCCGCGTCACGGTGGACGACATCACCGACCGGCTCCGCATCGGCCCGCAGGACCGCGTGCTCGGCCTGTCGGCGCTGAGCTTCGACCTGTCCGTGTACGACGTCTTCGGCGTACTCGGCGCGGGCGGGGCCCTGGTCCTCCCCGAGCAGGGCGGCGAGCAGGACCCGCAGCACTGGCTGGAGTTGATCGAGCAGCACCGCGTCACCTTCTGGAACACGGCACCGGCCCTGATGCAGATGCTCCTCGACCTGGCCGACGCCGATCCGGCGGCCGCGGCCCGGCAACTGGCCTCGCTCCGCTGCGTCCTGCTGTCCGGCGACTGGATCCCGGTGACGCTGCCGGACCGGCTGCGCGCCCTCGTGCCGGGGGTGGAGGTGGTGAGCGCGGGGGGTGCGACGGAGGCGGCGATCTGGTCCATCTGCCATCCGGTCGGCAACGTTCCGGAGCACTGGCGGAGCATTCCCTACGGCCGCCCGCTGCGCGACCAGTTCTTCCACATCCTGGACGACGAGGGACGCCCGCTGCCGGTGGGCCACGAAGGCGAACTGCACATCGCCGGCCGGGGACTCGCCCGCGGATACGCCGGCGACGAGGAGCAGACGGCGGCCAGGTTCCCCGTCCACGAGAAGCTGGGCGAACGCGTCTACCGCACCGGTGACCTGGGCATGTGGCGGACCGACGGCACCATCGAGTTCCTGGGCCGCAAGGACCGGCAGGTCAAGGTCAGGGGGCACAGGATCGAACTGGGCGAGATCGAGTCCGTACTGGACCGGCTCCCCGCCGTGCGGCGTGCCGTCGCCTCGGTGGTGCGGGAGGCCGACGGGCGCCCCCGGCTCATGGCGTACGTCGCGCTGACGCCCGGGGCGCTGGCCCGGAACGCCGGGCCGGTGCGGGCCGAACTGCTGGACGCGCTGCGGCAGTCCGTGCCCTCGTACATGGTGCCGCAGCGCCTCGTGCTCACCGACGCCCTCCCGGTCACGGCGAACGGGAAGGTCGACCACGCCCGGCTCGCGGACGTCACGGACCGCGCCGACGGCGCCGGGACGGCCGCAGCCGCGGCGCCCACCGGAGCGGGCGGGGACGGACCGGCACCGCGGAGCGCGCTCGCCGACGCGGTGGCGGAGGCCGTCCGGCGGGGCCTGACCGTGCGGGTGTCCGTCACTCCGGGACCGGACGGCGACGCCGAGGTCCGGACGTGGGCCGGGACGCTGCGCCGCGACGGCTCGTTCGCGGTGGCCGCCGACGCGCACGGGACGACGCTGACCAGTGCCCCCTTCCCGGCGCCAACTGGAGCCCGGTGACAGCGATATGACAGACTGTGAGCACTTTCCAGGTCTGCAGGCCCCGCGTCCCGGCGCCCGGTACCTGTCCGTCGCGGGACGCTTCCCGTGCCGGCTCCAGCACGCCGAAGCGAGTACTCAGCTCTATGCCCTTACTGCGGTCCCCGCCCGCGAGCTGCCGCTCCGTGAGCGCCTCCGCCCAGCGCGAGGTGCCGTCACAGAAGGCGGCGCCGCCGTGTCTCCCCCGTGCCCTCCGGCTCGTGCGGGCGACCGCCGCGACGGCCCCTGTCCGTGCTGCCGCGCCCCTCTTCGGCCCTCGCCCGCACCCGTAACCATCCGTCCACGAGAGGACCGCTGAGATCCATGACGAGCACGTCACAGGAAGCAACACAGGCGAACACCTCGCGACCGCGGGCCGTGCTGACCATCCTCTGCCTGACGCAGCTGCTGCTGACCCTGGACGACAACGTCGTCAACATCGCCCTGCCCACGATCCAGCAGGACCTGGGCTTCTCGGGCCCCTCCCTGGTGTGGGTGATCAACACCTACATGCTGACCTTCGGCGGCTTCCTCGTCCTCGGCGGACGCCTGGGCGACCGTTACGGCCTCGTGCGCACGTTCATGGTCGGCACTTCGGTGTTCGCGGCCGCCTCGCTCTTCAGCGGGCTCGCCGTCGAGCCCTGGCAGCTGATCGCGGCGCGTGCCCTTCAGGGCCTGGGCGCGGCTCTGGTGGCACCCGCGGTACTCGGTCTGCTGACGCTGGTGTTCAGTGAACCGGCCGCGCGGGCGAAGGCGTTCGCGGCCTGGGGTGCGACTGCGGTGACCGGCGCCCTGGCGGGGCTGATCCTCTCCGGCCTGATCACCGAGTTCGTGTCGTGGCCCTGGATCTTCTTCATCAACCTGCCGGTGGCGGCGCTCGCGCTGGGCCTGTTGCCCCGGCTGCTGCGGGGCGTCCACACCGCACGCGGTACGCAGCCGCTGAACTGGCGGGGGGCGTCCCTGCTCACGCTCGGTCTGGCGCTGCTCGTCTACGCTCTGCTGTCCGTCGAGGGCGGCGACCGTCCTCTCGTGACCGGGGGCTGCGCCGCACTGTCGCTGGTGCTGCTCGCCGGGTTCGTCACCGACCAGCGCCGCTCCGCCAACCCGCTGGTCGCCAAAGGGGTGTTCAGTGCTCCGGCACGTGCCCGGGCACTGATCGCGGGCGTGCTGCTCTGCGCGGCCACCTTCCAGGGCTTCCTGGTACTGACGCTGTACCTGCAGAACGGGCTCCGGTGGTCGCCGCTGATGGCGGGACTCGGCTATGTGCCGTTCGCTCTGGGGTCGTTGGCCGGCGTGAAGTGCGGCGAGCGGGTCACGGTCAAGTTCGGCGCGGGCCGGGTGCTCACCGCGGCTTGCGCGAGTGCCGCGGTGGGGGCGCTGCTGCTCGCGTTCGCCGCGGCCGAGGGGCTCTCGTACGTCGGACTGCTGCCCGGCATCCTGCTGTTCTCCCTCGGCGTCGGTGCCGGCCTGCCGGCGGCGACCACGGCCGCGGCGCAGGGCGCGGACGAGCAGTCCTCCGGCGTCATCGCGTCCCTGGTCAACTCCAGCCAGCAGCTGGGCGGAGCCGTGGGCCTCGCGCTGTCCGGCATCGCCCTGGGCAGCTCGGGCCAGGGCTTCGGCACGGCCCTGACCCTGACCGCGGTCGCGGCCGTGCTGGCCTGCGGCTGGGCCGCCGCCGTGGTGCGCCGCGAGCGCGCGGTCGCGACCGGCACGCCCTGACGCACCTGACCGCCCCGGAAGGAACTGCGCTTCCGGGGCGGTCAGTTCAGGGTGAGCCTCACCAGTGCACCGCTCTCCATGGCCGCCCACACCGTGTCCGCTCCGGTGGCCGCGATCCCGTGGGGTTCGCTGACGCCGTGCGGGAGTTCGTACGTCGCCACCCGCCCGGCGGCGTCGATCCGGCCGATGCGGCAGGTACCCCACTCGGTGAACCAGCAGCCGCCGTCCGCGGCGGCGGTGATGCCGTGCGGACGTGTGGCGGGCCCGCCGGGCAGCGGCACCTCGTCGATCTGTCCGTCACCGGTGATGCGGCCGATGCGGCCGACGCCGAGCTGCGTGAACCACATCGTCCCGTCGGCGGCGCCGGCGATGTTCACCGGCCGCGCCCCGGCCGTCGGCAGCCGGTGCACCGCCACCGTTCCGCCGGGGTCGATGCGGCCGACGGCGTCGGCCCGGCTGAGTGCGAACCAGAGCCCGCCGTCCGTCCCGGCAGCGATCCCCGCGGGACAGCCGTCGGAGACGGGCAGGGGGAACTCCTCCAGCGTGTACGGCCTTTCGCGGCCGGGCCCGTCTCCGGTGGGCACGATCCGGCCGATCCGGTCCGCGCTCAGCTCGGTGAACCACATGGCGCCGTCCGGCCCGGCCGTGATGCCGTACGGTCCCGCGTCCCCGGCGGGCAGCGGCACGTGCACTGCCCCACCTTCCGGACCGATGCCCACGACGCGGCCGGCGAGGAACTCGGTGAACCACATCGTCCGCCCGTCGGGCCCGGCGGCGACGAGCGTCGGCCTGGCGTCCGGGCCGCCCGCCGCATGCAGCCGCGCCGGCCCACGGTCCGTCATCTCGACGATCTGCCCGGACCCGGCGAGCGTCACCCACAACGCACCGTCCGCGTCTGCGGCCACCGCGTACGGTCCCCGTCCCGGAACAGGAACCACCCGGGTCGAGCAGTCCGGCGGCCGGCTCCCGGTGCGCGGCGGGACGGTTCCGGTGCGGTGGTGCTCGGTGGGCAAGGCGCTGCTCCCGTCGTGGTGCCGGGGCCCGCGCGGGGAGGTGTGCGCCACCCGGCCGGGCCTGCTCTGACCACGAGAGCATGATTGTTCCGCACACCCCGGCCGCCCGCCGCTCACCTCTGCGAGCGACAGATTCACCCGAAGGGGCCACGGAGGTGGAGGGCCCGAGCGGGCAGTGCCGGGGCGTGTGCCGTCACGCCGTACGTACGCCCGCGCTCAGCGCACGGCTGGGGCCGCGCCGCGCAGCGCCGCCCGGTCAGGAGCGGCGAAGTCCAGGGGCATCCGGGTCGCGGTCCCGGTGACGATGTCGGTCAGGGCTTCGCCGATGCCCGTGGCGTGCTTGAAGCCGTGCGCGTTGCAGCCGCCCGCCAGCACGAGCCGGGGGTCCCCGCCGGGGCGGCCCAGGACGAACTGGCCGTCGGGAGTCGTCGTCAGCATGCACACCGACACCTTGGCGGGGGCCGGTTCGAGCCCCGGCAGGTACGTGCCGAGGACGCCCGTCAGGTGGGCCCAGTCCTGCGCGACCACAGAGCGGTCGTCGGTGACGGGGTCCAGCGCACGGGGCGTGCGGCCGTGGACCTCCAGGCCGAGCTTGACGTCGTGCGGGCCGTCGCTGCCGTTGCCCCACAGCACCTCGCCGCCCGGCAGGTCGCGCATGAACACCGGGAACCGGCCGAGGGCGTGGCGCTCGTCGCCGGCGCGGGAGCGGAACCAGGTGATGGGCATCCTCAGGGTGGTCAGCGGGAGGCCGGGCACGAGCGACGTGAGCCAGGAGCCGACAGTGAGGACGGCCTGCCGCACCCGCAGGACGCGGGAGCCGATCTCCAGTTCGACGCCGCCGTCGACGAGGCCCACTTTGTGCACCCGGGTACCGGTGAACACCGGGGCGCCCGCCGAGCGGGCGAGGCGGACGGCGGCGCGGATGGACTCCTCCGGCCGCAGGATGCCCGCGGACGGTTCCCACACGGCCACGTCCCGCGGGTCGAGCGCGGCGTGCTGGGGGTAGCGTTCGGCCAACTCCGCGCGGCTCAGGCGCTGGACGTCGATGTCGTGCTGCTTCGCGGCCCGCAGTGTGCCGCCGACGATCCGCCCGTCCTCGGGACCGATGAGCAGGCCGCCGAGGTTCTCGAAGAGCGTCGTGTCCGAGGCGTCGGCGAGTTCGTGCCACAGCTCCAGGGACCGGCGCGCCAGCGGGACGAGCCCGGGGTGTTCCAGGCACGTGACGCGGAACATCCGGGAACCGCCGTGCGAGGAGCCGAGGGCGTGGCCCGGTTCGAACTGCTCGACGCCCAGCGCGTCCACGCCCCTGCGGGCCAGTTGCCACAGGGCGGAGGAGCCCCAGGCGCCCAGACCGACGACTGCGACGTCGGCATCCCATGTGCTCACCGAGGGTCTCCTTCTGCTGGACTTGCTCCGCCGCCCCGGGGGGCGACGGAGCGGGCACGGGGAGTTTTCCGGCCGGCGCCGAAAGCTGTAAAGGACGCTCCAGCGCCGGTCCGGCAGGTCTCGAGCGGCCCACCAGCACCCGGCGGGGCACTCGTGCCGGGCACCGCTGCGCGTCGCTCCGCAGACGTGCGGATCACCGGAAGCCGTCCGGCCCCGCGGCGGCCGGCGTGCCCGGTGGACGGGGCAGAGCCACCAGGCGGGGAGCCGCCCGGTCCCAGGGGAATCCCATGTGCAGTTCGACGAGCGGCTCGGCGGTGGCCCCGGCCCGTACGGCCACGGCGACGAGGACGTCCGGAACGGGCTCGAGCTCCATGAACTGCCACCGGCCCGCCGAGTCGTCCGCGGGGGGACGGAAACCGGTGACGCCGTGCGCGGCGAGCGTGAAGGAGAAGCTGTCGAAGGCCAGTGACAGGCCGAGGCCGCGGGCCTTGGTGTAGGCCTCCTTCAGGGTCCACAGCCGCAGTACCCGGTGGTCGCGCCGCCGTCCGGGAGCTTCGGCGGCGACCCAGGCCTGCTCCTCGGCGGTGAAGGTGCGCGCGACTGTCTGGATGCTCCGTCCACCCCGGTCGAGGCTCTCGACGTCGACGCCTATGCGGTGCCGCCGCACCACTCCGAGCAGGCTGTAGCCGCCGGCGTGCGCGAGGCTGAAGTCCAGTCGGTGCCGTCCGCGGGGCAGGCCACCCGGGGGACGCCGGAGGAAGGGCCGGCCGCGCGAGGACCGGCGGATGGTCAATTCGCCCTCGGGCAGCCCCACTTCGAGACACAGGACGCGGCGGAGGAGCGCGTGGGCGACGAGGTACTGGCGCCGGTCGCGTTCGAAGACGAAGCGGCCGGCGACGTCCCGTTCGTACTCGTCGAGCCAGTGGGCGGCCAGCGCACCGGCGAGCGAGGGCGTCAGCTCGTCGTCGGCGCAGAACCACAGTTTGACCGGGGGCAGCCGACCGGTCCCGGACTGCTGTCCGGGTGCGGCCCCGCCCGCCGCGTCGTCCGTCGACGGAGGCTCCATATCTGCTGATTCCTGCCCGGGGCCACGGCCGTCCGCAGCCCGGCACCCCCGCCGGGGGGCCGGGGGTGCCGGGTCGGACGGGGCGGGGGAGCGCCCGGTCCGGGTCAGGCTGTGCGCACGAGGCGCTGACTGTCGTCCTGGGCCGCTGCCGGCTGCTCGGCGTTGGACATGAGGACGGAGTGCTGCAACCTGCGCAGCCCCGCGGACGGTTCGAGCCCCAGGTCGCCCACCAGCGTGCCGCGCAGCCGCTGGTACACCTCGAGGGCGTCGCCGCGCCGTCCGGAGCGGTGCAGAGCGAGCATGAACTGGGCGTGCAGGTTCTCGTGAGTGCGGTACCGGCTGACCAGAACGGTCAGTTCGGAGAGCAGTTCGCGGTGCCGGCCGAGGCGCAGGTCTGCCTCGATGCGCTGGTCGAGGGCGCAGAGCCGGCTCTCCTCGAGACGGCGGATCTCCGTCTCGAGCTGCGTTCCCGCGTGCACGTCCGTGAGCGCGGAGCCGGACCACAGGTCCAGCGCGGCCCTCAACTGCTGTGCCGCGCCCTGGTAGTCCTCGGCGTCCATCGCCCGGTACCCGAGTCCCGCCAGCCGCTCGAACTCCCGCACGTCACTGGTGCCCCCGGCGGTGTTGAGCATGTAGCCGCCGGGCGATGTGACCAGCACGTCCTTGGCGCTGAGCTGCGGGCCTCCGCAGGCTTCACCCTCTTCCAGCGCGGCCGCGATGAGTTCGCGCAGCTGCAGCACGTACGTCTGGAGCGTGGTCCGGGCGCTGCGGGGCGGTGTGCCCGCCCAGAGCTCCTCGGTGAGGACGGAGACCGGCACCACCCGGTCCGCGTGGAGCGCCAGCAAAGCCAGAACCTGCCTGGGCTTGGGCGCCGTCGGCGTGATCGAAATGCCGTTGTGCCGCACTGCCAGCGCACCGAGTACACCAATGTCCACGCCGTCTTCCCCCTGATTGCCTGGTCTGGTCGCATCGAGCCCTGCACGGCTCGATCTCTGCTGCTGCGGGGTCGTCTCGTACCCGAAGGACTTCTCCCGGTGCGAGGGTCCTGATTAGAGAACAGGGCGCACTGTCTGTCAATATAAAACCGTTCACGTGGTTTGTTTCAAGAGACAACAGTGGTCGGCCCCGATGACGCCGCAGCCGACTGGCACACCGGTCCGTCGAGCACCCGGCACCACTCCACGGAACCTCCTCAACACTGCGATGTCCAGCAGCACTTGTGGCATTCTTGAGTGGTCGTCAAGCACTCCTGCACAACACTGGAGCACTGCCGACGGATACGACAGGACATCCCTGAGGAAGTCCGAAAGAGGGAGTTTAAGAAACCGCGTGGACGGTTTATATGCCCGAAACGACTGCTGCCTGCTAGAGCTGCGCCGACTCGCCGGAGTCGGTACCGCGGGCGCTGAGCTTGCCGAGCACCCCCGGGTCGGACAGCCGTGGCAGCAGCAGTTCCCAGAAGCGCGACACCGTCTCCCGGGCGACCCAGGCGCGGTCCCGGGAGCCGAGCATCTCGAAGCCGACCGTCGACGTCACCACGGCCGTCGCGGCGTCCGCGGCGGTGACACCTTCGGCGAGGTCACCCCGCCGTTCGGCTTCCGCGAGCATCTTCTCCACCCAGTCCTGCCATTCGCGGCGCAGGTCGAGTCCGTCTCCGCGGCGCCCGCTCGCATCGCACAGCTCGAACCCCGCGCGTACCACCACGTCCTGCTGGAGGCCGGTCATCAGCTGATGCGTCGCGTCCACCAGGCACTGAAGGGCACTGCCCGGGGCGTCCTCCGCCGTGGCAGCGATGCGCCGGAGGGTGACGGCCGCGCACTGCTCGACGGCTTCCGCCAGCAGGTTCTTCGTCTCGAAATGGAAGTGCAGGGCTCCGTTGCTCACCCCCGCCCGGCCGCTGATGGTGCTGAGCGAGGCACGCGCGTAGCCCTCCTGCACGAACACCTCGGCGGCCGCCTGCAACAGCAGCCGCCTGGTCCGCGCTGCGCGTTCCTGCTTCACCATCGGTTGTCTCCTGACGTCAGGGAGTCTGCGTACCGGTCGCCGCGCCGGGCCGTACCGGCGAGCTCCTCGATCACTCGGCGCGTGCCGTACTCGCGGGCGCCTTCCGCTGAGGCCGGCCCGAGCGGGCACACGTCCGCCCGGGCCGACTGGAACGTGACACTTCTCCACCTGCGCGTTCTCCCCGGTCCTCCGCCCGCACGATTCGGATACCGGACGTCTCACCGGCAGGCCTGCGCGGCCGTGCGCACATCCGGGCCGTCCGGTCCGTGCCGTGTACGGGCGCGCCGGGCACCGCCGGCGCAACGTCCGGACCGTGCACGGATGCCGGGAGGCGTCTCCACCGTGGACACGGAGCGCGCCGGAACCGGGAAGCTCACCCTCCCGCCCGCTGTGGCGGAGCGGCCGGAGACTGCGGGAGCACACGTGAAGCACGGAAGTCACGCGGGAAGACACCGCCCTGCCGGGCCGGAACACGTGCCCGCACGTGCACCCCGGGGCCGTGGCCCGGATCCACTCGTGCGGACGCCGCGGCGCCCGATTTCGCACGGGAGGCATCCCGGCCGCTCGGGCAGAGGCGTCTGCGGGCTCCGCGGAGGCCACCCCCCGGAGTCGCCGCGAACATCACAGCTCCTTCCTCCCCTCCGTCAGACAGGTCGCCGAGATCCGCCCCACGCTAACAAACCGCATGTGCGGTTTCTGTGGAGCTCGGTCAAGGACGAGCGCCGGCATCGCTCACGGCGGCGGGCGCGGGCCGCTGCTGCGATCCGGTTCGGTCGACCCCGTCTGCGCGGCGGGTGATGCACATGCCGCGATCCCGGCCGCGCCGTCCCGTGTGCGGCCCCGGGCTTCCGGACACGGTCCTGCGCGCAGCTCAAGGACAGCTCGCGTGACGCTCGAAGCTCTGAGCCCGAACAGACGGGCCGGCAGCGGGAGTTGCGTCCGGAGCGCACGCCGAGGGCTGGGTGCGGGATCGCAGCCCTCTGCGCACGGCCGGGGCCCGCGAGCCCTGGACCGCTCCGCGACCGCAGCATTCCGGCCAGTGCGGCGCACCGCCTCCGAGGACCCCCGCAGAATCGGCCCGGCGCGCTCGGCCGGGGGCGGCCCCGTTTGCGGCAGCCCCACGGAGCCGCCTTGCGCCCACTCCGGAACCCGGCCGGTTCTCGCCCCCGCGAGTACACGGAATCTGTAGAAAGTAAACCGGGTGGTATGTATCTTACGGCAGCGAGGGGTCCGCTGATCAACACCCCTAATCTGTAACTTCTGCTGCAGTCAATGGGGAAAATCATGATCGCGAGCACTGTCCAGTTCACGTCCTGCATGTCCGGGATACCGGGAGGGGGCGGCTCGCACCCGGCGCACCTCAGCCAGGCCCTGTCCCACTTCCCGCCGCTGACGACCACCGTCCCGAAGGAGTTCGTGCACCGGGCCGCAGTCGCCGAGGTCCTGCTGACGAGCTGGGCCCGCCGGGGCGAGACGAGCTTCCGGGTCACCGCGCAGTGGCCGCGCTGCCACAGCTACTTCGCTCCGGTCGGCGGCCGCTACGACCCGATGTTCGCCGCCGAGACGATCCGTCAGATCGGCGCGCTGATCGCCCACACCGGGTTCGACGTACCGCTCGGCCACAAGTTCCTGATGTGGGATCTCCAGTTCACTGTCGTACCCGAGCAGCTCCGGATCGCGGGCGCGCCGGCGAGCCTCGACATAGACGTCCTCTGCACAGAGGTGAACCGCCGCTCCGGCGGTGCTCTGGCAGGTCTCCGGTACGAGGCGGTGCTCCGCCAGGACGGGCAGACCGTGGCCACCGGCGGCGCCTCCTTCACGTGCACGAGACCGGAGGTGCACGACCGGCTGCGCCGCAACCGTCCGAGCAGTGACGAGGCGCAACTCCCGCTCACCGCACCCCTCCCCCCTCAGCACGTGGGCCGCACCTCGCCCATGGACGTCGTCCTCTCCTCCGTCGGCGAGACCGACCGGTGGCTGCTGCGGGCGGACACCCGGCACCCCGTCCTCTTCGACCACCCGGTCGACCACATCCCCGGCATGGTGCTTCTCGAAGCCGGGCGGCAGGCAGCACACGCCCTGCTCGGACGCACTCCGCTCCTGGTCTCCGCTCGCAGCAGGTTCGACCGCTATGCCGAGCTGGACGCTCCCTGCATGATCGAGGCCCGGGAACTGCCGACGGGAGAGTCGTCCCTGGACACGGTCCTCGTCACCGCCGAGCAAGGGCGCGAGCAGCTCTTCAGCACCACCCTCGCCGCGGCACGGGCCTGACGGCGAAGCGCCGCACCACCGCACCCACTTGGGGGCCGAGGCGCGGGAGATGCCCGTCTGTGCGTCCGGCCCGGCCGGGCCGGACGCACACCTAGGGAACGCCGCTCCCGAACATCCGGAGATGGTCCGCGGCCCACTCCGCGTACGACCGCGCCGGCCTGCCCGTCACCTCCCGCACGGTCTGCTCCACCCGCGCCTTGGCCCCGTCCCGCTGCTGCTCCGCACCGAGCAGCAGCGCCTCCGCCACGTGTTCGGGATACCGCCGCAGATACGCCGCCCTGGCCCGGGCGGGGTCCAGCTCCTCGAAAGGCACCGGCCGTCCCAGCAACTCGGCGAGGCAGGCCGTCTGCTGGGCCGCGCTGACCGCCTCGGGGCCGGTCAGGGTGTACGCCCTGCCCTCGTGCCCCTCCTCGGTGAGGGTGCGCACCGCTACATCCGCGATGTCCCGCGGGTCCACGCACGAGTTGAGCGAGGTGCCGTACAGCGCGGACACCGGACGGCCGGAGGCGATCAGCGGCGCCCAGGCCAGGGTGTTCGACATGAAGGCCCGCGGGCGCAGCAGCGTCCACTCCGTCCCCGATGCCCGAAGCAGCGCCTCGCACCGCCGCTGCCACCGGGTGATCGCGTCGTCCGCCCCGGGGTTGGTCACGGCCGCTGCGGACAGCTTCACGATCAGCCGTACGTCCGCGGCGCGCGCCGCCCGCAGGAACCGCTCGTCGTCGTCGCCGCCCACCCCGGCCGTGACGAGAAAGACCCGCCGCACGCCGCGCAGCGCACGCTCCAGGGACCGCGTCTCCCCGTAATCCCCGACAGCCACCTCGATGTGATCCGCCACGTCGCCGGCCCGGTCCGGCCGCCTGGTCAGGATGCGGACCGGTCCGTCGGGGGGCAGCCGGCGAACGACCTCCCGCCCCACCGTGCCGGTGGCACCGGTCACCAGGATCACGGACCCGCCCCGGGGAGTCGTTCCGCACCGCCCGTACCGGACAGCGCCATCGTGAACATCCCTGATCCCCCCGAAGCGACAGGGGCCCTGACAGACCCTCTGGGTGAAGACACAATACGGGCCGGTAAGATACAAACTCGTCGGTTTATTTGCCAGGGGGTCCCGCGGATCCGCCGGCCACACAGAGGGGAGAGGGGCATGGCTATGCAGGACCGGGCCATTCGCACCCGCCGGAAGATCCTCGAGGCGGCGGCGACGGTTTTCGGGAACCGCGGCTACCAGGCCGCGACCATCGCCGACATCCTCTCCACCGCGGGCGTCACCAAGGGAGCCCTGTACTTCCACTTCGCCTCCAAGGAGCAGCTGGCCCAGGGCGTGCTCAGCGCTCAGGAGGGACAGGACCCGGTTCCTTCCCGCACCTGCAAGGCGCAGGAGCTCGTGGACATGATCATGATCTACGTCCACCGCCTGCAGACCGACTCGATGGTGCGTGCGGGCGTCTGGCTGGCCCTCAACCAGCAGGCTGTGGACCTCGACCGCAGCGGGCCGTTCCTGAGCTGGAGCGAGACCCTGACCGAACTGCTCGAAGCGGCGCGGGAACAGGGCGAGTTGCTGCCGCACGTGAAACCGGCCGAGACGGCGCGGGTGATCGTGGGTGCGTTCGCCGGTGTTCAGGCCATGTCCCAGACCCTGAGCGACTACGAGGATCTGGGCGAGAGGATCGCCGAGCTGCTGCGGCACGTCCTGCCCAACGTGGTCATCTCCTCCGTCCTCGCGTCGGTGGCGCTCGACGGCGACCGCGGTACGAAGGTCAGTGCGGAGATCGCCGCCGGAGCAGAGCAACAGCAGCTCGAAGCAATCGGCGGCTGACCGGCCGTCGTCAGCCCGTCGCGACGCCGCGGAGAACCGTGGCGGACGGGGCGGCGGACCCCGCCGCGCACGGCCCCGCCGCACCGGGACCGAAAGGTACGGGCGCCAGGCGCCGCGCGCCTCGCGCGGTGCCACAGAGCCGCTCGAGCCCTGCTCCAGAGCGATGGCCGCGCCCGGCACCACGCGGTTGACTGACGATCATGGCTTGCCCGCGCACACCCCACGGTCCCCCGTCCCGGCCGGGCCCCGGCGGCGGCGGAGACCTCGAACACCGCTCGACGTCGCACAGTTGCGCCGTTCCGGACGCGTCCCGCCCCGGCCTGTCCGGTGGCGTCCGCACCGCACCGAGCGCCCGCCGGCCGGCCGGGAACCGGTGACGCGCCGGGGAAACCCGCTTGCCCTCACCGACGCCGCCGTGGCAGCGTCCGAACGCAACTGTCGTCGCAGCAGTGGAGTGGTCATGCTCTTCCCGGGCGCTCACCGAACCTCTCGGCCCACAGCGGCCGTCCAGCCGTCGAACGCCCCGAAGGACCCGCATGCCCACTCAGATCAGCTGTCGCGCCGTCACGAAGTCCTATAACGGCCGACTCGTCCTGGACTCCGTCACCTCCAGCCTCACCACCGGCGAACGCACCGGAATCGTCGGCGAGAACGGTTCGGGCAAGAGCACGCTGCTGCGCCTGCTCGCGCAGGTCGAGGAGCCCGACGAGGGCGAAGTCGTCGTCCAGGCCGACGGAGGCATCGGCTATCTCCCGCAGGAGGGATCGTTCCCTCCCCACCACACCGTTCAGCAGGCCGTCGACGTCGCGCTCAGCGAGCTGCGCGCGCTCGAAAGCCGCATGCGCCGGCTCGAGAAGCTCCTGGCCGAGGACGAGTCCGCGCTGGCCGAGTACGGCGAGGTGACGACCGCCTTCGAACTGCGCGGCGGCTACGAGGCCGACGCACGGGTGGAGCGCGCGCTGCACGGCCTCGGGCTGGTC
Source organism: Streptomyces ovatisporus (assembly GCF_042653885.1). Classification (NCBI taxonomy): domain Bacteria; kingdom Bacillati; phylum Actinomycetota; class Actinomycetes; order Kitasatosporales; family Streptomycetaceae; genus Streptomyces; species Streptomyces ovatisporus. The sequence goes on from NZ_JBHSFH010000011.1 coordinate 125,538, forward strand.
GACCTGCCCCGCGACCGGACCGTCGGCGACCTCGCCGGCGGTGAACAGGTCCGGCTGCGCCTGGCGGCCCTCCTGGCGGCCGCTCCCGAGGTCCTGCTGCTCGACGAGCCCACCAACCACCTCGACGATCAGGCTCTGACCTGGCTCGAAGAGCATCTGCGCACCCGCCGGGGCACGACCGTCGCCGTGTCTCACGACCGCACCTTCCTCGAACGCGTGACCAACACGCTGCTGGAGGTCGACGGCGACCGTCACACCGTCACCCGCTACGGCAACGGCTACAGCGGCTACCTCAGAGGAAAGGCCGCCGCCCGTCAGCGCTGGGAGGAGAGCCACGTCCGCTGGAAGGCCGACGTGGCAGCACTGCGCGAGACCGCCGAGACGACCGCCCGCCGCGTCGCGCCGGGCCGCTCCATCACCGACGGCAACAAGATGGCCTACGACCGCGCGGCCGGCCGCGTGCAGCAGTCGCTCGCCAGCCGCGTCCGCAATGCCGAGGAACGTCTGCGCCGCCTCCTCGCGGACCCCGTGCCCGCTCCGCCCGAGCCCCTTCGCTTCACGCCGGTCCTGCAGGCCGAACGGCTCAGCGGCACCGTCCTGGACGCCGTGGGCGTCACCGTCGGCGGACGCCTTCCCGACACCCACCTCACCGTCGAGGCCGGGGACCGCCTGCTGATCACCGGCGGCAACGGCGCCGGCAAGAGCACCCTGCTCCGCGTCCTCGCCGGAGACCTCACCCCTGACGCCGGCCACGTCACCCGCCGCGGCCGCATCGGCCACCTGCCCCAGGAACCCCATCCCGGTCACCCCGGCGAAACACTCCTGCAAGCGTTCGCCGCGGGCCGCCCCGGTGCCCCCGAAGAGCACGCCGAACATCTGCTGTCCCTGGGCCTGTTCACCCCCGACCGCCTCACCGCCCAGGTCACCCAGCTGTCCACCGGCCAGCGCCAGCGGCTCGCCCTGGCCCGGCTGCTGACCCGGTCCACCGACACCCTCCTGCTCGACGAGCCCACCAACCACCTCTCCCCTGCCCTCGCCGAAGAGCTGGAAGAGGCCCTGAGCAGCTACCCGGGCACACTCGTCCTGGTCTCGCACGACCGCCGCGTCCGCGCCCGCTGGCAGGGCACGCACGTCTCCCTCGGCCCTGCGTCGGCGGCCGGCACGGAAGCCCTCCGTCCGTCCCGGCTTGCGGGACGGGCCCGGCAACGCGTGGCGGGACGAGAGGGCTGAGCTCCTCCGCAAGGTGATCGCCGCCGGGCGGCTGGACGACGTGATGCTCCTCGGGACCTGAACAGCACCGTGGACGACCGCGGTCCGGTGTCAGCCGTCCGCCCGGCTCACCCTCCTGCGGGCGGGCTGGTCCAGCCGGTCGGGACATGGGCGAGGCGGACGCGCTGCGGGTGGTCGCCGACCGGCACGGAGACCGTCTTCTCGCCGGTGGCGAAGTCGATGGCGGTGACCTGGTCGCTTCCGCTCTCCGAGATGACGCAGGACTTGCCGTCGCCGCTGACCGTGGCCCAGTACGGCTTCGACGCCGGGACCAGCGGGCCTTCTTCGAGGGTCTCGCGGTCGACGACGGTGGCGTAGTCGTCCATCGTTCCGGCGACGCAGAGCCGGTCGCCCTCCGGGCTCATCGACATTCCGTGGTGGCGCGAGTCGTTGACCCAGGTGGTGCGGTCCTCGCTGGTGTCGGGGTTCTTCGGGAGGGTCTTGTCGCGAGTGATCTTGTCGTCGGCGACGTCGTACTCGAGGAACCCGTTGTGGAAGGAGACCTGGAAGTAGAGCTTGGACTCGTCGGGCGTGAACGCCACAGGCCGTACGGCGTCGGAGAGGTCCTTGCGGCCGAACGCGTCGAGCCGCTCGCGCATGTCGATGACCTTGACCTCCTCGAAGGTCTCGGCGTCCACGACGGTGATCTTGCGGTCGCCCTTCGTCCAGTCGAGCCACGGCGCGTCGGTGGCGGTCTGGACGTCGCCGATGGACATGTTCCAGATGTACTTCCCACCGCCGGTGAAGACGTTCTCGTGGGGCTTGTCGCCCGTCTTGAAGGACCCGGCTTCCTTGCCGCTCCCGATGTCGAGGACGTGGACCGTGTTGGACGTGGACGCGGAGACGGCCACGCGCTTGCCGTCGGGAGAGACCGCCATGTGGTCGGAGCGGAAACCGGAGACGGGGAAACGCCAGTTGAGCTTCCCCGTCGCCACGTCGATGGAGACGACGTCGGCGAAGCTGGGGCGGGAGACGACCATCGACTTCCCGTCAGGGGTGGAGTACATGTCGTCCACGAACTGGTCGTGCCCCTCCCCCGGACCGTTCCTGATGCCCAGGAAGAACAGCAGCCTGATCGGGTCGGCGTAGATCTCGTCCAGGCGCTCCTGCTTGTCGGGTACGACGTTGATGCGTCCGAGCTTCGCGAAGGAGCCGCTGGACTCGATCACGTCGGCCGTTCCGTCCCAGTTGTTGCCGACGAACATCACCTCCCGCAGGTCCGCCTGCGGGCCCGTCGGTGCGGGTGCGGCACCGGCGGTGACCGTCGTCGCGGCCACGGCTGCGAGCGCCGCCGCGAGCGCGACCGGCAGCCGGCGGCGGCGCCTCGCGTGCGGGGGCCGCGGCGGTACGGGGGCGGGGGTTCGGGCGTCCGCGTCATTCTTCCTGGTCACGTCCACGGCTCTCCTTCACGTGGCGGCTCGCGACCGTCGGGGTGCGAGCAGCTGATGCGGCATGAGCTGTGCCGGACCCTCCGGGGAGGCGCGGCGGCCCTGGGACGACCCGGCAGCGGGCGCGGTCTCCGGTGCGAGATGCGCCGCGCGCTGTTCGGTCACGCGTTGCCGTGCGGGGGTGCCCCGCCCCACAAAGTGAAAACACTGCACTTCACATTCGGCTACTTGAAAGTAACGACAGGACCACGGTTGTTCAACCCCTCGGGCGGGAGAAGATGGCCGGGGGCACGAGCGAGGGAGAAGGGTTGACGGAGCGACTGAAGCGGTCCACCGGTCGCTACGCAGGCAAGGCGGCCACTGAACGGCACGCCGAGCGGCGCCGGAAGTTCCTCGATGCGGCACTCGAACTCTTCGGGGCGGGGCCCGGCTACCAGGCGACGACCGTCGCCGCTCTCTGTGAGACGGCCGGACTGTCGACCCGGCAGTTCTACGAGGAGTTCCGCACCCTCGAAGACGTACTCGCCGTCCTGCATCTGGAGGTCAACGACTACGCCGAGAGAGCCGTGCTGGACGCCCTCGCACAGACCGGGGACCTGCCTGCCGCCGAGCGCTACGGCTCCGTGTTCAGGGCGTACGCGGCAAGCATCGCCGAGGACCCGCGCCGCATCCGGATCACCTTCACGGAGATCGTCGGAGTCGGTCCCCGCATGGACGAGCAGCGGCTCTCCCGGCGGGCCCGCTGGATCGACCTGATCCGGACCGAGGCGGCGGCGGCCGTGGGCAGAGGCGAGGCCGCCGACCGCGACTACCGCCTCGCGGCAGCCGCATTCATCGGCAGCGTGAACGGCCTGCTCCACGACTGGGCCGCCGGCTGGGTGGACGCGACACTCGACGAGGTCGTGGACGAACTCGTGCGGCTCCTGCTGGCGTTGCTGCGGTCCGCGGAGTGACGGCAGGCCCCTCCGTACGGGCGGCAGGCGTACCGCCGGGATCTCCCGCGACCGGCCGGGCCTCAGACGGTGATGCCGGGGCCTCCGCACCGGCGCCGCCTGCCGGCGGACTCAGGCCGGGCTCCACTTCTGGCTGTCCTCGCCCGAACACTCCCACAACTGGAGAGGGGTGCCGCTCTGCACGTCGCCGTCCCGTACTGCGACGCACTTGTCGGCCTGCGGGTTGACCAGATCGCTGGCCTCGCTCAGCACGAACTGCTGGGCGGGGTTGCCGCTGCAGCGGGCGAGCTGGATCACTGCCCCGTTCTCGACGGACCCGTTCGCGACGTCCATGCAGAGACCCAGGGCACGCACCGTGCCGTCGCCCTCGATGCTCCACCGCTGTGCTCCGGACCCCGAACACGTCCGCACCTGCAGGGGCGTTCCGTCCCTCCCCTCGCCTCCGGGGACGTGGATGCACTGATCCGAGTTGTGGCTCCAGAGCCGGACGGCGCCGTCCGGGCCGCCTCCGCCGCCGGAACCGCCGGGGGGAGGCGCCGGCGCGGTCGGCCTCTCCGCGCCGTCGTCCTGCGGCGGACGGTCCTTCCCGTCGCCCTCTTCGCCCGGCGACCCGGAACCGGGCCGGTCCCCCTCGCCGCTGCCTTCGTCCCCGTCCCCTTCCCCCTCTTTGCCGTCGTCGGAGGGAGAGCCGCCTGCGGACGGCTCGCCGAACCCGGGCGCCTCGTTCTCACGGCCGCCGTTCCACTCGGGGCCCGGAGCGGCTCCCGTCCCCGTCGACTGCCTGGTGTCGCTGCCGCCGTACAGTGCGAACGCGCCGGTCAGAAGCCCCAGCACGGTCAGGGCGGAGATCGCGACGAGCACCGTCCTGCGGGTGTGCCCGGACGGCGCGGAGGGTTCGGGGTTCCTCGAACCGGCGGGAACGATACGGGGGTTGACCGTCGTGACGATTCTGCCTGCGGATTCCGAGTCGTCCCGGGCGCGGGCGCCGGAACTCTCCGCGAAGCCCAGCGGCACGTCCTCGCGCTCCCCGGGGGCCGGGGGCGGCGCGATCCGGTGCGCGGGGTCCAAAGAGCTGAAGGAGTCCGCGAGTTCGGCGAGTTCGGCAGGACCGGCGGGGTCGGCGGGGTCGGTCATCGCGTCCTTTCGGGAGCCGTGCTGAAAGGAGACAGGGCCGGAAGGCAGGCGCCGGCCGGCCCGCAGTCCGGTGACGGCATGACGGTTGCGCGCACCGAGGCGCGGCAGCGGGTGGTCTGCGCCTCGACGTTCTCGTACACCGGTGGTGCCGGACGTCGGAGGACCCCGAGTGGTGTCGCCCCGTCGGACGTCCGGCCGCGGGTGATGGTCGGTGCGGGGGTCGCCCGCCCTCACCAGTCAACAGGCAAACGGCCGGCCGACGAAAGCGGCTGAGGAGGAAAACGGCCTGAACACGGCTGGTGCGCCGACGAGATGAGACGTTTCCCGCAGACGTTCCCTCCACGGCTCCTTTATGGGAAGTCTCAGGATGTATTCGCGGAAACGCGGGCGGCAGCACTCCGGCCGCCCCGGAATGCTCCGGGCCGGGAGGACGGGGACCGGGCGGTGGACAGGCAGGGCCCGGGCGGGAGCCGGGCAGGGAACAGCGCGCGTCACCGCCTCTTCGGCAGCGGCGTGCGAACGGCCGGAAGTGGCGGTCGCCGCAGGCAGTTAGTTGCCCTGGCATACCACCTGCTGATAAGCCGTCGGGGTCGCTCTCACTGGCACCAACGGCCGCGTACCGGCCGGGGGTTCGTGTTCCGCGACCGACCAGTACGCCCTTGAACACGGAGGTGTCCGTTGAGTACGGACCAGCAGTGGGACATCGTCACCGGAGTCGGACTGACCGCACTGGCGGTGGCCGCCGGGAGAGCGGCGGAGTCGGCGCGTCCCGACGCGCTGATGACCGACCCCTACGCCTCCCGCCTCGTCGCCGCCGCCCGGCCGGCGGCGCCCTTCCCCTTCTCCTCGGGGGACGGGGAGACGGAACCGCTGGACGACGAACTGTGGGCCAGCACCGCCGAGTACGTGGGTCTGCGTTCCCGCGTCTTCGACGACTACTTCCGGTCCACAGGCGAGGACGGCATCACGCAGGCGGTGATACTCGCCTCGGGGCTCGACACCCGCCCGTACCGGCTGGACTGGCCCTCCGGGACAGTGTGCTTCGAACTCGACCAGCCTGCCGTACTCCAGTTCAAGGCGGCCACGCTCAAGGAGGAGGGCGCGAGGCCCGGCTGTGACCACCGGCCGGTCCCGGTCGACCTGCGCGACGACTGGGGCGCGGTCCTCCAGACCGCGGGTCTCGACGTCTCGAGGCCGACCGCCTGGCTCGCCGAGGGCCTGCTGCCGTACCTGCCTCCCGCTGCCGAGAACCGGCTCTTCCGGGAGATCAGCCGTCTCTCGGCGCCCGGCAGCCGCTTCGCGGTGGAACGCATGGACGACATCGCCCGCCTGGCCGCCGACCCGCTTCTCAGGGACCGCTCCGGTGAACTCGGCATCGACGTGGCTTCCCTCTTCCCCGAGGGGGAGCGCGAGCCCGTCGAAGCGCAACTGGAGCGGCTCGGCTGGGAGTTGGAGAACCGCTCCGTGCCGGAGACCGCAGCCGCACTCGGCCGCCCCCAGCCGGGCCTGCAGACGCTCACCGAGCACATCACGCACACCTTCGGCCGACTCCCCTGACGGGGCACGCCGGTTCGGGCCGCCCGGCGGTCCCGCGCGAGCCGCCCGGCGGCCCGGAGCCGCTCCCGTGCCTGCCGGTGGCGGGGCGGCCCGGTCGTCTCAGGCGGGCTTGAGGCCCACGCCCGCCCAGATCGGCACGTCGTGGTCGCGCAGCGCCTCGCGGTCGCCCGCCTCGATCGTCACGGGCTCGGGACGCCAGCGCTGCGGGGGCGTCAAGCCCGGTTCCAGGAGCTGCAGGCCGTCGAAGAAGCGCTCCACCTGCTCCTTGGTGCGGGTGCGTACCGTCGAACCGGTGTCCTCGAAGTCCTCCTCTATGCGGCTGACCCGCTCGTCGAAGTCGGCCGTGACGTGGGTGACCACCAGGGCGCTGCCGGCGGGCACGGCGTCCATGAGGGTGCGGACCATGCCGTAGCTGTCGTAGTCCGGCGGCAGCCAGTGCAGGAGTAGGCAGAGGGTGACGGCGACGGGCCGCTCCATGTCGAGGGTGCCGCGGAGCGCCGGTGCCCGCAGGACGCTCTGCGGCTCCGTCGCATCGGCCTGGATGTAGGCCGTCGCGCCCTCCGGTGTGCTGATGTGCAGGGCACGGGAGTGCGTCAGCACGATCGGGTCGTTGTCGGCGTAGACGACCCGTGCCGCCGGATCGACGGCCTGCACGACCTCGTGCAGATTGGGCGAGGTGGGAATGCCGGTGCCGATGTCCAGGAACTGCCCGATGCCCCGCTCCGCGACGAGGTGCCGCGCCGCCCGGTGGATGAAGGCCCTGTTCTCTCTCGCGCTCGCCTCGGCCGTGGGGATGGTCGCGAGGACCTTCTCGGCCTGTTCCCTGTCGGCTGCGTAGTGGGTCTTGCCGCCGAGCAGGCAGTCGTAGACGCGGGCGCCGTGCGGCCGGTCCACCTGGAGATCGACGAGGGGCTGCGGGCCCGCGTCCGTCCACGCGGCGCTCGTCTCATCCATCGTCGGCCTCTCAGTCACCCTCGGCGTCCAGCCCTGCCGCCCCAACTCCGGGCGATCCTAGCCATGTTGCAGACACCCCCTGCGCTATCCGGCCACGGCGGCCGGCTCCCGGTCCCCGTTCCGGGGCCGAGCGCCGGCATGGTTTCCTGACGTGGGGGCTCCGCCTTCCCCGAGGCGGCTCGCCGGCATCCCGGCCGGGCCCCGACGTCCCCCCGCCCAAGGAGACAGCCCGACGATGACGAACAGCGCCCAGGCACACGCTTCCCCCAGGAGCCGCTCGCTGAAGCGGGCCCGCGCCGTGGTGACGGCCGGGGCGGTCGCCGCGTCGTTGCTCGTGGGCTGCTCGGGCGGCGAGAAGGAGAAGCCGGAGCGTTCCAGGCCGGCGGCGCCCTCGCAACAGGACGGCGACGGCTCCGCGAAGGAGCCGGAGAAGAAGCCCGTCGCCTTCGCGCCGTACGTCGACACCTCGCTCAAGCCCTCCTACGACCTGCTCCGGAACGCCCGCCGGACCGGCGTGAAGGAGTACAACCTGGCCTTCGTCTCTCCCGGGCGCGGCAAGTGCACGCCCATGTGGGGCGGCCGGCAGAAGCTGCGGGAGAACCCCGTGGCGCGGCAGGCGGCCGAACTGCGGAAGGCGGGCGGCGACGTACGGGTCTCCTTCGGCGGGCAGAGCGGCAACGAACTGGCCAGGGCCTGCGATTCCGTGGACGAGCTGGTCGCGGCGTACACCGAGGTCGTCGAGACCTACGACTTGACGAAGGTCGACTTCGACATCGAGGGCCCCGCCCTCACCGACGCCGGGGCCAACGAGCTGCGCGCCCGGGCGATCGTCAGGCTGCAGAAGCAACTCCCCAAGCTGGACGTCTCGTTCACCCTCCCGGTCATGCCGGCGGGGCTGAACCGCGACGCACTGGCCGTGCTGAAGAGCGCGAAGAAGAACGGCGCGCGGGTCTCGGCCGTCAACATCATGGCCATGGACTACGGCACCTACTACGACGGCGACATGGGCGAGTACGCCGTCAAGGCCGCCACCGCCACCCAGAAGCAGGTGAGGTCGGTACTGGGCGTCCGCGACCAGGAAGAGGCGTGGCGGACGGTGTCGGTGACGCCGATGATCGGCGTGAACGACGTCAAGGTCGAGGTCTTCCGCCCCGAAGACGCCACCGAGCTGCGGAAGTTCGCGGAGGAGAAGGGCCTGGGAGGGCTGTCGATGTGGTCGGCCACCCGGGACAGGCCCTGTCCCAGCGGCCCCAACACCAAGGCCCAGGCGACGTGTTCGAGCACCGGGGACTCGACTCACGAGTTCGCCGAGGCGTTCGGGGGCTGAGCGGCACCTCCGGCGTCAGCCGGCCTTCCTGCCCGAGCCGGGTGTCCAGCATGTCCGCCCAGCGGAAGAAGTCCGTCTCCGTGGGACCCGGCATGACGGACGTGAGGCTCACCCCCGTCCCTTTCAGCTCCTCCCGCAGCGCTTCGGCGATGCACGGACCTCGACGCGCGCGGCGCGGAGCTCTTCCGCGGCGGCGGCCAGTGCGTCGTCCTCGGAGTTGATCACCAGGTCGAAGCCGTGCGCTGCGAACTGCCCGGCCAGCTCGTGACCGATGCCCCGGGACGCGCCGGTCACGACTGCGAGGGGTGCGTTGTCACTCATCGCCCCCGGGCACCAGGCGCCCGCCCTCACTCCCCCTCGCCGCTTCGCAGGCCGCTGACCAGCGGTTCCGGGAGCGGCGCCGAGGCTGACGGAGAGGACGGAGGGAACGCGCCGGCCGTTCGCCGTGTCCCCCGGGCCTGGCAGTCGAGAGCGATGCGGAGCATACTGACCTCACGATGACGAAGCGTTCCGCGCCCCGGCGCCACCTGCCCACCAGTCCCTTCAAGGCGCCCGTTGCTCCGCTCGCCAAGCAGTTCACCCTGGGAGACCGGGTCTCACACGACCAGTACGGCCTCGGCAGGATCATCGGCGTGGAGGAGGGGATCGCGATGCTCGTCGACTTCGGTTCCCGGCAGGCCCGCATCCCCAGCCCGTACACGGCGATGGACAAGCTCTGACGCGCTGAGCGGCCTCCGACCGGCGGTGCCCCAGCGGCGCCGTGCGGCGAGTTGTCTGCGGCTGCGTCCCTCCGCGTACCGGCCGGGCAGCCGTTCGGCAGGTCTCGCGTTGCCGCACGCGCTCAGCTGCGCGTTCTTCTCGGGCGGCCCGCAGGGCAGACGCCTGCCGGGCTGCACGGGAGCCGCACGCCTGAGGCGTGCGCGGTGAATCCCCGGCTGCGATCGGGCGCCCGTTCCAGGGGGCGGTGTCCGGGAGCGGCACCCAGGAGATATCTTGACATCGAGACGACGTAGACGTGAAGCGGAGTATCGGTGACTGACTCGACCATCATCTATACGCAAACCGACGAGGCGCCGGCCCTGGCCACGTACTCGTTCCTGCCCGTCATCAGGGCCTACGGCTCGACGGCCGGCGTCGGTGTCGAAAGCCGTGACATCTCCCTGGCGGCGCGCATCATCGCCGGCTTCCCCGAGCGTCTCCGGGAGGACCAGCGCATCGACGACGAGCTGGCCCACCTCGGCGAACTGGCGAAGAGGCCCGAGGCGAACATCATCAAACTGCCGAACATCTCGGCTTCGATCCCGCAGCTGAAGGCGGCCGTCGCCGAACTGCAGGAGCAGGGCTACGCGCTGCCGGACTACCCGGACGACCCGAAGACCGACGAGGAGCGGGACGTACGCGCACGCTACGACAAGGTCAAGGGCAGCGCCGTCAACCCCGTACTGCGCGAGGGCAACTCCGACCGCCGTGCTCCCGCCTCGGTCAAGTCCTACGCGCGGAAGTACCCGCACCGCATGGGCACCTGGACGCCGGAGTCGAAGACGAACGTCGCGCACATGGACGGCGACGACTTCCGCTCCACCGAGAAGTCCGCCGTCGTCTCCGAGGCCGGCTCGCTGCGCATCGAGCTCGCGGGCGACGACGGCAGCGTCACCGTGCTGCGCGAGTCGGTGCCGGTGCTCGAGGGCGAGGTCGTGGACGCCGCCGTCATGCGCGTCGCGGCGCTGCGGGAGTTCCTCAAGGCGCAGGTCGCGCGGGCGAAGTCCGAAGGCGTGCTGTTCTCCGTCCACCTGAAGGCCACGATGATGAAGGTCTCCGACCCGATCATCTTCGGTCACGCCGTCCGGTCGTTCTTCCCCGGGACGTTCGCCGAGTACGGTCCGACGCTCGCCGCTGCCGGCCTGTCCCCCAACGACGGTCTCGGCGGCATCTTCAAGGGGCTGGAGTCGCTGCCCGAGGGCGCGAAGATCAAGGAGTCCTTCGAGGCGGAGCTCGCCGACGGCCCCCGGCTGGCGATGGTCGACTCCCACCGCGGCATCACCAACCTCCACGTGCCGAGCGATGTGATCGTCGACGCCTCCATGCCGGCGATGATCCGTACCTCGGGCCACATGTGGAACGCGGACGACGAGGAGGACGACACCCTCGCCGTCATCCCCGACAGCAGCTACGCGGGTATCTACCAGGTCGTCATCGACGACTGCCGTGCGAACGGCGCCTTCGACCCGTCGACGATGGGTTCCGTGCCCAACGTCGGCCTGATGGCGCAGAAGGCGGAGGAGTACGGCAGCCACGACAAGACCTTCGAGATCCCCTCCACCGGCACGGTGCGGGTGCTCGACGGCAGCGGCACCGTCCTGCTGGAGCAGGACGTCAGCGCCGGCGACATCTTCCGCATGTGCCAGACCAAGGACGCCCCGGTCAGGGACTGGGTCAAGCTCGCCGTCAGCCGCGCCCGCGCGACGGGCGACCCCGCCGTCTTCTGGCTGGACCAGGGCCGCGCGCACGACGCGAACCTCATCGCGAAGGTCGAGCAGTACCTCCCCGAGCACGACACGGAGGGCCTGGACATCCAGGTCATGTCCCCGGTCGACGCGATGAAGTTCTCGCTGGAGCGCATCCGCCGCGGAGAGAACACGATCTCCGTCACGGGCAACGTCCTGCGCGACTACCTGACGGACCTCTTCCCGATCCTCGAACTCGGCACGAGCGCGAAGATGCTCTCCGTCGTTCCGCTGATGAACGGCGGCGGTCTGTTCGAGACGGGTGCCGGAGGCTCCGCCCCGAAGCACGTGCAGCAGCTCGTCAAGGAGAACTACCTCCGCTGGGACAGCCTGGGCGAGTTCCTCGCGCTCACGGTCAGCTTCGAGCACCTGGCGCAGCGGACGGACAACCCGCGTGCCCAGATCCTCGCGGACACCCTCGACCGTGCGACGGCCACGTTCCTGGAGGAGAACAAGTCCCCCAGCCGCAAGCTGGGCGGCATCGACAACCGCGGCAGCCACTTCTACCTCGCGCTGTACTGGGCACAGGAGCTGGCGAAGCAGACCGAGGACGCCGAACTGGCCGGCGCCTTCTCGGAGCTCGCCGCGACGCTGTCCGAGCAGGAGCAGACGATCATCGACGAACTGATCGCGGTGCAGGGCTCCGCGACGGACATCGGCGGGTACTACCACCCCGACGAGACGAAGACGACGGCTGTCATGCGTCCGTCGAAGACCTTCAACGAGGCGCTGGCCGGCCTCGGCCGCGGATGACGTCCAGGCGATAGGTCCCGGCCGCGCTGTTCAGGGCTCCGTTCCACTCCGGTGGGGCGGAGCCCTGACGCGTGCCCGCGTCCCGTTCCGCGGCCTGGCGGGGACCACGACGGGCTGGCACGCTCCGCGATGCGGAGAGGCAGGGACGGAGAGAACGCTGAGAGCGGGAAGCCGGACGGCGACATCTGATGCGGTCCGCGCGGCCCGCCGGTCCGGGCTGCGAGGCCGTCCCGGGCGGCCGGCGGGAGCGTCGGCTCCTCCGGCCGCCGTACGGGACTCTTACCGGCCTACGGCGATCGTCCGGGCGGACATCGCTCTTCCGGCATTCCGGCCGTCGCGCCGCGACGGTGCGGCAGCGGGAATACGGCAATTCACGGCTGTTCCGGCTCGTCCGGCGGGCCCGACGAGTCCGGCGAGGAAATGACGTCCGGCATTACACCCGGAATCCGGGCGCGGCACGCCGGTCCTGACTCAGCCGGGCAGACCGTCCAGATGCGGCAGGCTGTGATCGAGCCGCTCCCGCTTGGTCCACAGGTAGTCGAAGTTCTCCTTGTTGGGCTGAATCAGCAGCGGGATACGCTCCGAGATGTCGATCCCGTTGGCTTCGAGAGCGTTGCGCTTTCTCGGGTTGTTCGAGAGAAGGCGGACGGATTCCACGCCCAGGTCGTTCAGGATCGCGACGGCGACGCCGTATTCGCGTGCGTCGACGGGGAGTCCCAGCGCGAGATTGGCCTCGACCGTGTCGAGTCCCTCGGCCTGCTGGAGCTTCAGCGCCTTCAGCTTGGCCAGCAGCCCGATGCCGCGGCCTTCGTGGCCCTGAATGTAGACCAGGATGCCTGCGCCTTCGGCGACCATCATCTCCAGGGCCGTGCCCAGCTGGTCACCGCACTCGCAGTGCGTCGACCCGAAGACTTCTCCTGTCAGGCATTCGGAGTGAACACGGGTGAGCGCCCCGTGTGGGGTGATCTCGCCGTGTACGAGCGCTATTTGTTCTTTTCCGCTGTCCCGGTCCAAGTACCCGAGGGCCAGGAAATCTCCGTGCACCGTGGGCAGCCGGACCTCGACCACCCGCTCGACAGCAGATCGCGGCGGGGCGCCGTTTGCAAGGGATTCAAGGTCTGCCATGGGCTGAGCGTACCTCCCGTACAACCATTCATCGGGCTCTTGCTGAAAAAGCTGAATCAACGTGCGCAGATTCGGAATTGAATGCGCGAGGTGGAGTGAAGAGCACAGTCAGGGCAGTGTCGCGCGGGAACGCTCGGCGGGATACCGGGCGGCCGGAACGGAGCCGACTCTCCCACAGCGCGGACGGGACTGCCACAGCCAGACGACATCACGTGTGAAGGACCACACCAGCGAGGTCAGCGCGAGGGCGACCAGGGCGATGTTGACAAATCCGGGCAGAATACCGGCCGCGGCGACGAGGAGGACGATGCCCTGGAGTGCCGCGACGGTCTTGCGGGCGAAGCTCGGCGGGAGAGGGGCGTTCATCCAGGGAAGTGCTCGCGCGGCCGCGACGAACGCGTACCGCATGCCGCCTATGGCTATCACCCACAGCCCGAGGGCGAAGGCGAGATAGATGCTCAATACAAGAAGGAGGAAGGCGTCGACCTCCATGTCGAAACGCGCCCCGAGCGAGGACGCCGTTCCGGTGCGCCGGGCCACCAGACCGTCGACGAAGTCCAGCATCAGCGCCAAGGCGGTCATCGTCACGGTTGCGCCGATATGCGCGTCGCCGCCCGCATCCGTCACGAGTGCCGTGATGCCGCCGACGAGGGTGGCCCGGGTCAGCGTGACCTTGTCGGCCGGTCCCAGCGCGGGCTTGCGGGACCGCAGCAGCACGGCGCAGACGGTCACACCGAAGAGCGTGCCGGTCAGCCAGCCCACCGGACCGAGCCCCACCGTCGACCACAGGACCGCGAGAAGAAGGAGCTGAGCCGCCACCCCCAGCGCGGTCTGCCGCTCCAACTGGCCGGTCACCCGCCCGACTTGCGTGATCATCGCGCCCCCTGGTGCAGGTGTAGCGGAGCCGGATGGGGCTGATTATGGTACGAGTGATCAGTGAGATGTGAAGAAATTGCAGTTGCCACCTTGCCTGGAGGGCACAAATGGAGCGCACGGCTCGGGCTTACTGGCTCCGGTCCCCGGGATTCGGCGAGATCCACCCCGTCACCCTTCCTTCCCTCGGCCAAGGCGAGTTGCTCGTGCGTACGGTCTGCTCAGGCGTCAGCCGCGGGACCGAGAGCCTCGTCTTCCACGGCCGGGTGCCTGAAAGCCAGCACCATGTCATGAGGGCCCCCTTCCAGGAGGGCGATTTCCCCGGACCCATCAAGTACGGCTATTTGAACGTGGGGATCGTCGAAGCGGGAGATCATGCCCTGTTGGGCCGCCGGGTCTTCTGCCTCTACCCGCACCAGACCCGCTACGTGGTCCCCGCGGACGCGGTGACTCCCGTACCGGACGCGGTGCCTTCGCGGCGGGCGGTGCTCGCGGGGACGATGGAGACCGCGGTGAACGCGGTGTGGGACGCGGCGCCGATGCTCGGCGAGAGGATCGCCGTCGTCGGGGCCGGAATGGTCGGATGCAGCGTCGCGGCGATCCTCGGCCGCTTCCCGGCCGCCCGCGTGGAGTTGATCGACCCTGACCCCTCGCGCGCCGAGGCGGCCGAAGCGCTGGGCGTCGGCTTCGCCCTGCCGGACGAGGCCGCGACGGACTGCGATCTCGTGGTGCACGCCAGCGCCACCCAGGCCGGGCTCACCCGGTCCTTGGAGCTGCTGGCGCCGGACGGACGCATCGTCGAACTCAGCTGGTACGGCGAGGAGAAGGTCAGCGTTCCGCTCGGGGAGTTCTTCCACTCACGCCGTCTTGCCATCAGGAGCAGCCAGGTCGGGGCGCTGCCGCCGGCCATGCGTACGCGCCGTACGTTCGCCGACCGTATGGCCCTCGCACTCGACCTGCTCCAGGACCCCGCACTGGAGATGCTGATCACCGGCACCTCCGCCTTCGACGAACTCCCCGAGGTGATGCCCGAGATCGCGAGCGGCCGGCTGCCCGCCCTGTGCCATCTCATCACTTACGGCGACGAGCCGACCTGACAGTCACGGCCACCCGCCCCGACGCCGACCCCGGCCCCGACCACCATCCCGACCGGCACCATCACCAGGAACCACCGGAGAGTGACCGATGTTCAGCATCACCGTTCGTGACCACATGATGATCGCCCACAGCTTCCGCGGCGACGTCTTCGGACCCGCGCAGCGACTGCACGGGGCGACCTTCGTGGTCGACGCCACCTTCCGCCGCCGCGAACTGGACTCCGACGGCATCGTGGTCGACATCGGCGCCGCGACCCAGGAGCTCAACGGCATACTTTCCGCCCTCAACTACCGCAATCTGGACGACGAACCCGATTTCACCGGCATGAACACCTCCACCGAGGTGCTCGCCAAGGTCGTCGCCGACCGGCTCGCGGAGAAGGTCCACGGGGGCGCGCTGGGCGAGAACGCACGCGGTCTGGACTCGATCGTGGTGACACTGCACGAGTCGCACGTCGCGTGGGCCAGCTACGAGCGTTCGCTGTGAGCTCTGCGGACGGTACGGGAGGAGCCGCGACCAGGGCGTCACCCCTGCACTTCCTGATGCCCGGCGACGTGGACGATCCCGCGTCCCCCAGCGGCGGCAACGCCTACGACCGCCGCATGTGCCGCGAACTCGCCGCCGCCGGGCGGCCGGTGAGCGAGGCCGCCCTCCCGGGCGGCTGGCCCAGGCCCGCCCCGGCGGCCAGGGCCGCGCTGGCACGTGAACTGGCCGGGCTGCCCGACGGAGCCGTCGTACTCGTCGACGGTCTCCTGGCCTGCGGGGTGCCCGAGATCGTCGTGCCCGAGACCCGGCGGCTGCGCGTCGCGGTCCTGATGCACCTTCCCCTCGCGGACGAGACAGGGCTCGACCCGGACCTCGCCGCACAGCTGGAGGAGCTGGAGGGCCGGACACTGCGTGCCGTGCGGGCGGTCGTCACCACCAGCGACTGGGCGGCCCGTGACGTGTGCCGTCGGCACGGCGTGGACCCCGGACGCGTGCACACCGTGTGCCCGGGCACGGACCCGGCGCCGCTCGCCCGGGGCACCGACGGCGCCTCCCGGCTGCTCTGCGTCGCCGCCGTCACTCCTCGCAAGGGGCAGGCCGATCTGGCCCGCGCCCTGGCCGAGGTCGCCGATCTGCCGTTCAGCTGCGAGTTCGTCGGCTCGCTCGACCGGGACCCCCGCTACACGGAGGAACTGCGCGGCGTCGTGCGGCGCTCCGGGCTCGGTGACCGCGTGCGGCTCTCGGGGCCTCTCACGGGCCGGCCCCTCGCCGAGGCGTACGACGCGGCAGACCTCTTCGTCCTCGCGTCGCACGCCGAGACGTACGGGATGGTCTTCACGGAGGCGCTCTCACGCGGCATCCCGGTCCTGGCCACCGCCGCGGGCGCCGTACGGGACACCGTGGGAGCGGCACCCGACGGAAGCGTCCCCGGCATCCTGGTGCCTCCCGGTGACGGCGACGCCCTGGCCGGAGCCCTGCGCAGCTGGCTGACCGAGCCCACAATTCGTCGTCTTGTGACAACATCCGCACGCCGACGCCGTGACGGACTGCAAGGTTGGCCCGGAGCCTCTCACCGCCTTGACGAGGTACTGGAGAGTCTTCGCGGCGAACAACCCGATGTGCCTGAATCGTCCGCACCGCCGGGCCGCGAGGCACGACACGAAGACCGGAGAACTCCTTGAACGCTGTCGGTGCTTCCCGCTACGCCCCCGAATGGCTGTCCCTGCGTGAAGGCGCCGACGTCCAGGCCCGTTCGTCCGAACTGCTGGAGCCGCTGCGAGCATTCCTGGCCGGCCCGCCTCCTGCCGGGGGCGGCGGCACCGGCCCGCTCACCATCCGCGACCTGGGCTGCGGCACGGGTTCGATGGGGCGCTGGCTCGCCTCCCGGCTGGACGGGCCGCAGCGCTGGATCATGTACGACCGCGACCCCGACCTGCTCGCGGGCATCGCCTCCCGGATGCCGGACGAGGCCGCCGACGGCAGCCCCGTCGAGGTGGTCCCGCAGGAGCGGGACGTGACCGGCCTGACGAGCAGCGACCTGGCGGGCACCTCCGTGGTCGTCGCCTCGGCCCTGCTGGACCTGCTGACCGCGGAAGAGGTGGCCCGTACCGCCGCCGCCTGCACCGACGCGGGCTGCGCCGTGCTCTTCGCCCTCTCCGTGGAGGGCAGGGTCGAACTCGACCCCGCCGACCCGCTCGACGGTGAGATGACCGCGGCCTTCAACGCCCACCAGCGCCGCACCGTCGACGGACGACGGCTGCTCGGCCCTGACGCCGTCGAGGCGGCCACCTCCGCGTTCGAACTGCACGGCGCCACCGTCCGCACCCACCTCAGCCCGTGGCGTCTCGGCCCGCAGGACAGAGAACTGACCGCCGAGTGGCTGCGCGGCTGGGTCGGAGCGGCTCTCGCCCAACGCCCCGACCTGCGGGCGGCAGGGGATGACTACCTGCGCCGCAGACTCGGGACGTGCGAGGCGGGCGGACTGCGCGCCGTGGTGCACCACCGCGATCTGCTGGCGCTCCCCGAGCCGGACGAGCGCGTATGACGCGCAAACTGTGGCGCCGGCTGCGCGTACCGATAGCCGTGGGCATCCTCGTCGCGGTCGTGTACCGGCTGGGGACCTCCGCGCTGCTGGACGCCCTCGGCCGCATAGACGCCCGGGCCGTGCTGCTCACGTTCGCCTTCAGCGTTCCCGCCACCGTCTTCAGCGCCGGACGGTGGGCGATGGTCTCCCGGCGGCTGGGCGTACGGATGCGGCTGCGCACCGCGGTCGCCGACTACTACCAGGCGCTCTTCCTCAACGCGACGCTTCCTTCGGGGGTGCTGGGCGACGTCCACCGTGCCGTGCGGCACGGCAAGGACACCGGCGACGTCGGGCGGGGCGTACGCGCGGTGCTGCTGGAGCGCAGCGCCGGCCAGGTCGTCGTGGTCGCCGCCTCCCTCGCGGTTCTCGGCGCGGGCACCTCGTATCTTCCGGTACTGGCCGCGTACCGCGTCCAGTTGGCGGCGTTCGCCGTGCTCGTGGCCGTGCTGGGCGCGGTGGCCGCGGTGTGCGTGGTGCGTGCCCGGCGTTCCGGCACGGAGCGCTCCAGGTGGCAGCGGTCGCTGGCCGCCTTCTGCTCGGACGCCCGTACGGCACTGCTCGCCCGGAACAGCTGGCCCGGGGTGCTGGGGCTCTCGGTACTGGCCCTGGCGGGCCATCTCAGTCTGTTCCTCGCCGCCGCACGGGTCGCCGGGTCGAGCGCGCCGCTGGCGGTGCTGGCACCCCCGCTCCTTCTCGCCCTGCTGGTGATGGCCCTGCCCGTCAACGTCGGCGGCTGGGGACCCCGCGAGGGGGTGTGCGCGCTGGCGTTCGGCGTCGCAGGGCTGGGAGCAGCTCAAGGTCTTGCCGCCGCAGTCGTCTACGGGGCGCTCGCGCTGCTCTCCAGCCTGCCCGGCGCCGGGGTGCTGGCACTCCGCCTGGTGGCGGCCCGGCGGTCACGCCGCGAGGAGGTCCAGCTCGAAGAGCACGTCTTCGCCGAGTGGGAAGACGCGGGTGGGCGGCCGCAGGGCCTCCCCCATCCGGACGGGTCCCGGGAACCGCAGCCCGGGCACCCCGTCTCCCAGGAGGAGCGGCGCGACCGTGACGTAGAGCCGGTCGAGCACGTCCGCGCGCAGGAACCCGGACACGGTCGCTCCCCCGCCCTCCACCATCACCCGGCGCAGACCGCGCTGCGCTAGGGCGTCCAGCAGCGCTCGCGGTTCGAAGCCGCCCTCGCCGCGCGGGAGCCGCAGCACCTCGACGCCGTCGGCGCCGACGGGCGCGCCGGTGCCGCCGGAGACGGAAGCGTCGGTGTCCGTGTCCGTGGAGCCGGGAGCGTCCGCGCCGATCACGTGCAGGGTGGGTGCCTTTCCGTCGGTGAAGATCTGAGCCTCGCGCGTCGCCTCCCAGACCCGGCCGCGCGGGTCGAGCACCACCCGCACGGGGTTGCTTCCCGGGCAGGCGCGCACCGTCAGCCGCGGATCGTCGGCGATGGTGGTCCCCGCTCCGACGAGGACGGCGTCGGACAGGGCGCGCAGCCTGTGCAGGTGGAGGCGGTCCTCCTCGCCGGTGACGTAGTTGGCGTGACCGGTCCTCGTCGCGATGAATCCGTCGAGGCTCTGGCCGAGCTGGGCGAAGGCGCAGTCGGAGCCGGCGAGGCACAGCGGCGTGTACAGGGAAGCGAGGACCGCCGCCTCCGGCGAGGCGGGGCCGCACCACCGCCACCCGCCGTCCGGGCCCTGCTCCAGCCCGGCCTCGGCGGCCTCTTCGGGCGTACGCACACGCAGCAGCCGCTCCCACGCCTCGTGCCCGCGGAGGTCTCCGGTGCTGCCGGTGCCGCCGGGCGAGCCGGGGAGGTCGCGCCCGCGGGGGGCCGTCACAGCGCCTCCAGAACACGCAGGTGGTCCCCGAACGCGCCGCAGAGGGCGGTGAGTACGTCGTCCCCCTTGCGTGCGGAGGCCAGGGAGGGGCGGCCGACGACGCCCGAGGAGGTGTACGGGCCGAGTCCGAGGGAGTGCAGATGTCTGCGGTCGTCGCACAGCCAGTCCGCCGACTCGTAGCCCTCTCGCACGGCTTCGGGCCGGGTGTGCAGAAGGATCGACGTCTCCAGCTCCCCCGCGTGCATGTCGCTGCGGGCGGGTGTCTCCACCCCGGCCTTCGCGGTGGCCTCCTCCCAGTCCGCGCCGGTCGGGAAGAGCACCATGCGGTGCCCCTCCTCCGTGGCCTCCTGGACGATGTTGCGCAGCACGTAGTTGCCGCCGTGACCGTTGACGATCGCGAGTCCCGTCACGCCGGAGCGCCGCAGCGACGCCGCGATGTCGCGGATCACCGCGATGAGGGTGCCGGCGGTGATGCTCACCGTTCCCGGCCACTTCGCGTGCTCCTGCGAGCAGGAGAACGTCAGCGGCGGGAGTGGCTGCACCGGGTGGGCCGCGGCGAGCCGGTCGACGACGGCGCAGGCCACGAGTGTGTCCGTGGCCAACGGCATGTACCACCCGTGCTGTTCGTAACTGCCCACGGGCAGAACCGCCACGGTGGCCCGGCGCTCCCCTACGTCGTCGGTCGTCTCCTTCGGCAGCGCGTGGGAGGCGATGCTGTCCATGGGTGTCATGCTCCTTCGGGGCGGTACGTCGAGCGTGGGGGCGCTGCGGCGGCGGTGTCGGCGGCAGCAGCACGATCACGCTTGCACAGAAACTCCACACCCACCAGCCCCACCGGAGAAGGGGGAGCAGGCCCACGTCCGGCCTGCTCCCCTTCTCCCTTTCTTCGCGCGATGCCCCCGCTTCACCGTCCGCCCGGGACGCCCGGAGCGTCCAGGACGTCCGCGCCGACGGGGGCTCTCCTGGTCATCAACCGGACGTGGCCGGGGTTCAGTTCGTCGACGCGGGTGACGCCGAGCAGCTTCATCGTGCGCTCGGCTTCGGCCGCGAGGATCTCGATCGCGCGGGTCACGCCCGCCTGCCCTCCGGCCATCAGCCCGTAGAGGTAGGCGCGGCCGACGAGCGTGAAGTCCGCCCCGAGGGCGTGCGCAGCGACGATGTCGCCCCCGTTCATGATCCCGGTGTCCAGCATGACCGTCCCGCGGTCACCCACCGCCTCGACGATGCGGGGCAGCAGGTGCAGCGGCACGGGGGCGCGGTCCAGCTGACGGCCCCCGTGGTTGGAGACGATCACTCCGTCGGCGCCGTGGGACATGACGCTCTCGGCGTCCGCGACGGTCTGGATGCCCTTGACGAGGATCGGGCCGTCCCAGGTCTCGCGGATCCACTCCAGGTCGTCGAAAGTGACGGTCGGGTCGTACAGCTTGCTCACCAGGTCGGTGAGAGCGCCTTCGCCGCTCTTGTCGAACGCGAAGGAGTACGGCTCGGTCGTGAGGAAGTTGAGCCACCACTCCCAGCGGTAGGAGGCGTCGAGGAACGTCCTGAGCGTCAGCTGCGGCGGAATGGTCATGCCGTTGCGCAGGTCGCGCAGCCTGTTGCCGTTGACCGGTACGTCGACGGTGACGACGAGCGCCTCGTAGCCCGCCGCCCTGGCGTTGGCCACCAGTTCGCGGGAGAGGTCGCGGTCCTTCCACAGGTACAGCTGGAACCACTTGCGTGCCGAGGGCGCACACGCGGCGACGTCCTCGATGGAGGTCGTGCCGACGGTGGAGAGCGCGTAGGGGATCTGCGCCTGCTCGGCCGCCGCGGCGACGGCACGTTCGCCCGCGGAGTGCATCATGCGTGTGAAGCCGGTGGGAGCCAGACCGAAGGGGAGCGCGGAACGCTCTCCCAGTACGGTCGTGGAGGTGTCGGCGTGCGCGACGTCCCGCAGCACGCCGGGCCTGAACTCGAGGTCCTCGAAGGCTTCCCGTGCACGGCGCACGCCGACCTCCCCGTCGGCCGCGCCGTCGGTGTAGTCGAACGGGCCTGCGGGGGTGCGGCGCTTCGCGATGCGCCGCAGGTCCCAGATCGTGTGGGCGCTCGCCAGCCTCCGCGCTGTGGCGTTCCTCTGCCTCGGCTTCATCTTCAGCAGGGGCGCGATGTCCTTGGGGCGCGGAAACCGACGTTCGAGTGTCGTCATGGGAATGCTCTCCGTTGGTGCGTGTGGTCCTCGTGCTGCTTGTCGCGCTCGCGGCGCCGCCGGTCGCCGGGTCCGTGACGCCGGCCGTGACGGCCGCGCGCTACGGGCCTCCGGACGGGACCGCGGGTCCGCCCCCGCCGTGACCGCCCGCCGACGGCCCGGACCCGCTCGTCGCCTCCACGGCGGCGGGGACTCCCCCGCGCTCCAGTTCGGCCAGCAGTTCACCGACCGCGGTGACGAACTCCGTACGTTCGCCGAGCTCCCGGCCGAGCAGGGCCTCCTCCTGAAGGCAGAGCAGCGCGAGGTCGCGCCCCCGCCGTGCGGGCGTTCCTCCCCCGGCGGCCCGCTCGCCGAGTGCCCGCAGCCGCGCGGCGTTCGGGTCGGCCGGCGCCCGGCCGCCTCCTCCCGGCAACCGGTCCGGGTGGGCGAGGCACTTCAGCCAGGCGGCCACCGTCAGCGCGAGGGTGGCGGGCAGGCGGCCGCGGCGCATGTGCCACAGCGCCGCGTCCGGTACGCGCTGGGCCAGCTTGAGCGACCCGTCGGCGGCGACCTGCGCGGTGGCGTGCGCGAGCCGGCGGTTCGCGAAGCGCTCACCGAGCTGCCTGCGGTAGGCGGCGACGTCGAATCCGTCCGGGAGGACGAGCGTGGCCTCGTACTCGTCGCCCAGCCGTGCCGCTGCCCGCGCGATGACCGGGTCGGCGGCGGCGTCGGCGATCAGGTCGTGTCCCGTGAGCAGCCCCAGACAGGCGAGGAGGGAATGGGTGCCGTTGAGCAGGCGCACCTTGACCGTCTCGTAGTCCTGCACGCGGTCCGTCAGTACCGCGCCCGCCTCCTGCCACGCGGGACGGCCGGCGGCGAAGCTGTCGCGCATCACCCACATCGTGAACGGCTCCGCGGGAACGGGCACGTCGTCGTGGAAGCCGGCCTCGGCGGCGAGGCGGCGGTGCTCGCCGGTCGTGGCGGGGACGATGCGGTCGACCATGGTGTCGGGGCACGTGACCGCGTCGTCGAGGAAGCCCAGCAGTTCCGCGCCGTCGCGGGCCGGCATGGCACCGGCGAAGTCCCGCAGCAGCCCGGCCAGGGTGGTGCCGTTGGCAGTGAGGTTGTCGCAGCTGAGCAGGGTGACGGGGGCGGCGGACGTACGGCAGCGGCGGAGCAGCCCCGCGGCAAGGCGGCCCACCGTGCTGCGCGGCGGGCCGCCCGCGAGGTCGTGACGGATGCCGGGGGCGTCCAGGTCGAGCCCGCGGGAGCGGGCGCTGATGCCGTACCCCTTCTCCGTCACCGTGAGGGAGACCACCCGGGTCGCCGGATCGGCGATCTCATCGGTGGTGCGGCCGGGTTCGTCGGCGGCGACGAACGCGTCCGTGATGCTCCCGACCACGCGGACGTCCGTCTGCCCGGGGCCGAGGGTGACGACGCTGTAGCGCATCCGCTGCCGGCGGAGAGCCGCCACGACGCCGCGCGTGCTCCCGGCGACCCCCGTGATCGTCCAGGGGTCGCCGAAGCGTCCCGCGTCCTCCGTGTAGAGGGCCTGGTGGGCACGGTGGAAGTTGCCCAGCCCCAGGTGCAGGATGCGGCGGTCTCCGTGCCCGCCGACGCGTCCGCCGGTGTGTCCGTCGGTCAAGTTCGCTCCTCCGTAGGGGACTTCGCCGGCTGCCCACTGCTGTCGCCTTCCCCGTCCGGGGCATCCGGGAGGTGCCGTTCCGCTGTCTGGGCTGTCACCGAGCCTCCTCACCGTCGCCGGACCGAGTTATTCCGTCACACGGAATGCAATTCCGTGATCTAGAATCCCGCGCAACTTACGAAGCGCTCCGCTGCGGTGTCAATGTTTTCTGCCCGTCTCTCCCGGGGCTTCCCCGCTCCGGCCCGCGGACGCGTTCACGCCCCCAGGTGATCCGCGGCCCGCGACGCACCCGGGCGGGTACGTATCCCGCATGACCCTGCAGACCGACGCGGAGAAGGCGGTGTGGCGGGAGCGCGGCGCCCCCCTGGTCGCACCCGCAGCGAGCGGCCCCCTCAGCGGCGTACGCCTGGCGGTCAAGGACGTGCACGCCGTGGCGGGCCACCGCATGGGCGCCGGGAACCCGTACTGGCTCCAGGAAGCGGAACCGGAGACCGGCAACTCCTGGGCGCTCCAGGCTCTCCTCGACGCGGGTGCCGAGGTGACGGGCATCGCACAGACCGACGAACTGACCTACAGCCTCGACGGCACCAACGCGCACTACGGCACTCCGCCCAACCCGGCCGCCCCCGGCCGCATCCCCGGCGGTTCCAGCAGCGGCCCTGCCTCGGCTGTCGCCCTCCGTGAGGCCGACGCCGGTCTCGGCAGCGACACCGCCGGTTCGATCCGGGTGCCGGCCTCCTACTGCGGGCTGTACGGGATGCGGCCCACCCACGGCGCCGTCCCCGTGACCGGCATGCTGCCGCTCGCCCCGCGCTTCGACACCGTCGGCTGGCTCGCCCGGGACGCCGGAACGCTGCTGCGGCTGGGGAACGTACTGCTTCCACCCGCACCGGACGACGAGGAGCAGGGCGCGAGGCCGGGAATCGCCGGGCACGGGGGAGGCACACCCTTCCATACGGCCCTCGTCGACGACGCCCTGCTCGCCCCCGCAGACGCCGCCGTACGCGAGAGCTTCGAACCCGCGGTGGCGGAACTGGCCGTCAGGACAGGGCTGCGTATCGAGCAGTGCCCGCCCCTGGGGCCGGGGGGCACTGACAGCGTCATGCGGGCCGACGCCTTCTCCGCCGTCCAGGCCGTCCAGGTGTGGCAACACGACGGGGCATGGGTCGACGCGCACCCGGAGGCGCTCGGACCCGACATCGCCAGGCGCTTCGCATGGGCCTCCTCCGTCACCCCGGACCGCGCGGAACCCGCCGGGGAGCTGGTCCGCGCCACCGCGCTCGGCCTGGACGCGGCGCTCTCCCCGGGCACGCTGCTCCTGCTGCCCGCCGCGGCGGGCCCCGCACCGCGCATCGACTCCGGCTCCGCGGAGCGGGACGACATGCGAAGGCGCACCATCCAGCTCACCTGCCTGGCGGGCATCGGGGGCCTGCCCTGCGTGGTGCTCCCGCGCCTGACGGCCGAAAGCCTGCCCGTCGGCCTGTGCGCGATCGCAGCGCGCGGCCAGGACCGCGCGCTGCTGCAACTCGCGATCGCCGACAGCGCCCAGCAGCAGGGGTGAGCCGGGCGGGACGACCGGTCACTCGGAGTCGGGCGCCGGCCCCCCGGCCGCCTCCTGCCGCAGTTCGACCTTGCGCACCTTGCCGCTGACGGTCATCGGGAACTCCGTCATGACGCGCAACTGCCGCGGGATCTTGTAGTGCGCCAGCCGGCCCTCGCAGAAGGAGGCGATCTCTTCGCGGGTGGGCGGATCGTCCTGGTCGTGCGGAATGACGCAGGCCAGGATCTCCTCGCCGTAGCGCTCGTCGGGGACGCCCACCACCTGCACGTCCGAGACCTTCGGATGCGTGTAGAGGAACTCCTCGATCTCGCGTGGATAGACGTTCTCCCCGCCCCGGATGATCATGTCCTTGATGCGGCCGGTGATGGCGAGGTATCCGTCCTCCCTCATCACGGCGAGGTCCCCGGTGTGCATCCAGCGGCCGGCGTCGATGACTTCCGCCGTCCGCTCCGGCTCCTCCCAGTAGCCGAGCATCACCGAGTAGCCGCGGGTGCACAGCTCTCCCGCAGCGCCGCGGGGCAGGGTCACCCCTGTGCCCGGGTCGACCACCTTCACCTCCAGATGCGGCAGCACCCTGCCGACGGTCGCGGTGCGCCGCTCCAGGTCGTCGTCCGTACGGGTCTGCGTGGAGACCGGCGAGGTCTCCGTCATGCCGTAGCAGATCGCCACCTCGGCCATGTGCATCTCGGCGACGACCCGCTTCATCACCTCGACCGGGCAGGGTGAGCCGGCCATGATCCCTGTTCGCAGCGAACTCAGGTCGTAGGAGGCGAAGTCGGGCAGCCCCAGCTCCGCGATGAACATCGTCGGCACGCCGTACAGCGAGGTGCAGCGCTCGTCCTGCACGGCCTGCAGGGAGGCCGCGGGTTCGAACGAGGGCGCGGGAATGACCACGCAGGCGCCGTGACTTGTGGCCGCCAGGTTGCCCATGACCATGCCGAAGCAGTGGTAGAAGGGCACCGGCAGACACACCCGGTCCTGCTCGGTGTAGCCCAGCAACTCCCCTACGAAGAAGCCGTTGTTGAGGATGTTGTGGTGGGAGAGCGTCGCCCCCTTGGGGAAGCCGGTGGTGCCGGAGGTGTACTGGATGTTCACCGGGTCGTCGCAGCTCAATAGTGCTTCCGCCGACCGCAGTTCGGCGTCCGTGACGGCGTCGCCGTCGGCGGTGAGCGCCTCCCAGCCGGGCGTGCCGATGTGCACGGTCTCCGCGAGCTGCGGGCACTCTCCGGCGACCTCCCGGGCCATCGCCCGGTAGTCGCTGGTCTTGTACTCGGTGGAGGCGATCAGCATGCGCACGCCCGACTGCCGCAGCACGTAGGCGAGTTCGTGCGTACGGTACGCGGGGTTGATGTTGACCATGACGGCGCCTATACGGGCCGTTGCGTACTGGACGAGCAGCCACTCGGGGCAGTTGACCGCCCAGATGCCCACCCGGTCGCCCCTGGTGATGCCGCGGGCGAGCAGTCCGCGCGCCAACTGGTCGACATCCGCGGTGAATTGCGCGTACGTCCACCGCCTCCCGCCGGGGGCGTCGACGAGCGCCTCCCGGTCGGGGTGAGCGGCTGTGGTGCGGTCGAGGTTGCTGCCGATCGTGTCGCCGAGCAGGGGCGTCGTGGCGGTCCCGCTCCCATAGGAGAGCGCCGTCGGGTCTCCGGTCACCGGGTCCTCCTCGTCGTGATGCCGTCGTCCTGGGGCCGTCGCCCGGATCCGGCGCGTGCCCGCGGGCATCCCGACGACGTGCCCTGGCATCGTGCGCCAGTGATCCGCTCCGCACCACCCCCTGACGGGCGCGGGCATAGCTTCGCGGGTCCGGCGGCGCCTCACGGGGCGGGTCTGCCGTCCCGCAGCACGGCCGGACGGCGGCGGGCGGGTGAGGAGCCGGACGACGGCGGGGCCGGACCTCGCCGCCGGAGTCACCCGTTCAGCCTCGCCGCGGCCCCGGCGTCCCGACCGTCCCGCCGCGGAGGGGACCGGCTCCCCCGCACGGGCCGCCTCGGGGCACGTCTCTCCCCTGCGGGCGGGCCCACGGCCGCTCGGCCCGGCAGGCTCAGCCCATCACCGCGTGCAGGACGAGGATGGCCAGGTCGTCCTCGACGGGTTCCGGACCGAAGTCGTGCGCCGCCTGGCGTACGCGCTCCGCGACCGCCATCGCCCCCATGCCGACGCACCCGGCGAAGATCGCGGCCAGACCGTCGTCGTCGTCCAGCTGCCGGTGACCGCTACGGCGTTCGGTCACACCGTCCGTGACGCACAGCAGCGTCTCCCCGGGGGCGAGGTAGAAGGGGAAGGCGGTGAACTCGGTGCCGTCGTCGATGCCGAGAAGCATCTGCTGCTCCGCCACCGGCACCACGCCCGCGCCGGGTGACAGCTTCAGCGGCGGCGGGTGCCCGGCGCTGGCCAGGGTGCAGCGCGCCCCGCCGGAGTCCGGGTCCGGCTCCAGCTCGCCGTAGACGAGGCTGAGGAACCGGGGCTGGGCGCTCTCCCCTCCCACGGCCACCGCTTCCGCACCCTCTTCCGCCATGGCGGCGTTGAGCCGGCCGAGGACGGACTCGACGCCGTGGCCTTCGCGGGCCAGCAGCCGCACGAGATGCCGGGTCAGTCCCGTCACGGACATCGCTTCGGGGTCCTTGCCCTGCACGTCGCCGAGGAGGAAGCACCACCGGCCGTTGCCCATGGGGAAGAGGTCGTAGAAGTCTCCGCCGACCGTCTGGCCCCTGCCGTGCGGCTCGTAGACGATCGCCGACTCCACCCCGGGGAGGCTGGCCAGGGACGGGGGCAGCTGCCTGCGCTGCAGTGCGCGGCTGATGCTCGTCTGCCGGGTGTACTGGCGGGCGGTGACGACGGCCTGTGCCACTCGGCGTGCGACGTCCTCGACCGTGCGGGCCACGGTGTCGGTCGTCTCCGGCGGCCCTGCCCGTCCGATCACGAGGGAGCCGACGCAGGTGCCTCCGGAGACGAGCGAGAAGGCCAGAGCAGACCCGCCCGTACCGTCGTCGTCCGCACCCTCGGGCCACGGCCAGGGGATGCCGACCGTTCGCAGGGTGGGGGGCGGCCGGTCCGGTTCCATGGCGAAGCGCAGGGCGTCGACGCGGCGCTCGTCGGCGTGCCAGACGCGGGAGAGGCGCATCGTCCCGGAATCCGTGGTCAGCCACACCGCACACCAGTCGGCGAGCCTCGGCACCAGCAGCTGGCCCGCCAGCGCGGCGACCATGTCCTCGTCGAGCTGCCCGGCCAGCAGCTCGCTGGCTTCGGCGAGGAAGGCTCCGCCGCGGTCGGTCCACTCGGCGACGCGCCTCCTGTCGGCCCCTGCGGACGGGGAGAAGATCTCGGCGGCGACCAGTTCCCGGTGCATGGCGTCGCTGAGGGCCCCGGCGGGTGTGCGCACCATCTCGGAGACCGCGAGGCGGAACCAGACGACCTTCTCGGTGCGCCGGTAGGTCACCCCCCAGGACTCCGCCAGCGCCCCCACGATCTGGAGCCCGAGTCCGCGTCCGCGCTGTCCCGAGGCGTCTCCGGCCACCCGGCCGGCGGGCTGCCGGTCGGCCACTTCCACCAGTACGCCCGTGAGGTCCCCGTCGTCCCCCGAGGCCTCGGACCCCTCGGACGAGGCGGCCGCCGGTCCGTCCCGCCCGTGTCCGGCTGTCTCCAGGCCGCAGGCGATCTCGACCTCTGTCCCGGCGTGCATGAGGGCATTGGTGACGAGTTCGCTGACCAGGAGGGCGGCGTCCTCCGCAAGCCGTTCCAGTTTCCAGCCGTCGGGGGCCGCCAGGGGCGGACCCTCGATGATCGCCGCCCGTACGAGGGTGCGGGCTCTGGACGGTGCGAGCTGGCTGGCGGGCAGTGCCGTCCGCGATACGGGATCGCTGAGGCCGGAGAACGGCAGTCGCACGGGTATCTCCTGACTCGGATGAGATAGCACCAAAGCCACTACAATAGGATAAAGGCCATACTTCCTGGTCGCTGGGAATGAGGTGCCATGGACGACCCGGTTGGGCAGTCGGTGCGCACGGCTGATCTGCGTCCACTGCTGGGAGCGCTGCGGTCGCTGTCCGACGGGGACTTCTCCGTACGGACAGCGACCGAGGCGGACGGAGTTCTGGGCGAGATCGCCGGGGTGTTCAACCAGATTGCTGCCCGAAACGAACATCTGGCCTCGGAGCTGAGGCGGGTCCGCCAAGGAGTGTCCAAACAGGGGCATCTGGACGAGCGGATCACTGCGAGCCCGGGCTCCGGAGGCTGGGCCACGAACGTCGACGACGCGAACCACCTGATCGAGTCGCTCGCTGCGCCGGTCACTAAGGCCACGCGTGTCCTGGAGGCCGTCGCGGACGGCGACCTGACCCAGCACATCGACCTGCGCGACGGCCACCGGCTCGAAGGGGACCTGGGACGTCTCGGGACCGGGCTGAACCGCCTCGTCGACCAGCTGTCGATGTTCACCGGCGAGGTGACGAGGGTCGCCCGCGAGGTCGGCACCGAGGGACGCCTGGGCGGACGGGCCGACGTAGGGGCCCTCTCCGGGGACTGGCGGCACGTGACCGAGGCCGTCAACTCGATGACCGAACGGCTGACGGGCCAGGTCCGGGACATCGCCGGGGTGACGACGGCCGTCGCCCGCGGCGACCTCACCCAGAAGGTGACGGTGGAGACAGCCGGCGAGCTGCAGGACCTGAAGGTCACCGTGAACACCATGGTCGACCAGCTCTCCGTCTTCGCCGACGAGATCGCGCGCGTCGCCCGCGAGGTGGGCACCGAGGGCAACCTCGGCGGACAGGCCGAGGTGAGGGGCCTTTCGGGAGCGTGGAAGGACCTGACCGACAACGTCAACACGATGGCGTCGAACCTGACTTCGCAGGTACGGAACATCGCCCAGGTGTCGGCCGCCGTGGCTCAGGGAGACCTCAGCCAGAAGATCACCGTCGACGCCAAGGGCGAGATCCGTCAGCTGATGGGCAACGTCAACAGCACGGTCGACCAGCTCTCGGCGTTCGCGGACGAGGTCACCCGCGTCGCCCGCGAGGTCGGCACCGAGGGCAACCTCGGCGGACAGGCCGAGGTCAAGGGCGTGTCCGGTGTGTGGCGTGACCTGACCGACAACGTCAACCTGATGGCGTCGAACCTGACTTCGCAGGTGCGCAGCATCGCCCAGGTCGCCACCGCGGTGGCCGAGGGTGACCTCAGCCAGAAGATCACCGTCGACGCCAAGGGCGAGATCCTCCAGCTGAAGACGACGCTCAACACGATGG
This sequence comes from Streptomyces ovatisporus, assembly GCF_042653885.1. NCBI lineage: Bacteria > Bacillati > Actinomycetota > Actinomycetes > Kitasatosporales > Streptomycetaceae > Streptomyces > Streptomyces ovatisporus. Next base: position 155,472 of record NZ_JBHSFH010000011.1, read on the forward strand.
TGGACCAGCTCTCGGCGTTCGCGGACGAGGTCACCCGCGTCGCCCGCGAGGTCGGCACCGAGGGCAACCTGGGCAGGCAGGCTCAGGTGAGGGACGTGTCCGGCGTCTGGAAGGACCTGACCGACAGCGTCAACTCCATGGCCCTGAACCTGACTTCACAGGTACGCAACATCGCACAGGTGACGACGGCCGTCGCCAACGGCGACCTGTCCAAGAAGATCGACGTCGACGCCCGCGGCGAGATCCTCGAACTGAAGGACACCGTCAACACGATGGTCCACCAGCTCCGTGCCTTCTCGGACGAGGTCACCCGGGTCTCCCGCGAGGTCGGCACCGAGGGCAACCTCGGCGGCCGGGCACAGGTGCACGGCGTCTCCGGGGTCTGGAAGGACCTCACGGACAACGTCAACTTCATGGCCACGAACCTGACTTCGCAGGTACGCAACATCGCACAGGTCGCGACCGCGGTCGCCAACGGCGACCTGTCCAAGAAGATCGACGTCGACGCCCGCGGCGAGTTCCTGGAACTGAAGACGACGCTCAACACGATGGTCGACACGCTCTCCTCCTTCTCCTCGGAGGTGACCCGCGTCGCCCGCGAGGTCGGCAGCGAGGGCCAACTGGGCGGGCAGGCACGCGTCGAAGGCGTCTTCGGCACCTGGAAGGGCCTGACGACCAGCGTCAACGAACTCGCCTCGAACTTGACCACGCAGGTGCGTGCAATCGCCGAGGTCGCCAGCGCCGTCACGCAGGGAGACATGTCCCGCACCATCTCCGTCGACGCCCGCGGCGAGGTCGCCGAGCTCAAGGACAACGTCAACGTGATGGTGGCCAACCTGCGCGAGACCACCCGCACCAAGGACTGGCTGGAGTCGAACCTGACCCGTATCGCGGGCCTGATGCAGGGGCACCGCGACCTGGTGGAGGTCGCCGACCTCATCCTGCGGGAGCTGACACCGCTGGTGAACGCGCAGGCAGGAGCGTTCTTCCTGGTCGGTCCGGGCGCCGCGCCGGGAGAGGAACTGGAGTTCATCGCCGGGTACGGCACCCAGGGGCCCGGCGAGGCCGAGGCGCAGACCAGCGGACCGATGCGCGGACTGATCGCGCAGGCCGTCGAGGAGAAGAAGCGCATCCTCATCGAGGACGCGCCACCGGACTACGTCCGGGTGGAGTCGGGGCTCGGCGCCGCGCCGGCGGCCAACATCCTCATCCTGCCGATCCTCTTCGAGGACCGCGCTCTCGGCGTCATCGAGGTCGCCTCATTCAGCAAGTTCAACGACATCTACCTCACCTTCATCGACCAGTTCGTGCACACCATCGGCGTCTCGGTGAACACCATCATCGCCAACGCCCGTACCGAGGTGCTGCTTTCGGAGTCGCAGCGGCTGACCAAGGAGCTGCGGCAGCGTTCCGAGGAACTCCAGCGCACCAACGCCGAACTGGAGGAGAAGGCAGCTCTGCTGGCCACCTCCTCGCAGTACAAGTCGGAGTTCCTGGCCAACATGTCGCACGAGCTGCGCACTCCGCTGAACTCGCTGCTCATCCTGGCCCGGCTGCTCGCCGACAACCCCGACGGCCGGCTCTCCGGTCAGGAAGTGGACTTCGCCAACACCATCTACCGCTCCGGATCGGACCTGCTGCAGCTCATCAACGACATCCTCGACCTCTCGAAGGTCGAGGCGGGCCGTATGGACGTACGGCCCAAGAAGCTGCCGCTGAGCAAGCTCCTCGACTACGTGCACGCGACCTTCCGCCCCATGACCATCGACAGGGGCCTGGCCTTCGAGATCGCGGTCGGCGAGAACGTACCCCGCGAGCTGTTCTCGGACGAGCAGCGGCTGCAGCAGATCCTGCGCAACCTGCTCTCCAACGCGGTGAAGTTCACCCCCTCCGGCGGCATCGAACTGCGCGTCGAACGCGTGTCGACGAGGGCGTTCGAGGAGGCGGCGCTGCGCGTTGCGGAGTCCGTACTGGCCTTCTCCGTCAAGGACACCGGCAGCGGCATCCCGCCCGAGAAGCTCTCGGTGATCTTCGAGGCGTTCCAGCAGTCCGACGGCACGACGAACCGCAAGTACGGCGGCACGGGTCTGGGGCTGTCCATCAGCCGGGAGATCGCGGGGCTGCTCGGCGGCCGGATCGACGTCGAGAGCGAGGAGGGCGTGGGCTCGCGCTTCACCCTCTACATCCCCGCCGTGTATCCCGGCAGCACGCCCTCGGCCGAGCAGGGGCCCGCGTCAGTGACACGGACGCCCTCCGGCAGGGGAGGCACCGCCGGAGCGGTCACGTCACCACCCGTACCGGCGGCGCTCCCGGAGCCTTCGCCTCCCGCGCCGCTGGAGCCCGGAGCCGAAGGCGAGATCCAGGCGGCACCCTCCGCCGAACGGCCCGAACGCGGGGCGGGCACCACCGCGGCGGCCTGGCCGGAGGCCACGCACTCCGGGCCGCCCGCCCCTCCGGACACCCCGCCGGGGCGGCCCGAGCCCTCACGGCCGGCGGAGCCCGTCGCGCCGGGGCGGGCCACCACCTACGAGCCTGAGCGGGGCACCGGCGCCCACGACGACATGTGGCCGGAGACGACGCAGCTCAAACGGTGGCTCAGCGGTCCGCAGGGCCAGGTCCTCTCGGGTGCCAACGTCCTGATCGTCGACGACGACATCCGCAACGTCTTCGCCCTCACCCACGTACTGGGCCGCGTGGGGATCTCCGTGAAGTACGCCGAGAACGGCCGCGAGGGCCTGGACGTACTGGACCGTTCGCCCGAGGTCTCGCTGGTTCTGATGGACATCATGATGCCGGAGATGAACGGCTACGAGGCGATCCGCACCATCCGCAACACACCACGGCTCGCCGGGCTTCCCGTCATCGCGCTGACCGCGAAGGCCATGTCCGGCGACAGCCAGAAGGCCCTGGACAGCGGTGCCGACCTGTACGTCGCCAAGCCTGTGGAGGTCGACAAGCTGCTCGCGTCGATGTACGAGCTGCTCAAGTCGCGGAGCCGGGCCGACGGCGGCGATCCGCAGCCGGACACCGGCGATCCGGCCGGCGGACCCGCCTCCGGCTCCCGGCCGGACGGGGACACCACCGCTCCGCACGGCGGCGCGGCCTCCCCCGACGGGAGCGGACCGGCGCAGCACGGCACGGACCATCCCGGCGACGAGAACGCCGACCCGCCCGGACGGACGCCATGAGTGCGCCCACACCGGACAGGTCGAGCATTCTGATCGTCGACGACATGCAGGAGAACCTCGTCGCACTGGAAGCCGTACTGGGGCCCCTGGACCAGCAGTTGGTGACCGCACGCTCCGGCGAGGACGCGCTCAAGGCGATGCTCCGGCAGGATTTCGCGGTCGTCCTGCTGGACGTCCTGATGCCCGGCATGGACGGCTTCGAGACGGCGAGCAACATCAAGCGGCTCGACCAGACCAAGGACGTGCCCATCATCCTGCTGACCGGGACCGACGTCGACGCGGACTACGCCTACCGCGGCTACGCCCTCGGTGCCGCGGACTTCCTCTCCAAGCCCATCGACCCCTGGGTACTGCGCACCAAGGTCAACGTCTTCCTCGACCTCGACCGCAAGAACCGTCAACTCGCCGTCCAGGCAGAGCAGTTGCGCCGTCTTCTGGTCGCGGAGCAGGCCCCGGGCAGAACGGGCGGCCCCGCGGCGGAGGGGCCGCTGGAGGGGACGCCCTCCAGCGGGTCCGGCCGCATGGGCGCCGGGACGGGCGGCGCGGAGCGTCTCGCGGAGATCACCGAGAAGCTGACCGAGATAGAGGTGCTGCTGCGCGACGCGCAGCAGCCGGACAGGACCGGACTCGCGGACCGTATCGCCGAGTTGGAGGCCACGGTCCGCGGCCTCGACCCGGCAGGGGGCGGGGCGTAGCTCCTCCGCCCTCCCTCCGGCCGGGCCGGTGCTCTCAGCGGTCCCGCAGGAAGACGTCCGTGGAGGCCGTCGTCAGATCGCGCCCGACCCGTGCCCGCCTGCGTGCCTCCAGTACCCCGGCACCCGCCGCCGACTCGATGCGCAGGCCCTCCGCGCTCGTCTCACCCCGCCGGCGCTCCCGGCGGACGAGGACGGCCGTCAGCCAGCCGATCGACGACACCGTTCCAACGATCAGTGCGAGAACAGTCACCATGGGTCCCCCCCCAAGTCCACTGGGGTCCCATTCTCCGGCATCCCGCCCTTTCCGGGCCAGGGCACGTCGTCCGGGACTTCGCGGACCCGCGAAGTTCCGGACGACGCACCCTAGTCGGATTCCGGCCGCCCGGCGGACTCCGGCCCGGCAGCCGTCACGGCTACGTCCGGCAGGCCGGTGACGTGCGGTGTTCCGCCGGCGTCCACCTCCACCGCGAACCGCTTCTCCCCCAGCCGTAGCCCACGCGCGTGCAACGGCCGGTATCCGGCGGCCAGTTCGGGGCGCACGCTGAGCCGGCCGCCCGGGGCGTCCGCGTCCAGCCCGAGGACCGCCTGGAGCACCGCCACCGCGGACGCCGCCGCCCAGGCCTGCGGGCGACAGGCGGCCGGGTAGGGCGCCGGCCTCGCGTCGAGGGCGGTCCCGTGGCCGGCGAACAGCTCGGGCAGTCTCCCGTCGAAGGAGACGGACGCCCTGACCAGTCCGGCGGCGAGCGACTCGGCTGCGGCGTGGTGGCCGGAGCGGGCCAGGCCCCGCACGGCCATCGCCGTGTCGTGCGGCCAGACCGTTCCGATGTGGTAGCCGAGAGGGCTGTAGCCGCCGGAGCCCTCCGCGAGGGTGCGCAGACCGAAACCGGAGTCGAGCTCCGGTCCCGCCAGCCGCTCCGCCACGAGACGGCTCTCCCGCGCATCGAGCAGTCCGGTGCCCAGGAGATGGCCCATGTTGGAGGTCACCGCGTCCAGCGGCTGCTTGTCGCTCCCCAACGCGATCGCCGGGTAGGGGCCCTGAGCGTCCTCCACCCAGAAACGGTCGCGGAAGCGGGACTTGAGGCGCTCCGCCCACTCCTCCCACCGGTCGGCGCCCGGCCGGCCGAAGGCACGCAGCAGCGCCGCTCCGCCGACGGCGGCTTCGTGGGCGTACGCCTGGACCTCGCACAGCGCCACGGGGGGTTCGGCGAGGCGGCCGTCGCTGTGGCGTACGGCGTCTCCGGAGTCCTTCCAGCCCTGGTTGGCGAGTCCGTGTCCGGTGTTGTCGACGTATTCGAGGAAGCCGTCGCCGTCGGCGTCGCCGTGGTCCTCCATCCAGGCGAGGGCCGACTCCGCGTGGGGCAGGAGACGTTCGACCTCCTCGGGGGACATGCCCCAGCGCCAGGCGTCGTGCAGCAGCGTCACCCACAGCGGTGTGGCGTCCACAGTGCCGTAGTAGCAGGGCGGAAGAGCGAGGTCGTCGCTCAACTGGAGCCCGTCGCGGCGTACTTCGTGCAGGATCTTGCCCGGCTGCTCCTCCGTGGCCGGGTCGGTGCGGGTGCCCTGGCGGCGTGCGAGCGTACGCAGCGTGCCGGCGGCGAGTCCGGTGCCGAGCGGCAGCAGCATGCGGGCCGCGATGAGCGAGTCGCGGCCGAAGAGGGTCAGGAACCAGGGAGCGCCGGCCGCGAGGAAGGTGTCGTCGGTGTCCTGCGGGTCGGCCAGCAGCAGCGAGCCGAGATCGGAGCACGAACGGGCGAACCAGTGGTCGAGCCCGCGGTCGGCCGAGTCGAGGGCGGCGTCGGCGGCGAGAGCGGCACGTGCCCGGGGCTCGGCCGGACGGAACGCCGCGCCCTTCGCGTCCTCCACGGTGCAGCGCAGAGTCGCCGTCCAGCTTTCGCCGGCGGCCAGTTCGATGCGGTAACGCAGTTCGCCCGCAGGGCCGTCGCCCGAGTCGCCGTCCGGGTCCTCGCCGCCGCTCCGGCGGGGATCGCAGCGGACGTCTTCGGGCGCGGGCTCCGCGGTCAGCCGTACGGTCATCTCGTCGTCGGCCCATATGAGGCCGCCGGCCTCCTGCGCCGGGGAGACGGAGCGGGAGGGGCGCCCGCCCTTGACCGTCTCCAGCGAGGCCAGATCGCTCGCCGCGCACACGGTCAACTGCACGCTCGCGGCGGTGCGTCCGGCGTTCACGACGGTGAGGCTCTCCCGCAACTCGCCCGCCTCCACCCGGCGTCGGCGCTCCAGTGTGACGGCGGGATCGGGACTGTGCTCGGCGAGCCCTCGCAGGACGGTACGGAACGAGGCGCGCTCAGCGGTGTCGGGGCCGCCGCTGATGGGCGCGTTGGGCACGCCCTCGGCCAGGACGGTCAGCCGGGAGAGCCCTCTGCGGTCGCCGTGGTAGAAGCCGTCGGGGCCGCCGCCGATCTGCCCGTCGGGCCTGGAGACGGCCATGCTGGGCGCGCAGATCGTGAGGCAGGCGTCGTGCAGAAACGGCTGGAGTTCCACCGGCGGGGCGGACGTACTCGTCGCACCTGTGCCGTCGTGAGTCTTGACAGTTGTCTCCACGTGGGCGCAACCTCTCAGCCATTGGATCGATCAAAACGACCATAGCAAAGAGGTCAAGGGCTCAAATTGCCCTTTTTGCACGGTAGATCGGCCACCCTTGTCAGCCATCGCTCCCGGGAGCCCACCTCATGCCGTCACGCTCCACTCCGACGCCCCCCGCGCCCCGCCAGGGTCCCGGTGCGGGTGCGTCTTCGGGTGCGGGCGCGGGTACGGGCTCGGTCACGATGGCGATGGTCGCGCGGCGTGCGGGCGTCTCCACGCAGACCGTCTCCAACGCCCTCAACACCCCGGAACTGCTGCGGCCCGAGACCCTGGAACGCGTCCGCCGCGCAGTGGACGAGATGGGTTACCGTCCGCACCGCGCTGCCCGTTCACTGCGTACGCGCGCCAGCAGGCTCATCGGCTTCGGCATCGAGCCGGCCGGCCCCGGCAACCTGGTGCTCGACCGGTTCCTGCACGCACTGTCGGAGACCGCGGACGCGGCCGGCTACCGGCTGCTGCTGTTCGCCGCCGGTTCCGGGCAGCGCGAACTGGCCGCGTACGAAGAGCTGCTCGGCGAACACGGCGTGGACGCCTTCGTGCTGAGCAACACCGCGCACGGCGACCCGCGGCAGAGGTGGCTGGACGAACGCGGCATCCCGTTCGTCGCCTTCGGCCGGATGTGGTCCGAGCACGATGTGGGCGACTGGGTCGACGTCGACGGCGCCGCGGGCACCGAGGCCGCCGTGAACCGGCTGGCGGCCGAAGGGCACCGGCGGATCGGCTTCCTCGGCTGGCCGCCCGGTTCCGGCTCCGGGGACGACCGTGCCGAGGGCTGGCGGCGCGCGCTGCTCGCTCACGGCCTGGAGCCCGGACACCGGGCGGACTGCCTGGACGACGTCGGCGCCGCGGCCCGTGCCGTGCAGCCGCTGCTCGACGCGGGCGTGACGGCGGTCGTCGCCGCCAGCGACACGCTCGCGCTGGGCTGCTACCGCGCGGTCGTCAACGCGGGCGGCACACCCGGACGCGAGGTGTCCGTCGTCGGATTCGACGACTCCCCGGCGGCCTCGTTCCTCTCCCCCGGCCTCTCCAGCGTCGCGCAACCGCTCAGTGACGTGGGCCGGGAGGCGATGCGCCTGGTGCTGGCCCGCATGTCCGACCCCGCGAAACCTCCCGAGCGGGTGCTGCTGCCGCCCGCCCTCGTCGTACGGGCAAGCCTCGGCCCCCCGTTCGGCTGACCCTGCCGCTCACCGCGCACACACCGCCACCACTCCGCACCGAATCTCCGCCCCGAATCTCCGCACCGAATCTCCACCTCGAAACTCCGCGTCGAATCTCCGCATCGAAACTCCGCATCGACTCCCCCAGGAGGCCCGCATGTTCCGCCGATCCGCCGTGGCCGTCACCGCGTGCGCGGTGCTCGCCGCCACCACGACAGCCTGTTCGTCAGGGTTCGACAAGAACAAGAACGGACCCGAGCAGGACACCGGCAAGAGCCAGTCGCTCCGCGTCCTCGTCGCGGTCTCGGGCGACGCCGAGACCAAGGCCGTCAAGAAGGCGACGGCCGCCTGGGAGAAGAAGTCCGGTCACAAGGTGACCGTTCAGCTCGCCAAGGACATCGACCAGCAGCTCGCCCAGGCGTTCGCGGGCAACCGCCCACCGGACGCCTTCTACGTCAACTCCGACCAGTTCGCGAACTACGCGAAGGGCGGCTCGCTCCACGCGTACGGCGAGAAGGTCCCCGACAAGGAGGACTTCGCCCCGCAGCTGCGCAAGGCCTTCACCTACAAGGGCGAACTGGTCTGCCTCCCCAAGGACTTCTCGACGCTCGGCCTCGTCGTCAGCACGGAGAAGTGGAAGGAGGCCGGGCTGAGCGAGAAGGACTACCCGACCACCTGGGAGGAGCTGGAGAAGACCGCCGACAAGCTGACCGAGGGGAAGACGACCGGACTCGTCACGACCAACGAGTACCAGCGGCTGGGTGTGTTCATGAAGCAGGCCGGCGGCTGGATAACCGACTCGTCCGAGTCGAAGATGGCCGCGGACAGCAAGGAGAACGCCAAGGGGCTCGGCTTCGCGAAGAAGCTGCTGCGCTCCGGATCCATGAAGTACGCCAAGCAGGTCGACACCGGCTGGGCCGGCGAAGCCCTCGGCAAGGGCCGGGCAGCAATGATCATCGAGGGCAACTGGCTCGCGGGCGCCATGGAGCAGGACTTCCCCGACGTCGACTACAAGGTTCTGCCGCTGCCCGAAGGCCCCGCGGGCAAGGGCACGCTGGCGTTCAGCAACTGCTGGGGCGTGGCGAAGGAGAGCACCCACCAGGAGGCCGCCGTCGACCTCGTCCGTCATCTGACCTCGGCGAAGGAGCAGTTGGCCTCCTCCGACGCGATCGGTGTGATGCCCAGCCGCGAGAGCGTGATGAAGGAGTTCACGAAGGAGCACCCGGAGTCGGCCGGCTGGGCCGAGGGCGAGGCCTACGCACAGAGCCCCGTGACCGTGCCGGGCTTCACCAAGGTCCTCGACCAGTTCAACTCGGACCTCCAGTCGCTGCGTACGGCCGAGCCCGCCACCATCCTCTCCACGCTGCAGCGCAACGGCGAGCAGGTCCTCAAGAAGGGCGACTGAGCAGGGATGTCCACGTCTTCGACCGAGACTCCGGCGCCGCCGTCCCCCGCGCGGCGGCCCGGCCCGGCCTCACCCGCCCGCTTCGGGTCCCGCGGGAGACGGGGCCGCGAGGGCCTGTGGGGCTGGCTGTTCGTCAGCCCCATGGTCCTGGGGCTCGGGCTGTTCATGGCGCTGCCGATCGTGATGGCCGCCTGGGTCAGCCTGCTGAACTGGGACGGGCAGTCCAACCCCTTCACGCCGGACGCCGACTTCGTCGGCCTGGAGAACTACCGCAGCCTGCTGGCCGAGGACGGCCTCGCCCGTACGCTGCTGGCGACGTCGCTGCGGAACAACACCTACTACGTACTGCTGACGGTGCCGCTGCAGACCGTTCTCTCCCTCACGCTGGCGATCATCGTCAACCAGCGCATGCTGCGCGGCCGGAGCATGCTGCGGACCACCTTCTACTTCCCGTCCGTCACCAGCTCCATCGCCGTGTGCACGGTCTTCCTCTTCCTCTTCCAGGGGAGCGGCGCCGTCAACCAGCTGCTGGGCTGGATCGGCGTCAAGGGCCCGAACTGGTTCGCCGATCCGCGCGGCGTCCTGTGGGTCCTGCTGGAGGCGGCCGGCGTCATCGACGGGGAGAAGCCCGGCGGATTCCTGGCGGAGCACCGGCTCATGGGCCTGCCCTGGTCGGAGTGGCTGGCCGGACCGTCCGTCGCCATGTGCACCCTCATCCTGCTTGCCGTATGGACGACTTCGGGCACCTTCATGCTCATCTTCCTCGCGGCGCTGCAGAACATCCCGCGCGAACTGGAGGAGGCGGCAGCGCTGGACGGCGCCGCACGCCGCCACGTGCTGCGCCATGTACTGCTGCCGGCGCTGCGCCCCGTGATGTTCCTGGTGACGACGCTCGGCCTGATCGCCACCTGGCAGGTCTTCGACCAGGTGTACGTGCTGGGGCAGGGCGATCCCGCCAACACCACGCTCACCCCCGCGTTCCTCTCGTACTCCTACGGTTTCGACAACGCGGAGTTCGGCCAGGGCGCTGCGATCTCCTTCATCCTGCTCGCGATCGTCCTGCTGATGACGGGAGTCCAGCGTCTGCTGCTGCGTGAACGCGGTGCGCGGCGACCGAGGAGGGCGCGCGGCCGACAGGTCCCGGGCACGCCGGAGAAGGGAGCGCTCCGTGCGCACGACTGACGCAGACAGGACGGGCGCGGCCATGACCGGCGCAGGAGGAACCGGCGCAGGAGGAAGCGGCGCAGGAGGAACCGGCGCAGGCAGAACCGGCGCTGGCAGGACGCGCGCAGGCAGGACCGGCGCGGACAAGGTGACGGCGGCCTCCGCCGAGGAGCGGCCGGTGCTGGCCCGTTTCCCCCGCCCCGCACGGCTGGCCGGATACACGCTGCTCCTGGCATTCGCGCTGCTCTACGCGCTGCCGTTCCTGATCCAGGTGGCGACGAGCTTCAAGACCGACCCGGAGGCGGCCTCCAGTCCGCTCGCCCTCCTGCCGCAGGCGCCCACCACCGCCGTCTTCGAAAAGCTCAGCGGCTCGGGGGAGGCGGGGGACGGCGTGCCGTTCCTGCGCTGGCTGGGCAACAGCACGCTGGTGACGGTGGTGGTGACGCTCGGCCGGGTCCTCTTCGACTCGGCAGCCGGGTACGCGCTGGCCCGGCTCCGCTTCCGCGGCCGCGCCGTGCTGGTCACGTTCGTCATCGCCGTCATGGCGGTACCGCCGGTCGTGCTGCTGATCCCGAAGTTCCTTGTGCTCAACACGCTCGGCATCTTCGACACCTACACCGGGATGATCGTGCCGCTGCTGTTCGACGCGGCGGGGATCTTCATCATGAAGCAGTTCTTCGAATCGATACCGCGTGAGGTGGAGGAGGCCGCGCGGATCGACGGTGCGGGCATCTGGCGCATCTTCTGGTACGTCGTCCTGCCGATGTCGCGGCCCGCGCTGATCACGGTGACGCTGCTGTCCTTCCAGGGCTCGTGGAACGAGTTCACGCACTTCCTGGTGGCGACCCAGTCGAGCGACTACGAGACCCTCACCACCGGTCTCGCACGGTTCGTCTCCGGCGGGCTCGGCGCGGGGACGCAGTATCCGCTGAAGCTGGGGGCCGCCCTGCTCTCGACGATCCCGGTGGCGGTGCTCTTCTTCTGCTTCCAGCGGTACTTCATCCGCGGGGCGAACGCCGGCGCGGTCAAGGAGTAGCGGAGACCGGTCCGCCGGCCCGGGCATCGGAGGTTCGGGAAGCCGCGGAGAGGCGGCGGCCGGGCCGCGGCACCCAGCACGACGCGCTCCCGCCCCGGAGGGGGCGGGAGCGCGTCGTCGCCGCAACGGGCCTGTGCGCGGCCCGCGTTGCGTCAGTCCGTCAGGTTCGTCGGACGGTAGGGCTTGTACTCGCTGCCGGACTCCAGGCCGTAGTCGAGCACCCGGTGGTCCGTGCCGTGGCCGCCGCGCTGCTCGAAGGCGGAGTAGGCGGTGTGCGAGTCGTCGGTCCACTTCTCGAAGATCACCACGTGGCGCGTGGTGTTCGATCCGTCGGCGTCGATGAGCAGGTCGCCGGGCTTGAGGTCACCCAGGTTGATGGGAGTGGTCAGGTCCCGGTTGCTCGCCAGTTCGACGGTGTTGGGTCCGGACTTCCACAGCCCCAGCGTCATCGAGACGTAGCCGGAGCAGTCCTGCCGGTACCCGTCCGACCAGGTCTCGGTCTGGCTGTACGGCACCTGCGCACCGTTGTTGGCGGTCAGCCAGGTGGCTGCACGCTCCAGCATCTGGGCCCGCGTGACGGCATCGGCCTTGGCGCTCTTCTCGCTCTTGGCCGAGACCGAGGGCTTGTCCGCGATGGTGGCCGTGGCGGTGGACGGCAGAACCGCGAAGCCCAGTACGGCAGCGCTGCCGGCGGCCACAGCGGCCAGCGATATGCGCGCGCGCCGGCTGAGGGACGTGATTGACATGTCACTTCCTTCATGTGGGGGGTCTGGCATTGCTTCGGACGTGCCCTGCCGGGCAAGTCCCGGAAGCAGGCACATCCTGGTGCCGCCCTCCTCGCGCACGCCCGCCCCGGAGTTGGACCTTCACGCGATGCGCACAAGCGGAGTCCGGGCATCGAGGCAGAAGTGGCTTCTTCTTCCGACAGGCTTCCGCCGCGGACTCCGCAGGTCGGCCCATTGAAGGTGAAGGGCTTCACACCTGTTGCGCCCCCGGGGGCCGCACACCCCGGGGGCGCCGTGAGTCCCGCCCGTCAGACGGACAGCGTCTCGACGGACACCTCCCACAGACGCTCGGCCGCCTCCGGCTCCAGGGCGTACGGCGCGACACCCCGACGGGCGCCCGGTTCACCGGGCGGCGCCTCGTTGCAGTCCTCGAAGTACCGGCCGCCCACGCCCTCCAGCAGCGAGGACGTCGCCAGGAGCACGGAGGTCGCCGCTCCCTGCCCGGGGGTCTTCAGCGCCGGGGCCTCCGCGCCCGCCTCGGCCCGGAGACGCTCGAGTTCCCCTTCGCCGACGTGCCGTTGCAGCCGGGTCGGAATCGCCCCCGGCATCAGCGCGTTGACTGCGATGCCGTCGCTCTGCCAGCGCCTCCACGCCTCCACGGCGAAGAGCACGTTGGCGGTCTTGGACTGCCCGTAGGCCTGCCACGGGTCGTAGGGACGCTCACGGAAGTGGATGTCCTCGAAGACGACGGGCGAGCGCAGGTGAGCACTCGAACTGACGGACACGACCCGCGCTCCGCCGGCCGCCGCCAGTGCCCGGTGCAGCCCCACGGTCAGCGCGAAGTGCCCCAGGTGGTTCGTGGCGAACTGCAGCTCCCAGCCCTCCGGGGTGCGTGTCTCCGGCGAGGCCATGACGCCTGCGTTGTTCACCAGGATGTGCAGGGGGCCTTCCCACTCGGAGAGGAACGCGGCGACCGACTTGCGGTCGGCGAGGTCCAGCGGTGCCACACGTCCTCGCGTGTTGCCCGTGCTCGCGCCGATGTCCTCGGCCGTGGCCCTCCCCGCCGCCGTGTCCCGCACGGCGAGCGTCACCTCGGCCCCTGCACCGGCCAGCGCACGGGCGGTCTCGGTGCCGATGCCGGAGGACCCGCCGGTGACGACGGCCCGCGCACCCGTCAGGTCGATGCCGTCGATGACCTCCTCGGCGGTGGAGTCGGCGGTGAAGGGCGTGCTGATGGGAGCGGTGTCGGTCATGGTCTGATCCCGTCTCGCGCGTCGGTGCGGAGTGGGAGACCCGCCCTCGTACGATCCGAAACGGAGGAGCCTCCACTACGACCACTTCACCGGAGCGCTCCGCGCTCATCAAGGTGCCCCGCCGATGAGGAGAAGCCCTGCCTGCCACCCCTTCCCGTCCCCTGCGCGCAGACGCGCAGCGCAACCACGACCGGCTGCTGGAGGCGGCCGTCAGGGCGTTCACGCAGGACGGCCCGTACGTGACGCTGGAGGCGATCGCCAGAGAAGCCGGCGTGGGCATCGGCACCCTCTACCGCCACTTCCCCACCCGGTACGCCCTCGTGGAGGCCACCTGCCGCGACGAGATGGCCCTGCTGTGCGAGGCCGCCGGGCAACTGCTCGCGACACTGCCCCCCGAAGCGGCGATGCGTGCCTGGATGGACCGGTTCGTGGACTGCATGGCCGCAAGGGGCGGCATGGCCGACGCTCTGCGCGCACTCATGGCGTCCGGGGGCCGCGGCGGACGTCACCATGCCCGGAGCATGGAAGGGCTCGCGGGCCTCACATCGGCGATCTCGGCGCTGCTCGACGCGGGTTCCGCGGCGGGAACCGTCCGGCAGGACGTCGTCCCGGAGGACGTCCTCACCAGCCTGAGCGGCGTCAGCCTCGCTGCGGGCGAGCCCGCTCAGCGTGAGGGGGCCCGCCGCGTTCTGGACCTCCTCATGGACGGGCTGCGGCACGGGGCACCGGGCGCCCGCTGAGGTCACGGCCCGTCGCTCCGGGGCCGTGCCCGAATTGACAGATCGTCCGCGGGTGCGAGCCTTGAAGAAGAAGACGGCCTACGCGGCAGGCCGTACGTGCCCGGCGCCACCTCCGCCCGTGCGCGCAGCGGATGTTCCCGGTGCGCGGACCGGGCGCCCGCCGGGCCGGACGAGCCGGGCTTCGTACACGGCACACCCTGACGGGAGCCATTCATGACGCATGCAGCGAGCGCCACCCGGCGAGCGGACACCGGGGCCTCCCGGTCCGCCGTCGTGATGAGGGAACCGCTGGCCATCTACCTCAACGACCACCTGATGGGTGCAACCAGCGGCAGCGAACTGGCTCGGCGGGTGGCGAAGCAGCATGCGCAGACCCCCGCGGGCGCCGCCCTGGTGCGCATGGCCGACGAGATCGCGCAGGACCGCGCCGAACTGCTGCGGATCATGGACGACCTCGGGATTCCCGTACGCCGGTACAAGATCGGCATCGGGTGGGCGGTGGAGAAGGCGGGCCGCGCCAAGACGAACGGATTTCTCGTACGCCGGGCGCCGTTGAGCAGCCTCGTCGAACTGGAGTCGCTGCGCGCGGGCGTCGAGGCGAAGCGGCTGATGTGGCAGGCGCTGCGGGCCTCGGGCACGGATCGGACGGGCGGACTGGGTGCGGACCGGCTGACGGAGCTGCTCCACCGGGCGCGGCGGCAGCTGGAGACGCTGGAGGACCTCCACCTCCAGGTGGCCGGGGCCGTCCTCGAGAAGTCCTGAGCCGCCGGCGGCGGCTGCTCGCGGCCCGGTCTCCGCGCCGTCCCGTCTCACCTGCCGGAACGAGCCGACAGGGGCCTCGACCGCCTCTCCGCGCTGCACGACCAGCTGAACAGCGGCGCCTGCTTCGAGTCCGCGGAGCGTGAGTTCGTCGGTTCCGCGAGCAGCACTGGTCAACACCCCCGCGCTGACGGCGGTTTCTGGGCGCACCTTCACCAACCGCCGCAAGTCGTGGAGGAGTTCGAGGACGGGCAGGAGAGCCGGCGCGCGCCCCGGTCGTCATCAGCCGGGCACGGGCGCCGATCCGCTCCTACGCGTCCGCCGCCCCCGCCCGCCAGCCGGACCACCGCTCGACGGTGATCTCGACGACGGGTCCCCGCGGCGGACGCCCGGCGTACTGCTCCCGGTACTTCTCGGCGAGCAGCGCCACGTACCGCCCGGACTGCCCGGACTGCCCGGAACTCCCGGCTGCCGGCAGCACGCGGCCCGTCCCGTCCGCCCGTGCCCACCACAGGCGGTCCCAGTCCTCGTCGTACGCGTCGACGAGAAGGCACAGCGCCTGGTTGGCGCGGATGTTCTCCAGCCGTTTCAGCCGTGCCGACCGCTTGGGCTTGTGGTCCACGGCGAAGGCGAGGGTGTCGCCGGTCAGGGCGAAGACGACGGGGACGAGGTGCGGGCGTCCCGAGACGTCGGCCGTCGCGAGGGTGGCGACGCGCGCCCTGGCGAAGCAGGCCCGTGCCTCGCCGCCCGTCATCTTCGGCATCGCCGCGGCTTCTCAGCGGAACCGGTCGGCGACGGCGGCGAGTTGGTCCAGCGTCTTCAGCGACTCGCTCTCGGGAAGCGTGGGCAGGTAGAGCAGCAGCCGTTCGACGCCCAGGTCCCTGAAACCCTCGACGGTCGCGGCGTCGTCGCTCGCGGCGTACACCGTCACCGGCACGTCGCGGCCGGCCGTGCTGCGCAGCTGCTCGATCTTCGGGGCCAGCTTCTCGGGCGTCGTCCTGTTGGCGAGCCAGGCGTCACCCAGCTCCGCGATGCGCGGGAAGGCGCCCTCGGCGCCGCCCACGTAGATCGGCGGGTGCGGCTCCTGCACGGGCTTCGGCCATGAGTAGACGGGGTCGAAGTCGACGAACTCCCCGTGGAATTCGGCCTTCTCCTTGGTCCACAGCTCGCGCATCGCCCGCAGCCGCTCGTTGACCATGCGGCCACGGGTGGTGGGGTCGGCCCCGTGGTTCTCCATCTCCTCCCGGTTCCAGCCGACGCCGACGCCGAAGACTGCACGGCCACCGGAGACCAGGTCGAGAGAGGCCACTTCCTTCGCGGTGACGATGGGGTCCCGCTGCGCCACCAGTGCGATGCCCGTTCCCAGCAGGATCCGCTCCGTGACGGACGCCGCGGCGCTCAGCGCGACGAAGGGGTCGAGCGTGCGGTAGTACATCTCGGGCAGGTCGCCGCCACCCGGATAGGGCGAGCGGCGCTCCACCGGGATGTGGGTGTGCTCGGCGATGAGCAGCGAGTCGAATCCGCGCTCCTCCACGGCACGGCCCAGGGGCGCGGGACGGATTCCCTGATCGGTGATGAAGGTCGATACGCCGAACTTCACAGTGGCTCCTTCTCGGCAGAGTGCTTCGGGCCCGCGAACGGGGCTCCCGGGCCGCGCGGGTCCGCGGCAGCCGCAGCCCCGGAGGCGGAGGTACCCGCTGTCGCGGCCTTCATGACAGCACCTCCGGGGACGCAGGTGTTCCCGCCGATGTGGGTGCACGGCTCCGGTGGGCACCCGGCCTGTGTGTCCGTCTGCCGGAAGGAGCTGGCGGTGAGCGACAGGACCCGGAAGAGCACCAGCGGAACCGGCCCGAACGCCGGGGGAACCGGCCCGAACGCCGGGGGAGGCAGGAGCAGGGCCCGCCCGGCCGGCAAGGGAGGCCAGGCGGCCTCGGCCGGCGAGAAGGGCCAGGGCGGCCGGCAGGGCGGGAGCGGCGGCGGGCAGGACGCCGCGCTGACGCGTTACCGCGCGAAGCGGCACTTCGGCAGGACGGCCGAGCCCCGCGGTGAGGGTGCCGCACCCGACGGCGCGGCCTCCTTCGTCGTCCAGATCCACGACGCGAGCACCATGCACTTCGACTTCCGGCTGGAGGTCGACGGCGTCCTCAAGTCGTGGTCGGTCCCCAAGGGGCCCTCGCCCGATCCGCGAGAGAAGAGGCTGGCCATGCCGACGGAGGATCACCCCCTGGAGTACCGGGAGTTCGAGGGGATCATCCCCGCCGGGGAGTACGGCGGCGGCACCGTCATCGTCTGGGACCAGGGGACCTACCACCCTCTGACCGACGACTTCGCCGGCGGTCTGGAGCGCGGACATGTGAAGTTCCGGCTGGAGGGCACGAAGCTGCGCGGCGGCTACGCGCTCACGCGCTTCCGCGGTGGCGACGGGGACGGACGCGAGTCGTGGCTGCTGGTGAAGGAGAAGGACGAGCGGGCGGTACGGGACGGGCGCACACCTGATCCCGTACGGGCGCGCTCCGCCCGCACCAACCGCACCCTGAAACGGGTGAGCGCCGAGGCGACCGACGAGGACACCTGGCACAGCGAGTGACGCCGCGCCCGGCAGGCACCCCCTTCCGGCACCGCACCGCGCGCTTCCGGCACCGCACCTCGCACGGATCTCACGTTCCGCCGCACCGGGCCGTCTTCCTCGTGCGAGCAGCGGAAGAATGGCTCGCAGGAAGAGGCAAGGAGCGTGCGATGACAGTCAGGCACACCGTTCTCGATTCGCCGCTGGGGGCGCTGACCCTCGTCGCCGAGGGCGACGCGCTGAGCGGCATCTACTTCGAGGGACACCAGCGGGGCCCTGCACCCGAGGCGCTCGGTCCGGGCGAGGAGCCCGACTGCGGGACCGACTGCGGGACCGACTGCGGGACCGACTGCGAGACCGGGTGCGGGACCGGCTGCGAGACGCACTTCGGGCAGGCACGGCGCCAGCTCGCGGAGTACTTCTCGGGCCGCAGAAGGCACTTCGACCTCCCGCTCGCTCCCCGGGGCGACTCTTTCCAGCAACGCGTGTGGAAGCTGCTGGAGCAGATCCCGTACGGCGAGACCCGCACGTACGGAGAGCTCGCGCGCGAGCTGGGCGACCCCGCCCTGGCACAGGCCGTCGGTGCGGCCAACGGCCGCAACCCGCTGAGCATCGTCGTCCCCTGCCACCGGGTGATCGGGGCGGACGGGCGGCTGACCGGGTACGCGGGCGGGCTGGGGCGCAAGCGATTCCTTCTCGACCTCGAGGAGTCGCATGCCGGTACGGGCCCGGGCCGCCTCTTCTGACCACCGGCCGGACCGTGCCCGCCGTGGACCTCACGTCCTCGGACCGTGCCTCGTTTACAGGGTGTGACCTTGAGACCTTTCGAGCAGATCGTGGCCGAGTACGGGCCGATGGTCCTCCGCGTGTGCCGGGCCGTGGTCGGGCCGGCGGACGCCGAGGACGCCTGGTCGGAGACGTTCCTCGCCGCGCTGAAGGCGTATCCGGCGCTCCCGGAGGACGCCCGGATCGAGGCCTGGCTCGTGACGATCGCGCACCGCAAGGCGATCGACGCCGCACGGGCCGGCTCCCGTCGTCCCGTCGCCGTCGGCCGGGTCCCCGAATCGGGCAGAGCGCTGCCCGGCGGACGGGCCCTGCACGACGGCGGGAACTCCCCGGACGACGGAACAGGCCCGGCGGCGGGGACCCTGCAGGACGCCGGCGAGTGGGACGCCGACCTGTGGAACGCCCTCAAGGCCCTGCCGCAGCGGCAGCGCGCGGCCGTCGCCTACCACTACCTGGCGGGGCTTCCCTACAAGGAGATCGCCGCCGTGACGGGCGGCACCACGGAAGCGGCACGCAGAGCCGCGGCCGACGGCATCAAGTCCCTGCGCAACAGCTACCCGCGCCGTTCCGAAGAGGACGAGAGAGGCGAGCGACGATGAAGCACACATCAGAGCCGGAGACCGGAGACCTCTTCGCGGGTCTCGCGGCCGGGGATTCCGCGGCCCAGGCGCGGCTGCACGCCCGTCTGGTCGAGGACGCCCGGCGCGAGGGCCTGCTCGACATCGCCTACCGCACGCTTCCCACCCCCGTGGGCACGCTTCTGCTGGCCGCGACGGACGAGGGCCTGCTCCGCGTCGCCTACGACAGCGCTCAGCACGGTGGTCACGCCGCCGTTCTGGGCGAGCTCGCGGAGCGCGTCAGCCCCCGCGTGCTGGAGGCCCCGCAGCGGCTGGCCGCGGCGGCACGGCAGATCGAGGAGTACTTCGAGGGACGGCGCACCCGCTTCGACCTCGCCCTGGACCTGCGGCTGGCGAAGGGCTTCCGGCGCGCGGTGATCGCGCAGCTCCCCGGCATCGGCTACGGCTTCACACGCAGCTACGCCGAGGTCGCGGCGGCGGCGGGCAGTCCGCGGGCGGTACGGGCAGTGGGCACCGCCTGTGCGACCAATCCGCTGCCGGTCGTGGTGCCGTGCCACAGGGTCGTCCGCTCGGACGGCTCGGCGGGGCAGTACGTCGGCGGGGCGGCGGCCAAGCAGACGCTTCTCCGCCTGGAGACTGCGGCCTGAAGCGGGCCACGCCGAGCAGGACTTCCCAGGCCGGCCGCGTGTCCCCGGTGGCCACGTGGCCCGCCGGGAGGGCGTACGCGCGGCCGCCCGCGTACGCGCGGCGGAGCGCAGGCCGGCGCCGGGCGCGGTGACCGGTCGTGCCGCTGCCGCATCGACCGCGCGCTGTGGGCACTCTGTGAGCAGCGGCCGCCGGATTCGCCGGCGCGCCGACAGGGCGCCCGGCCCGCCCCGTCCCGCACCGCAGAAGGAGCAGCCCGTCATGGCAGACACCTCCGCCCCTCAGGCAGCAGCGAAGGTCGCCGTCGTCACCGGCTCGGAGTCCGGCATCGGCAGGGCGACGGCGCTCGAACTGGCCCGCCGGGGCTACGACATCGGAGTCACCTGGTACGTGGACGAGGCCGAGGGCCGGGCCACCGCGGAACTGGTGCGCGGGTACGGACGGCGTGCGGAAGTACGTCCTCTGGACCTCTCGCGCCTGCCCGGCCCGGAGCAGGTCGTCGACGAGTTCGCCGACAGCTTCGGCAGGCTGGACGTCCTGGTCAACGCGGCGGGCATGAACCGGCCGGGGCCTTTCACGGACCTGTCCTACGAGGACTTCCGGGAGGTGATGTCGGTGGACCTCGAAGGCCCGTTCCTGCTCGGTCAGCGGGCCGCGCTGCGCATGATCGGACAGGGCGAGGGCGGCCGCATCGTCAACGTCACCTCCGTGCACGAGCACACGCCGCTGCCGTCCGCGGCGGCGTACAACACCGCGAAGCACGGGCTGGGCGGGCTGAGCAAGTCGATGGCCCTGGAGCTGGCCGGGCACGGCATCACCGTCAACGCCGTCGCGCCGGGCCTCGTCGCCACCGCCATGTCGGGCATGGCGGGCGTCGACGTCCGCACCGTCCACCGCCCGGCTCTGCCCGTCTCCCGTCCGGGGGATCCGCGCGAAGTCGCCTCGCTCATCGGGTGGCTCGCCTCGGAGGACGCGGCCTACACCACGGGCCAGTCGTACGTCGTCGACGGCGGTTTCACCATCGCCAACCCGCAGTTCACGACCAGCAACTTCGGCGCGGACGACTGACCCGCTGCCGCCCGCCGCGGATGCTGCCGCCACCGTCCGGTCTGCTCAGCCCGCCCGGCCCCGCTCGTCGACGATGCGGCGGATCTTGCCGACGGAGCGTTCCAGCGTCCCGGGGTCGACGATCTCGACGGCGACGCTCAGCCCGATGCCGTCCTTGACCGCCTCGGTGACCGCCGAGGCTGCCGCCGCACGCTCCGGACGGGCGGTCCCGGGACGGGCTTCGGCGCGTACGGTCATGTGGTCCAGCCGGGCGCGGGTCGAGAGGTGCAGCTGGAAGTGCGGCGCGACGCCTTCCGTACGCAGCAGGATCTCCTCGACCTGGCTGGGGAAGATGTTCACCCCACGCAGGATGATCATGTCGTCGCAGCGGCGCGTCACCTTCTCCATCCGCCGGAACGCCGGCCGTGCCGTGCCGGGCAGCAGCCGCGTCAGGTCGCGGGTGCGGTAGCGGATCACCGGCATCGCTTCCTTGGTGAGCGAGGTGAAGCACAACTCCCCCTCCTCGCCTTCCCCTTGGAGCTCGTCGGTGAGGGGGTCCACGACCTCGGGGTAGAAGTGGTCCTCCCAGATGTGCAGACCGTCCTTCGTCTCCACGCACTCCTGCGCCACGCCCGGCCCGATGACCTCGGAGAGGCCGTAGATGTCGACCGCGTGGATGCCGAACCGCTCCTCGATCTCGCCGCGCATCTCCTCCGTCCACGGCTCGGCTCCGAAGATGCCGGTCCTGAGCGAGGTGGAGCGCGGGTCGACGCCCTGCCGCTCGAACTCGTCCAGCAGGGTGAGCATGTAGGAGGGCGTGACCATGATGATCTCGGGTTCGAAGTCCTGGATGAGCTGCACCTGACGTGCGGTCATGCCGCCGGAGACGGGGATCACCGTGCACCCCGCACGCTCGGCGCCGTAGTGCGCGCCGAGCCCCCCGGTGAACAGCCCGTATCCGTAGGCGACATGGACCTTGTGGCCGGGCCTGCCGCCCGCCGCCCGAATGGCACGGGCGACCATGTCGGCCCACATGGAGATGTCGTTGTCGGTGTAACCCACCACCGTGGGACGGCCGGTGGTGCCGCTGGAGGCGTGGACGCGGCGCACGTCGGCCATCGGCACGGCGAACATCCCGAACGGGTAGGTCTCGCGCAGGTCCGCCTTCGTGGTGAACGGGAAGCGCGCCAGGTCCTCCAGGCTCCGGCAGTCCTCGGGCCGTACGCCCGCCTCGTCGAACTTCCTCCTGTACAGCTCGACTTCGCTGTAGGCGGTGCGCAAGGTGTGCTGCAGACGCCGGAGTTGCTGCGCTCGCAGCTCCTCGCGGTCGAGCCGCTCACCGGCGTCCCGCAGCCCGTCCGGGAGCGGATCCCCCGTACGGCGCGGCACGCCGCCGGACGACGGGGCACCGGCAGGCGCGGGAGAGGCAGGCGTTCCGGGCGTGGGGGGTGTGGCAGGGAGTTCGCTCGTCGTCATGAAGGCTCCTCCATGCCTCGGACGGTGCGGCTGCGGCCGCGGAATTCGGCTATGACGTCGCCGTCGCGCAGGACGGTCACGTCGTAGATCCCGCTGCGTCCGTAGCGGGTGCGTTCCTCGGCGACGGCCGTGAGCACGTCGCCCTCCGCGGCGGGTCTGACGAAGGCGATGTCGGCGCCGGAGGCGACGGTCACCGGGCCGTGGCTGTTGCAGGCACAGGCGAACGCGGTGTCGGCGAAGAGGAAGAGGTATCCGCCGTGGGCGATGCCGTGGCCGTTGACCATGGCCCTCGACACCGTCATCCGGAGCTTCGCGGCACCCTCCGCAGCCTCCAGCAACGTGATGCCCAGGGCCTGTGACGCCTGGTCCGCGGCGAACATCGTGTGCGCCGCCGACCCGTTGCTCATGGCTTGCGTCATACGTTCCACGCTCTCGTACGTCCCGGCGGGCGGCGGCCCCGGCCCCGGAGCAGGCCCCGGCGGAGAACCCCGACCGACCATTCGGTTCCCTTTGCGGCGGGTCCAGTAATCCAGCAACGGACCAGCGGTGTCAAGGGTTCGCAGCCACGACGTGACCTGCCGGTCCTCGCCGGGCGACGACCGTGCGGCACCTGTACGGGCGCGCCCCCGGTCTCACGAGGCAGTACGGCTAGCCGTCCCCGCCGCGGCGGGTCCCCGGAAGTGACCGGGCCAGCTCCGCCAGGTCCTCCGCGGTCCATGCGGGCTGCGACATCACGCGCGGGTAGTGGACGGAGCCCCGGCGCAGCCACGCGCCACGGAGCCCGGCACGCTGGGCTCCGTCGACGTCCCAGGGGTGCACGGCGACCATCACGGCCTCGCACGGGCGGACGTCCACACTGCGCACGGCGTAGTGGTAGGCCTCCGGCGCGGGCTTCCAGCGGCGGGGGCCGCTCACTCCGAGGATCGCGTCGAACTGGCCGCAAATTCCGGCGCGTTCGAGCAGCCCCACGGTCAGGGTGGGGTCGCCGTTCGTCATCGTCACCAGCCGGTGCCCGGCCTCCTTCAGGAGGCGTACCCCCTCCGGGACGTCCGGGTGGACCTCCAGCCGTGCCAGGCCGCCGAGGATGTGCGCGGCAGCTTCGTCCACGTCGCCCGTGCGGCCTCCTGTCTGCGCCAGGAGGGCCCGCAGGCCGTCACGTGCGAGGTCGGCGAAGTCCGCGTAGGTTCCCGCGGCGGTCAGCGCGAAGCCGTCCCGCAGTACGCCGGCGAACCAGGTGGGCATCAAGTCGCCCGGTGCTCCTGTCTCTTCGAAACGGCGGCGCAGCGGCGCGAAGTCGCTCAGCGTCTCGTTGACGTCGAGGACGACCGCCCGGAGGGCGGGGTCGCCCGGGTGGGCGGCACCGTGCCGGGACTCGGACTCACCGGAGGACATGGCCGCAGACACTACGCGTCTTCAGTGCCTCAGCAGCTTGTCGGGGGTGACCGGCAGGTCCCGCACGCGGACGCCCGTCGCGTTGTGCACGGCGTTGACGACGGCGGCCGGGCTGCCGACGATGCCGATCTCGCCGATGCCCTTGGCGCCCGTCGGGCCGGCGTGCGGGTCCGGTCCGTCCAGCCACGTGGCCTCGATGTCCAGGACGTCGGCACTGGTGGGGATGTGGTACTGGGCGAAGTCGTGGTTGACGACGTGCCCCGTGCCGTGGTCGAAGACGCTCTCCTCGAACAGGGCCATGGACATCCCCATGATCATGCCGCCGATGAACTGGGAGCGTGCGGTACGGGGGTTGATGATGCGCCCGGCGGAGAAGACGCCGAGCATGCGGGGCACGCGCACCTCGCCGGTGTCGGCGTGCACACGCGCCTCGGCGAACTGCGCCCCGAAGGAGTGCACGGCGTAGTGCTGCATGTCGGGGTTGCCGGGCATTCCGGAGCGGGTGCGTGCCCCGGGGGCCGGGTCCTCGCCGTGCTCGGCGCGGAACTCCCGTGCGGCGGCGACGATCGTGGAGCCCCACGCGGTGATGCCCGCCGAGCCGCCGGCGACGGTGGCGGCGGGCAGGGCGGTGTCGCCGATCTCCAGGTGCACGGCGTCGAAGGGACAGCCGAGGGCGTCGGCCGCGATCTGGGTGAGCGCCGTCCAGGTGCCCGTGCCCAGGTCGACGGCAGCGATGCGTACGGCATGACCTCCGTCGGCGGTCCGCTCGATCTCGGCGACGGACCCCGGTCCGCCGTAGACGGGATACGTGCTGCCGGCGACGCCCAGCCCGACGAGCCAGTCCCCCTCGCGGCGCGTGCCCGCCTCCGTGCGGGCGTCCCAGCCGAAGCGCCGGGCGCCGGTGCGCAGACATTCGACGAGGTGCCGGCCGGACCAGGGCAGGCCGCTCCGCGGATGGACCTCCGGCTCGTTCCGTACGCGCAGTTCGACGGGGTCGAGGCCGAGGACCAGGGCGAGTTCGTCCATGGCGGACTCGGCCGCGAACGCCCCGGGCGCCTCTCCCGGCGCCCGCATCCAGGAGGGGGCGGGCACGTCGAGGGCTGCGAGCCGGTGGCTGGTGCGGCGGTTGGGCGCGGCGTACATCATGCGGCTCTGCACAGCCGTCTGCTCGGCGAACTCCTTGAATTTCGCGGTCTGTTCGACGGCCTCGTGACAGATCGCGGTGAGCCGTCCCCCGGCGTCGGCGCCGAGCCGTACGCGCTGCACGGTGGGCGTGCGGTACCCCGTGAGGGAGAACATCTGCTGCCGTGTCAGCGCCAGTTTGGCCGGACGTCCGGGCACCGTCCTTGCGGCCAGCACGGCCAGCACGTTGTGCGGATGCGGAAGCCCCTTCGATCCGAAGCCGCCGCCCACGTGCGGCGAGATCACCCGCACCCGCTCCGGGGCGAGGGCGAACAGCTGGGCGAGGGTCGTGCGCACCCCGTACGGCCACTGGGTGGAGTCGTAGAGCGTCAGCCGTGGTTCGCCGCCGTCGCTCGCGCCTTCCCAGACGGCGACGCATGTGTGCGGCTCCATCGGGTTGTTGTGCTCCATCGGCGTGCTGTAGGTCTCGTCCACCGTGGCGTGCGCGGCTGCGAGCGCCGCGTCGACGTCGCCGTCTTCGGTGTCGGCCTCGTCGGCGGGGTTGATCTTCTCCGGGCGGTAGAGGTCGCGACGGCCGGTGTGCAACTGCGTGTCGTGCGGCTCCACTTCGTATACGACGTCGACGAGTGAGGCGGCATGCCGCGCCGTCTCGGGACTCCCGGCCAGGACCGCGCCGACGAACTGGCCCCGGAAGGCGACCTCGCCGGTCTGGAGCACGGCGAGCGAGCGGTCCGAGGCGTCGGCGAGCCGTGGGGCGTTGCCCGGAGTGAGCACCGCGGTGACTCCCTCGACGGCTTCCGCCCGACGGGTGTCGATGCTCACGACCCGGCCGCGGGCGACTGCCGCCTGCAGCGGATGGACGTACACCGGGTCGCGCAGTGTGTGTTCCCACGCGTAGGTCGCGGTGCCGGTCACCTTGGCCGGTCCGTCCAGCCGCACCGGCGAGGCCCCCATCACGCGGGGGCTCAGGGGCTCCAGGGGTTCGGTGGGCTGCACTGCCGCGCCGTCGGTGCGGGTCATCGCCCCTCCTCCGTGGTGAGTGCACGCAGCAGGGAGGCGAGCGTGTTGCGCGTCAGGGGGATCTTGAAGGCGTTGCCGGGTAGTGGCCGCGCCGACTGAAGTTCGGCTTCGGCCGCCTGCCGGAAGGAGTCCTCGGTCGCGGGGGCGCCGCGCAGCGCCTCCTCCGCTCGTGCCGCCCGCCACGGTCTGTGCGCGAGTCCGCCGAACGCGATGCGCGCCTCGCGTACGCGGCGTCCGTCTGTCTCCACCACTGCCGCGACGGAGACCAGCGCGAAGGCGTAGGACGCGCGGTCACGCACCTTGCGGTAGCCGGAGCGTGCTCCGGCGGGCAGCGGCGGCACCTCGACCGCGGTGATCAGTTCACCGTGTCCGAGTACGGTGTCGGCTTCGGGTGTGTCGCCCGGCAGCCGGTGGAACTCGCCGACAGGGACGCGCCGTTCACCGTCCTCGCCGAGCACCACGACCACGGCGTCGAGCGCGCGCACGGCGACCGCCATGTCCGAGGGGTGCACCGCGATGCAGTACTCCGAGGCACCCAGCACGGCGTGGTGTCTGTTCCAGCCGCCGATCGCCGCGCATCCGGAGCCCGGCTCCCGCTTGTTGCACGGTGTGGTCACGTCCTGGAAGTAGCCGCACCGGGTGCGCTGGAGCAGGTTCCCCGCCGTGGTCGCGGCGTTGCGCAACTGCCCCGACGCACCGGCCAGCAGCGCCTGCGAGAGCACCGGGAAGCGCCGGCGGACGAGGGGGTGTGCGGCGAGGTCGCTGTTGCGGACGGTGGCGCCGATGCGCAGGCCGCCGTCGGGCAGTTCCTCGACGTGGTCCAGTGGCAGACCGGTCACGTCGACGAGGAGCTCCGGTCCCGCCACGCCCAGCTTCATGTGGTCGACGAGGTTGGTGCCGCCTGCCAGGAAGGCCGCCTCGGGGCGTGCCATGACGGCCGCGACGGCGGCACCGGCGTCGACCGCGCGTGAGTAGTCGAAAGGTTTCACTGCCCGGCCACCGCCCGGATCGCATCGACGATGTTGCCGTACGCGCCGCAGCGGCACAGGTTCCCGCTCATCCGCTCCCGGATCTCCTCGTCGTCCAGCGGCACGGGACGGGGGAAGTCGCCGGAGCCGTCCCCGTCCGAGGTCACCGTGCTGGGGTGTCCGGCTGCGGCCTCGGCCAGCATGCCGACGGCCGAGCAGATCTGACCGGGCGTGCAGTAACCGCACTGGAAACCGTCGTGGTCGAGGAACGCCTGCTGGAGGGCGTGCAGCCGGCCGTCCGCCGCGGCGAGCCCCTCGGCGGTGACGACCTCTGCGCCGTCGTGGGCGACCGCGAAAGTCAGACAGCTGACCACGCGTCGGCCGTCGAGGAGCACGGTGCAGGAACCGCACTGCCCGTGGTCGCAGCCCTTCTTGGCCGAGGTGACGGCGAGGCGGTCGCGCAGGGCGTCGAGAAGTGTGGTGCGGGTGTCCACGGTCAGCGACCGGGGCTCGCCGTCCACGCGGAGGGTCAGGTGTGAATCCACCCCGCCCCAGTACCACGGGCCCTGCCGGGGGCAAACCTGATGCGGTGCACGTGCCGCCTGCGGACGCCGGCGGCGTGCGGCGCCCCGCCGGGCGCGGCAAGCTGTGCTCGGCGGCCGGTGCCGGGAGGCCGGAACACCACGGATTCGGACGGGCGGCCGGAAGCCCGACAGCGCGGAGGGACGGCACGAGATGTTCGAGGCAGGCGACATCCGCGAATGGCGTGACAGGGACGTGGTCGACCGCGGAGGCAGCAAGATCGGCACCCTGGAGGCGATCTACGTCGACACGCGCACCGACAAGCCCTTCTTCGCCACCCTCACCGTCGGCATGCCCACCCGCCGCCGTCTTGTCTTCGTGCCGCTGGTCGGAGCGACCGTCGGCCCCTCCTATCTGCGGGTCGCCCACCCCAAGAGCGACGTGCGCTCGGCTCCGTCGATCGAGACCGACGGCGAGCTGCCCGCCGAGGCGGAGGAAGCCGTCTTCGCGCACTACGAAATGGACTACGAGACCGGTGCCGGCGGGGAGCGCCGGCTGGCCCGGCGCTGACTCCCTGCGCTGCCTCACCCGCCGCGCGGATCGGGCGGACGGGGCCCGGGCACGCCGGTTGCCTCTCGTGCTGCGACCGGAAGGCGCACGGAAGGCGCACCGGCGCGCGACGCCCGGCCACAGCACTAGAGTCGGGACATGGCTGCAGAGGGAGGGTCCGTACGGATCGACAGCTGGATCTGGTCCGTACGGCTCACGAAGACCCGTTCGATGGCCGCCTCGGCGTGCCGCGCCGGTCATGTGCGGATCAACGGGGAACGCGTCAAACCCGCGCACCCGGTGCGCACCGGCGACCAGGTGCGCCTGTTCCACGCGGGACGCGAACGCGTGGTGGTCGTCTCCCGTCTGGTGCGCAAACGCGTGGGAGCACCCGTGGCCCTGGAGTGCTACACGGACCACAGCCCGCCGCCACCGCCCCGCGAGGCCGTCGCTCCGGCCGGGGTGCGGGACCGGGGTGCGGGGCGTCCGACGAAGCGGGACCGGCGGGAGATGGAGCGGCTGCGCGGCCTCCACGAGGGCGGGCCGCCGAGGTGAGCCGCACGGGCGCCCGCCCCTGAACGGACCTCAGCCCGCCCGCAGTTCGCGGTCCACGGCCCGCAGCATCGTCAGCAGCATCCGGTTGAGCGGCACGTCGATGCCGTGCCGCTCGGCGGCCCGCACGACCGCGCCGGTGATGTGCTCGTGCTCCAGGGGGCGCCCCGCCAGCCGGTCGTAGAGCATGGACGTTCCCCCGTCGGGCGGCACCGAGGTGTTCTGCCGCAGCGCTCGCTGCGCGTCCGCCTCGCTCACGTCGGCGCCCTCCGCCTGCGCGACGGCGACGCCTTCGCGCAGGATCTCCTCGGCGAGCACACGCATCTCCGGGTCGCCGAGGATGTGCATGCGCTGCTTCAGGATCGCGGTCAGCGGATTGGCCGCGACGTTCGTGAAGAGCTTGCGCCACGCGGCCGTACGGAAGTCGGCGACCGTACGGACCTTCAGACGGCTGCCGTCCAGAAGCCGCTCGAACCGGTCTCCCGTGGGCCCTTCCGGCACGTGCAGTTCGCTGGAGAAGTGGTGCACGATCCGTCCGGGTGCGACCCGCTCGACGGCCATGTAGGCGAGCGTCGGCAGCAACTCCGTGCCCTCCGGCAGCAGGGGCTGTACCCGTTCGGCGTGGTCGACGCCGTTCTGGATGACGGCGACGACGGTGCCGGGACCGCACAGCCCGCGGAGCCACCCTGCCGCGCCTCCGGTGTCCTGGACCTTCGTCGTCAGGAACACCCAGTCGGCGTACGGGACTTCCTCGGGGGCCGTCGCGAAGCGCAGGTCGGGACGGAGCTCCTCCCCGTCCGTCTCCATGGACAGCTCGTCGAGAGGTGACCGCAGGCAGAGGGTGACGTCGTGACCGGCCTCGCGAGCGAAGACGGCCGTCAGGCCGCCGACCGCGCCGGCGCCGATCACCGCTATGTGCGCGGGTGAATCTGTCGAACGCATACGGGCGATCGTATGCGGCCGCTGCCGGGCGACCGGCCCGGGGCTCCCATTACCGCAAAAACGACATATCGGGTGTTACGCATAGAGCTCTCTGCCGGTTATCACAAGCGGGACGAGGTTCGGCCATGTACGTGCTGCCTGCAGCTCCGAGCGCACCGGTCACAGACCGCCTCAGACGCCTCCCCTACTACGGGCCGGGGCCGTCCGGGCGTCCGCTGCTCCACCTCGGGCTGGTCGCCGCCGCCTACACACTGGTCCAGCTCCTCCTCGTCCTTCCGGGGACCGGGCTCGGCTGGGACGAGACGGTCTACGTCAGCCAGGTCGACGGCCCCTCCCCCGCAGCCTTCTTCAGCGCACCGCGCGCCCGCGGCATCTCCTACCTGGTGGCTCCGGTGGCCGCCTTCACCTCCTCCACCACCGTGCTGCGCGTCTTCCTCGCCGTCCTGTCCGGCGCGGGGCTCCTCGCCGCGCTGTGGGTCTGGCGCCGGCTGCTGCCCGTACCCGTGCTCGCGTGGGGCGGTGCTCTCTTCTCCGGCCTGTGGATCAGCCTCTTCTACGGGCCCCAGGCCATGCCGAACCTGTGGTGCGGCTTCGGCGCGCTGGCCGCGGTGGGCTGCTTCCTGCGGTGCGTGCGGTACTCGCGCGACCGGGCGGCCCTCGCGGGGCTCGTGATCTCCGTCGGCACGGTGGCGGTGATGCGTCCGCCGGACGCCGCCTGGCTGGTGCTGGCGCTGGGCGGCGCGGCGCTCGTGGTGCGGGACTGGCGCCGTCCGGCGGTCCTCGGGGGGCTGCCGGCCGGAGCCCTGGCAGGGGCCGCACCCTGGCTCGTGGAGGCGTTCACCTCCTACGGCGGTCTCTTCACGCGGCTGCACCGCGCGAGCGAGATCCAGGGCGGCATGGGCTGGAACATCGCCATCGGGGACCACGTACGCGCCCTGCAGGGGCGGATGCTCTGCCGCCCCTGCGACATGGCGTGGGAACAGCCGCAGACGGCGCTGTGGTGGTTCGCGGTACCGCTGCTGGCCGCGGCCGGCATCACGGCGGCCGTCCGGGCGGGCCGACGGGACACGGCCGTACTGGCCTCCGTGACCGCGGTGGTGCTCGCCCTGCCGTACCTCTTCCTGATGGGTTACGCCGCGCCGCGCTTCCTCCTGCCCTCCTACGCGCTCCTCGCGCTCCCCGTGGGCGAGTGCGTACGGCGTTCCTTCGCCGAGCGGCCCGACGGCCGCCGGCCCCTCGTGCTGATCGCCCTTCCGGCACTTCTGCTGGGCTGTCACCTGGGCGTGCAGTACCAGGTGCTCAACGCCGTACTGGAACGCAACCACAAGGTCACGAGGCAGATGACGGAAGCCGCCGCCACGATGCACAGGCTCGGCCTGCGGACCCCCTGCACACTGACCGGGCCGCTCGCCGTGCCCATGAGCCACTACGCGGGCTGCTCGTCCCGGCAGTCACGCGGCCACGACGTCAGCATCACCGGCGACGGACTGCGTGCCCTCGCAGCGCGGCGCGAGGCGATGGCCGTCACCGTGCGGCACAGCGACCCGCCGCGCTGGGCACGCGGGTGGCCGTCGGCACCGCTGCGCGAGCTGCCCGGCTACCGGGTGTACGTGTCGCCCCACGGTGACCGGGCCGCGGGGCAGGGCTGACCCGGCCGGGCGACCACCCGGGCCGCCGGCCACCGGTGGGCCGACCCGGTGCCTGCCGGGTGACGTGCGGGCCGACCTGGTGTGACGCGGCCGCCGGTGCTGTTTGGTCCGCGGCGGCCGAGGCACTCATCGTCTGTGTGGCTGCTGAGACCGCCCGGGGTGTACGCCCCGCAGGGCGACACGGATCTGCTGCTCGGGGCACTCAGGCGCACGGGCGTGCCCCGTGGGTCACGCATGCTCGACATCTGCACGGGGACCGGCCTCGTCGCTCTCGTCGGAGCCCGCATGGGCGCCACCGACGTGCACGCCGTGGATCTGTCCGCGCGGGCCGCGCTGGCGGCACGCTGGAACGCCAGGCTGCGGCGACTGCCGGTCACAGTGCACCGGGGCGACTTCCTCGACCGGCCCACCGGCCGCTTCGACGTGATCACAGCCAATCCCCCGTACGTCCCGTGCCCGGACCGGGACCACGGCCTGCCGATGGCGGCGCGCGGTGCACGTGCCTGGAACGCGGGCGAGGACGGACGGGAGTGCCTGGACCGGCTGTGCGCGGCGGCTCCCCGGCTGCTGGCACCCGGCGGCGTGATGCTGATCGTGCACTCCGCGCTCAGCGG
Source organism: Streptomyces ovatisporus (assembly GCF_042653885.1). Taxonomy (NCBI): domain Bacteria; kingdom Bacillati; phylum Actinomycetota; class Actinomycetes; order Kitasatosporales; family Streptomycetaceae; genus Streptomyces; species Streptomyces ovatisporus. The sequence goes on from NZ_JBHSFH010000011.1 coordinate 186,644, forward strand.
CCCGTACCGCACGCTCGGACAGTTGCGGGAAGGCGGCCTGAAGGCGGCGGTCGTCCGTCGGAGCCGCAAACCGTTCGGACCCGTGCTGCGCGGGAGGGCGGCCTGGCTGGAGGAGCGGGGACTGATCGAACCGGGACAGCGGGAAGAGGAGTTGGTGGTCGTACGTGCCGATCTCGCACCGCGCGGAGGATGAGCGCCCCGGTCCGGCAGGGGACGCAGGTTCGGGACGGGCGCCGGAGACGGAAGGGGCCGGGGGCGTGGCAGGCGCCCGGCAGACAGGACGGGCCGGGGACGGTGAGCGCCCTGCGCGGCGGGTGGTGATCGACCCCGCCGGTCCCGTCCTGGTCGAGGGCCCCGTCGAGGTCGACCTGGGGGACGGCCGTACGGTCACGTCCGACCGCTTCATGGTCGCCCTGTGCGCCTGCCGTCGCAGCCGCAGCCATCCCTGGTGCGACACGAGCCACCGGCGCCGGTCGCGGCCCGCGCGGGAACAGACGGCGCGTACGGAGACGGGCACGGAGCCGGGTACGGAGACGGGCGCGGAGCCGGACGGCGGGTGACCGGACAGGGGCCGGCGGGACAGAGGCCAGGGGCAGGGTCCGACGGGACAGAGGCCGGGGCAGGGGCCGGCGGGACAGAGGCCAGGGACAGGGGTCAGCGGGGCGATTCGAGAGTTCGGGGCAGGGAGGAACGGGCCGCAGGCCCGCACGCGGCTTCAGGAGGGCAACGGGGAGCGCAGTGAGCTGCGGCCCTCGTCCCAGGCGCTGCCGATGTGCTGTGCGAGACGGTCCTCCAGCAACCCGGTCGCCTGGACTCCCAGGACGATGTCCGCCGCGAGGTGCGGATCGCTCTCCAGCAGGCCGCCCACCACGTCCCGTCGCATCACCTGTTCGTGGACGGCGTCGGCCTCGATGTGCTCGCTGTAGAAGAAGACGCAGTCCGGATGCGCACCCATCTGCTCCAGCGCCTGCACCATCCGGCGGGCGCTGGGGGCCGTCGTGGTCTCCGCGGCGGCGAAGTGCCCCACGAGTGCGCCCCGCAGACCGCGGTGCAGCCCGAACAGCGACATCATGTTGACCACCGCGATCGCGGGTGCGGGAACACCGTCCAGGTAGTGCAGGTATCCGGTGTCCAGCTCCGCCCCGGCGAGCAGGTCCGCGTAGAGCCGGGCGTGCACCCGCTCCTCCCGGCCCCCTCCGAACTCGTCGTACTCGACGGCGACGAGCGACGCCTTGGCCCGGCCGTGCAGCCGCGGCACGACCCAGACGTGCGGGTCGGCCTCCTTGTGGTGGTAGACCGAGCGGTGCACGAGGTACTCCCGCATCTGCCACCACTCCCCCTGCTCGGCCAGGCGGCGGGAGAGCCCGGCACCGCCGGCGGGTTCCACCAGCAGCGCGTCCAGCTCCGCCGCGGCATCGTCGCCACCTGCGGAATGCGCACGCAGCCCCTCCAGGAAGAGCTGTTCCAGCTGGCCGCGCAGCCGCAGCAGCCCGGGGTCCCACTCCCATGCGGAGTCCACGCCCCGCAGCCCTCTGTAGTGCAGCTCGTAGCACAGGTGGAGCGTCAGCTGGACGTCCTCGCCGAAGGGGTCGTCGACGGGGACGGGGGGCCAGCGGCACGCCACGCCCGGCCGGAGACGGAGGGCGCCGAGAACCGCCGCGGAGAGGGGGCCCCGTGGCTGTGGCAGCGGCGCCGCACCCTCGTCCGACGCCACGCGCGGTGATGCGGCCGGGCCGGTCATGAGGTCCTCCGAGTCGTGTCGGGCCGGGGCGCTGCGGGAGCGGTCCGCAGGGCGGTGGCTGAACCCGGGAGCTGGAACGCGGGCGTACTCACGGTCTCCCGCGCGAGATGGTCCACGACGGCACGCAGGTCCCGGCGAGGGGCGGATGCTGCGGCGTCCCGCTGCCGTTCCGCCCCTGTCCCGTGCTTCACGACGGCTGCCAGGAGCCGTCGTACACGGTCCAGGTCGCCGCTCTCGTCGAGCGCCGGCGCGACGTACGCGAGCAGTTCGTGCACGAGCGTGAGCGGAGCCGCCTTCCGCTCCAGCCGCGGATGTACGCCCGGTCCGCGCAGTCCGTGGCGGGACGCCGACCACACGGCGGCGGCGGCGACCTCATCGGCCACGGGGACCGCCTCCCGGCCCTCCTCGAGCGCCGCGAGAGCGGTGCGTACCAGGGCGCGCGAGAGCGCCGCCTGCAGTACGGCCTCGTCGACGGTGGCGGCGGCGTCCGCCGCGCGGATCTCCACCGTGGGGAAGCACGGCGAGGGCCGTGCCAGGGAGAAGCTCTGCCGGACGTCGGCCAGGGCGCCGCAGTCGACCAGACGCTCCAGCTGCGCGTCGTAGGCGGCGGGAGAGGGCTGGTGCGGGGGGACTCCGGCCCCGGGGAAACGGGACTGCAGCACCATGCGCCAGCTGCCGTAGCCGGTGTCGCGGCCGTCGTGGAAGGGCGAGTTGACGGAGAGGGCGAGCAGGGAGGGCAGCCACGGACGCAGGTGGTTGACGACTGCAACGGCCGTCCCGCGGTCAGGGACGCCGACGTGGACGTGGCAGCCGCACGCCTCGTAGTCGGCGACGACGCCCTCGTAGATGCGCGAGATGTGCTCGTAGCGCGGGCCCTCGCTCAGCGCAGCGTACGGGCCTGCGAGCACGGGAGTTCCGGTCGCCACCGGCCGCAGCCCCGTACGCTGCGCCGCTGCCGCCAGCCGCTGCCGGCCCGCGTGAAGCTGGTCCGCCAGTTCGTCGAGGCCGGTGCAGACGCCGGAGGTCACCTCGGCCTGGCACGCGAGCAGTTCCCGCTTGAGCTGCGTGCCGCCCGGCAGGGGCGCACCAGTGGCCGCGTCGTCCAGGACGTCCGCCGCGCAGGCCACGGGCCTGCCGGTCTCCCCGTCGACGAGCAGGAACTCCTCCTCGACGCCCACGGTGAGGGGCCCGTGCCCCGGCGGCGACGGGACGGCGCCCGCCGCACGCGCTTCCGCCGCTGCGGCGGGCGCTGCGGTCACGGGAGCTGCGTCAGCCATCGGACCCTCCTGACGTGCGGCGGTGGCTCCTGACGTGCGGCGGTGGGTGGGCGGACGGGCCGAGGACGGAGTGCCCTCGGCCCAGGGGGGTAAACGGCACCGTCCGTCCCGGGCCGACGGCCGGGACGAGCCGCCGGACCGGGACGGGACGGGACGGGCCGGGCAGGGCGGGAGACCGAACCGGGAGACCAGGCGGGAACCGGCGCGGCAGCGCACCTTCCGGTTCACCGACAGCCTCCGCGCCACCGCCCTCGCCACCGGCGTCCTGACGGCGTGAGTCCCGGGGCGCTCGTCGGGGCCCGGGACTCGCTAGAGGAAGTCGCGCGGTACGCGCTCGTTCCAGGTGCGCGAGAAGACCCGCCGGTCCCCTTCGTACCCGTCGAGCGTGGCGTGCAGCAGGAACTCCGTGTCGGTGGAGGTCAGCACGGTACGGGTCTCGGTACGGACGTCCCACTCGTCACGCGAGAAGGCCATCGTCCAGGCCGACTCTCCGCGCGCCGACTCGAAGTCGTCGGCGACGGAGTCGTAGCGCTCGCACGCCTTGCGGTGCACGTCGAGGTCGATGTCCTCGAAGTGGACCGTTCCGGCGTCCTTGAGGATCTCCAGGGCGGACCCGTAGCCGACGAGGTCCCGCTTCACCTCCCAGCGCGAGTCGACCGGAGTCCTGTAGGTGACCTCGATGGGCGGCGTGCCCTCGGGCTCCTCGAAGGGTTTGCTGCGCATCTCCCCCTCCTCGGAGGCCGGACGCACCGGCAGCGTCAGCGTGCTGCCGCCCGCGTACACGGTCAGCAGCACGGGCTTCGGCGGAGGCCACGCCAGCGGCCAGTACGACGTGGAGAGGGACAGCCGGATGCGGTGGCCCGGCGGGAACGCCTGCCCCACGCCGTTGAGCTGCACGGTGGCGCGGTAGCGGCGGCCCGGCTCCAGCGGTTCCGGTTCGTCGGTGCCGTCCCGGCGGGTGAGGTTCAGCAGGCCGTACGTCACCCGTGTCGCCCTGCCGTCGGGCGCCACGTCGGACAGGCGGGCCGCCACCATCGCCACCGGCTCGCTCACGGAGAACTCGAGCTCCACCGAGGGCGTGCCCAGGATCTCCACCCGTTCGGTCAGGGCCTCGGTGTCGAAGACGAGCGAGCCGCCGTCCTCCTCGCGCTGGTCGTAGGGGAGGTCGGGCGGTGCGCTGTAGGAGGCCCACTTGCCGGCGAACTGGCCGACGGACAGAGGCGACTGCACCGTCAGCTCCTCGTCACCGACTGTCGCGCCGGGCTCGTTGACGGTGTGCCTGCTCAAGGGACGGGAGACACGCTCGATGTACGGGGAGGGCCAGGTCCGCTCACCCACCCAGCGTCCGGGGCGCTCCTCGTAGGACGTCGAAGGCGGCACGCTCTCCTGCATCCAGGTCCGCAGCATGGGACCGTCCATCGCTCCGTTGTCCTCGTCCTTGAGCCAGTGGTCCCACCACCGGACCACCTCCTGGAGGTAGCCGATGGCCGGACCGGGCTGCCCGAGGTGCGGGAACTTGTGCGACCACGGCCCGATCAGGCCCTTGCGGGGCACGTCCAGATTCGCCAGCAGCCGCGTGACGGCGTTCGAGTAGCCGTCGGCCCACCCGCTGGAGGCGAGGACGGGGCACTGCACGCTCGCGTAGTCCTCACAGACCGAGGCGTGCCGCCAGTAGTCGTCGCGGCGCTGGTGACGGAGCCACTCGAGCGCCCAGGGCCGGGTGTTCTCCAGGCGCTCGAACCACATGTCGCGCCACCGCTCCCCCACCAGCGCCGGGTCGGGCGGACACGTGGAGTAGGCGAACATCGTGCCCGCCTCCGCCAGGTTGTCGGAGAGCAGACAGCCGCCCATGTAATGCATGTCGTCGGCGTACCGGTCGTCCGTGAAGGAGGCGATCACGACGGCCTCCAGGTTGGGCGGCCTGCGTGCGGCCACCTGGAGTGCGCTGAAGGCGCCCCAGGAGATGCCCATCATCCCGATGCGCCCGTTGCACCACGGCTGCTCGGCGATCCACGCGAGGACGTCCTCCGCGTCGGACTGCTCCTGCTCCAGGTATTCGTCCGCGAGTACGCCCTCGGACTCGCCCGTGCCGCGCAGGTCGACGCGTACACAGGCGTAGCCGTGACCCGCGATGTAGGGGTGGTGCATGGAGTCGCGCACGGCCGTCAGGTCGCGCTTGCGGTAGGGGATGTACTCCAGCACCGCCGGTACCGGCTCCTCGTGCGAGGTCACCGGGCGCCAGACGCGCGCAGCGAGGCGTGTGCCGTCGGAGACCGGGATGCGGACGTGCTCCTCTTCCTCGGTCTTGTGGGGCAAGTTGGTCACGAAGCGCATGACCTGCATGCTCCTTTGCTGATGGTGTCTCGTCGGGCTGCGTCACCGGCCGGCGGTGGGGTCCTCGACCTCGAAGGGCAGTGCCGCCAGAGCGCGGTCGTGCTTCTCGCGCATCTCGTCCTCACTGTCGGCGCCGACGAAGATGTGCGCGAGTTCGTAGCTGTAGCTGTCCTGGCCGGGCATCTCGGATAGCTGCCGGCCTTCGGACGGGACCACGTCGATCTTCACGCCGGGGATGTCCCGCTCGACCTGCTCGAGCTCCTCGCGGGTGGGGACGCGCTTGACGATCCCGTCGGTGAACCACCGGTGGTACCACTTGGCGGCCACCGCGTACTCGCCGTGCATGGGCGTGAGCCCGGGGTCCTCCCCGAGCGCCAGGCTGATCATGGCGTGGTGGTTGGAGACGCCGTCGACGTACTCGAACAGCTCCGCGTGCGACTGGGAGTGCCGCGGGTTGATCTCCAGCAGATTGATCTCGTCGTGGGCGGCGTCGTAGAAGAACTCGACGCTGAAGGTGGCGTTGTCCATGCCGACCTGCTCGATCACCCGCTTCGAGACGTCCTTGAGCCGCCGCTGTACGGGCTCGGGCAGGGCCGAGGGGTACTGGTGCCGCATGAAGCTGGAGCTGTCCGGAAAGTTGATGGAGTCCAGCGCGCCGTAGACCGTGATCCTGCCCTCGTGCACGTAGCCCTCGACCGCTGCCTGCACGCCGGTGAGGGACGCCTCGGCGAGGCAGGCCTGGCCGCCGGCGCCGGCGATCTCCTCGGGGAGATCCAGTTGCTCCAGGACGTACTCGAAGGGCCGTCCGATGCGGTGGATTCCCTCGCGGATCTCCTTGACGGCGTCCTGGAACTCCTTCTCGTCGTCCACTCCGAAGGCCAGCTCCGACGAGAAGGACTTCACCGGCTTCAGCCACATCGGGAAGCTCATGCCCTCGGGCGGCTGCGGGTTCTCCTCCTCCAGGGAGACGAGCCCGAAGCGGGGGTGCTCCTTGATGACCTTCGACTGCTCCAGCCGGCTCCAGTACTTGTGCTCGCACTTGACGACCGACTCCAGGCTTGCGCTGCGCAGCCCGTACTCCCCGCACAGGATCGGCACGATGGTGCTCACCGGGAAGTCCCAGTAGCCGACGATGGCGTCGATGCTGCCGTCGAAGGCGTCGAGCTGCGCCCGTGCCTTCTCCAGCAGGTCGGGGATCGAGACCTCCCCGACCTGCAGCTCTCCGACATCCAGGAGGGGATGGAAGGCGTAGCGTTCCGCGTTCGGGACCTCGCGCAGGACCGTCAGGTTCGCTTCGTCCATCCCGAGGACGAAGATGTTCTTGCGGCTCACCCGTGTCTCCTTACCGACGTGACTGGTCCGTACGGGTCCACTGCGGTACCCGTGCGCCGGTCTTCGAACCTCACGCACAGGTGATCCCGGTCTCCCGGGGCCGCAAGGTGTCCGGATCCCTGCGACGGGGCACATGGACGTTCCGGCAGGAACCCGTACATGACGGACCGACCGCGGAGCCGCTCCGGACTTCCGCGGGCATCCGGCCGTCGTGCCCGGCCGGGCTCGTTCGGCCTGTTCGGCCCGTTCGGCCCGTTCGGCCCGGCCCCAAGGAGGCGACCATGAAGGACCGACTGCCGCACGGCGCCGCCGAGATCCACTTCGTCGGCAACGCCACGCTGCTGCTGCGCTACGGGCCGGTCACGCTGCTGACCGACCCGAATCTCCTGCACCGCGGCCAGCTCGCGCACCTCGGGTACGGGCTCCTCACGCGCCGCCTGACCGAGCCGGCGCTGCCGCCGGGCGGGCTTCCGGCCGGTCTCGACGCCGTGGTGCTCTCGCATCTGCACGGCGACCACTGGGACCGTGCCGCCCGCCGTCGCCTGGACCCCGGCCTGCCGGTCCTCACGACACCGCACGCCTCGCGCCGTCTGCAGGGACTCCAGGGCTTCCACCGCGCGACGGGGCTGGCCACCTGGCAGAGCCACGACCTGTTCAAGGAGGGATTCCGGGTCCGCGTCACGGCGGTGCCCGGCAGGCACGCGGGCTCAGCCGCGCTGCGGCGGCTGCTGCCGCCCGTCATGGGAAGCATCGTGGAGTTCGCCGGCCCCGGCGGGGAGATCAGCCTGCGGATCTACCTCTCGGGCGACACCCTGCCGTTCGCCGGCCTGCGTGAGATCACCGAGCGCTTCCCGGACATCCATCTGGGCGTCTTCCACCTGGGCGGGACGAGGCTCCCGGGCGGCTTCGTGGTGACGATGGACGGACGGCAGGGTGGGGACCTGCTGGACATCGTCGATCCGGCGCTCGTCCTGCCCGTCCACTACGACGACTACACCGTGATGAAGTCGCCGCTGAGCGACTTCGTCGCCGAGGCCCGGCGGCGCGGCTTCGGCTCCCGGCTGGTGCACTGTCCGCGGGGCGCGAGCTTCGTGGCGGGACCGGGCCCGCAGGTGACGGAGACTCGGCGTACGGCTGCGCCGTCGGCCGTCGGAGGGAGCTGACGGCAGGAACGGGCCCGACAGTCTCCCGGCTGGTCGTCGAGTCGTCGGGATCTCCGGGACACACAGCACAGGAGCGGTCCGGCAGCCTTTTCGACTGCCGGACCGCTCCTGTGCGTTCTCCGCTCGGGCGTTACGCCGCCTTGCGGCCCCGCGCGGCGCTGTCCACCGGGCGGTAGCCCGGGCCCGCCGCCGGCACGGCCGTCCGGCGCCGTCCGGTCTGGCGACGCGGCCGTCCGCCGCCCGCACCGCGCCCGGCGCCGCCCGCGCCCCGGGTCGCGGTGCCGCTTCCGCCTCCGCGGCTGCGGTTTCCGCCACGTCCGCGGGGCTGGGCCGCCTCGGGTGCGGCGACGGTCACGGGCACACCCGACGGCTCGCGCGCCCCGGTGAGGCGTACGAGGTCCGCGTCCCGCGAGGCAGCGGTCATCGTCTGCGCGCTGATGCCGACGGCCGTCATGAGCCGGTTCATCTCCCGCCGCTCCTCGGGGAGGACGAGGGTGAGCACGCTTCCCGAAGCGCCCGCGCGGGCGGTGCGTCCGCCGCGGTGCAGGTAGTCCTTGTGGTCGGTGGGCGGGTCGACGTTCACGACGAGGTCGAGGTCGTCGATGTGGATGCCGCGCGCCGCCACGTTGGTGGCCACCAGAACGGTGACATGACCGGTCTTGAAGTGTTCGAGGGCACGGTTGCGCTGCGACTGCGACTTGCCGCCGTGCAGCGCCGCCGCCCGTACGCCGTTGCGCAGCAGGTCCTTCGTCAGACGGTCCACGGAGCGCTTGGTGTCGCGGAACATCAGCACCCGTCCGTCGCGGGCGGCGATCCGCGTGGCGGTGTCGACCTTGTCGGTGCTCGCCACGTGGACGACGTGGTGGTCCATCTCGGTGACGGCACCCGCGGAGGCGTCGACGGAGTGGACGACCGGGTCGGTCAGGAACATCCGCACGAGCCGGTCGACCTCGCGGTCGAGCGTGGCGGAGAAGAGCATGCGCTGGCCGTCACCCGGAACCTGCTTGAGCAGGCCGGTGACCTGCGGAAGGAAGCCCATGTCGGCCATCTGGTCGGCCTCGTCGAGCACCGAGATCCGCACGTCCTCCAGGCTGCAGTCGCCCCGGTCGATGAGGTCCTTCAGCCGCCCCGGAGTGGCGACGAGCACCTCGGCGCCGCTGCGCAGCGCGTTGGTCTGCCGGGAGATCGCCATGCCGCCGACGACCGTCGCGAGCCGCAGCTGCAGCGGACGGGCGTACGGGGCGAGCGCGTCGGTGACCTGCTGGGCGAGTTCCCTGGTGGGGACCAGGACGAGCGCCAGCGGCTTGCGCTGCTCGGCACGCCGGGAAGCGGTACGGGCCAGCAGCGCGAGGCCGAAGGCGAGGGTCTTGCCCGACCCGGTGCGTCCGCGGCCCAGAACGTCCCGTCCGGCGAGTGAATTGGGCAGTGTCGCCCCCTGGATGGGGAACGGCACGGTGACGCCCTGCTGCGTGAGCGCCGCCAACAGCGGCGCGGGCATGTCGAGTTCGGCGAAGGCGCTGACCGGCGGCAGGGCGGGAGTGGTGCTGACCGGCAGCGCGAACTCCTTGGGCGGGCCTGCCGGCTGGCGCTTGGGGGCGGTGCTGCGGGGGCGGCCGGAGCGCTGCCGGTTGTTGCGGCGCGGGCCGCCGCTGCGCTCGGAGGTACGGCCAGCAGAACCGGTGGTGTTGCGGATGGGGCGATTCACTCAGTGGGAACCTTCCTCGGGTCGGCACGCGTCGAGGAGGGCTCCGGAGCGGCAGGGCCGCACGGAGAACCACAGGAACGAGCCGGCAATTCAGAACTGGGATCCGAGCGCGAACCGGGGCCCGCACCACGCAGGTGCGGGCCCCGGCTCACAGTGCTCGGTGCTCAGGCAGGAGTGATGTTCTCCGCCTGCGGGCCCTTCTGGCCCTGAGTGACGTCGAAGTTCACCTTCTGGCCCTCGTGGAGCTCACGGTAGCCCTGGGCTGCGATGTTCGAGTAGTGGGCGAAGACGTCCGCGCCGCCGCCCTCCTGCTCGATGAAGCCGAAGCCCTTTTCCGAGTTGAACCACTTAACGGTGCCAGATGCCATGCGATCTCCTTCAAAGGCAAAAGCTGAAGTCCCACACTGCGCGGGACCCCGTCGCCGCTATGACCCCATCCAGGAAGACCGGGAAAATCCAGGAAGACCGGAAAACAGAAATGCGCCTGAGGTCACAACCTTCAGGCGCACACAAGTTTATGGGTACCAAAACTGCAACGCCTTCAACGTAGCACACTCCGGACCCGCGTGACGCACATCCACGTCAGTGATGCGGGTCATGGCCGGGAACCGTGCCGTCCGGTTTTGCGACCAGCAGCAGTCCTGCCATGCCCATGTCGGAATGGCTCTGTACGTGGCAGTGGTACATCCACGCACCGGCGCCCGCTTCCTCGCCGGCGATGATCTGGAAGCCGAACGAGTCGGCCGGGCCCGTGATCTTGTTGTCGATGACCCGGCTCGGATCGCCGGGGCCCTCCAGCAGCCCCGTGCGGTTGTCGGCCCAGCGGTGACCGTGCACGTGGAACGTGTGGTAGTACTCACCGTGCGTGATCATGATGATCTCGACCCGGTCGTTCACGGTGACCTTGAAGTCCGGGCCCTCGGGCAGGTTGTTGATCGTCATGTCGTTGAAGACGATGGTGAGTTGCTCGTCCGGCAGGATGTCGCCCTCCCTGCGCACGACGAGCGGTCCGTAGAGCCCCGCGCGGATTCCCCCGGTACCGTGCTCGGTTCCCACGATGTGGTCGTGGTAGTGCCAGTAACCGGCGCTGCCTGCCCGGTACGTCCCGTCCTTCCGCCTGCCCGGGGCGTGGGTGCGCCAGGTGTAGGTGCGCCTGCCGCCCGGCTCCACGACGCTGTCGTTCATCTTCGTGCCGTCGTTGGCCCGGTCGTAGTCCACGCCGTGCGGGTGGAGGCTGACGGCGACATCGGTGGTGTTCTCGAACTCGACGTGCAGGGTGTCGCCTTCGACGAGCTCGATGAGGGGGCCGGGTACCGCCGCCTTGCCCTTCTCCAGGCCGTAGCCGATCCGGTCGTCCCCCAGCCTCTCCGCGTAGAGCTTCATGTGGCGCACCTCGCCGCCGGCTCCGGCGCGTCGCGGGGCGGCCGCCGACGCGCGGGCGGGCGCGGCAGCGGCAAG
>NZ_JBHSFH010000012.1:0-140840 GCF_042653885.1 Streptomyces ovatisporus
TAAGCCTTTCAGCGCCGATGGTACTGCATGCGGGAGCGTGTGGGAGAGTAGGACACCGCCGAACTATCTTTGGAGAAAGCCCCGTTGACGGGATACCACGTCAACGGGGCTTTTCTCATGCCCACGTACAGTTGCCTGCATGGGCAGGTATGACATGGTCGTCTTCGACAACGACGGTGTACTGGTGGACAGCGAGCCGATCTCCAATCGGGTGCTCGCTGCTTTTCTCACCGAGTCCGGTCACGCGACAACGTACGAGGAATCGATCCGGGACTACATGGGCGCGGCTCTGCACCGGGTGCACGACGTCGTGCTGGAGCGCTCCGGGAAGAGGCTCCCCGAGGACTTCGACGACATCTTCCACGCCCGCGTGTTCGCCGCCTTCCGGCAGGAGTTGGAGCCGGTGGCCGGCGTGCCCGAGCTGCTGGCGAAGCTGGATGCGGAGGGACAGCCGTACTGTGTGGCGTCCTCCGGAAGTCACGAACGCATCCGGGTCACCCTGAAGAAGGCGGGGCTGTACGAACACTTCGGCGAGCAACGCATCTTCAGCTCGCAGGACGTGGGGCGGGGGAAGCCTGCGCCGGATCTCTTTCTCCATACGGCCGATGCGATGGGGGTCCGCCCGGAGCGGTGTGCCGTCGTCGAGGACAGTCCCCTGGGCGTGCTTGCCGCAGTTGCCGCCGGGATGGACGTGTACGCGTATGCCGCGATGACGCCCCGGGAGCGCCTCTCCGCCGCCGGTGCACGTGCGCTCTTCGACGACATGGGCGAATTGACGGCGCTGCTGGCCTAGGCGCCGGGCAGCTTCGGTGTGCGGCACCGCCCCCGGTACGGTGTCGGGATGAGCGGTGGCGCGCAGTTGATGTGGGACGAGGCAGTCACGGACTACGACTTCGGCCCGGGGCACCCGATGGATCCGATTCGCCTCGCTTTGACGATGCGGCTCGTCGAGGCGCTCGGCCTCGACGCCCAGAAGGGGCTGAAGGTCTCCGCAGCGAAGTCGGCAGGGGATTCGACCCTGCGGCTCGTGCACCGGCAGGACTACATCGACGCGGTACGCACGCTGTCCGCGGACCCCGGCTCTGCGAACGGCGAGTACGGGCTGGGCACGCCGGACGATCCGGCCTTCGCGGGCATGCACGACGCGTCCGCCCTCATCGCCGGACAGTCCGTGGCCGCTGCTGAAGCGGTGTGGCGGGGCGAGGTGAAGCACGGCGTCAACTTCGCCGGCGGGCTGCACCACGCGATGCACGCGTCGGCGGCGGGCTTCTGCATCTACAACGACGCTGCGCTGGCCATCGCGCGTCTCCTGGAACAGGGTGCCGAGCGGGTCGCGTACATCGACATCGACGTACACCACGGTGACGGCGTCCAGGACGCGTTCTGGAACGACCCGCGTGTGCTGACCGTCTCGCTGCACGAACACCCCCGCATGCTCTTCCCCGGAACCGGCTGGCCCGAGGAGAACGGCGGACCGGAAGCGGAGGGCGGGGCGGTGAACCTGGCCCTCCCCGCCGGAACGGGTGACGAGGGCTGGCTGCGTGCTCTGCACGCCGTGGTGCCCCAACTGCTCGCGGACTTCCGGCCTCAGGTGCTGGTGACCCAGCACGGCGCCGACACACACTTCGAGGACCCTCTCGCGCATCTCGCGGTGAGCGTGGACGCCCAGCGCGTCGCCGCCGAATCACTCCACGACTGGGCCCACGAGTACGCGGACGGGCGGTGGCTGGCGCTCGGCGGCGGAGGCTATGCGGTGGTCGACGTCGTGCCGCGCACATGGACGCATCTGGTGGCGATCGCCGCGGGCGCGCCGCTGCCGCCGGAGACGGAAGTGCCGGAGTCCTGGCGCCAGTTGGTCTACGCCCGTACGGGAAGCCCTGACGCTCCACGGCGGATGACGGACGGCCGGGACGTGGTCGTACGCAAGTGGGAGGAGACGGGGTACGACCCCGCCGATCCGCTCGACCAGGCGGTTCGCGCCACGCGCAACGCCAGCTTTCCCGCACGCGGGATGATGCCGTAGCGGGTCTGCACCTCCGGGAGCGGGACGTCCCGGCCTCACGTCGGCACGCGCCCGGGGCGATGGGGCGACTCGCTACGAGTGCGCTGATCGTCCAGGGCCCGAACGCGTCCGGAAAGCAAGGCAGTTGCCGACCCCCTCGCTCCGGAGATCCGGTGTCTGTCGTTCCGGCCGGGCGGATTCCGGGCTCTGGACGCGGGAACCCGAGCCGACTCCTGGGCCGCTACGCCTCATTCGTCCCAGGGCTCTCGTCGGTGTCGTGCACTGTTCTCGCATCAGAACAGTGGAGACGTGTCGACATAACGACCCGGTTCGGCGTACGCCATCTCATCGCCGGCCATGCGTCAGGGGCTGCGTCGATCCGCGGCGCCGGAGCGCGTTCGGGCCGTGGTGCGCCGGGAGTTCACACCCGCTCGCACCTCCCGGACCGTGAGCGCCTCGCTGCCGCGAAGGCGGGGGTTGGGCCCCTGCGTGAGGTGGTCGGCGGTGGTCGCCAACGAGTCTGCGCAGCAGGTCAGTTGGGTAGTAGAACCATCGGGCCCGATACGGAGGGCGACCCGTCGGCTCTCGGGCCGCGCGCGGCGGAAGGCTCGCGGTGGCGCCTGTCGATGACGCTGCGCGGTCCGGCTACTACCGTCTGCTGACGCGCTATGTACTCAATCGGGCCCGTCTGTCACAGTAGGAGACCGATCGCTACTCCTCTTCCCCACTTGCATCACCCGCCCCTAATCTGGGGAGGAGCGCGCATGCGAGCGGGAGTCGCCGGAAGGGGAAGCCGGTGACCGACATGTGCGGAAGGTTCAGGTGTGACATGGCTGCTGGCAAGGGACCTCTCAACGAGGTCAACTTTCTGACCGTGGCGGAAGTCGCCTCGGTGATGCGAGTGTCCAAGATGACCGTGTACCGGCTGGTGCACAGCGGTCATCTGCCGGCGATCCGGGTGGGAAGGTCATTCCGGGTCCCAGAGCAGGCCGTCCATGAATACCTCCAGGAGTCGTACGTGGGGGTGGAGACCGCCTGACGGTGGCCCGCTGACCCACCCTCGGATTACGAGCTGCACCCCGTGGCGGGTAGGCTGGACCTCATGTAGGTCGTGTGGGCTCGGACGCCCCGCGCCGAGTGAAGGCAGTTCCCTCCGCATCGGCGGGGATGATTTGTGAGCGAGGGTAGTCGTGGGCTCTGTTATCAAGAAGCGGCGTAAGCGGATGGCCAAGAAGAAGCACCGCAAGCTCCTCAAGCGCACGCGTGTGCAGCGTCGCAACAAGAAGTGAGCGAGCGCCGGGTACGTAAGTGACCGCCGTTCTGTCGCCCGCACCGAGGTGTGCGGGATGGCAGGGCGGCGGTTTCGTCTGTCCTCGCTCCTCCCGTCTCCCGTCCGTCTCCGGTTCTGTCCGCACGGACCGGTTTCGGGGGCGGGAGTGAGGACAGGCGGTACACGGAAGGCGCAGCCGCGCCGTCGAGCCGCAGTACGGACGGACCGTGAGCGGGCGGCATGGGAGGAATCTTGGGCAGGGTCGTGCTCGTCACCGGGGTCGCCCGCCAGCTCGGCGGGCACTTCGTCCGCCGTGTGCAGCGCGAGCCCGACGTGGAGCGTGTCGTCGGTGTGGACGTGCTCCAGCCCTCGCACCACATGGGCGGCGCAGAGTTCGTGCGGGCCGACATCCGGCAGCCCGAGATCGGCAGGGTGCTGGCGGAGCACGGTGTCGACACGGTCGTGCACATGGACGTCCACGGGACGCCGCTGGCCGTGCCGGGCAGCGGCAACCGCAGCTCGGTGAAGGAAACCAACGTCATAGGGACGATGCAGCTGCTCGGCGCCTGCCAGAAGGCGCCCTCGGTGCGGCGGCTCGTCGTGAAGTCGACGACGAGCGTGTACGGCGGCGCGCCCCGCGACCCGGCGCTCTTCGACGAGTCGACGCCCGCCAAGTCGCTGCCCAGCGGCGGCTTCTCGAAGGACGCCATGGAGGTGGAGGGGTACGTACGGGGGTTCGCCCGGCGCCGCCCCGATGTGTCGGTGACGGTGCTGCGGTTCGCGCACGTGTTCGGTCCGTCGGTCGACTCTCCCCTCGCGGCGTACTTCGCCCTGCCGGTCCTCCCGACGGTGCTGGGGTACGACCCGCGGCTGCAGTTCGTGCACGAGGACGACGCCGTCGAGGTGCTGCGGCTGGCTGCCCGTGAGCCGCGGCGCGGCACCCTCAACGCGGGGACCTTCAACATCGCCGGTGAGGGCACTCTGCTGCTCTCCCAGTGTGCGCGGCGGCTCGGCCGGCCGACGGTGCCGCTGCTGCTCCCCGCCATCCGGTGGGGCAGGACGCTGCTGCAGTCGGTCGGGGCGACCGACTTCTCGCCGGAACAGGTGCGGCTGCTGACCCACGGCCGGGTCGTACGTACGGTGCAGATGCGCGAAGTCCTCGGCTTCGAACCCCGGTACACGACGGCGGAGACGCTGGACGCCTTCAGCCGCAGCAAGGGTCCGGGGCTGCTGCCGCCGGAGGCTCTCGCGCGCACTGTCGACAGGCTGGCAGGGCTGGTACGTCCCGCTCCTGCGGGAGAACGAGAGCGAGAGGGCGAGGAGGCCGGAAGGCATGGGTGAGGCGAAGGTCATCCCGTTCGGCTCTCCGGACGACGAATCCGGGCGTGGCCGCCGCGGCAACGCGCAGGGCGGACAACGGGGTTCGGGCGGCGCGGGCGCTGCCGGAGCCTCCGGACACGAGCCGGGTGCGGGGCCGGCGGACTCGGCGGAGCCCGGAGCGGGCGGTCCGGGCGCGGAGACCGGCAGTGCGGTACCGGGCGGGACCTGGGACCAGAAGGTCGCACAGGGCCTCGCCTTCCTGCGCCGGCGGGTGACGGGGGAGTACGAGGTCGACGACTTCGGATACGACCCGGAGCTGACCGACCAGGTGCTGATGTCGCTGCTGCGCCCGCTGTACGAGAAGTACTTCCGCGTCGATGTACGGGGCGTGGAGAACATCCCGGACGACGGTTCGGTTCTGGTCGTCTCCAACCACTCGGGCACACTGCCCCTCGACGGGCTGATGCTTCAGGTCGCCGTCCACGACAACCACCCCGCTCAGCGCCATCTGCGCCTGCTGGCGGCTGACTTGGTGTTCATGCTGCCGGTCGTCAACTCGCTCGCGCGCAAGGCGGGTCACACGCTGGCATGCGCGGAGGACGCGGAGGCGCTGCTGGGCAGGGGAGAGGTCGTCGGGGTGATGCCGGAGGGGTTCAAGGGCCTGGGCAAGCCCTTCTCGGACCGCTACAAGCTGCAGAGGTTCGGACGCGGAGGCTTCGTCTCGACGGCACTGCGGGCGGGGGCGCCCATCGTGCCGTGCTCGATCGTCGGGGCCGAGGAGATCTACCCGATGGTGGGCAACTCCCGTACGCTCGCCCGGCTGCTGGGCTTTCCGTACTTCCCCGTCACGCCGACGTTCCCCTGGCTGGGGCCGCTCGGCGCCGTACCGTTGCCGACGAAGTGGACGATCCAGTTCGGTGAGCCGATCGAGACGGACGGGTATCCGGCGGGGTCGGCCGACGACCCGATGCTGATGTTCAACCTCACGGACCAGATCCGGGAGACCATCCAGCACACGCTCTACAAGCTGCTCGTGCAGCGAAGGTCTGTGTTCTTCTGAGGACTTCGGCGGGGCGGCCCGTGGTCCGCCCCGGTGTGGCGCGTCAGGCCGAAGGCCCCTCCCCGCGCCCGGTCTCGTACGTCCGGGTGCACAGGAAGGGGCCTCGGGCCCGCGTGCGCGGTCAGTCGTCCCTCGTCGAGAGATCCCGCAGGTCGGGCAGTACCTCCGGGAGGATGGGCGGAAGGGTGACCTCGGAGCCCGGCAGCGGGCGCCCGCCTTCGCCGGAGGCCGGGCGGGAGGGATCGCTGTGCTGGTCCCCGTCCGGGTCCAGGAGGCCGCCACCGCCGATGAGTTCGCCCGAGCGCGGCGTCGAGCCGGACGGCGCGGGCGCGTCGCTCGTCTCGTCCTCCCGCTCGCGGGTGTCCTGGGAGCCGGCGGAGGAGCGGGGCTCGGGGGAACCGCCCTTCTCCGTACGGTCCGCACCGTCCTTCCGGGGAGTGCGCGGGGCGTCCTGTGCCGGGTCGGCGAGGAGCCCGGCGAGCGGCTCGATGTCGTCGTCCATGGCGTCGAGGACGGAACTGACCTCGTCGCGCACGTCCGAGAGCTGGGGCGGCAGCCGGTCCTTCATCCGGGACCAGCTCGCCCCGTGGTCCGCGCGGAACGACGAGAGGGAGCGCATCGGTTCGATGCTGCCGTCCCTGGCGTACGCGGCGCTGAGCAGCCTGTGGCCGTCGGCTGCCTCGTTGCGCATTCCGGAGAGGGCGCGGCGTACGTCCGCGAGCGACTCGTAATCCAACTCGGCGCCGCCTCTTGCCCGTTCCATGAGCCGGCGGGCTTCCTGCATGCGCGTCGAGGCATGGTCGAGGTGGACGAGGCCGCGGTTGGCCTCGTCGTCGGCCATGTCCAGGCGGAGGTCCTCCATGCCGCGCTTGAGGCCGTAGAGCGAGTCGCCGGGGAGGGCCTCGCTGCTCGCCGCGGCGACGCCGCCGAGAGCGGAGGCGGCCACACCGACACCGAGACCACCGGCGGCGAGTCCCTTGGTCAGCCGGGACCGTGGGCGGAGCTTGCTCATGGGGCCGGGGGCCGGTGCGCGGTGAGCGCCCTTCTTGCCGCGTCCGTCCCGCTGTTCGGGGACCTGACGGGCGCGTGCCTCCGGTGAGGCGAACTCGGCCTCCATGGCGGCGATGAGCTGCGCCCGCTGGACGGTCTTCACTTCCGGGGCAAGCGCGGGTCTGGGCAGCTCTCCGAGTCTGTCCGCGACCTCCAGGAGCCGGGTGTGCTCGGAATCGCCGCCACCTCCGTACGAGGTGTCGGCACCGCCTCCGCCAGTCCCGCCCCCGCCGGTCGCCGGCGGAGGTTCAGGGACGGCCTGAAAGACACGTGCGCCCCCGTCTTCCGCCGTTCGGCCGGCCGCCGTCGCCTCTTCGAGCTCGTGCTCGTCCAAGGCCCCGGCGAAGGCGGTTGCCCGCCTGCTCGTGGCTACGGACCCGATCACGGGCGGCACCTCCTCTCGTCAGCACGGTCCACTCCCCGGCACGATTGGAAGGTCTGAGGCAAAACCGCTCGTCTTCACTCGGAAGGGTGAGTGACTACTTGCGCGCCACGGTTGCGGGGAGTCTGCAACTCCCACAACGAGCCGCAAGCCAGTCGGGTTACGGACTCACGATGATGTGACCGCATGCGTCGTGAGGGTCACTGAAGGTCACCGGACTGCCGCTTGCAACGGCCTTGCCGGCAGCGGCAGTTCCGGACGGTCCTGCGGGTGCGGGGTGCCCTCAGCGGGCGTCCTGCGGGAGCAGACGCGCGAGAGTGCGGACCGCCCTGTACTGCAGGGTCTTGATGGCGCCCTCGTTCTTCCCCATGGCACGTGCGGTCTCCGCGACCGAGAGCCCCTGCAGGAAGCGGAGCGTCACGCACTCCTGCTGCTGGGGGTTGAGCCGGCGTACGGCCTCCAGCAGCGCGGCGTTGGAGAGCGACTCGAGGACGGAGTCCTCGGGGCTCCGCTCGACCTCGTTCGCGTCGAGCATCTCCCCGGTGGTCACCTCCAGCCGGAACCGGCTGGACTTGAAGTGGTCGGCGACAAGGTTGCGCGCGATGGTGACCAGCCAGGCGCCGAAGTCACGGCCCTGCCAGGTGAAGGTCCCGATGCGCCGGAGAGCCCGCAGGAACGTCTCGCTTGTGAGGTCCTCGGCCGTCGCCTTGCCGCCCACGCGGTAGTAGATGTAGCGGTACACGGTGTCGCTGTACTGGTCGTAGAGGCGGCCGAAGGCCTCGGACTCGCCGGACTGGGCGCGCTCGACCAGGTCCATCATCCGGCGGCTGTCGGTGTCGGTCGCGGCGGGACGGGCCCGGCGGGCGGTCGAGGTGCCCGCGCTGCCCGAGGCGCCACCGCGGGTACGTCTGCCGATGTTCCCGGCAGGGGCCGCGGCCGCGGTCGACTGCGCCGCACCCGCGGGGGCGGCGCCCGCCGTTGATCGGTCGTTCAGCGCGTGGCGACGGCCGGCGGGGACGGGTGCGGCCATGGCGAACGCGGGGACGGCGTACGTGTGGGGGACGAGTGCGCATAGCCGGCCGACAGCGGCAACGACCGTGCTGCGCAGCGTAGCCAGGCCCGAGGCGTCAACCCCGACGTGTGGGTACACGGGACTCCCAGAGGCAGAGCTTCCATCACGTGCAGTACGGAACCGTTCGACCCGGATTGGGACGGGTGGGTACCGATTGCGTCTGAGGAGAATAACGCTTCGTGCAGACAGTGCTACGCGTAGTTGCTGAAATCGCCGGTTCAGTCGGTTGTGTTACGCATTGGTGCCTACCTGGCACTGACTGTGATCGGCTCTATGACCGCTTCTTGTTCGCAGTTTGTCGTTTGAGTGACGTGTTGTGCTCGAAGGTCCGAAGCGTGACTGGCGGGAGCGGGGGTCGGGCGAGACGCCTGAATTGCCTCACGTCGCGGGCGCGCAGAGTGAGTTCGTGCAGCGGGCGCGGGGGGAGGGCGCGGGTCTTGAGGCGGCGCTGTCGCGGGCTGAGGCCCTGGACGAGGCCTCTGCGGACTCAGCGCCGGCGTCGCTGCAGGGCGACCGCGGCGGCGGCACCGCCTGCCACCGCGCCGACTCCGGCAGCCGCGGGGATGCTTGCCTTCGCCGCCTTGCGCGCGGTGCGGTAGTCGCGCAGCCGCCAGCCCATTTCGCGGGCGTGACCGCGAAGCCGGCTGTCAGGATTGATCGCATACGGATAGCCGACGAGCGAGAGCATCGGTATGTCGTTCGCCGAGTCGCTGTAGGCCGCGCACCTGCCCAGCTCCAGATCCTCCGCGGCGGCGAGCGCCCGTACGGCCTCCGCCTTGGCCGGGCCGTGCAGCGGCTCTCCGACCAGTCTGCCCGTGTACACGCCGTCGACGGACTCCGCGACGGTGCCCAGGGCGCCCGTCAGGCCCAGCCGGCGGGCGATGATCGTCGCCGTCTCCACGGGGGCAGCCGTGACGAGCCAGACCTTCTGGCCGGCGTCGAGGTGCGCCTGGGCGAGGGCGCGGGTGCCGGGCCAGATGCGGCCGGCCATGTACTCGTCGTAGATCTCCTCGCCGATGGCGGCCAGTTCACTGACGCTGTGGCCCTGGACGATGGAGAGTGCGCTGGACCGCACGTCCTCCATGTGTCCGGCGTTCTCGCTGCCCGCCATCCGGAACCAGACCTGCTGCCAGGCGAAACGGGCGAGTTCGCGCTTCTCGAAGAAGTCGCGCTTGTAGAGGCCCCTGCCGAAGTGGAAGAGGGCGGCACCCTGCATCACGGTGTTGTCGAGGTCGAAGAAGGCGGCCGCGCGGGTGTCCCCGACGACCGGGAAGACCTCGTCCTCGGGCCCGGCCGCGGGCAGTTCGCGCCCGGCCTGCGCCAGCTCCTGCTTCCTGGCGGCCTCTGCCGAAGCCTCACCCGCCAGCACACTGCGCGCAGTTGCGGACCGGCTGCGGTGCGCGAGCCAGGCCCAGGCGCGTCGGGGAGAGGAGCGGGAGAGCATGCCATCGAGGATAGCCACCGCATGCGCCGGTCCTGTTACGGCAGGGTGTCCGGCTGTGGGCGATCAGGCACACGGACGGGACGCGTCCGGGGCCTGCGGCTGCCGGGGAGAGGGGAGAGTCAACTCACCGGCCGGACGGGGGCTTCGCGCAGGTCGGCGTGGTGCCGGGTGGAAGGGCGCCGGCTCGCGGAGGGGACCGGAGGCGGGGATGCCGGATGTGAAACGGGGCGGACGTGCCGTGTGGTGTCCGCGAAGCGTGACAATGGCGCGTATGAGGACTGTCACGCTGATCGGGAAGCCCGGCTGCCATCTGTGCGACGTCGCGCGGGACGTCGTCGTCCGGGTCTGCGAGGAGACCGGGGCCGCCTGGGAGGAGAAGGACATCAACCAGGACGAGGAGCTGTACCGGAAGTACTGGGAGCAGATCCCGGTTGTGCTGGTGGACGGCGCGCAGCACGATTTCTGGCGGGTGGACCCGGAGCGGCTGCGGAAGGCCCTGGCCGGCTGAGGCGCCGCGCACGGGCGTCGCGCACGGGCCGGCCGCTCCGTCGTGAAGTGGGCGTGAGGAGTGGCTCGTGTTGCTGCCGGGGCATGTGGCGCCGGTCACGTTGAACGGACAAATCGGACACCAGCTTTGTGCACGCGTTCACAAAGGCATAGCCTGGTCGCGACGGAGCGGTCCGGGCGCGCACCCGGCGAAGGATCGCTCACCGCTTCGCGCAACCGGCAGGAGCACCGTGGCAACTGGCCGAAATCACCGACCGGCGACGAGCCGGAGCCGAGGAATCCCCGAGGCCACCGTCGCCCGGCTACCGCTGTACCTGAGGGCGCTCACCGCACTGTCCGAGCGCTCGGTGCCCACGGTCTCCTCCGAGGAACTGGCTGCCGCTGCCGGGGTCAACTCCGCCAAGCTGCGCAAGGACTTCTCCTACCTCGGGTCGTACGGCACCCGCGGTGTCGGCTACGACGTGGAGTACCTCGTCTACCAGATCTCGCGCGAGCTGGGACTGACGCAGGACTGGCCCGTCGTCATCGTCGGTATCGGCAACCTCGGCGCCGCCCTCGCCAACTACGGGGGCTTCGCCTCCCGCGGCTTCCGTGTCGCCGCGCTCATAGACGCCGACCCCACCCTGGCCGGGCGCACCGTGGCGGGCATCCAGGTCCAGCACACCGACGGCCTCGAGCAGATCATCGCCGACAACGGCGTCTCCATCGGCGTCATCGCCACTCCCGCGGGGTCCGCGCAGCAGGTGTGCGACCGGCTGGTGGCCGCCGGTGTCACCTCGATCCTCAACTTCGCACCCACGGTGCTGTCCGTGCCGGAGGGTGTGGACGTACGCAAGGTCGACCTCTCCATCGAGTTGCAGATCCTCGCCTTCCACGAGCAGCGCAAGGCCGGCGAGGAAGCCCCCGAGGAGGAGGAGACCGCGCCTCCGGCGGCTCCGCCCGCCGCGGCAGTGACCAAGCGCTCCGAGCCCGGACCAGACGGGGACGTCCCCGCCGTGATGCCTGCATGAGTCTGCTGGTCGTCGGGCTGAGCCATCGCAGCGCGCCGGTGAGCGTGCTGGAGCGGGCCGTACTCGCCCCGCAGGTACGCGGGAAGCTGCTGCAGGACGCGGTGAGCGCGGAGCCTGCGGCGGAGGCGGCGGTGCTCTCGACGTGCAACCGGATCGAGCTGTACGCCGACGTGGACAAGTTCCACGCCGGGGTCGCCGAGCTCTCGACCCTGCTCGCCCAGCACAGCGGTGTCGGACTGGACGAGCTGACTCCTCACCTGTACGTGCATTACGAGGACCGGGCAGTCCACCATCTGTTCTCCGTGGCCTGCGGCCTGGACTCGATGGTCGTCGGCGAGGGGCAGATCCTCGGCCAGATCAAGGAAGCGCTCGCGCTCGCGCAGGACCAGCACACCGCGGGGCGCCTGCTGAACGATCTCTTCCAGCAGGCGTTGCGTACGGGGAAGCGCGCGCACAGTGAGACGGGCATCGACAAGGCCGGTCAGTCGCTGGTCACTTTCGGTCTCGAACAGCTCGCCGGTCCCGTGCCGGTCGGGGAGTGGGTGCGCGGCAAGCGTGCCCTGGTCATCGGCGCGGGATCGATGTCCTCACTGGCGGCCACGACGCTGGCGCGCGCCGGTGTGGCCGAACTGGTGATCGCAAACAGGACGCTGGACCGCGCCGAACGGCTCGCCACCGGCCTGACGTCCGGGCTCGCAGCGGGCGCGGCACCCGCTGCCGCGCTGAGCGGCGGCGACGGCCCCCGAGCGCACGCCCTGCCGATGGACGGGATCACGGCGGAGCTGCCCCGCGCGGACGTCGTCGTCTCCTGCACCGGCGCCACCGGGCTGGTCCTCACACTCGACGCCGTACGCGACGCACTCGCGCAGCGGGCCCAGGACAAGACCTCGTCGCGTGCGTCCGCCGAACCGATGGCTCTGCTCGACCTGGCCATGCCGCGCGACATCGACGCCGCCCTGCACCGCTCCGGGACCGTCGGGGTCCGGCTCGTCGACATCGAGTCGCTGGCCGGAGCGGCCGCGGACGCGCCGCTGGCCGCCGACGTGGACGCGGTGCGCGGCATCGTCGGCGAGGAGGTGGCCGCCTTCGGCGCCGCTCAGCGGGCGGCGACGATCACGCCGACCGTCGTCGCTCTGCGCACCATGGCGGCCGACGTCGTCGCCTCGGAGATGGCGCGGCTCGAAGGACGCCTGCAAGGGCTGGACGACAAGCAACGCGCGGAGATCACTCAGACGGTGCGCCGTGTCGTGGACAAGCTGCTGCACGCCCCGACGGTGCGCGTGAAGCAGCTCGCGGGGGAGCCCGGCGGCGCCGGCTACGCCGACGCACTGCGCGAGCTCTTCGACCTCGACCCGCAAGCGGTCGCCGCGGTCAGCAGCAGTCCGGCACCGGAGGGCGTCCCGCCGAAGGGCGTTCCCGCGCCCGCAGAGGCGCCGGACCGCGCAGCACAGCACGCTCCGGGACGTACGCCGGAACGTTTTCCGGATCCGACGACGGGCGGGCGGCCATGAGTACGGCCCACACAGGGCGAGGCGGCGGACAGCGGGTCCGGCACCACGGGCCCGGCAGGCACGAACGGCACTCGCAGGCCGGGCAAGTCAACGATGGACGCGTCCCGTGCGGAAGCGCGGACGGGCACGACGAGGTGAGCGCATGACCCACACGCCAGCAGCACCGGCCCTCCGGCTGGGCACCCGGCGGAGCAAGCTCGCCATGGCCCAGTCCGGCCTCGTGGCCGAGCAGGTGCGCCGGGTGACGGGACGTCCCGTCGAGTTGGTCGAGATCACGACGTACGGAGACACCAGCAAGGAGCACCTGGCCCAGATCGGCGGCACCGGCGTCTTCGTCACCGCGCTGCGCGACGCGCTGCTGCGCGGTGAGATCGACTTCGCGGTGCACTCGCTGAAGGACCTGCCGACCACGCAGCCCGACGAGCTGACCGTCGCGGCGATCCCGGCACGCGCGGACGCCCGTGACGTGCTCATCGCCCGCGACGGCCTGGACTTCGAGCAGCTGGCGCTCTCCGCGCGTACGACCGGGAAGGCCGCGACGGTCGGTACCGGCTCGCCCCGCCGGATGGCGCAGCTGAACTCCTGGGCGCGGTCCCTCGGCGCGCAGGTGGAGACGGTGCCGATCCGGGGGAATATCGACACGCGCATCGGGTATGTGCGCTCAGGCGAACTCGACGCAGTGGTACTGGCAGCCGCCGGGATGGAGCGCACAGGCCGTCTCGACGAGGTCACCGAGCTGCTCAGCCCCGACGCTGTACTGCCCGCCCCCGGCCAGGGGGCACTGGCCGTCGAGTGCGCGTCCGCCAACGCGTATCTGGCTGTCCAGCTCGCCGAGCTCGACGACCCGTACACACGGGCCGCCGTGACCGCTGAGCGAACCCTGCTCGCCGCCTTGGAGGCCGGCTGCAGCGCGCCTGTGGGCGCACTCGCCGACCTGCTGGGCGACGGGCAGGCTGTCACCGAAATGCGCCTGCGTGGCGTCGTCGGAACCATCGACGGCGAGACGCTGGTGCAGCTGTCCACCACCGGTCCCGTACCGGCATCCGCCGACGGCACGACGGTCCCGCAGAACATGGGCCGTGAGCTCGCCGACGAGATGCTCGCCAAGGGTGCGGCCGGTCTGATGGGGGAGCGAGCACTTTGAGCCCCACCACTGCCCACAATTCGACAACTCAGCACCTCTACGGTGCACACGGACACGTCACCTTTCTCGGTGCCGGGCCCGGAGACCCGGGTCTGCTGACGCTGCGCGCCGTCGAGGCACTCGCGCAAGCCGATGTGCTTGTGGCCGACCCCCAGGTGTACGACGTCGTCCGCACCCACGCTCGGGCAGGGGTGGACACGCCGCTTCGGAAGGCTGACGACGCGTCAACTTCCCCCGCGCCCGCGGGTGGTGCAGCAGATCTTGCCATGGCTGCCGCACGCGCGGGCAAGCGGGTGGTGCGTGCGGTCACGGGTGATCCCGGGCTGGACGCCGATGCCGCGAGGGAGATGCTGGCATGCGCGGCGGAGGGCATCCCCTTCGAGGTCGTGCCCGGTATCGCGACCGCTGTGGGCGTCCCCGCGTATGCGGGCGTGCCCCTGCGGAATGGCCACGGCACCGACGTCCGCTTCATCGACGCGCGTACAGCGGACGAAAGATGCTGGACGGAGGTCGGCGCGAGCGATGCCACGGTGGTCGTCTCGACCACGCTGGAGTCCGTCGTCTCCGTCTCGGGCGAACTGGTCGCGGGCGGCCGCAAGCCGGAGACCCCGCTGACGGTCACCGCCGCGGGCACCACCACCCGCCAGCGCACCTGGACGGCGACGCTCGGCACCATCGGGCAGGTCCTGAAGTCCGCGAAGGTGCTTCCGTCCTCCGACGGCGGCCAGTCGGTGATAGCCGTGGTCGGGGAGCGCAGCGCAGCCGCGGAACGGCCGCAGCTGGCGTGGTTCGAGTCCAAGCCGCTCTTCGGCTGGCAGGTCCTGGTACCTCGTACGAAGGAGCAGGCGGAGTCGCTCTCCGACCAGCTGCGCAGCTACGGCGCCGTGCCGGCCGAGGTGCCGACGATCGCCGTCGAACCGCCGCGTACACCGCAGCAGATGGAGCGGGCCGTGAAGGGCCTGGTCACGGGGCGGTACGAGTGGATCGCCTTCACCTCCGTCAACGCGGTGAAGGCTGTGCGGGAGAAGTTCGAGGAGTACGGACTGGACGCCCGCGCCTTCGCCGGGATCAAGGTCGCGGCGGTCGGTGAACAGACCGCCAAAGCGCTCGTCGAGTTCGGCGTGAAGCCGGACCTGGTGCCCAGCGGCGAGCAGTCCGCCGCCGGGCTGCTGGACGACTGGCCGCCCTACGACCCGGTCTTCGACCCCATCGACCGCGTCTTCCTGCCGCGGGCCGACATCGCGACGGAGACTCTCGTGGCCGGGCTCATCGAGCTGGGCTGGGAGGTCGACGACGTCACCGCGTACCGCACTGTGCGGGCCTCGCCACCGCCCGCCGAGACGCGTGAGGCCATCAAGGGCGGCGGCTTCGACGCGGTGCTGTTCACCTCGTCCTCGACGGTGCGGAACCTCGTCGGCATCGCGGGCAAGCCGCACAACGTCACCGTCATCGCCTGCATCGGACCGGCCACCGCCAAGACGGCGGAGGAGCACGGCCTGCGGGTCGACGTCATGTCCCCCGAGCCGTCGGTGCACAAGCTGGCGGAGGCCCTGGCGGACTTCGGCGCCAAGCGGCGCGCGGAGGCCGTCGCCGCGGGCGACGCCGTGAAGAGGCCGAGCGAGAAGCGCCCGGCCCGGAGGAGGGCACGTACATCTTGAACAGCGAGCACCCCGCCGCCGCGGGGGGTTTCCCGGCCGCGCGCCCACGCAGGCTGCGCACGACACCGGCCATGCGCCGCATGGTCGCCGAACACCGGGTGCACCCGGCCGACTTGATCCTGCCCGTCTTCGTACGGGACGGCATCAGCGAGCCGGTACCGGTCTCCTCGATGCCGGGCGTCGTGCAGCACACGCGGGAGACGCTGAAGAAGACCGCGGCTGAGGCCGTACGGGCGGGCGTCGGCGCAATCATGATCTACGGCGTGCCGAAGGAGGAGGACAAGGACGCGGTCGGCAGCTGCGGCACCGATCCCGACGGAATCCTTCAGGTCGCGCTGCGGGACGTGCGGTCCGAGGTCGGCGACGACCTCGTCGTCATGTCGGACCTGTGCCTGGACGAGACCACCGACCACGGCCACTGCGGCGTCCTCGACGCGGACGGCAGGGTGGACAACGACGCGACGCTGGAGCGGTACGCGCAGATGGCCTGCGTCCAGGCGGAAGCCGGCGCCCATGTGCTGGGCCCCAGCGGCATGATGGACGGCCAGATCGGCCACGTGCGCCGGGCGCTGGACGAGGCGGGCCACCTGGACGTGTCGATGTTCGCCTACACCGCGAAGTACTCCTCCGCCTTCTACGGGCCGTTCCGTGAGGCCGTCGGCTCGTCGCTGAAGGGCGACCGCCGTACGTACCAGCAGGACCCGGCCAACTCCCGCGAGTCGCTGCGCGAGCTCTCGCTCGACCTCGCGGAGGGCGCGGACATGGTGATGGTCAAGCCGGGCCTGCCGTACCTGGACGTGCTGCGCGACTTCGCCGACCGGGTCGACGTGCCTCTCGGCGCCTACCACATCTCAGGGGAGTACTCGATGGTCGAGGCCGCCGCGCAGAACGGCTGGATCGACCGGGACGCGGCGATGCTGGAGACCCTGACCAGCTTCAAGCGGGCGGGCGCGGACCTCATCCTGACCTACTGGGCGCTGGAGGCCGCGGGCAAGCTGTAGCGGCTCGCGCCGCGGCGCGGGCGCAGCGAGCCGCCGGCCTCGATCACGTACGGGCGCACAACCGGGGGCGTGCAGTTGCAGGAGCGTGGCGGAGGCCCAGCGGTCGGCGCTTCCCAGCGCGTTCACCCGTCACGCTCCTCGAGCAGTTCGATCGTGCGGCGCACCGCCGCGGCCTGGGCGGGGGCGAAGTCGGCGAAGAAGGCGTGCGCGAAGCCGCCGTCCTCGACCGCCTTCCCGACGTCCGAGCCGGTCATCGCCTGCGCCACTTCGTCCGGGATGCTGTCGAGGACGGCCCGCGCGGTCCTCTCCACCCGGGGATCGTCCTCGGCGGCCTCGGCCAGTTCGTCGAGCTGGGCGTAGACCTCGTAGGCGCGCCGCATGGCCTCCGGGTCGGCGCTGAGGCTGTGCATCATGGCGTCGAGCCAGCTGCGGTCGCCGCCCGGTGAGCCGGTTTCCAGCAGGGCGAGCAGCTCCCGCTCCTTGGCCGCCATGGCCGGTTCGGGGCCCGGCAGCCGAGCGGAAGCCCTGGCCATGTCCTCGAAGAGGGCGGCGAGCTCGGGGGAGACGGGGGACTCGGCCGGGAGCCGCCCTTCCTCGGCCTGAAGCAGCAGCTGCGCCAGCCGTGCGCGGCGCTGCCGGATGGCCTGCTCCTGGCGGGCCAGGTCGGCGTCGAGCTCGGCGAGCACCTCGGACAGCTCTTTGCCGACGTCGTCGGCGAGCACGTCCCTGACCTCGTCCAGGCTGAGTCCCAGTTCGGTGAGCCGACGGATCCGTGCGAGCTCGGCGGCGTCGCGCAGCGAGTACTCCCGGTAGCCGTTGGACTGCCGCGGGGGTTCTGCCAGCAGGCCGATGCGGTGGTAGTGCCGCACGGCGCGGGTGGTGATGCCGACGATGCCGGCGAGCTCTCCGATGCGCATGCCTTCAGTAGAAACGTTGTCGCCACGACAAGGTCAAGCGGCACGGTTCACGGCTGACGGCGTCGGGCGTACCGACGGGGTGGCCCCATGGGCCCGGGTGGCCCGGACCTCGGGTACAGCGGGGCAGCCGGGGCCGGCCGGAGGCGGGCGGCGTTTCACCGCCCCCGGCGGGAGCGGGGCGGGACCCCTGAAGCGGTCCTGTCGGCTCAGGGCTTGCGGCCGATGCCCGCGTAGAAGAAGGCGTCGGCGTCGGTGATTCCGGACTCGCCGTCGGGGCGCCAGCGGTGCGTCGAGGTCAGGCCCGGCTCGATCAGCTCCGTGCCGTCGAAGAAGCGCAGCACCTCAGGCTTGGTGCGTATCTGTGCCGGGGTGCCGCTCTGCCGGTAGACGTCGACGGCCTTCTGGGCCGCGGGGTTGAAGTCGGGGGTGGCGTGCGAGAGCACGAGGAAGCTGCCGGAGGCGAGCCGGTCGACCATCGACCGTACGATCTCCTGCGGCCGGTACTCGTCCGGGAGGAAGTGCGTGACGGCGAGCATCGACAGCGCCACCGGCTTGTCCAGGTCGATGACTTCGCGCAGCCGCGCGTCGTCGAGGACGGCGTCGTGCCGCAGGTCGGCGTGTACGTAGGCGGTGCGGCCCTGCGGGCTGCTGAGGGTCAGCGCGTCGGTGTACTCCAGCACTGTCGGGTCGTTGTCGGCGTAGACCACGCGGGCGTCCGGGGCGGCCTCCTGGGCGACCTGGTGCAGGTTGGGCGAGGTCGGGATGCCGGTGCCGATGTCGACGAACTGCCTCACCCCGTACTCGCGGGCGAGGGTGCGCGTGGCGCGGTGCATGAAGTCGCGGTTCGCCCGGGCGCCGGTGACGATGAAGGGGAAGACCTCCTTGACCTTCTCGGCCGCCTCCTGGTCGACCGGGTACCAGTCCTTCCCGCCGAGGTAGTAGTCGTACATCCGGGCCGAGTGCGCTCGGCTGGTGTCGATCTGGGGAGGCTGTGCGCCGGAACCGGTCATCGCTGTTCTTCCGTTCCTCTTCTGCCGTCGCGCCGGAGGAGCACCGGCGGCGTGCGCCGGACTGTCCGGCGTCCGCGCGAGTGTCAACGTGCTCATGGTGCAAGCGAGTTGAAGGTACCAAGGGGCGTGTGGCGCTTGAAGCGCAGGCTGGAGGCTCTCACGTAATCGCCGTGGTTCGGACGCGAATCCGGCGCCGGTCGCCGGGTCACGCGCCGGGCGCCGGGTCACGCGCCGGGCGCAGGGTCACGCGCCGGGCGCCCGCCCGGTCCCGGCGCCGTGCTCGCCGGGAGGGAGTTCCACGACGAGGTCCGCCGCCTCCCGTCCCGGAGCGATCAGCCGGGCGTTGGCCTCGTCCGAGCGGTGCACCCAACTCTCGGCCTCGGCCCGGCTCTTGCCGTACCGCACATGGCGGTCGATCAGCCGGCGCAGACGCACGTCCTCGTCCAGGCTCACCCACCAGCAGGCGTCGAGCAGCGGCCGGACGGGCCGCCACTCCGGCGAGTCCAGCAGCAGGTAGTTGCCCTCGGTGATGACGAGCGGCACGTCGGGCGGCACCGGCAGCGAACCCGCTACGGGCTGTTCCCACTCCCGGTCGAAGCCCGGGGCGTAGACGGTCTCGCTGCTCGGTGTGCGCAGCCGCCGCAGCAGAGCCGCGTAACCGTGTGCGTCGAAGGTCTCCGGGGCGCCCTTGCGGTCGAGGAGGCCGAGGCGGCGCAACTCGACGTCGGCCAGGTGGAAACCGTCCATCGGGACCTGTACGGCCCGGCTCGGGCCGAGCGCATCGGCGAGGAAGGCGGCGAGTGTGGACTTGCCGGCGCCCGGCGGCCCCGCGATCCCGAGGATGCGGCGGCCGCCGGCGTCGGCCGACTGCCTTGCGAGCGCGAGCAGTCGACTGTGCTGACGGACGGTCTGCCGGCGTATCAAGGCGGTTCCGCGGACCCTAGAAGATGCCCTGGCCGGGGGTGAGGATGCCGGACGGGTCGTAGCGGTGACGGGCCGCCGCGAGCGCCGGGAAGGCGGGACCGAAGTGGTCGCGCCAGTCGGACTGGTCGAAGGGGACGGAACCCACCGGGTACTGCTTTCCGCCTGTGCCGCGCACCCGTTCGTACGCCGCGCGGTTGTCGGCGAGCAGGCGCTTCACGGTGGCCGGGTCGCCGGGCGGGCCGGTGCGCAGGACGGCAAGCAGGTACGGCACGGGGTCGGAGGGCATCCGCAGCATCGGCGTACGCAGCACCTTCCGGCTCAGGGGGTAGAGCAGCACGACGCCGCTCGACCCGATGTCCTCGGGGCGGAGGTCCCCGAGGATGTCCGAGGCCAGCTCCTCGACGTCGGAGGAGGGCAGCAGGAGGTTGAGCCAGGGGTGCGGGTCGTCCCAGACCCCCGTCTCCTTCTGTTCCGCGACGGAGGGGGCGAGCCTGTCCAGGAAGGTGTAGTAGTCCAGCGTCTCCGCGGTCATGCCCGCCTGTTCGAACCGCAGGCCCGCCAGGAGCGCGTCGTCGTCCGGCTCGGGCCCGGCAGGAGGGCCGTATGCGACGGCTTCCAGAACGTGGACGCGGAAGGCGCCCGTGTCGTCGGGGAAGACGAGTCCCTCGACGTAGTCGAACCGGTGCTCGGTGATCAGCCGCCGCTGGTCCTCCAGGTACACGCCCAGTTCCGCGTACGGGAGTTGGAAGTGCCGCACGGTCTCCGGTGCGGGCACAAGGCGGACCGTCGCGCTGACGACGACGGCGCACTGGCCAAGACCGGCCCGTACGGCGTCGAACAGGTCCGCGTGCCGGGTGGGGGAGCAGCGGACCAACTCGCCCGCGCCGGTCACCACTTGGAGCTCGGTGACGTTGTCGGTCTGGGCGCCGTGCCGGTGGGTCTGGCCGCCGAGGCCGCCCACGGAGAGCGTGCCGCCGACGGACAGTTCGAGGTAGTCGGTGAAGACCGGCGGCGTGAGGCCGTGCCGCAGCGTGGACTTGGCGACCTGGCTCCAGCGTGCGCCGGCGCCCACAGTCACGGTGCCGCCGCTGACTTCCCCGATGTGGTCCAGCGGGGTCGTCTCGATGACCAGGCCGCCCTCGACCTGGGCCTGGCCGAACGTCGTGTGGCCCTGTCCGCGCGGGGCGACGGAGATGCCGTGGCTGCGGCAGAACCGCACCATCACCACGATGTCCCGGACCGAACCGGGACGGAGAACGGCGGCGGGCCGGCGGTGGACGATGTGACCGAAGTCCTCGGCGGCGGCGTCGCGTGACGCGTCGTCGGTGAGCAACGACCCGTCCAGCGGCGGCACTTCGTGGAACGGAGCGTTCCGGGAACCTGGCCGCTCCGTCGCCCAGGCCCGCGCGGCCGGGTCGAATCCGACGACGGCGGCTGCCGTGGCCAGGCCGTACAGTGCGGTCCGTCTGGTCGGTTCCGAGCGCATGCGTGTCCTCCTGGGGCCGGCGGATGAAGGCGTCTCAGGCGGTGGATGCTACTTGCAAGCAGATGCGCGTGGCGGGCGGTTCGGCGGGGCGACCCCCGGGAGGGTGAGCGGGGGAGGCCGGTTTCCGGGACGCCGTACAGCGCCGCCGCCGCTCTCTGCGGAGGTCAGGGGCCGGACCCGGGGGCGGTTTCCGGCCGCTCCCGGGCGCGCGCAGCACGTGCCGCCCCGTCAGATCCTCGACGGTCAGAGCCGCTCGGGCGTCCGGATGCCGAGCAGCGTCATGCCCTCGCGGAGGGTGCGGGCCGTCAGGTCGCAGAGGAAGAGGCGGTTCTCGGCCACCTGCTGCGACTCCGCCTTCAGCACGGGGCAGTTCTCGTAGAACGGGCCGAAGAGCGTGGCCAGTTCGTACAGGTACGCCGCCAGCTTGTGGGGTTCGTAAGCCTCGGCGACCGCGGTGAGGGTGTCCCCGAACTCGTCCAGGTGCAGGGCCAGGGCACGCTCGGCCGGCTTCAGCGTCAGTGTCGGATGCACAGCCGGCTTCAGCTCGCCCGCACGGCGGAAGATGGACCGGACCCGGGCGTAGGCGTACTGGAGGTAGACGCTGGTGTCGCCCTGAAGGGAGACCATCCGGTCGAGGTCGAAGACGTAGTCGCGCGTCATCGAGTTCGACAGGTCGGCGTACTTCACGGCACCGATGCCGACCTGGGCCGCCCGCTCCTCGATCTCCTCCTCGGTGAGGTCCTGTGCCTTCTCCCGTACGACGACGGCCGCACGCTGCTTCGCCTCGTCCAGCAGATCCACCAGCCGTACGCTCTCGCCCTCCCGGGTCTTGAACGGCTTGCCGTCCTTGCCCAGGACGGTGCCGAACGCCAGCTGCCGCGCCGCCCCCGCAGGGAGCCAGCCGGCGCGCTGCGCGGTCTCGAAGACCATGCGGAAGTGCAGCGCCTGCCGGGCGTCCACCACGTAGAGGACGGTGCCGGCGCCGAGCTTGCCGATGCGGTCGCGGATCGCGGCGAGGTCGGTGGCGGCGTATCCGAAGCCGCCGTTGGACTTCTGCACGATCAGCGGAGTGGGCGTGCCGTCGGGGCCCTTGACGTCGTCGAAGAAGACGCAGAGGGCTCCTTCGGAGCGCACGGCGACGCCTGAGGACTCCAGGTCCTTCACGACCTGCTGGAGATCGTCGTTGTAGGCGCTCTCGCCGACGATGTCCTCGTCGTGGATCTCGACGTCCAGGTCTTCGTAGACGGCGTGGAAGTACGTCTTCGACTCGTCGACGATCTTGTGCCAGAGGTTCCGGGTCTCCTCGTCGCCGGCCTGGAGGGCGACCACGCGGTCGCGTGCCCTGGCCTTGAACTCCTCGTCGGAGTCGAACAGCAGGCGGGAGTCCTTGTACAGCCGGTTGAGGCGGGCCATGGCGGCTTCGCCCTCGTCCCGGGCGTCCGCGGTGTCCGACGCGTGGTCCAGCTCGTGCGGGTGCTCGATCAGGTACTGGATGAGCATGCCGAACTGGGTGCCCCAGTCGCCGATGTGGTGGCGCCGGATCACCGTCTCGCCCCGGTGCTCCAGGATCTTGGTGACGGCGTCGCCGATGACGGTCGAGCGCAGATGCCCGACGTGCATCTCCTTGGCCACGTTCGGCTGCGAATAGTCGATCACCGTGGTGCCGGGCGATTCCGCGTACGGGACGCCCAGCCGCTCGTCGTCGGAGCGGGCGGCGAGGTTGCGCAGGACACTCGCGTCCGAGACGACGATGTTGAGGAAGCCGGGACCGGAGACCTCGACGGAGGCGATCTCCTCGTTGGCCGGAATGCTCTCCACGACCAGGCCCGCGAGCTCCCGCGGGCTGGTCTTGAGGCGCTTGGAGAGCGCCAGCATGCCGTTGGCCTGGAAATCGGCCCTGTCGCTCCGTCGCAGCATCGGGTCCAGCCAGTCGGCGGGGGTCTCCTGCGGCACCGAAGCCGAGAGGGCCTCCGCGAGGCACTGGTGGAGCGTGGCGGCGAGCGAAGGGACCGAGGCCATGAATGCGAGCCGTTCCGTACGTGGGTGGCTGGGTCAGCAGGCCCGAGTATCCCACGCGCCGCCAGGGCCGGGCACGCGAGTATCCCAGCGGCGAGCAGCCCCCGCACAGTGGGAGAATGGGCCGCGCAGACATGCGTCGCCGGAGCAGAGAGAAGGAAGTGCCGGAAGTGGATCGGACCACCACCGAGACCGACTGGGTCTCCCGTATCGCGGATGACGTCGTCGCCGAAGCGGAGCGTCGCGCGCCCGGGAAAGCAGTGGTCTGCGCCTCCGGGCTCTCCCCCTCCGGCCCGATCCACCTGGGCAACCTCCGCGAGGTGATGGTCCCGCACCTGGTCGCCGACGAGATCGCGCGGCGCGGCGTGGAGTGCGAGCACATCGTCTCCTGGGACGACTACGACCGGTTCCGCAAGGTCCCCGTGGGCGTCGAGGGCGTCGACGAGTCCTGGAACGAGCACATCGGGAAGCCGCTCACCTCGGTGCCCGCCCCCCGCGGCAGCGCCCACGGGAGCTGGGCCGCGCACTTCAAGGCCGCGATGGAGGAGTCCCTCTCCCAGCTCGGTGTCGAGTACCGCGGCATCAGCCAGACCGCGAAGTACACCTCGGGGGCCTACCGCGAGCAGATCCTCTTCGCGATGCGTGAGCGTGAGCGCATCGACGCCGTGCTGGAGCGTTACCGGACGCTGGACAAGGCCGCGGCGGGCGGCAAGAAGCAGCAGCAGAAGAAGAAGCAGGGTGAGCCGGACGCCGCCGAGCTGGAGGCCGCCGAGGGCTCCGGCGCGGCCTCCGAGGACGACGGCTCGGGCGCCGGCGGCGGGGCGTACTACCCGTACAAGCCCTACTGCACCGCCTGTCTGCGCGACACGACCACGGTCACCGCGTACGACGACGGGACGACAGAGCTCACGTACAGCTGCCGGTGCGGGCACAGCGAGACCGTCCGACTGAACGAGTTCGATCACGGCAAGCTCGTCTGGAAGGTCGACTGGCCGATGCGGTGGGCGTACGAGGGCGTGGTGTTCGAGCCGAGCGGCGTCGACCACCAGTCGCCCGGGTCGTCCTTCGTCGTCGGCGGTCAGCTCGTCGAGGAGATCTTCGACGCCGAGCAGCCCATCGGCCCCATGTACGCCTTCGTCGGCATCAGCGGCATGGCGAAGATGTCGTCCTCGAAGGGCGGCGTGCCCACGCCCGCCGACGCGCTGGAGATCATGGAGGCGCCGCTGCTGCGCTGGCTGTACGCACGCCGGCGGCCCAACCAGTCGTTCAAGGTGGCCTTCGACCAGGAGGTCCAGCGCATGTACGACGAGTGGGACGCCCTGGAGCGGAAGCTGGCCGCCGGACAGGCGCAGCCGGCCGACGCCGCCGCCCATCTGCGTGCGTCGACCACCGCTGCGGGCCCGCTGCCCTCGACGCCGCGTCCGCTGCCGTACCGGACCCTCGCCTCCGTCGTGGACGTCACGGCGGGCAACGACGAGCAGACGCTGCGCATCCTCAGCGAGCTGGACCCGGAGCGTCCGGTCCGTTCGCTCGACGAGGTGCGCCCGCGGCTCGACCGCGCGCAGCGCTGGATCGGCACGCAGGTCCCGGCCGAACAGCGCACGCGCGTACGGGCGGAACCGGACACCGCGTTGCTGGAGTCGCTCGACGACGAGCAGCGGGAATCGCTCCGGCTGCTGCTGGACGGCCTCGACGACCACTGGTCGCTGGAAGGACTGACGCAGCTCGTCTACGGCGTTCCGAAGGTGCAGGCCGGGATCGAGCCGGAGGCCAAGCCGACGCCCGAACTGAAGGTGGCGCAGCGGTCGTTCTTCGCGCTGCTCTACAAGCTGCTCGTCGGGCGTGACACGGGTCCGCGGCTGCCGACGCTGCTGCTGGCCGTGGGAACGGACAGGGTGCGCAAGCTGCTCGGGGCGTGAGCCCGGGCCGGGGGCCACGGGGGGCCGGGAGTCCGGTGCCGGGTGGGCCGGGCCCGGCACGAACAGGGTGGGGCCGCTGCGTCCGCACTCGCGGTGTGCGCCCGGTCGGCCGCCGCGGGGCGGGAGAGGTCAGCCCGCGAGGCCCATCTCGGTGTTGTAGCGCTCCCTGAACTCCCGCATGTAGGTGCGGAGATAGCTCTCGCTCAGCAGGGAGCCGTCGGCGTTCGTGACGCCGTGCGCTTCGTGCAGGGCGCGGGAGAGCTGGCGTGCGTTGGGGAAACTCGCCTGCGAGGCGACGAACTGCCGGTAGGCGTTGAAGTAGAACTCGTCACGCGGCACACCGTCGGGTATGCCGACGGGCTCGGCGTCCTCGGACACGGACGTGGCGGCGGGAGCCGGCGGTACGGGCTCCTGCTCGGGAAGGAAGTCGTACTCGTAGTCGTCCTCCTGCTGCCGGGCCCTCCCCGCCGGACGGGCCTGCTGCTCCTGGGGCTGCGCGGCGGGCGTGGGTTCCACGAACAGCTGCTGCTCCTCGACGCGTTGAGGCGGCAGATAGGCGGGTCCGCCGTTCACGGGTGCGTTCGAGTTGCCCAGCGCACGGCGGCGGCCGGGACCCACCGGAACGGTCACCTGCGGGTTCGAGGACTGCGGCCCGGCGTGGGTGTACTCGGAGACGGGCGCCCGAGCCTGTGCGAGCCCGGGCTCGGGTACAGGTTCGGCGGTCGGTTCCCTTTCCGTGACGGCCTCTTCCCGGGCCGGCGGTCTGCGGGACGGGGCGGGTGCCGGCTCGGCGGCCGCGCCCTGCGGGTGGTCGGCCCCACCGGACATGAACTGCCTGTTCTCCGCGGCCAGTTCGCGTTGTCCGGAGGTGAACTGCCCGTCCCCGTCAGGTGCCTGGGCCCTCGCGGTGAGTTCCGGGCGCCGCTGTTCCTGTTCACGCTGCCCGCCCCGCAGGGCGCCGGCGCTGCCGGAAGCAGCCGCCGAACGGGACGCCACAGCAGGCGCGTCGATGCCGGCCGCCGCCAGACCCTGCGGTCCGGTCTCGGACAGCGGTACGCCGTAACGGGCGAGCTTGAGCGGCATCAGCGACTCGACGGGGGCCTTGCGCCGCCAGTTGCGTCCGAACCGCGCCTGCAGCCGGGCCTCGTAGACGAGCCGGTCCTGTTCCATGCGGATGACCTCGTCGTAACTGCGCAGCTCCCACAGCTTCATCCGGCGCCACAGCCGGAAGGTCGAGGGGAACGCGAGCAGCCAGCGCGAGACGCGTACGCCTTCCATGTGGCGGTCGGCCGTGATGTCGGCGATGCGCCCGATCGCGTGCCGGGCGGCCTCCACGGAGACGACGAAGAGGACGGGGATCACCGCGTGCATCCCGACACCGAGGGCGTCGGGCCAGGCGGCGGCGCCGTTGAAGGCGATGGTCGCGGCGGTCAGCAGCCAGGCGGTCTGACGCAGCAGCGGGAAGGGTATGCGGATCCAGGTCAGCAGCAGGTCGAGGGCGAGCAGTACGACGATGCCCGCGTCGATGCCGATGGGGAAGAACGGGGCGAACGCGCCGAAGCCCTTCTTCTCGGCGAGGTCGCGCACGGCGGCGAACGAACCGGCGAAGCCGATCGCGGCGATCGTCACGGCACCGATGACGACCACCGCGACCAATATGCGGTGTGTACGAGTCAGTTGTACGGCCTGCACTGGAGTTGTCCCCCACCCTCGGAAACCGGCGCGGCGCACCAGACTGGCACACGCGTCAAGTCCCCGCCGCACCGAGCACGGC
Organism: Streptomyces ovatisporus; assembly: GCF_042653885.1. Classification (NCBI taxonomy): domain Bacteria; kingdom Bacillati; phylum Actinomycetota; class Actinomycetes; order Kitasatosporales; family Streptomycetaceae; genus Streptomyces; species Streptomyces ovatisporus. Next base: position 26,478 of record NZ_JBHSFH010000012.1, read on the forward strand.
GGGGGACCGGCCTCACTTCAGGGACGCGACCGCTTCCCCGGCCGCCTTCTCGGCGTTCTTCCCGAGGTCGGCGGCCTTGGGAAGCTTGGCGTCCTCGAAGCCGGCGCCCGAGTAGTCGACCGAGACGACGACGTTCGCCTCACGCACCACGAGGCGTTCCTCACGGAAGCTCTCGGACTTCTCGCCGTCCTTCTTGTCGACCTCGTAACTGACCGCGGTCGCCTGCTCGCCGATGCCCTTGACCGGCTCGGTCTTGAGGTCCTTGTTGGCCTTGTCCGTCTTGAGGGCGTCCACCTGCTGCTGAAGGAAGGCGCCTGCGAGCTTGTCGCCGGAACCGCGGGAGGCGTCGGAATCGAAACGCTTGAGGGAGACGGTCAGCTGCCGGTAGTCGAACTTGTCGAGGCCGCTCCACAGGCAGCTGCCCGAGTCCTGGGTGTTGCCGGTGCCGATGCGCTTGCCGGAGGCGTTCTCCGTCTTCGGCGTCAGCTTCTTCACCGTGTCCTTGGAGACCGTTCTGCAGGCGTCCGGGAGCTCCTTGAACTTCACGGGAGCCGCGCTGGGAGTGCTCTCTCCCTGCTCGGAGGAGGCCGGCTCCCCTCCGGACTCGGAGGAGCAGCCTGCGACCAGCAGGGCCGGAAGAACGACTGCCGCGCAGGCGAGCGTACGGGCGGAACGCGTGGCGCTTCGCGGTGAGGTTCGCTGAGCTGTACGGGGCATGGTTCCTTCGCTTCCAGTCTGTCTGCGTCAGTTGTCGTCGAAGTCCGCGGCGAGCTCCTCGGCAACGCTGCGGGCCTTCTCCTGCAACTCGGCGCTGTCCGGGGTACGTCGCTTGTCGGTCAGCCACTGGTCGTAGGTGACCGTGGCGATCACGTTGGCGCTCCGGAAGACGAGCGTAATGTCCCGGTGGACTCCGGAGTCGCCGGTGTCCAATTGGTCGTCGATGTAGGCGTTGTCACCGATGTCGTCGAGCGTACGAGGGGAAAGGTCCGCGTCAGGGGAGGCGGAGGGCTCGCTCTCGGACTCCTCCGGGCCGGGAGAGCCGTCGCTGTTGTCGGATTTCTCACTCTCGCCGCCGGGGTCGCCGCCGCCTTCGCCGCCGCCCTTGCCGTCGGTGCCGCCGTCACCCGCGTCCCCGTTGTCGCCTTCGCCGGGTTCGGTGCTTTCCTCCGCCTTTTCCGCTTCGCTGCCGTCCCCTTCGCCGCCGTCCCCTTCGCCGCCGTCCCCTTCGCCGCCGTCGCCCTCGTCGGCGGGGGGCTCGCTCTCGGTGGGGATCTCCGCCTGGCCGGCGCGCTCGTCGTACAGCAGCTGCGCCTGCTCGTCGTCGCTCACCGCGGGGTCGTAGGAGACCACGCGCTCGAAGTCGACGGTGAGGTTACGGGTGGCCAGGCTGTTCGTGCTCTTCCAGCGGCAGCCGGCGCGACGGTCGGTGTCGTAGGTGGCGATCGCCTCGCCCTCGTACGGGGAGTCCTCGTCGTCGCTCTCCGTCCCCTTGCCGGGGGTGCTGCTGCTGCCTTCCGTCGCGCCTTCGGCGTCCGGGAGGAGCTTCTTGAGGGTGCCGAGGCCGACGGCTCCGCAGGGCTCGGGGAGCGTGCGGTACCTGCCGGGCGGGGCCGAGGTTTCGGGGGTGCCGGAGCTGCCGGCCTCGGTGTCACCGCTGCCGTCCTCGTCCGGTGAGCTTGTGCAGGCGGTGAGACCGCCGGAGAGCATGACGACCAGCGCGACGCCGGTGACGTACGTCCTTGCCCTCCGCTGCACTGTTCTGCCTCCTGGTCCGGCCCTGCCGTCGGTGGTGCTGCTTCGTCCTGGTGGTGCTGCCCGTCGGCCGGTTCGTCCGGCGGCCGGACGGCGACGGCGGACTCCGCGGGCGGTGGCGCGCGAAGACGCCGGGCCCGCCCGTCCGCCCCGCCGGAAAAGCGTTGTCGCCGTGGCGGTGCCACGGAACACAATGTCTATCGCACGCACGGCTCGGCCGTCCGGTCGCGCGGTGCCTATGTTGCGCAAAGTCCGCTTTTTCCTTTTCCGGACTTCTTGCGTTCGTCTGCGCTTCGTTCATGGGGGAGTTGAGGGAGATGTCCTACACCGAGGTCGCCGGTGCCCGGGTGCCCATCCGGATGTGGGCCGACCCGGCAACCGTCGAGGACGGAGCGATGCAGCAGCTGCGCAACGTCTCGACACTGCCCTGGATCAAGGGTCTCGCGGTGATGCCGGACGTCCACTACGGCAAGGGCGCCACCGTCGGCTCCGTGATCGCCATGAACGGCGCCGTGTGCCCCGCTGCCGTCGGCGTGGACATCGGGTGCGGCATGTCCGCGGTGAAGACCTCTCTCACCGCGAACGACCTGCCCGGTGACCTGTCCCGGTTCCGCTCGAAGATCGAGCAGGCGATCCCGGTGGGGCGCGGGATGCACGACGAGCCCGTGGATCCCGGCCGTCTGCACGGCTACCCGACCGCGGGCTGGACGGACTTCTGGCAGCGGTTCGACGGGATCGCGGAGGCCGTCAGGTTCCGCCAGGAGCGGGCCACCAAGCAGATGGGCACGCTCGGGTCCGGCAACCACTTCGTCGAGGTCTGCACCGACACCGACGGGGCGGTGTGGCTGATGCTGCACTCCGGGTCCCGGAACATCGGCAAGGAACTCGCCGACCACCACATCGGTGTCGCGCAGAAGCTTCCGCACAACCAGAACCTGGTCGACCGCGACCTGGCCGTCTTCGTGGCGGACACCCCGCAGATGGCGGCGTACCGGAAGGACCTGTTCTGGGCGCAGGAGTACGCGAAGCACAACCGCGCCGTGATGATGGGGCTGCTGACGGACGTGGTCCGCAAGGAGTTCAAGAAGGCCGGGCCGCGGTTCGAGCCCGAGATCTCCTGTCACCACAACTACGTCGCGGAGGAGCGGTACGACGGCCTGGACCTGCTCGTGACCCGCAAGGGCGCCATCCGCGCGGGCTCCGGCGAGTACGGCATCATCCCCGGCTCAATGGGGACCGGGTCCTACATCGTGAAGGGGCTCGGCAACCCCGCGTCGTTCCAGTCCGCTTCACACGGGGCGGGCCGGAGGATGAGCCGGAACGCCGCGCGCAAGCGCTTCTCCGCGCGGGACCTGGAGGAGCAGACGCGGGGCGTCGAGTGCCGGAAGGACTCCGGAGTCGTGGACGAGATCCCCGGCGCGTACAAGCCGATCGAGAAGGTCATCGACCAGCAGCGCGACCTCGTGGAAGTCGTCGCGAAGCTGAAGCAGGTCGTCTGTGTGAAGGGCTGAGGCACGGACGCGGCTCAGCGCCCGGGCGCACCCGGGCGCCGAGCCCGTCGGGGCTCGGCGCCCGGCGGAGCCGCCGCCCGAGGTGGTCCGGTGAGCGGCGGCGCCGTGGGGCGCCACGGGGCCGTGGCGCGCTGTGCGCCGCCGACGGCGTCAACGCTCGCGGTGCACCTTCGAGTTGGACGCCTGTGCCCGCGGACGGACGACGAGCAGGTCGACGTTGACGTGCGGCGGGCGCGTGACCGTCCAGGTGATGGTGTCGGCGACGTCCTCGGCGGTGAGCGGCTCGGCCACTCCCTCGTAGACCTTGGCGGCACGTTCGGCGTCCCCGCGGAACCGGGTGAGGGCGAACTCGTCCGTCTTCACCATGCCGGGCGCGATCTCGATGACGCGTACCGGCTGCCCGCACAGCTCCAGGCGCAGTGTCTCCGCGAGCACGTGCGCCCCGTGCTTGGCCGCGACGTAACCGCCGCCGCCTTCGTACGTGGCGTGCCCGGCGGTGGAGGAGACGACCAGCACCGTGCCCTCGCCCGAGGGGGATTCGACCAGCGCGGGCAGCAGCGCCTGGGTGAGGTGCAGCACGCCGAGGACGTTGACCTCGTACATCTGGCGCCAGTCGGCCGGGTCCGCTGTGGCGACCGGGTCGGTGCCCAGGGCGCCGCCGGCGTTGTTGATCAGGACGTCGCAGCGGTCGAGTTCGGCGGCGAAGGCGTCGACGGCTGCTCTGTCGGTGACGTCCAGCGGGCGTGCGACAGCTTCGTGGCCTGCGCCGGTCAACTCCTCGGCCAGCGCGTCGATCCGGTCCAGCCGCCGGGCCGTCAGGACGACGCGGTAGCCCTCCTCGGCCAGTTGACGTGCGGTGGCGGCGCCGATGCCGCTGCTGGCGCCGCTGATGACAGCAGTGCGGTTGGTCATGGCGGAAAGGCTACGTGCGCTGTCCAGAGGGAGGGGCTGCGACAGGGGGCGCACCGCGCCTCCTGCGGCCGTGCGCCCGGTGGCGGGCAGACCGCCGCGGCGGAGACCGCGTGATCACGAGATCACGCCCGCTGCTTCGGGACCGTCGTCTCAGGTGGCCGGGGTCCGAGGTGGCCGGGGTCCGAGGTGGGACGCCGGAGCCTGCACGGCGAACCGTCCCGGACGCTTCCGTCAGTGTCCGCGCGGCGCATACATGATCACTGCGACCCCGGCGAGGCAGATGAGAGCCCCCGTCACGTCCCACCGGTCGGGGCGGAAGCCGTCCACGACCATGCCCCAGGCCAGTGAGCCCGCGACGAAGACGCCCCCGTACGCGGCGAGGATCCGCCCGAAGTCCGCGTGGGGCTGGAGCGTGGCGACGAGGCCGTAGAGCCCCAGGGCGATGGCACCGCCGCCGATCCACACCCACCCCCGGTGCTCACGTACGCCTTGCCAGACGAGCCAGGCACCGCCGATCTCCAGGAGCGCGGCGAGGGCGAACAGGGCAACGGAGCGTCCGACGAGCATGGCCGCAGGCTACGCGGCACGCAGCGCCGCGGTACCCGTCCACTGGGCGAGAGCGTGCCGCAGACCTTCCAGGTCCGGGGCGTCGGACGCCCAGGCGATGTAGCCGTCGGGACGTATCAGCAGCGACCGTGTCCGCTTGCCGCCCTCCCCGCCTGCCGACTGGGCGTGCACGACGAGATCCTCGTCCACCACTCCCGGGGCCGGACCGGCGCCCGGCGGCGTGACGAGGACGAACTTGCCCTCCCGCAAGACCTCGTAGAGACGACCGCAACTCGGCCCGGGGCCCAGCGCCAGGTCGGGAGCGCGCTTGCCGACGAGGGGGTGGGAGCCGCGCGGAGACGCATACGAGATGCCGATACCCGAGACGGTACGCACAGCGTGCCGGCCCAACGGGCCCACTGCGTTGATGAGTCCGGCACCAGCCGCCCGCAGGGCCCGGAGCGCTGCGGAGCGGGCGAGGGCGATCCGGATGATGGCGCCGCTGGCCCGCAACGCCTGGGTACCGACCGGATGACGCTCCTCGTGGTAGGTGTCCAGCAGCCGGTCCGGCACGCGGCCGTGCAGGACGGCGGAGAGCTTCCAGCTGAGATTGGCCGCGTCCTGCAGGCCGGTGTTCATGCCCATGCCCCCGGCGGGGGAGTGGACGTGAGCGGCGTCCCCGGCGAGGAGGACCCGGCCGACCCGGTAGCGCGGGGCCTGGCGTTCGTCGCTGTGGAAGCGGGAGATCCAGCGGGGGTCGTGCATCCCGAAGTCGGAGCCGAGCGCCTGACGGGTGAAGTCGCGGACCTCGTCGAGACCGGCCGGCTCGCTGTCGGGTAGCTGCCGGTTCCGGTTCCAGCCGCCCACGCGGTACCAGCCGTCGCCGAAGCTTCCGATCAGGGCGAACGCATCGTCGACGGCGTCGAACATGAAGGGCTGCTGCGGCGGTTCGGCCAGCCGGACGTCGGCGAGCACGATGGAACGGATGACGGACTTGCCCGGGAAGGGGAGCCCGAGCGCCGCCCGGACAGTGCTGCGCACACCGTCGCAGCCGACCAGATACGACGCGCGCAGAGTGGCGGACGAGACGGACGAGACGGACGAGCCGGACGGGACGGATGAGGCGTCGGACGCGGCCGACATGGCCGCCGCGGCCGACACGTGGGCCGTGTCCGACGCGGCGGGAGCGTGGGCTCCCCCGCCGTCCGCCGCAGCCTCGTCCCGCTCGCCGGGCGTCGTGACGTCCACCTCGACGCCCGTCTCGTCCTGGCGCAGGCCGGTCACCTCAGTGCCGTACAGGAAGGTCACCCCCGCCTCGCGGGCCCGTCGCTCCAGCAGCTTCTCGACCTCGAACTGCCCCACGACGAGGACGTACGGATAGCGGCTCGGCAGCGTCGTCGGATCGAGCACCGCACGCCCGAAGATCCCCAGCCCCTGTGCACGAGCGCCCCGCTCGGCCAGTTCGTCGCCCACCCCCCGGGCGTCCAGCTGCTCCAGAGTGCGGGCATGCACGACCAGTGCCCGCGAGAGGTTGCTGATGCCCGCGTCGCGCTGTTCGACGAGCGTGACCCTGTGCCCGGCCGACGCGAGGTCGCCGGCGGTCAGCAGGCCGGTGGGACCCGCGCCCACGACGATCACGTCAGCGGCGTCGGCCTGTGACGTACCGGCCCGCCGGCTCTGTGCGCTGCTGCGTGTCATGGCGCCTCCCCTGATGCCAACGCTTGTTGGTCAACGCTTGTTGGCAACGTAGACGCCCCGGATCTGGTCTGTCAACACGCGTTGGCCTACAGTTGTTGGCATGGACGCAGAGAAGGCCGCCGAGCAGAGGACGAGAGCAGCCGACGCGGGCGCGGCGGTGAACGTCGCCGTCGCCGGTGGGGCGGCCGGTCCGCACCGCCGTTCCGAGGCGACGAGGGCCGCCATCCTCGACGCCGCCCGCGACCGCTTCGCCGCCGACGGCTACGAGCGCGCGACGATCAGGGCCATAGCGCGTGACGCCGGTATCGACCCCTCGATGGTGATGCGCTACTACGGCAACAAGGAGGGTCTCTTCGCCGCCGCCTCCGAAATCGACCTCCGGCTGCCCGACTTGAGCGGCACGCCGCACGAGGAGACCGGTGCCCGGCTCGTACGCCACTTCCTCGACCGCTGGGAGGGCGACGAGACCTTGAACGCGCTGGTGCGCGTCAGTGTCACCAACGCGGCGGGCGGCGAGCGGCTCCAGGCCGTCTTCCGCGACCAAGTGGCCCCGGTGGTCGCCGCCGTGTGTCCGGATCCGGCCCAGGTCCCCACGCGTGCGGCCCTGCTCGCCTCCCAGATCCTGGGGATGGCCCTGGCGCGGTACGTGCTGAAGCTGCCGCCCGCGGTCGACCTGGACCACGAGGAGATCGTGGAGTGGCTGGCGCCGTCGGTTCAGCGGTACCTGACGGCGGAACGGCCTTGAGAGCCCGGGCTGTTCCGCCGGGCCGCCCCGTGGGCGGCTCGCCCCCGCCGCCGTCGCGGCCCGGACAGACCGGACAGCCCGGCGGCAGCGGCGCGGCGCAAGTGACGTTCCGGCCCCGATGAGTTGACCCGGGGCGCGTGGGTACCCGGGAGGCCACGGACGGATCCCCAGCTGATGAGAGGTGTCATAGCGTGTCGTCCTCCCTCGTAGAGACCGTGGATGTCGAAGCTCCGCTCGGCGTTACCTGGGCCCTGTGGCACGACGTGGCGGAGTGGCCGAAGTTCCTCCGGCACGTGAAGGACGTCGTCCGCATCGACAACCGGTCCTTCACGTGGTGGCTCGATCTTCCGGGGGCCGACAAGAGCTTCACGGCTGAGATCACCGAACTCGTCCCGCAGGAGCGCATCGCCTGGAAGACCACGGACGGTGTCGAGCACGCCGGCGTCGTCACCTTCCACCGCCTCAGCGACACGTCGAGCAGGGTGACGCTGCAGATCGAGTACAACCCGCAGGGTTTCGTGGAGCGGCTGGGCGCGCTCACCAACCTCGACTCCGCGCTGACGAATTACGACCTGGGGGAGTTCAAGTTCAAGGCGGAGACCGCCGCGGGCAACCCCGCGAAGCTCTGAGCCCCCGCCGCGCAGACCGCGTGACGGGCGTCCGCCCCGCCGGGAGTGCGCTGTCAGCCGGGCTCAAGTCCGTCGCGCCGGCCGGGTCGTCGAGCCGGGCCCGGGCCGGGGCGGCGCCGGGAAGGTCAGGGCCACACCAGGCAGTACGGCTGGTGTCCCGCCATGTGCAGGCGGTCCGAGAAGTCCTGCCACTCGTGCAGCAGTTGGTAGACGTTGTAGGCGTCCTGAGGGCCGGAGCGGTCCGGCACGGTGGACCAGATGAAGGCTGCCGCGCCCACCGACTCCTCGCCGATGCCGCGCAGCGGGTCGACCACGGTCATGGGCAGTTTCACGACTGCGTAATCCGGGTGCAGCACGACGAGTTCGAGCGGCGGCACCCGGTGAAGCGGTATGCCTTCGATGCCGGTGAGCACCATGGCGGCCATCGTCTCCGGCTTGATCTTCGTGAACATGCCGTGGCCCAACTCGTCGCCGCCGAGCTCCTCGGGGCGCATCGAGACGGGGACCCGTGCGGCCGTCGCTCCGTCCGGGGCGCCGAAATACTTGTAGGTCACCCCCACTCGGCCGCCACCCTTGCTGATTCCAGTGTCCTTCTCCACCGCGTCTCTTCGATGGCGTCCCCTTGCGCGCTCCGGACCGAGGTCCCCGGTGCCCTCGCCCAGTCCTCCACCGCGCTGCATGTCACCACCCGACCACTCGCGGCTTCCGCCGCGCAACCCGATCATCGTGTCAGAGACCTCCCCGCCTCACGGGTCGTGAAACGCCCCGCAGCGTCCGGGTAATCCCCGCGTTACCCGGCCGGTACCTCCCGGACCACCCATACCTCACGTACCTCCCGCTGGGACGCCGTTCGGTCAGGACGCTCTGACACCATGGCCCTTGTGACTTACTCGTACGAGGCCCCAGTATCGCAGTCGCTCTTCGACCGTGCCGCCGCTGTGACACCAGGAGGCGTGAACTCTCCGGTGCGCGCGTTCCGCGCCGTGGGCGGTACGCCCCGGTTCATGGTGTCCGGAGCCGGTCCGTACCTCGTCGATGCGGACGGGAGGGAGTACGTCGACCTCGTCTGCTCGTGGGGGCCGATGATTCTGGGTCACTCTCATCCCGAAGTGATCGCGGCCGTCGGGGAAGCGGTGGCGCGCGGCACCTCCTTCGGTACGCCCGGCGAGGACGAGGTGCGGCTCGCGGAGGAGATCACCGACCGGATCGAGCCGGTGCAGCAGGTGCGTCTGGTCTCTTCCGGCACGGAGGCGACGATGTCGGCGATCCGCCTGGCACGCGGTTTCACAGGGCGCGCGAAGGTCGTGAAGTTCGCCGGCTGCTACCACGGTCACGTGGACGCGCTGCTGGCGTCGGCCGGTTCGGGGGTCGCCACGTTCGGACTGCCCGACACTCCGGGGGTCACCGGTGCCCAGGCCGCCGAGACGATCGTGCTGCCGTACAACGACATCGAGGCCGTCCGTGCGGCGTTCGCGGCACAGCCCGACGAGATCGCGTGCGTCATCACCGAGGCGGCTCCGGGGAACATGGGCATCGTGCCGCCGCTGCCCGGCTTCAACGCCCAACTCAGTGAGCTGTGCAGGCAGTACGGCGCGCTCTACGTCTCCGACGAGGTGATGACGGGCTTCCGCGTGAGCAGGCAGGGCTGGTTCGGGATCGACGGCGTGACGCCCGACCTGATGACCTTCGGCAAGGTCATGGGTGGCGGCTTCCCGGCCGCGGCCTTCGGCGGACGGCGCGACGTGATGGAGCACCTCGCACCGTCCGGACCCGTCTACCAGGCCGGGACGCTCTCGGGGAACCCGGTCGCGACCGCCGCCGGCGTCGCGCAGCTGCGTCTGCTGGACGACGCGGCGTACGAAGCGGTGGACGCCGCGTCCGAGCAGCTGCGTGGTGCTGTCGCCGAGGCGCTCGGCAAGGCGGGCGTCGCACACCAGTTGCAGGTCGCGGGCAACATGTTCTCGGTATTCTTCACCGACTCGCCGGTCACGGACTACGAAGGGGCCAAGGCCCAGGACGCCTTCCGCTTCACGGCGTTCTTCCACTCGATGCTGTCGCAGGGTGTCTATCTGCCCCCGTCCGCCTTCGAGTCGTGGTTCGTCTCGACCGCACATGACGACGGAGCACTGGAGCGGGTGGCCGAAGCGCTGCCCGCCGCCGCACGAGCTGCAGCGGAGGCGACCGCATGAGCACAGAACGCAGGACGACCGCCGCAGGCGGTCCCGGCGAGGACGCGAGAGAGACCGCGGGCCGGGCCGGTCGCGACGGGACCGTCACCGTCGTGCACGTGATGCGGCACGGCGAGGTCGAGAACCCCACCGGCATCCTCTACGGGCGGCTCCCCGGCTACCACCTCTCCGAGCTGGGCCGCCGGATGGCCGACCGGGTCGCCGAGCACCTCGCCGGACGTGACATCACGCATGTCGTCGCCTCCCCCCTGGAACGCGCACTGGAGACGGCCGAGCCGATCGCCAAGACGCACGGACTGGACATCGCCACGGACGACGGCCTGATCGAGGCCGACAACGTCTTCCAGGGGAGGGCGGTCGGTGTGGGAGACGGCGCTCTGCGCAGACCCGCGAACTGGCGGCATCTGTTCAACCCCTTCCGGCCGTCCTGGGGCGAGTCGTACGTGCACCAGGTCGTCCGGATGAGGGCCGCCCTCGACGCAGCGCGGGACGCGGCACGGGGACACGAGGCGGTCTGCGTCAGCCATCAGCTGCCGATCTGGACGCTGCGCAGCTTCGTCGAGCGGCGCAGGCTCTGGCACGACCCGCGACGCCGGCAGTGCACCCTGGCCTCGCTGACCACCTTCACCTTCGACGGCGACAAGATCGTCTCGGTCGGCTACACGGAGCCGGCGCGCGATCTGGTGCCGCCGCACCTCCGGGCGGGCGCGCGAGGCGCCGGAGGAGGCGGAGGGCGGGGGGCCTGAGGCCACCGGACCGACTCGACGTACGAGGACGTGCCGCTCATGCCCGCGCGTACCCGCCGAGCAGGCCGTGCGCACCGGACACGGGGGGCGGGAAAGATCCCTTCGGGAGCCATGCGAAACTTTTCACATGAGTAGGATCCGCACCCTCCGTCAACGCTCTGTCCTGCTGGTCGCCATGGTCGCGGCGGGCGCGTCGGTGCTCGCCGGGTGCGGCGAGGGGGAGACCGGATCGTCCTCCGGCGACAAGAACTTCGTGCAGGGCACCGGCCAGATCACCAAGGTGCCCAGTGGGGAGCGGCAGGCCGCTCCCGCCCTCTCGGGCAAAGGCGTCGACGGCGAGCGGCTGAACCTGTCCGAGTACAAGGGGAGAGTCGTCGTCCTGAACGTCTGGGGCTCCTGGTGCCGTCCCTGCCGCGACGAGGCGCCGAATCTGGCCAAGGTCGAGAAGGAGACCGACGACAAGGACGTCCAGTTCATCGGGATCAACACTCGCGACCTCGACCGTGCCAACGCCGAGGCTTTCGAGCGCAACTACGAGGTCGAGTACCCGAGTTTCTTCGACCCCAGCGGCAAGCTGATCCTCCGCTTCCCCAAGGGCAGCCTCTCCCCGCAGGCCATTCCGTCGACGCTGATCCTGGACCGCAAGGGCAGGATCGCCGTGCGGGCGCTGAAGGAACTCAGCGAGAGGGAACTGCGTTCGGCGCTCGACCCGTTGACGGCGGAGAAGTGACCACGGCATGAGCGTGCTCGCCGACACCGCTGATGCCGCCGCCGTCGTCACCACGGCCGCCGCAGGTTCGAGCGGGGTGAACCACACGGTCCTGAGCGGCGCACTGCTGCTGGCCGTTCCCATCGCGGTGCTCGGCGGTCTCGTCTCCTTCTTCTCCCCGTGCGTACTCCCCCTGGTCCCCGGCTACCTCAGCTACGTCACAGGGGTCAGCGGCACCGATCTGGCGCAGGCCAGGCGCGGCCGGATGCTCCTCGGCGCGGGCCTCTTCGTGCTCGGTTTCACTGCTGTCTTCGTCTCGGGCGGTGCCCTCTTCGGTGGCTTCGGGGCGACGCTGCAGGAGAACCGGACGGTGATCTCCCGGGTACTGGGGGCGCTGACGATCCTGCTGGGGCTGGCGTTCATGGGCGCACTCGGCCCGCTGTCGCGCTTCACGTCCCGCGAGTTCCGCATCCACCGCAGGCCGGCTGTCGGACTGGCCGGGGCACCCATGCTCGGTGTGCTGTTCGGGATCGGCTGGACGCCGTGCATCGGGCCGACGCTCGCCGCCGTGCAGACCCTCGCCTTCAACGAGGCCAGTGCCGGCCGCGGGGCGCTGCTGACGGTGGCGTACTGCGTCGGTCTCGGCGTCCCCTTCGTCGTCGCCGCCATCGCCTTCCGGCGCACCCTCGGCGCCTTCGGCTGGGTGAAGCAGCACTACGCGTGGGTGATGCGGACCGGCGGCGCGATGCTGGTCGTCGTCGGCCTCCTGCTCGTCACGGGGGCCTGGGACCGGATCGTGTACGACCTGCAAGTCTGGTCGTCCGACTACACCGTGGGAATCTGAGATGCGTACGACGTCCATCGCCTCCGGCGACAGCGGCTCCTCCGAGAACACCGGCAGCGACGCCGCCGGCACCGCCGGGGAGGAGAAGCGGCTGGCGCGCGAGGCCGCCTCACAGCTGGACCAGCTGGACCAGGAGTCCCAGCGCTCGACGCTCTCCACCGCACCGGGTGAGGACAGGCTCAACGTCCCCTCCATGAGCGCCGTCGGCTGGGCCCGCTGGATCTGGCGGCAGCTGACCTCGATGCGCGTCGCCCTGATCCTGCTCTTCCTGCTCTCCCTCGCCGCGATCCCCGGCTCCGTCATCCCGCAGACCGACGTCGACAGCGTCAAGGTCGAGGAGTTCCGGAAGAAGCACGACGTCCTCTCGCCCGTCTACGAGAAGCTCCAGCTCTTCGACGTCTACACGTCGGTGTGGTTCTCGGCGATCTACATCCTGCTGTTCATCTCGCTGGCCGGCTGCATCGTGCCGCGGACCTGGCAGTTCGTCGGGCAGCTGCGGGGCAGGCCCCCGCGTGCGCCGCGCCGCCTGGACCGGATGCCCGCCTACACGACCTGGCACACCGGCACCGCGCCGGACGACGTCCTGAGCAGGGCCTCGAAGCTGCTGGGCAAGCGGCGCTTCCGGGTGCAGCGTGACGGTGACGCCGTCGCCTCCGAGAAGGGCTTTCTGCGGGAGGCGGGCAACCTCGTCTTCCACATCGCGCTGATCGTGCTGCTGCTGGCCTTCGCCGCCGGGCAGCTGTGGAAGTCCGAGGGCGGCAAGCTGATCATCCAGGGGGACGGTTTCTCCAACACCCTCACGCAGTACGACGACTTCAAGTCGGGTTCCCTCTTCGACGCGGACGACCTGGACTCCTTCGGCTTCACCCTCGACCGTTTCCACGCCACGTACGAGGAGAGCGGCCCGGAGAAGGGAACAGCCCGCGACTTCCGCGCCGACGTCTCGTTCTGGAAGGGCGCGGACGGCAAGGAGAAGCAGAGTTCGATCGAGGTGAACCACCCGCTCGAGGCAGGTGACACCAAGGTCTATCTGAACGGCAACGGCTACGCCCCGGTGGTCTCCGTCAAGGACGGCGAGGGCAGGACCGCCTACCGGGGTCCCGTCCCCTTCCTGCCGCAGGACGGCAATCTGACCTCGTCCGGGGTCGTGAAGGTCACCGATTACCGGAACGCGAAGGGATTCAAGGACCAGCTCGGATTCCAGGGCTTCTTCGTGCCGACCTTCGGCGGCTCCGGTTCCGGCTCGATGTTCTCGCAGTCCCCTTCCCTGAAGTACCCGGTGCTCTTTCTCACCGCCTACCACGGTCCCCTCGGGTTCGAGAGCGTGTACCAACTCGACACCGAGCCCATGAAGCAGTTCAAGGAAAAGGACGGGAAGCCGCTCGCGAAGAAGATCCTCCCCGGTGAGTCGATGAAGCTGCCGGACGGAAAGGCCTCGCTGAAGTTCGAAGGCGTACGGAAGTGGGCGCAGTTCCAGATCGTCCATCAGGTCGGCAACGGCTGGGCGTTGGGCGGTGCGCTCGCTGCGATCGGCGGGCTCGCAGGATCGCTGTTCATCCAGCGGCGCCGCGTATGGGTGCGGGCAGTCGAGGGGCCGGACGGCCGTACCGTCGTGGAGATGGCCGGTCTCGGCCGCAGCGAGTCCGCGAGACTTCCCGAGGAGCTGGGCGACTTGGCGCTCGCCCTGCAGACCGATGCCCCGCCGACGCATGCGGAGGCCGCACAGCACACGGACGCCGCACAGCACACCGACGCCGAAGAGGAACGCGAAGAGGACGCCGACGCCGGGCAGGACCCGGCCCCGGCCGCCTCTGGTCCGGCGTCCCGATCCGCGTCCGGCACCACGCCCGGCAAGACCACCGAAGCAGGCCCCCAGGACGGCGCCGAAGCCTCGCCGCGAGGAGAACGCCAGTGAACATCGCTGCCGCAACCAACGAGAGTCTCGCCGAGATCAGCAACTACCTGATCTATTCGGCGATGGCCGTCTACACGCTCGCCTTCGTCGCACACATCGCCGAGTGGGTCTTCGGCAGCCGCAGCAAGGTGGCCCGTACGGCAGCCGCCTTGAGCGGCGGACGCGAGAAGGGGAGCGAGGACGCCGCGCCCGCTGTGGAGGTACGGACAGGCGGGAGCACTTCCGTACTGGAGCGCCCCAGGATCGTCGTGCGCTCCTCGTCCGGCCGCCGCGGCGACCTCCCCGACGGCCCCGGCGCCTCGGGCGGGGACGAGCAGGGCGACCTGTACGGCCGGATCGCCGTCTCGCTGACGACGCTGGCGTTCCTGCTGCACGTGGCGGGAGTGCTCGCCCGTGCACTGTCGGTGCAGCGTGCCCCCTGGGGCAACATGTACGAGTTCTCGACGGCCTTCTCGATGGTCGCCGTCGCCGGCTACCTCGGGTTCCTCGTCGCGAAGAAGAACGTCCGCTGGATCGGCCTGCCCCTGGTCACGACGGTGCTGCTCGACCTGGGTCTCGCCGTCACGGTGCTCTACACCGAGAGCGACCAGCTCGTGCCCGCACTCCACTCCTACTGGCTGTGGATCCACGTCTCGCTGGCCATCTGCTGCGGCGCGCTGTTCTACCTCGGCTTCGTGGCGACGGTGCTCTACCTCTTCCGGGACCGCTACGAGACGAAGCTGCTGGACGGAGGCACCCCCGGCGGCTTCGCCACGTCCGTGCTGGAGCGGCTGCCGTCGTCCTCGTCGCTGGACAAGTTCGCCTACCGCATCAACGCCGCCGTCTTCCCCTTCTGGACGTTCACCATCGTCGCGGGCGCCATCTGGGCGGGCGACGCCTGGGGCCGCTACTGGGGCTGGGACCCGAAGGAGGTCTGGTCCTTCATCACGTGGGTCGCGTACGCCTGTTACCTGCACGCCCGTGCCACAGCGGGCTGGAAGGGCCGCAAGGCCGCGTACCTGGCGCTGCTCGCCTTCGCGTGCTTCCTCTTCAACTACTACGGCGTGAACATCTTCTTCAACGGCAAGCACAGCTACGGCGGCGTCTGAGCCGTCCCGGTCCTCTCGCCCCCGCCGGCGCTCCCGGGCCGCTGCCGGCCCGCCCGTTCAGCGGGTCTGCGGCGGCTCGTCCGTGCCGTTGTCCCTGTGCCGTGACTCCTCCTCGCGGCGGCGCAGTTCCGCCTCCTGCCGCGCGGGGTCGGGCTTCGACGTGCTGTCGGCGGCGCCGTCCGCGGGTGCGGGCCCGGGCGCCGGCTCCGCGTTCGTGCCGCGCTCGCCGCCGTCGGCCGGAGGGGTGTCGTCCGTGCCTGCCTGGAAGGTGCGGCCGGATCCCGCGTCGCTCCCCGGCTCGCTTCGCCCGCCGTCGGACTGCGGACCGCGGGGCGGGGCGCCGTCGTCGAGGGACTTCAGGAACTCCGGGTTGTCGTCGGGCGCGACCCACCTGCGCTCGTCGGGACGAGTCGCACCGTACGGGGCGTTCCGGCGAGGACGTCCGACAGCGAACCAGGCGATCGGGCCGAGCAGCACCTGGCCGAAGAGCAGGATGACGATCACCCACACCACCTTCGGCAGCTTGCGTACCTCTTTCTCCGGTGTGTTCAGGCAGTCGATGAAGGCGTAGATCCACACCGCCAGGACGAGGATGAACGGCAGGTACCTCAGCATGTGTGACGCCCCCTAGGCGAGCTGACTCGGCGCGGCGGGCCAGTTGTGCGGTTGGCGCGGTTCGCGTTGCGGTTCACGTACGTAAGCCAGCGTAACGGTGTGCCGTCCGGCCCCGGGGGCGGGCGGCGAAGGCCGCAGTGCCATACCGGATACTGGGGCGCATGGCTTACGACGATCTCCGCTCGCTGCTGCGGGCGCTGGAGCGGGACCGGGACCTCAAGCGCATCAAGGCCGAGGTGGACCCGCACCTGGAAGTCGGGGAGATCGTCGACCGGGTGCAGAAGTCCGGCGGTCCGGCGCTGCTGTTCGAGAACGTCAAGGGGTCCTCGCTGCCGCTCGCCATGAACGTCTTCGGGACGGACCGCCGTCTGCTGAAGGCGCTGGGCCTGCGCTCCTACGACGAGATCAGCGAGAAGATCGGCGGTCTGCTGAAGCCCGAAGTCCCCCAGGGGTTCATGGGGATGCGGGAGGCCTTCGGCAAGCTCGGCGCGATGGCGCACGTACCGCCGAAGAAGGTCAAGGACGGGCCCGTACACGATGTGGTGGTGCAGGGCGACGACGTCGACCTGGATCAGCTGCCCGCCCTGTTCACCTGGCCCGAGGACGGCGGCTCCTTCTTCAACCTCGGCCTGACGCACACCAAGCACCCCGAGACCGGCGTACGCAACCTCGGTCTCTACCGGCTCCAGCGGCACGACCGCCGCACCATCGGCATGCACTGGCAGATCCACAAGGACAGCCGCAACCACTACCAGGTCGCTGCCCGGCGCGGCGAGAAGCTGCCCGTCGCCATCGCCTTCGGCTGTCCGCCCGCGGTGACGTACGCGGCGACGGCGCCGCTGCCCGGAGACATCGACGAGTACCTGTTCGCGGGCTTCACCCAGGGCAAGCGGGTCGAGATGGTCGACTGCAGGACCGTGCCGCTCCAGGTTCCCGCCAACGCGGAAGTGGTGCTGGAGGGCTGGCTGGAGCCCGGGAAGACGCTGCCGGAGGGCCCGTTCGGCGACCACACCGGCTTCTACACGCCGCAGGAGGACTTCCCCGCGCTGACGATCGACTGCGTGACGATGCGCAAGCGTCCCGTCTTCCAGTCGATCGTGGTGGGCCGGCCGCCGACGGAGGACGGGCCGCTCGGGCGGGCCACGGAGCGGTTCTTCCTGCCCCTCTTCAAGATCATCGTCCCGGACGTCGTGGACTACCACCTTCCCGAGGCGGGCGGGTTCCACAACTGCATGATCGTCTCGATCGACAAGAAGTACCCCAAGCACGCACAGAAGGTCATGCACGCCATCTGGGGCGCCCACATGCTCTCCCTGGAGAAGCTGATCATCGTCGTGGACGCCGGATGCGACGTACGCGACCTGCACGAAGTCGCATGGCGGGCGCTCGGGAACGTCGACTACTCCCGTGACCTGACCGTCGTGGAGGGCCCCGTCGACCATCTCGACCACGCCTCGTACCAGCAGTTCTGGGGCGGTAAGGCGGGCATCGACGCGACCGCGAAGCTGCCCGAGGAGGGCTACACGCGCGACGGCGGCTGGCCGCACATGATCGAGTCCGACCCGCGGATCGCCGAACGCGTCACCGCGCGCTGGAAGGAGTACGGCCTGTGAGCGGCGAAGCAGTCGCAGGCGACGGCGGCGCCGAGCCCGGTGGGGCCACCGCGCCGGTGCCGGCGGGGAGCCCCCGCCCGCAGGGAGGCGTACGGGCGTTCCTGCGCCTGGTGATGATCGAGCACTCTGTCTTCGCACTGCCGTTCGCCTACATCGCCGCGCTCACCGCGATGTCCGAGAAGAGCGGAGCCGTCCAGTGGCGTGAACTGCTGCTCGTCACCGTCGCGATGGTCGGCCTGCGCACCTTCGCCATGGCCGCGAACCGGATCATCGACCGCGAGATCGATGCCCGGAATCCGCGCACAGCAGGACGCGAGCTGGTCACCGGTGCGCTGTCCGTGCGGTCGGCGTGGGCGGGTGCCCTCGTCGCGGTCGTCGTCTTCCTCGGGGCGTGTGCGCTGCTCAACCCGCTCTGTCTCGCTCTCGCGCCCGTCGCCGTCGTCCCGATGGTCGTCTATCCGTACGGGAAGCGCTTCACCGACTTCCCGCACGCCATCCTCGGCCTCGCGCAGGCCATCGGGCCGATCGGCGCGTGGATCGCCGTGACCGGCGCCTGGTCGTGGGACGCGGTGGTGCTCGGACTCGCGGTCGGCGTGTGGATCGGCGGCTTCGACTTGATCTTCGGCTGCCAGGACGTCGCAGCCGACCGTGCGCACGGGGTGCGGTCCGTCCCGGCCCGCTTCGGGATCGCGAGGGCGCTGTACGGGGCGCGGGTCAGCCATGTCGTCACCGTGGCGCTGCTGGGCTGGTTCGGCCGGCTCAGCGGGGCGGGGGCGTTCTACTGGCTGGGTCTGCTGATCGTCGCCTGCGCCTTCGTCTACGAGCACTCCATCGTCAAGCCCGGTGATCTCTCCCGGCTCAACCGGGCCTTCTTCACCGTCAACGGGTTCATCGGCATAGCCCTGTTCGTCTGCGCGCTGCTCGACCTCGCTGTGCGCGGGCTGGGCGTCTGACCGTCCGGGCGTCGTTCGGTGTGATGCCGGTGGCTGGCAGCACTGCCTGCCGGCGAGCGGCCCGCTGCGGGCACTCGGGGTGCCCGCACGCAGTGCGTCAGTGCCAGGCGGCAGTGCGGCGCGGCAGTGCTTCAGTGCGATGCGTCAGTGCCAGGCGGGCTTGGCGCCGCCGGGTACTCGTCTGGCCGACGTCAGGAAGGCCGCCACGATCCCGCCGACCAGCCCGAACAGGTGCCCCTGCCAGGAGATCCCGCCGTCGGTGGGCAGCACCCCCCACAGGATCGAGCCGTACAGGACGGCGACGACGCCGCCCATCGCCACGTCGGTGATGCGGCGGTCCACGAAACCCCGCACCAGCAGATAGCCGAACAGCCCGAAGATCAGGCCGGAGGCGCCCGCCGTGTTGCTCGCGTCCGGAGCCACCAGCCACACGCCGACGCCGCTCACCACGATGATCGTCAAGGCGACGGCAAGGAACCGTGCCGCCCCGCGCAGCGCCGCGAGGAAGCCGAGGACGAGCAGCGGCAGCGTGTTCGCCACGAGGTGACCGAAGCCGAAGTGCATGAACGCGGCCGGCACGACGTCGACCAGCTCGCTCTGCTGACGCGGCACGATCCCGAAGGTGTCCAGCGCGTGGCCGGTCACGTAGTCGACGGCCTCCAGCACCCAGAGCAGGGCGACCCAGGCCAGGATGAGCTTGGCCGCAGTCCTGGCGCCCCCGCCGGTGAACCTGCCGCTGCTGGTGCTGTCGGTGTCGGACCCTGATCCGTACGCCATCGAGTCTCCCCTTGAGAGAGTGGGCGGAGCCGATGCCTTTGCTGTGGAAACGTGGCAGACGGCACGCGTGTTCCGCCCTCCAGGATGGCGTCAGAAATTCTCCGTGCCCAGGGCGCCGTACATCAGTGCCGCCACGAGGTCCTGCGGCTCGAGTTCCTTGGTGCCGCCGGGCGCCGTCACGGGCACCGCGTCGCCCCCGCTGAATTCCACGCGCAGCGGCAGGCTCCGTCCGGTGCCGGTGAACTGGTCGAGGTCGAGTGTGAGCGTCGTCAGCTGACCGCGCCGGATGTCGAGATCGGCTGTGACGTCGCGGTCCGGCACCCGGCGGGGATCGATCTCGGCGCCCAGCGGCTTCAGCGCCGCGACGAGGTCGTCGGCGGCCTCGTCACCCGGAAGTGTGAGCCGGACGCGCTCTGCTCCGTCGTGCTCGCCCCGGTCGGAGAACTCGGCGTGTTCGCGCAGCAGTTCCTGCACTCCCGTCACGAACTCCCGCTGGGACTGTCCGTCGAGCGCGGAACCGATGGTCACCGCGTCACGGATCTCGCGGGTGCGCCTGGCCTGTTCTCTCTTCCGCTCGGCCCTGGCGGCCTCGGCCTTCTCCGCGTCCTCACCGCGCTTCCTGTCCTCGGCGCGCTTCTCGTCGTCGGCGTCCTGTGCGCGCGCCGCGAGCATCTCCGCGGTACGCGCGAAGTCGTCGAACGCCTCCGGGTCCACCCGCACCCATTCGCCGTCGAGCGCGTCCTTGGCCGCACCGAGCGTGGACGGCAGGTCGTCCGTGAGGCCGACGATCTCCGACGCCGTCCGGCGGGCGTGCTTCGAACCCTCCGCCTGGCGCACGAGCGAGCGCAGGCTCACCCGCAGATAGAGCTTGTCCTGCACGGACTTGACGGCGGCGATGTCCTTGCCGCCGAAGTTGAGCGCGGCCGCCACGTTCGCCGCGTCCGACTCCGGCATCTCCTTCAGGGGCATCTCCTCGTCCCCCGACCCGGCCGCCACGGTCAGTTCCGCGCGTGCGAGCCGGAGGGCGTCCCGGTACGGCACCGGCTTGCCGCGTGCCTGCGTGAGGAAGCCGTGGGCGCGCCGCGGCGAGCCGTCGACGGAGACGGTGACGGTGGACGCGGACTGTTCGCCGAGTTTCACCACGGCGTTCCGGACCTTCATGCCGGTCGTCAGACGTTCCGCCGCGCTGCACGCGACTGCCGAGCCGGCCAGCAGCGCGGCACACGAGGCAGCGGCGGTGAGCCGCAGCCGGGGACGTCGGGACGGACGGGAGAACTGCATACCGGAAGCCAACCGCATCACGTGCCTCCGACGCCAGTCGGAGGACCGGGCCCGCGCCGGGCCGGTCCCTCCGCCGCGAGCCGCTTCAGGCCCCGCGTCCGGGTCCGGCCAACTCCCCTTCCCAGCGCCGGTAGAGCTTGTGCGGGACGCCTGCCGCGTCCAGCGCGCGTCCCGCGACGAAGTCGACGAGTTGCTGCACGGTGCTGCCGCCCGCGTAGAAGGCGGGCGACGCGGGGAGCACGACCGCGCCCGCCTCGTCCAGCGAGACGAGGTGCCGCAGCGTCTGCCCGTTCAGCGGTGTCTCCCGCACGCCCACGACGAGGGGCCGGCGTTCCTTGAGGGTGACCGACGCGGCGCGCTGCAGCAGGTCCTTGGACAGGCCGAGCGCGACGCCGGCGACGCAGGCGGTGCTGGCCGGCACGATCAGCATCCCGCGTGCCGGGTACGAGCCCGAGGAGGGTCCGGCTGCAAGATCACCTGCGGGCCAGTGCCGTACGGCGGAGACGTCCGGGTCGAAGGCGTCCGGCCTGCCGTCCGCGCCGCGGGCGAGCCAGCGGTGCAGGTCTTCGTCGGCATGGCCGTCGCGGAAGGCGTGGCCGGTCTCGTCGAGGATGGTGAGTCGTGCTGCCCGGCTCACGATGAGGTCCACCTGCTCACCGGCGTGCAGCAGTGCCCGGAGTACGGCGGCGGCGTACGGCGTTCCCGAGGCGCCGGACACCCCGACGACCCACGGGCAGCGATCGGTCGTTGCGGTCACGCCACCGAGCGTACGCGGGGGCGCAGCGGGCCAGACCGGCGGGAAAGGCCGAGGGGAGGCCGGGGCGGGACCGGGGGAAGGCCGGAGAACAGCGGTGAGGGCCAGGCAGTGCGCGGCGGGCACGGCGCTCCGGTGAACGGACCCGCAGCGGTACGGCGAGGGCCTGCGGAAGCGCTTGAGCAGAGGTGTCTGAGGGCGAGCGAGCCCCATGCCTTAGATTCGTTACCGGAGATTTCAAAGAACCACGCTTCCCTGCCGGGGAGGAGCCTTCCCCTGCTTCGGGCGGGGTGGCCCCACTCCGCCGGCGGCGAGGACAGTCCAGGCATTCGGCGACGGAAGGCACCAGGACACATGGACGCGGTGGACAGGCAGCTCATTCAGGCACTGCGTGAGAACGGCAGGGCCTCATACGCCGAGCTGGGCCGGCTCGTCGGCCTCTCCGGCCCCAGCGTCACCGATCGCATCAACCGTCTCGAGACCGCCGGTGTGATCACCGGCTACCGCGCCACCGTCGACGCCCGCTCGCTCGGTCTGGGCGTCACCGCCCTCATCGGTATCCAGCTCAGCGACGCGACGGACCACGAGGACGTGGCGGGGCGGCTGCGGGACCTGACCGAGGTCGAGGACTGCTGGTTCATCGCCGGAGACGACTCGTACATGCTCAAGGTCCGCGCCTCGGACGTGGACGCCCTGGAGACCCTCATCCAGCGGCTGTCCGGCACGAAGGGCGTCTCCCGGACGCGGACCACCGTCGTGCTGTCGACGAAGTGGGAGAACAGGGTCGGCGAACTCCCTCAGGAGGTGTGAGCGGAGCAGACCGGCCGATCGGTCTGCCGCCGCGGGGAGTAGGCTCCAGAAGGCGCTCGAAGCACACATCCGAGGAGGGCGACGCATGGACGCTGGGCTCAAGCGCGAGCTGGAGGAGAAGGTCCGCGCAGGTGAACGGCTTACGCGCGAGGACGGCCTGGCCCTCTACGAGAGCGACGACCTGGCATGGCTCGGCGGTCTCGCCCACGAGGTGCGAACCCGCAAGAACGGCAACGTCGTTCACTTCAACATCAACCGCCACCTCAACATGACGAACGTCTGCACGGCCTCGTGCGCGTACTGCTCCTTCCAGCGCAAGCCCGGTGAGAAGGACGCGTACACGATGCGCATCGAGGAGGCCGTGCGGCTCGCCAAGGCGATGGAGGGCGAGAACCTCACCGAGCTGCACATCGTCAACGGCCTGCACCCCACGCTGCCTTGGCGTTACTACCCGCGCTCGCTCAGCGCCCTCAAGGAGGCGCTGCCGGAGACCGTGTCGCTGAAGGCGTTCACGGCCACCGAGATCCACCACTTCGAGAAGATCTCCGGGATGGACGCGAGCGAGATCCTCGACATCCTCATCGAGTCGGGCCTGGAGTCGCTGACGGGCGGCGGAGCAGAGATCTTCGACTGGGAGGTCCGCCAGCACATCGTCGACCACGAGACCCACTGGGAGGACTGGTCACGCATCCACCGCCTCGCGCACCAGAAGGGTCTCAAGACCCCGAGCACGATGCTGTACGGCCACATCGAGGAGCGCCGGCACCGCGTCGACCACGTCCTGCGGCTGCGTGAACTGCAGGACGAGACGGGCGGGTTCCAGGTCTTCATCCCGCTGCGCTACCAGCACGACTTCGTCGACATGCAGGACGGCAAGGTCCGCAACAGGCTTCAGGCGCGCACCACGATGGCGTCCGGCGCGGAGGCGCTGAAGACGTTCGCGGTGTCCCGGCTGCTGTTCGACAACGTGCCGCACGTGAAGGTCTTCTGGGTGATGCACGGCGTCCAGACCGCCCAACTCGCCCTCCAGCACGGGGCGGACGACATGGACGGCTCCGTCGTCGAGTACAAGATCACGCACGACGCCGACAACTACGGGACGCCCGACAAGCTCACCCGTGAGGACCTGCTCGAACTCATCCGGGACGCCGGGTTCCAGCCTGTGGAGCGCAACACCCGGTACGAGGTTCTGCGCGAGTACCCCGGGCCGGACCCCGAGCGTCGCGAATCGCCGCAGCCGATGCGCATCTGAGCACGAGCGCCTGGGCGTCCGACGCCGGCTCCGGGGCAACCCGGGGCCGGCGTCGGGTTCGCCGAGGAGCGGGACGCGTTGACCGAACAGGACGTGCACCGGTGTCGTGAGCGGGTGGTCGCGACCTGTCCATCACTCTGCCGTGCTGCGCGCCGACGACCGGGAGACCGCCCGGGAGGGCCTGGTCTCCGGCCTCCCGGCGGCCGCCGACGCGCTGCGCACGTCCTGAACGGGGTGTTCCGCTCCCGCGCCGTACGGGTCAGCGCCGTACGGCCTGGCCGGTCAACTGCCCCTCCGTGATGCGGTGCTGCTCGATCGTACGAGCGCGGGCGGCGTGCGGGACGGTCGCCAGCCGGGGTGCGGCCAGCCGCCGCTGAACGCCCTGCACGACCCGCTCGGCGGTGAACGTGGCGCCGTAGACGAAGCGCATCGAGGGGCCGTACGCCGGTGCCGTGAGCAGTCCGGCGAAGAACAGGCCCGGGTGCGAGGACTCGAACCGCCCGTTCAGCTCGGGAGCGTCGCTGCTGCCCACCCGGTGCAGGATGGCGCGTACGGAGTCGTCCAGCATCGACAGCCGGGAGAGCCGGGGGGCGAAGCCGGTCGCCGCCACGACGTGGTCCGTCTCGACCGTGCGCACGATGCCGTCGGTGGACTCCAGACGCAGACGCACCTGGTCGCGCACCAGCTCGGCGGCGGTCAGACGGCTGCTGAGCAGGACCGGCACCGCGAACTCGAACCGGTCACGCAGCCACCACGCACCGGCCGGCCCCAGCGCCGTGCGGGCGATGTGCACGCGCAGCCCCGCCGGCAGCTTGCGCACCGCCCAGGGGATCTCCGACCACGCCCAGCTCGGCCAGCCGGTCCCCAGCCCGCAGTGCGGGTCGCGGATCGCCTTGAACACGGAGCGCTCCAGCGGCTGCGGCGGCGTGTTCCAGTTGATGCGGTCGGCGCGGGCGACCACTCGTACGTGAGCGCCCTCCTCGGCGAGCAGCGCCGCGGACTCCAGCGCCGCCTGCCCGGCGCCGATCACCGTGACGTCCTTGCCCTTGAAGCGGGACAGATCGCGGTGGTGGCTGCTGTGCGAGACGAACTCGGAGGGCAGCTTGCGCAGCGGCCCCGGCTTGTGCACGAACGGCATGACACCGACGGCGAGCGCGACTGTGCGCGAGACGAGCACTTCGCCTTCGGCGGTCTCGACGCGGAACCCACGCGCGCAGGGAACGACCGAGGTGACTGTCTGCTCGTCCGCGGGCGGAGCCGCCCGCTTGCCGAACCACTGCCCGTACTCGGTGAACGTACCGATGGGCAGGGGCCGTCCGTGTTCGACGGTGATTCCGCGTGCGGCGCAGTAGGCGGCCAGTGTGTGAGTACCGGCGGGGTCGGAGAGGTTGGAGGACCACGGCTCGGACTTGAGGAACATGCCCTGTGGCATGTGGTCGCGCCACGAGGCCATGGGCCTGCCGAGGACGCGCAGGTTGAGTCCGGCGGCGGCGGCGTGCGAGGCGATGGAGAGGCCGTAGGGCCCGGCGCCCACCACTACGAGGTCGTACATGCGTTTCCTTCTCTCTGATCATTCACTGATCGCTCATCACGAGGGGTGCGGAAATGCGGTGCCGGAGGCAGTGCCGCTGCCGCACAGGCCGGCAGTCCCGGGAGCCTCTTCCTGACGCTCCGCCAGACCTTCGACATGCAGTGGACGAACCACGCCGCTGCCATGGCGAAGAACGGACGGGGGTCGTCGAAGGAGAACCAGGCGCCCTCCACCCGGCCGCGCCGTCCCCGCACCCTGTGCTCCCGCGCGCCCCCGCGGCCGTGCTCACAGCCGTGCTCACGGCCGTGCTCACGACTGTGCTCACAGCCAGGGGGGCGGGCGGGAGCACGACAAGAGCCCCGGTCCCTGTCACCGGTACGCAGCCCGAGGGAGGCGGTGGTGACCAGCGCGGACAGCAGGGCGTAGTTCTCTGCGACGAAGACCCGGCCCGGTCCGCCGCGTTGTGCGGGCACGGCACGTCCGGTGAGGTGCAGATGCTGCGCGCGTACGACGTCCAGCCCGGTGTCGTCGGTGAACAGCCGGAACTGAGCACCTGGGCGCGGATTGAAGTCCAGCAAGTGGTAGGTGCCGGTGACCGGGTCGAGTCTGAAGTCGAGATCGAGGATGCCGCGGTAGTCGACCTCCGCGGCCAGCCGCGCCGCCGCCTCCTCCACCTCGCGGTTGGCGAGCCAGGTGCCGACGGCCGTCATGCCTGTCCGTGGTGGCCAGGACATCTCCTTGCGGCCCGCGCCTCCTGTGAGGAACCGCCCCCGTTCGGCTGCGTAGCCGTGGAAGAACCAGTCCGTGCCGTGCCCTCCCGGAATGCGGCGCTGCAGCAGCAGTTGACTGCCCGCTTGAGCGCTGCGCCCGAAGAGCTCGAAGGCGTCCTCGGGAGTCCGTACGAGGGTGGTGCTGCGCATGCCCTCGGGAAGCAGCCACGGACGGCTCCACTTCGCCACCGCCGGCAGTCCGAGCGCGACGGCCTGGCCGGCCGCCTCGCCGGCGCTGCGCGGCGCCACCGTCGTGGGGTGCGCGATGCCCGTCTCCCGGCAGAGCAGCGAGAGTTCCGCCTTGTCGGCGACGCGTGCGGGCAGACCGGGCGAGATCCCCGGCAGCAGGTAACGGCCCGTCAGCCGGGGTGAGAGTGCGGCGACGGCCAGTGCGCTGCGGTCGTCCAGCGCGATGAGCACGGCAGGCCGGCCGATGGATTCGGAGATGCGGAAGAGCGCCGATTCCAGTTCCGCCTCCGACGTGCCTCCTGGCGGCAGGGCGTGCACCCGGTGCAGGAAACGGCAGCGGCCCAGCGGCCCTTGTGCGGACTCCAGCGCGACATGGACCTTGATCCCCGTACGGCCGAGCGATCTGACAGCACCCAGAGTTCCGTGGTGGAACTGATTGGGATCGAGCCGGAGCAAAAGGACGGGGACTTCCGTGTCGAACGTCGGCATGGGTATGTCCTTGCGTCATGAATGGGGCGAACAGGGAGAAAATCTCTCCATTGGGATATCAGATCGCACTACGCCGTTCCGGAGGGTGAGGTCTGAAAAGCGTGTTTCGCGACGTGCGAACGTCGCCGACAGATCGGAGGAGCGATGGGGAGCCCCAAACGCCGCCGAGTCAAAGGGGTTTGTGGCGTCGTCTTCGGTGCCGGGCTCCTTGCCTCCTGTAGCGTCATTCCGGTGGGATTGCCTGAATTTGAACCGCAGACGTTCATTCGTGGTGCCGCACAGCCCGTCGACGGCACCGCACCGGACGCGCGGAGGCCCGCACCGGCGCCGTCGTCGAATCCGGCCCCGGCTCCCTCCCCGGACCCGGCGCCGATGGTGGGCGCGTTTCTCCGGTCCGACGAGCGCGGCGTACGTGCCATCGAGGGCATGCAACGCTGGCTGGGCGGTACGGACCTGCGCGTCGGGCACACCTATCTGCCCGGTGACCTGTGGTCCAACATCGAGGGGCAGCCCCGCTTCCTCGCTCCGTGGGCGAAGTGGCGAAGCGCCGAGCGGGACCGCATGTTCGTGCTCAACGTGCCGATGCTCGAGCGGAACGAAGAGGGGCTTCCCGACGACGAAGTGCGCGATCTGCTCCGCGCGGGAGCGTCCGGGCGCTTCGACTCCCACTTCCGGACGCTCGCCGAGCGCCTGGTGCGCATGGACCTCCAGGACACCGTGGTCGTGCTCGGCTGGGAGATGAACGGCACGACCTACAGCCACCGTTGCGGTCCCGATCCACAGGCGTGGAAGCGGTACTGGCAGCGCGTCGTGGAGGCGATGCGCTCGGTCCACGGCCAGAAGTTCAAGTTCGACTTCACACCCAGCCGCGGCCGGGACGCCGTCCCGTGGCCCGAGTGCTACCCGGGTGACGACTTCGTCGACATCATCGGGATGGACACCTACGACCAGCCGGCCGGAGAACCGTTCGAGACGCACGTGCACGAGGCGTACGGACTTCAGGCCCAGGTCGACTTCGCGGCCGAACACGGCAAGGCCGTCTCCTATCCGGAGTGGGGTCTCTTCCGCAACGGCGACAACCCCGAGTACGTGAGCCGGATGATCGACTGGTTCGAACGGCACCAGCCGCTCTACCAGACGATCACCGACTATTGCCCGCACGGCGTGTGGCAGTGCTCGCACAACCCGGACTCGGCCGAGGCGTACCGCGGTGCCTTCTTCGGCCGTCCCGGCGGCGACGGGCAGGCACCCGGCCCGACCCCCACCCCGGCGCCGGAGCGGCCCGTGGAACCCGTGCCCTCGGACCGTCCGTCGCGGAAGCCGTGGGTCGACAAGTGCATCAGCGGTACCGACATCTGCATCCGGATCGACAACAAGCTGCCCGACTGGATGGACTGACCCGCTGAATCCCCCCAAGACGGCGGGGCCCTCACCCCGCCGTCTTCTCGTTCTCCCTCTCGGCCTGCCGGTTGCCGGTGCGTGTCCGCCACATCCACCCGCCGCCCGCGGCCTGCTGCCGGACCAGCTCCGCGGCGAAAGCACGTCCCAAGATCTGCGCCGTGTGCACCCCCAGGGCGGGTGCCATCTCACGACGGGCCAGTACGAACCGCTGGTTCGGCACGGGGACCGGCTGCCAGCGCAGCTTGTGGGCCTCCGTGCCGCGCAGCAGGTTCAGCGTCCTGCGGCCGCTGCTGTCGGCGTACGACGCGTCGTGCCGCAGCAGCATCGTCGTGATGTCGAGTCGCGCGGCGCGCAGGCGCGGGTGGGCGCCGTAGAGGTAGCCGCAGACCATGTCGGCGGAGGTCAGGCTGATGTCTGAGGCGACGGTCTCCTCACCGAGCCGGTACTCGGTCAGCACCGCGTCGCCGCTCGCCGCCAGTCTCCGTACTGCGCGCTGGAGATGGGCACGGAAGCGGGGCCGCAGATGCTCGGGCGTCACCCCCCGGCCCTCCCACTGCAGTTCGTGCAGACGCAGCATGGTCCGTACTGCGGCGGCCGCCTCCGGGGGAGGGACCGTGTGCTCCTGGACGCCCATCTTGTCGATCTTGCGCAGCTTCTGGCGGGTGCGCTTGGCGCTGGGCGCGGGGAGCCGTTCCAGCAGGGTCTGCATGGAGACGCCCGGCAGCTCCAGGCACACGGAGTCGCGAAGCTTCTGCCGCGTCCCGGGCCATGCGTCGTAGAGCCGCTCGACTGCCGCGCCGGGACGCACTTCGCGGAAGTCGATCACCGCACCACGGGCCACCCGGTGAAGCGCTCTGGCCAGGACGGGGGCGGCCTCGGGGCAGCTGTCGTCGAGCAGGACGTCGCAGAAGTCGGTGATGTCACCGCCGAGAGCGACCAGTGTGGGCAGCGGGGTGTAGGTCAGCATCATCGGTGCCGCACCGACGAGTTCACCGCCCCTGCTGACCAGCACGACGCGCAGCCGCCCGGGTCTGCCGTAGGAGAGCCACCAGGAGTACAGCCAGGCGTGACTCTGGAACGCGGTGGCGGGCTTGCTGCGGCTGCGCAAGTCCTCCCACCGCATGGCCAGTTCGCCGAAGAGGTCCGGATCGCGGAGGAGCGTCGCAGTCGTCGCAGCGCTCGCGGTCCTGCCGGTCCTCGTGGCAGCGGTCCTCCCGGACGTGCGGACAGCGGTGGTCATCGCACCGGCTCCGCCCGCTTGTCGCTGCTGCGGCCGCTGCTCGCGGATGCGGACGCGGTCGCGCTGCTCTGGGAGGCACGGCCCTCGTCGGCGCCGCCCGCAGCACCGGCGTCCGGAACGGCGGCGTCCGCCGGGCCGTCCGGCATGGGACGACGCCCCCGCTGCGGACGGACGAGCAGGACGAGGCCGCCGAGCAGCCCACCCGCACAGCCGCCCACCGCCACGGCGACGGATGAGGACGGAGAGACGGGCGCCGCCGGGGCCACGGCATCGGAGAGGACGGTCAGTCTCGCCCCGGTCCGCTTGACGCTCGCCTTGGCCGTACTCGCGAGGGCTTCGGCGACCGCGTCGGCATTCTCGGCGGCCTGCTTCGGCCGGGCGGAGGTGGCGGTGATCTGCACCATCGGCGCGTCCGGCGAAGTGGTGGCCTGAACGGTGTCGTTCAGGGTGCCCCGGCGCAGATCCGCCTTGTCCTCGGCTTCGGCGAGCACGACCGGATCGGTGGCGACCTTGCCGTACGCCTGTGCGTATCCGAGGGCCGAGGCGGCGTCCGACCGTCCGGCCGGAGACACGACCACGTAGCTGATGGCCGCGTACTGCGGCGGAGTCGTCGAGGAGTAGACCGCGCCACCGGCGGCCCCGAGCACGAGGCACAGGGGCAGCGGCCACCACCTCGGAACGCGGCGCAGGGACATGGCGAGGCGGCCGGGCCGGCGGGGGCGCTTCTCGCGGGGCGGCCCTGCGGGTTCAGGGGCCTTGCGCGTCCTCTCCGCGCCGCGTGGTTTCGCGGCCTTGCGCGTTTTCCTGGTCCTGCGGGGGTTCTCCTTCTGCCCGGCCTTCCCGGTCCCGTCGGCCTTCCCGGCACCGTCTGCCCCGGCCCCGTCTGCCCCGGTCTCGTCTGCCCCGGTCCCGTCGGTCTGCCCGGCCCGTTCCGCATCCCGCGGAGCCGGGGGAGCGGTGGACGGGTCCGCGGAGTCCGCGGCGGTCGCGATCTTCTTCGTGCGGACGTTCTTCGCAGGGGTGGACGCACCTCCGTCGGCCTTCTCCGGAGTCCCTTCCGCCGGAACTCCCTCGCCGGAGCCGTCGCCTTCGGAGCCCGGCCTCTCCGCAACTGGCCCTTCCGCAGCCGGCCCCTTCGCATCCGTGCTCGCCCCCGCCTCGGGCTTCGCCGGGAGGTCGGTCTCCTCCGTCCCGGTGGCGGCAGTGTCGTTCCCCGTGCCGCCGGTGGTGGTCTTCGCCGGGTCGTCGGCGTTGGTGGCGGCAGCGCCCGCAGCCGGTCTGGCGGTGCCGCCGGTCGCGCCGCGACGCGAGGAACGGTTCGTGCGGTTCGAACGGGAGACCGGGCCGGAAGGTGACTTCGCGCCCTGTGCGGCTTTGGACATTGCAGTGCTCACCTCGTTGTCAGGGGAAGGGTCGACGGCGTCGGGGCGGAGGCCGGTGCCACCGCGGGCGTTGCCGGGGCGGGCAGTTGCGGGGTGGTTCCTGTCGCGGAGTGATAGAGGGCCATCAGCCGTTCTGCGCTGCGCGCGATGTCGTAGCGCTCCACGACCGGCGGTACGGGCAGCCGTCCGGCCCCTGCCTTCTGGTACTCCCGCAGCAGCGCGGAGAGTTGGGGCACGCCCGTGCCGATGCGGCGGGCACCGGGCGCCTCTTCCGGCGCCAGGTCGTCGACGGCGGGACAGGTGACGTACAGCGCAGGAAGGCCCGCGGCGAGCGCCTCCAGCACGGCCAGCCCGAACGACTCCTCGGACGACGGCGACACGAAGACGTCCATCGCCGCCAGCACCCCGGGGATCTCCCACTCGCCCCCGCCGCCGGACGCGGCGACCGTGCCGTCGCACTCGCCGAGCAGGTGGACACGGTCCACGGCGCCGAGCACCGAGGCGATGGCGTGCAGGCTGTCGCGTTCCGGGCCGTCACCGGCCAGCACCAGCCGGGCGTCCGGCAGAACGGACACGGCCCGCAGGAGCGTCTCGAAGTGCTTGCCGGGGACGAGCCTGCCCACCCCGCCCACCACGAAGGCACCCTCGGGGATGCCGAGCCGTGCACGGGTGGCCGCGCGCAGCGCCGGGTCGAAGCGGAAGCGGCTCGCGTCGATGCCGTTGGGCACGGTGTGCACCCGGGACGCGGGGACGCCCCAGCACCGCAGCCGGCGGGCCACGGTGTCGGAGACTGCGACTGTGGAGCTGCCGAGCCGTTCGGCTGCCAGGTAGAGCGCTCTGACGCCCAAGTTGAGGGGCCGTCCCTCGATCGCCTTCTCGCCGAGGGAGTGTTCGGTGGCGATCACGGCGCGGACGCCCGCCAGCCGTGCCGCGAGACGTCCGTACAGGCAGGCGCGGTAGAGGTGGGTGTGGACGAGGTCGTAGCCGCCGTCGCGGATCAGCTGCACCAGGAGTGGAAGGACCGTCACGTCGCAGTTCCCGCCCATACCCAGATGGGTGACGCGGTGGCCGTCGGCGAGGATGCCCTCCGCGACGGCGCCGGGAGCGGTGAGGGTGAACACGTCGCAGCGTGCCGGAAGGTGACGCAGCAGCAGTCGCAGCTGCTGTTCGGCGCCGCCCACACCCAGACCCGTGATGATGTGTGCGACCTTCACCGCTTGCTGCCGTTCTCGTCGTCGGCGCGCTCGGCCGTCCGGGCGGGCTCACCGGCTCCCGCCGGGCCCGGGTTCGCGTCTGCCGCCTCGTCAGCCGGCCTCACAGGCACGGGGGTTGTGGTCCCGGAGACGGAAAGCGGCTTGCGGCGCAGCGGGTGCAGAGCCCTCTTGAGGAAGAGCCGCACCGAGTTGTCGGAGGCGTCGATGTGCACCCGGGGCAGGGCGTGTACGCCGGTGAGCGGCCCGGGATCGATCGCACAGGCGTAGCCGTAGCCCGCGGTGCGTACGGCGTCGACCGCCCTGGCGTCGACGGTGCCGTACGGGTAGCAGAACCCCGCCGGTGCGGTGCCCGTGATGTCGGCGATCAGGGTGCGGCTGTGCCTGGTCTCGCGTTCGAGTGTCGCGTCGTCGGCCGTGGTCAGGTCGGTGTGCAGCAGGCCGTGCGAGCCGATCTCCATGCCCTCGGCTTCTGCTGTCCGGATGCCGTCGGCGCTCAACAGCGGTTTGCGCGGGCCCTGTTCGTCCCAGGCGTTGTCGCCGTCGAGCCGTCCCGGCAGGACGAAGACGGTCGCGGTGCAGCCGTGCCGTCGCAGCAGGGGCAGTGCGGTGTCGACGAAGTCCGCGTAGCCGTCGTCGAAGGTCAGCCCTACGAGACCGGCACCGCGGCCCGAGGCGCGGGCCCGCATGAGCTCCCCGACGCTCACGCCCGTCAGGCCGCGGCTGCTCAGCCACCGCAGCTGCCGGTCCAGCCGGTAGGGCGAGACGGTGATCCGGTACGGATCGTCGGTGCAGGCGGAGACCGAGTGGTACATCAGCACCCATGGCGGCCGGCGGCGCTGCACGATCATCGGCGCGGCCGAGGAAGCCGTCACCGGCGGCCGGGCAGCGGCCGGCACGGGAACGCGGCGCTGCGGCTCGGGCAGGGGATCGGACACCGCGGGCAGGCGGGTGCGGAGTTCACTGGACATGGGCGAGCCTTCGTTTGACGGTGGCGAACAGCTGCGGCACTTCCGGCGCCCGTACGAAATGAGCCACGGACGCGAAGACGACGAGCACGGCAACACCGCCGGCCAGGGCCGCGGCCAGCGGGTCGGGGACGAGCCGGGCAGCGCCCCAGCCCGCGAGGGCGGCGGCAGCGCACGCCGCCGCGAGCCGGGCGATCCCGGCCGCCACGCTGCGTACGTCGACGGCGACCACGCGGGCGCCCAGCCCCCGCAGCAGCAGCAACGCCGCGAAGGTGATCCCGACGGCGTTGGCGGCGGCGATGCCGTGCACGCCCCAGTAGCGCACCGCGATCGCCCCCGCGATCACGGTGACGGAGAGCCCGGCACCCATGGCAGCGGCCGGATACCACGTCGGCCGGGCGCCGGAGAAGAAGGGGCGCACCAGGGCGCCCACCATGCTGTGACCGAGCAGGCCACAGCTGTAGACCCGCATCACCGCGGCGGTGTCGGCGGTGTCGCGGGCGTCGAACGCCCCCCTCTGGAAGAGGAGTTGGATGATCTGCGGTGCGCAGGCCGTGACGTACGCGGTGCCCAGCAGCACGACGATCCCGACCAGCGCCAGGTCCCGTTCCACACGGCGGCGTGCCCGCTCCCTGTCCCCGTCGGCCATGGCGCGGGCGACGACGGGGAAGGTGACGGTGCACACCATGAGGGAGAGCACCATCGGCATCTGCGCCACCTTCTGCGCGTAGTTGAGGTGCGAGATGGCCCCGGCGGGCAGCGGTGCGGCCAGGAAGCGTTCGAAGAGCACCTGGCCCTGACGCGTCAGGGCGAAGCAGATCACCGGGGCGAGCACCCCGAAGCCCAGCAGTGCGACGCGCTGCTTGACGCGCCCCTCGACGCGTCGTTGTGCGCCCTCGCGGAGGCCGCTTTGCGGGGTGGCGCCGTCCGTCCCCGTGGGCGGGCCGGCGCCCGGCGTGCTTGCCGCGGAGGCGCTCACGGCGGGATTACGGGTGGCGGGCGCGGTGAGGGGCGGCGTGAGGGACGTACGGGACCTGCGGCGGGCCGCGCGTCCGGGCAACCGTGCGATGAAGGACGGGAGTTGGACGAGCACCATCAGCAGTCCGCCGACGGCGACGCCGAGTGCCGCCGCCTGTACGCCCAACGCGGCGTGCCCCGCGAACATCACAGCGATGATCGCGGCGTTGTAGGCGACGTAGATCGCAGCGGGAGCGACGAAGTGCCGGTGGGCGCGGAGCGCGGCGCTGCAGTAGCCGGCGAGTCCGAACGTCACGACGGTCAGCGACGTCAGACGCATGCAGTCGACCGCCGTGCTCGCGTCCGGCAGCCCCGGCGCCAGCACCCGCACCAGCAGCGGAGAGGTCCACGCCAGGGCGGCGGCCGCCGCGGCCAGCCCCAGTGACAGCCGGGGCAGCGTCGCCGTCACCACGGCCCACACCGGGTCGGGCCCGCCGGGCGGGTCCCCGTCCTCCGTACGGCCGCTCGCCGCGCGCTGCGACAGGGCGAGGCTGAACGCGGGGACCAGGACGAGCGCCATCGCGTCCTCGATGAGGAGAGTCGACGCCAGTTCCGGCACGGTCCACGCGATGAGGAAGGCGTCGGTGTCGGCGTCGGCGCCGAAGAGGTTCGCGATGGCCTGGTCGCGGAGCAGGCCGAAGAACGCCCCGGCCGCGGTGAACGCCGCGGTGATGGCGGCCGCCCGTGCCAGGAAGCGGCCGAGCCGAGGAGGTTCGCCGGCTCCCGGTCCGCTGCCCCTCGGTCCGGCGCCCCCCTGTCCGCCTTTCTTGCCGGACAGAGGTGCGTCGTCGGCCGTACGGGAGGCGTGCGTGTCCGTCATGGGGAGGACGCCTCGTCGTCGGCTCCGGGGGGAAGCGCCAGCGCCCACCACGCGACCGCTCCGAGAACGACCGCCGTCAGTACGGTCGAGGGGCCGCCGATGTCGGCGTAGAGGAAGTCGACGGCCTGCCAGACCAGCAGTCCGGCGGCGACGAGTCCGCAGTCGACGGTGCCCGGCGCGCCGGCCGTGCGCGGACGCCCGACGCCGGGGAAGTCCCCGGGGGCGGGGGCGGGGGCGGCCGGACGGGCCACCCGGCGCGCCCCGTGCAGACGCCGCAGGCAGCACAGGCCGAGCGTGGCGCCGCCTCCGACGAACGCCACGCAGCCGACGAGGCCCTGCTCGCTCAGCACCAGCAGATACATGTTGTGCGGGGAGAGCAGCGGCTCCCGCTGGAACTGCATCCCCGCCCCGGCCGTGTCGCTCCCGGAGGACAGGCCGAGGGAGGCGTGTCCGTCGCGGTGGGCGGGGAAGTTCTTCGGGCCGACGCCCGTGGCGGGATCGGCCCGCCAGATGCTCACCGCCGCCGCCCAGAGGCTGTAGCGGTCGGTGACGGACCGGTCCGGCGCGGAGTTCACCTCGAAGATGCTGCCGAGGCGCTCTTCGAACATCGCGGAGCCGACCCCCGCGCCCCCGACCACCACCATCGCCGCGGCGGCCAGCGAGACGAGGACCAGCAGTGCTCGGCGTACCCCCGCGAGCAGCAGCACGACTGTGCACGCCACTGCCGTGGCGATCCACGCACCGCGGCTGTAGGAGAGGACGAGGGGGGCCACGAGCGCGGCCGCACAGCACAGCGCGCCCGTACGCAGCCGGCGCGGCGTCCCCCCGGGCGGGGCGACGCCCAAGGCGAAAGCCGCGACCAGGCCGTAGGAGACGACCGTGGACATCCCCATCACGTCGAGCGCGCCGAAGGTGCCCACAGCGCGGATGTCCTGGCCCATGTACGAGGCGCCGGTCCCGGTCAGGTTCTGTACGACGCCGACGGCTCCCTGCACCAGCGCGAGCAGCACCAGCGCGCCGCACACGACCCGGAAGTCCCGGGCGTCGCGCATGAGCAGCAACAGGGCCGCGGGGACGACCACGAAGATCTGCACGTAGCGGACGAAGCCGGTCAGGCTCCCGGAAGGATCGGCGGACGCGGCGGTGGTGACGGCGAAGGCCACAGCGGGTGCCCCGAGCACCAGCGCCGCCTTCGGCGTCAACCGCCCGCCGCGTCCGCGCAGCAGCCTCACCAGGCACCACACCACCAGCACCAGGGAGGCCGCGTCTGCGACGGTGATCTTGCCCGAGGCCGTGACGTCGCCGGTCTGCACCGGCGCGCACAGCACGAGCACAGTGGCCACCGCGGGGAGCATCGGAGCCCAGCGCGTCCAGAACTCGCCCCGCATCCAGGGCTTCCGGCCGTCCCTGTCGCTCCAGTGGTTCCGACGGCTCCCGTCACTCTGTCCGGGCCTGTCCTGCCGGACGTCCCCGGGCCCGGGGGCCGCTCCGTCTGCGTGGTGCGGCTGCCCGGCGGTCCGCCGCCACTCGTCCCCATGCGGCGGACGCCGGCTCTCCGGCAGCAGGACAGTCACCACGCTCACCGTCCTTCGAGGCGGAAGAACGAGGTCACGGTGCGGCACATGATCTGGACGTCCTGCCACAGCGACCACGTCTCGATGTAGTGGTTGTCGAAGCGGGCGCGGTCCTCGATCGAGGTGTTGCCGCGCAGCCCGTGCACCTGAGCGAGGCCGGTGATGCCGACCGGTGAACGGTGCCGCTCCGCGTAGCCGGGGAGTTCGTCGCTGAACTGCTGGACGAAATAGGGGCGTTCGGGACGGGGGCCGACGAGGCTCATGTCGCCGCGCAGTACGTTCCACAGCTGTGGAAGCTCGTCCAGCGAGGTGCGGCGCAGCAGCCTGCCCACCGCGCTCATCCGCTCGTCGCCCGCGACGCTCCACAGGGTCGCCGCCTCCTTCTCGTCGGCGGGCCGGAGCGTGCGGAACTTCAGGAGCGTGAACGGGCCACCGCCCAGTCCGACCCGCTCCTGACGGAAGATCACACCGGGCCCGTCGGAGAGCCGTACGGCCAGCGCACAGGCCGCCAGCACGGGCGCCGCGAGGACCAGCGCGGGCGTGACCAGCACGAGGTCCAGCAGCCGCTTGCGCCAGCTCCAGCCCGGACGCGGGCACTCCAGGGACAGCCGGCGGCACGAGAAACCCCACACGTGCGCCGGCCCCGCACCGTGAGTGCCGTGTGCCCCCACCGCGCAGCCGGGCCGCACCATCCATCCGGCGACGCCCCGCTCGCTGAGCAGTCCCGCCAGCAGCGCGTTCTGCGGCTGCTCCCAGGGGGAGCGCAGAAAGACCGCGTCCTTGACGGTGTTCTGGATGACCGCCCTGGTCACGTCCTCCAGCGTGACGACCACCGGCAGCGGCGCATCACCGGCCGACGTGCCGTCCCCGCCCGTGCCTGTACGGGGCGCCGAGAGATCGACGAAGCCCACCGGCCGCAACCCGTAACGCGGCTGCTGCGCGAAGACCCCGGCGACCGTACGCGCCAGCTCGCCGCTGCCCACGACGAGCGCGGGACGCGGACGCCGGCGGGCCCTGACGTGCCGCAAGCCGTGCACCAGGGCGCGCGCGGCCGTCGCGAGTGCGGATCCGGCGGCGATGGCGGCGAGGAGCACCATCCAGTGCAGCGCGGCGGGACGGTCGAACGCCGCGAGCAGAGCCGCCCCCACGCACCAGGCGATCGCTGTGCGTGCGGTGAGAGCGGGCAGTTCGTCCAGCGCGTACGTCTGGAGTCCCGGCTGGTAGAGACCCTTGCGGGCGTTGAGCGCGAGGACTCCGCAGACGACCGCGCCCAGCAGGACCGGATCCGCGGTGCCGCCCCCCAGGGCGAGGACGACGGCCGTCGACGTCAGCGCATCGGCGGCGACGAGTGCGGCGGCACCGCGGTGCCGGCGGCGCAGCAGGTTCCGCCGGCGCCGCAGACCGCCGACGGGTGGGGGAGGGGCCATCTTCGGCGACGTGTGGGACGGAGCGAGTGCGATGCCGCTGTCGGCTCCGCCGTCCGTTCCGCCGCCGTCTGCTCCCGGTCCGGCCTGTGTGCTGTCCGTGCCGACGACCGTCCTGGTCGCCACACCGGTGACGTGCGCTCGCTCTTCGGTGCTGTCCGTCGTCATCAGGCCTGCTGCTCACTGTCCGCAGGGGCCGGTGCGCCGAGCACCTCGCGGTACAGGTCCAGTACGGCGGCTGCCGTCTGCCGTACGTCGAACTCCGCCCGTACGTGCTTGCGCGCCGCCTCACCGAGGTGGGCCCGCAGCTCGTCGTCGCGCAGTAGCCGTGTCACGGACGCGGCCAGCGCCTCGGGGTCGTCCGGAGGCACGAGGCACAGGTCCTCCTGCCCGGGCGGCAGGCACTCGCGAGCGCCGCCCACATCGGTGACGACCACGGGCCGTCCGCAGGCCATCGCCTCCAGCGGTGTCAACGCCATGCCCTCCCAGCGGGACGGCAGCACGGTCAGATCTGCCGCGGCGTACCACCGGCTGACCACGTCGCTCGCCCCGGCGAACAGCACCTGTTCCGGCGCTCCGTCCTCCAGCGCCGCGCGGTCCGGACCGTCGCCGACGAGTACGAGCCACGCCCCGGGCACGTGTTCGGTGACGCGGGACCATGCCCTGAGCAGAGAGCGCTGGCCCTTCTGGGGGCACAGCCGGCCCACGCACACCACGAGGGGTGCGTCCGGGGGCACCGCCCGCAGCTGCGGAAGGGCAGCCCGGCATGCGGCACGCGCGTCGTCGTCGTCCTCCTCTCCGCCCGCGGAGGAGGCAGCGGAACCCACCGGCTCGCCCGTGCCGGAGGCCCCGGCGAGAGCGGTGAACCTGCCGAG
Source organism: Streptomyces ovatisporus (assembly GCF_042653885.1). NCBI lineage: Bacteria > Bacillati > Actinomycetota > Actinomycetes > Kitasatosporales > Streptomycetaceae > Streptomyces > Streptomyces ovatisporus. The sequence goes on from NZ_JBHSFH010000012.1 coordinate 64,708, forward strand.
GTCCACACCGTTGGGCACGACGGCCCAGCGCCCGTCGATCCGTGCCTGCTCTCCCGTACGCCGTTCCGCCTCACTCACGCACAGCAGCCGGTCCGTCCAGCGGGCCGCCGAGCGCTCCCAGGCGCAGGCGAGCAGCGCGGTGCCGCCGTGGACGGCTTCGAAGGACCAGGCGTGCGGCTGGTAGACCGTCGGGACACGTCCGCGCAGAGCCAGCCTCGCGGCCAGTCCCGCCTTCGCGCTGTGCGCGTGGACGATGTGCGGACGTACCCGCCGCACCAGCTGATGGGCCCGTACCGTCTCCGCGGCAACCTGCGGGCCCAGTTCCCGGACCGCCGCCCAGTGCTCCACGTCCGCGCCCGCCGCCATGGCCCGTCCGGCGAGACTGCCGCCCGCCGGACAGCCCACGACGACGCGCACCCCGTCCCGTACCTGGGCCCCGACCAGATCGGTCACGACCCTCGCCACCCCGCCTTCGACTGGCTGAGCCAGGTGAAGAACCGTGAGACGGTTCTTTCTCTCTTTGCGCTGGGAAAGCACCCGAACGTCTCCTCAACGTCACTAGCGAAAATTTCTCCGGCGGGGTGGGGGAATTCAGCGGCGGGTGCCGAACTGGGCGAACACGGCGCCGAGCAGGTAGTCGTCCTCGGGCGACGCGAAGCGGAAAAGGAGACTGCTGGCGCCTGCGCGCAGTGCCTCTCCCGCGTCGAAGACGTCGGAGTCGTATCCGAGCGTGTTCCGGTGCGCGGGGACTCTGCCCGCCGCTGCACTTCCGCGGTCGGTGATCGTCGAATTGAACGTGTCGCCCGCCGGGTTCGCCGAATTCGAAAGCGGGGTGCCCGCGCGCCTGTTCGCGGCGAGAGTGAAGGACTCGCCGCCGGAGCCGCGGTCGCCGTCATAACCCACGACGCCCACGGACCCCTTGGCGTTCGCCGGGATGTTCGTGCGGCGCGTCGCGAGGGGAAGTCCTCCGGGGTGGTTCTCCGTCGCCGCGAATCCGTCCCAGATGGTCAGGTCCCGCAGCGGCGACTTGCTGTTCTCGTAGGCCACGACGAGCGTCCAGCCGCCCCACGCACCGGCCTTGGAGTGGCCCATCGCCACATTCAGCTGAGCGACGGTGTACGCACCCGGGCCGTGGTTCCTGACCAGGGACGTGACGTTCGCGGACGCCTGGTACGCGTCGGCGCCGTCGTGGCGGCGGTGTTTCCGCACGGTGTCGGCCTTGACCGCGCGGTAGCTCCCCCCGGGCTCGGTGACCAGCACGCGGCCGTTGTCCTTGGCGGGCTTGACCTCTCCGACGCGGAGATTGCCGCCCCAGTACAGGCGTGCGTAGGAGACCTTGGAGTTCTTCGGCAGACGCAGTGCCGCACGCGTGGAGTTGTACGTGTTCTTGTCGCGGTCGATGTCGGAGTAGAACATCTTGTAGCCGTCGTTACGCTCGGCCCCGCCCTGCTGCGCCGAATCGCACGGCGCTGAATCCCCGACGGCGCTGCGGCAGGTGATCGAGGAGTTCGCCGCGCGGGCGATACCGCCGTGTTTCACGGCGTGGTAGCGCTCTTTCAGCGCATTTCCGGAAGGTGCCTCCGCGGATGCTCCCCGCCCGGATGCCTCTTTCTGCGCCGCCGTGTGCGTCGCAGAACTCGCAGGCGCGGTGAGCGACACCGTCGCCGCCGCGCACAGGGCCGCGCACCACAGACCGTGAGCGGTTGTTCTTTTCTTGTCCACCATGGATGACTCCGCCTCCCGTCACGAAACAGAGCGACCTTGACAAAGGCGCGCATCGATTCCCGAGCGGCTCGCCGGTCATTTTTCCTTTTTCACTGACTAGCGGACACTCGATGGTCGCTACGGAGCCGAACGGAGCATGGGAAGGAGTCGAACTAATGGTGGGCTAGGGTCGAACTATGCCGCTGAGCTTCGAAATGGACCCGTCGATCACGCGCGAACTCCACGACGGTCTCGGCTCGTTGTGGGCGGACGTCACCAACGCGGACGGAGCGGTCGGCTTCCTGCCCCCGGTCACTCCCGAAGACATACGTCCGGATCTGCTCACCCACCTGGCGGCCGTCGACTCCGGCCGTGCCAGGATGCTGATCGGCCGCGACGAGCAGGGCAGCGTCGCCGCGAGCGCGTTCCTGGCCTTCAACGCCCACAGGCTCAAACGCCACTGGTGCTCGGTCTACACGGTGATGGTGCATCCCGCCTCACAGGGCATGGGCCACGGCCGGGACCTCATGTCGGCCGTCGAGAAGGAGGCGCGCGGCATGGACGGCATCGCGGCGCTGCGGCTCAGCTGCCGTGGCGGGCTCGGCCTGGAGCGCTTCTACGTCAGCTGCGGCTACCGCGAGGTCGGACGGCTGCCGGACGCGATCATGGTCTCCGAGGACGACTTCAGGGACGACGTCACGTTCTGGCTTCCGCTCACCCCGGTCCGGTCCTCCGGCAGCTCTCCAGGCCTCTCCCGCGGGCGGGCCGGGCACGGCGAGGGGCCGGGATGATCGCGTCGAGCCCTGTGTTTGACTGGAATGCGAGCCGCCCGGCGCCCGCGCGTACGTCCTGCCGGCACCCGGCGCCGTTCCGTCCGAGAAGTCCGGAGAAGAACCCGTGAGCAGCAAGTCGCACGCAACGCTCCGCTACACCGCCATGCGGGCCGGTATCTTCGCCGGCTGCTTCGTGGTCGTCGCGGTCCTGGCCTATGTGGGGATCATCCCGGAGGGCATCGGCAAGTCGAACCCGCTGTGGGTGGTGCTGATCGCCCTGGTGATCTCGGCGCCGCTCAGCTTCGTACTGCTGCGCAAGCAGCGGGACGAGATGTCGGCCCAGCTCGTGGACGGCGTCGACCGTGCCAAGGAGAGGCTCGCCGCCAACCAGGGGCAGGAGGACGGCGCGGCATAGCAGAGCGACGCCGCGCCACCCCGGGGTGCCTCCTCGGGGGCGTCCCGAATGTCATGCGAGTCACGCTCCACTCCTCGCACCGCCGGGAATGACCGCTGTGCACGGGCGCGTTGTGGGTCGTCGTACTCCGCGGAGGGAAGCCTTCGGGGAGCCCGACCCCACATCCATCGCCGAGCGGGAGTGCGACGTGACCTCGTCCCCAGATACCTCGAAGGACACCCCGACCGCGTCGCCTGCCGCGGCACCGGGACGCAGCCGGATACCCAGGGTCCCCTTCTGGGCGCAGATACTGCTGGGTCTGCTCCTGGGCGTCGCGCTCGGCTGGGCCGCACGCAGCGGTGACATCTCGTGGCTGGGGACGGCGCTCACCAAGACCGGTGAGATATTCGTGCAGTTGCTGAAGCTGGTCGTCGCCCCGCTCGTGTTCTTCGCGATCACGATCTCGATCACGAACCTGCGGAACGTCCACAACGCCGCCCGGCTCGCGACCCGGACGCTGCTGTGGTTCATGGCCACCTCGCTCATCGCGGTCGCCATCGGGCTCGTCATCGGCCTGCTCACCCACCCCGGTTCGGGCACCGGGCTCTCCGCCGGCGACGCCGCCGAGCCGGAGGAAGCCGGCACATGGCTGGACTTCCTGACCGGCATCGTCCCGACCGACATCGTCACGCCGTTCACCGAACTGCAGGTTCTGCAGATCGTGTTCATGGCCGTCGTCGTCGGCGTCGCCGCACTCAAGCTCGGCGAGAAGGCGGCACCGCTGCTCACCTTCGGCGAGGCGGTACTCGCGCTGCTGCAGAAGGCACTCTGGTGGATCATCCGGCTCGCGCCGATCGGCACCGTCGGCCTCATCGGCACCGCGATCAAGGACTACGGCTGGGACCTGATCGGCAAGTACGCCACCTTCACGGCCGATGTCTACATCGGCTGCGCCCTCGTCCTCTTCGGCGTCTACCCGCTGCTGCTGGCCACCGTCGCCAAGGTCAACCCCCTGCAGTTCTTCCGCGGGGCGTGGCCGGCCATCCAACTGGCCTTCGTCTCCCGCTCGTCGGTGGGCACCATGCCCGTCACCCAGAAGGTCACCGAACGCCTCGGCGTCCCGCGGGAGTACGCGTCGTTCGCGGTGCCCTTCGGATCGACGACGAAGATGGACGGCTGCGCCTCGATCTACCCGGCCATCGCGGCGATCTTCATCGGAGAGTTCTACGGGATCCAACTGGGGTTGCGCGAGTACCTGTTGATCGTCGTCGTCTCGGTCATCGGCTCGGCCGCCACCGCGGGCCTCACCGGCGCCACGATCATGCTGACCCTGACGCTGTCGACGCTGGGGTTGCCATTGGACGGCGTCGGCCTGCTGCTGGCGATCGACCCGGTCCTGGACATGATGCGGACGGCGACGAACGTCGCGGGCCAGGCCGTCGTTCCGGTGCTGGTGGCGGCGAGGGAGAAGATCCTCGACCGCGACAAGTACGCGAGCGCACGGGGCGCTGACCTGGACGGCTTCGAGCCGGAGCCGGAGCCGCAGCCGGCGCCCGCGGCGGCGTAGCGCGGTTCTGCCGCATCGGTGGCCAACTCCCCTGGCTTCTCCGGAGGTCGGGGGAGTTGCCTGTTCCGGTCCCATGCCAGGTGCCCTCGGTGGGGACGGTCCGTCTGGTATCTGCTGTGCTGCGTGCCGGGAGCTGGGCCTCGACAGTGAGGGCGCGAAGCTGATCCGCTTCGGCGAGAACGCGCTCTTCCGGCTCTCGGCTCGCCCGGTGATCCGCGGCCCCGGTTGGCGTCAGTGTTTGGTGTCCGCCCGGAGAGGCGGTCCAGTTGGCTCACCAGGCCCGCTGTCACAAGGTGCCAGGTGTGACACCCCGGTGCTTCAGTTGGGCCCGACCGCTGCTCGGGCCGGTGAGCGTATCCCGCTGTTCCGCCGTCTCGGGCAGGTCAGGGGATGCGCTGAGACAAGCAGGACAGGTGCAACACGTCTAGGACATCAGGAGTCCTGCTCCTCGTCCCCGCAGTTCGCGACGCCAGGATCTGGGGTCACCGATCCATGCGGGTCGACGTCGGCCAATTGCCCTTCGGGGAGCTCAGAGCCGTGGTTGACGATTCGGCCGGAGGTATGGCGTTCCCAGATGCGCCCGTAGCGGTCCTGGAAGTAGAAGCTGTGGAGCTTGGCGGAGTTGCCTCTGGGGGCCGCTCTGGCGGCGCGGGCGGCGTCAGCGAGGGCTGAAGCGTCGTCCAGCTTGAGGGCGGTGCAGGCGGGAAGGGCAGTGGGGCTGTGCAGGAGGAGACGGTCACCGCCGCTGACTTTGTAGGCAAGTCCCCAGCGGGGAAGCGGATCAAGGGACCGGTTCGTGATGACCACCGCTCCGGCTTCGGAGCCGGCGGGCCTGGTCCGTACGAAGCTGACAGTGGCGGCCTGGTCGCGCATGTCGAAGTAGTCGCGCATGGCCTGGCGATCGACGGCCCTGTCCTGGATGGCATTGGAGTTTTCCTGGGCGGCGGCCGTCACGGCCCCGACCCAGTAGGAAACGGCGACGGTGGCGAGGGCGGCCACGGCCGTAAGGACTGTGGCGGACGCCGTCGCGTCTAAGCGTCTGCGGTCGACCTCTCGGCCGTCAGGCCGTGTGGTGGTCCCGGAATCGTTTCCCTGGTTCGTACAAGGTTCTGGAACCGTGTTCACTGCGTCCTCCTCTGTGCGGTTGTGGTGGGTGTGGGTCCACATCGCGGGTCGTCTGCGGTCCCAGCAGCCGGTAGCCGAGCCGTATCAGCGCCACCTCCTCGGGCACGACGCGCTGGAGGTTCGATCCGGCCTTGAAGCCGAAGACTCGGGGCCCGCCGGCGTGCGGCTTGCCCTTTTTCCGCCGTTGCAGGAGGGGCTGTTGGTGCGCTCCGAACATGCGCTCGGTCTCCTGCTGGGCCACCGCGCCCCGGATGGTGAGACCATCCGGCCGTTGGCCGTTGGCCGTTGGCCGTAGCGGTGTCCTCGCCTTCGGTGGTGAAGAACTGCGGTCTGGCGGGCTCGATGGCGGCTCGGCCTCGTCGCGCTACTTGTAGATCTCGCGGTACAAGCCAGTGGGCGGGTCGCTCTTACCTCTGCGGCTGTTGCGGTTGTCCGCTGGTCGTTCGGCTAGAGGATAGTGGGCTCGGTCTGCCGCCGTCGCAGGTAACTGTGTTTGCAGCGCGAGCTGTTGGACGTGTTGCCGCCGAGGTGATCCTGGCTGGTGCGCGGCCCCGACGAGGGTGCCTCGGCAGGCCGCGAAGGGGCCGAGCCGGCCAGGTGCCCGCACACGCTCGGCTCGCCTGAGCCGACCGCGTAGGTCCGCGGATACGCGAAGACCGCGCGGCCAGGGCGCGAGGTCGAAAGCTAGCCAGTGCTCTGCTGCGGTGGTACCCGATCGAGCTTCTGCCGGATGTGCGACGACATCTTTTCGTCCAGCTGTATGTGCAGCTGCGTATTCCCGCAGGCCGCGCAGACGTAGGCGTCGAACAGTGGCTGCTTGGACCGGAACTTGCCCGTTCCCGCCTGGCGGAGCCCGGCCTGCGCCACGTACTCGCCCCGGTACACCTCGCCGCCGCCGCAGACCCCGCAGCGTCCGTAGCGCATATCCCCACTAGTCATGGGGATGAGCCTAGGTCCATGCACGGTCGAGCTGACGAATCAGCCCACGGCGCCGGATGCGGCCCTGCACGTCACCGCTTGACCATGACGTGTCCCTCAGTCGGTCAACCGCACTGGCCGACATGGATAGTTGGCGCACGGCGACGAACGTCGCGGGCCAGGCCGTCATTCCGGTGCTGTGGCGGCGAGGGGGAAGATCCTCGACCGCGACGAGTACGACGGCGCCCGCAGCATCGACCTGGACGCCTTCGCCCCGGAGCCCCGGCCGGTCACGGTGGCGGGGTGGTTACGGGCGACGTGCGCGGCGTGCGGCGTGCGGTGACGCCGCGCGAAGTCACCTGCGGCATCCGGGTCGTTCAGGCTGGGATTGCCCCCTTGAGAGGCCCCCGTCAGCCGATCACAGTGTGAGGCTGAGGTCCCGACCACGAGCGAAGCCGCAGGAGGAACGCCGACGTGGCAGTGATGTTGTTCGGGTCCTTGGACACCAAGGACCAGGAGTACGCATTCGTTCGCAGTCTCATCGTCGAGCAGGGACTCGACGTCGTGCTCGTCGATACGGGGGTGCTGGGGGCACCGGCCGTCGAGGCCGATGTGTCGGCCGCCGCAGTCGCCGAGGCTGCGGGAACGAGCCTGGAGGCGCTGCGCGCCCGGCGCGACCGGGGGCATGCGCTGGCCACGATGGCTGCCGGGGCCAAGGCCGTCGCCGAGGACCTGCATGCACGCGGGCGGCTCAGTGGCGTGCTGGCCCTCGGGGGAAGCGGCGGTTCCGCGGTCGCCGCGACCGTCATGCAGACGCTGCCCGTCGGCCTTCCGAAACTGCTGGTGTCGACGATGGCCGCCGGTGATGTCTCCCCGTACGTCGGCACATGCGACGTCACGCTGATGTACAGCGTGGTCGACATCGCCGGCGTCAACTCGGTCTCCAGGCAGGTCCTCGCCAACGCGGCGGCCGCCATCGCCGGGATGGCCTCCGCATACGACGCCCGGCGAATTGCCGGCGCCGCACCGCAGGACAAGCCACTCGTCGCGGCGACCATGTTCGGCGTCACGACGTCGGCCGTGGACACGGCCAGGCGGCGGCTGGAGGAACTGGGTTACGAGGTCCTGGTGTTCCACGCGACCGGCTCGGGCGGTCGCACGATGGAGGCGCTCGTGGCCGGTGGTCACCTCGCGGGCGTGCTCGACCTGACCACCACCGAGATCGCCGACGAGGTCGGTGGCGGCGTGCTGTCCGCGGGCCCGGACCGGCTCGGCGCGGCGGCCAGGGCCGGGGTGCCGCAGGTGGTCAGCTTCGGTGCGCTCGACATGGTGAACTTCGGTCCGCGGGGCACCGTGCCGGAGCAGTTCGAGGACCGCACGCTGCTGGTTCACAACGAGGCCGTGACGCTGATGCGGACGAGCACGGCCGAGGCCGCCGAGATCGGGGACGTGATCGGCAAGAAGCTCGCCGCGTCCACCGGCCCGGCCGCGTTGTTCGTACCGCGTGGCGGATTCTCCGCCCTCGACGCTCCGGGCGGGCCCTTCTGGGACCCCGGGGCGGACGCCGCGTGCGCGGGCGCCGTCCTCGCGGCACTCGAAGGCAGCGGCGTCGAGGTCGTCGACACCGATCTGCACGTCAACGACGCCGAGTTCGCGGAATCGGCCGCCGAGCACTTGCACCGACTCATCCAGAGGGAGCGCCATGGATCGTAATCAGGCACTCGCCGCCTTCCGCGCCCAGATCGGGGAAGGACGGCCGATCATCGGTGCCGGTGCGGGCACCGGGCTGTCCGCGAAGGCGGCCGAGGCAGGTGGCGTCGACCTGCTCATCGTCTACAACTCCGGGCGATTCCGGATGGCCGGGCGTGGTTCGCTGGCCGGGCTGATGCCGTACGGCGACGCCAACGCGATCGTGCTGGACATGGCCGGCGAGGTGCTGCCCGTCGTCGAATCCACACCGGTCCTGGCCGGGGTCTGCGGCACGGACCCGTTTCGCCGGATGCCGTGGTTCCTCGACCAGCTTCGGGCGATCGGGTTCACCGGCGTGCAGAACTTCCCGACCGTCGGCCTCATCGACGGGGTCTTCCGCGCCAACCTCGAAGAAACCGGCATGGGCTTCGACCTCGAGATCGAGATGATCAGGCTCGCTGCCGAACGCGAACTGCTCACCGCGCCCTACGTGTTCGACGCGGAGCAAGCCACCGCCATGGCCGAGTCCGGCGCCGACATCATCGTCCCGCACCTCGGCCTGACGGCGAAGGGCAGCATCGGCGCGAGGACGACCGTCAGTCTCGATCAAGCCGTCGACCGCGTCCAGGAGATGCGCGACGCCGCGGTCGCCGTGGCACCCCGGATCCACGTGCTGTGCCACGGCGGTCCGCTCGCGGAGCCGGACGACGTGCGCTACGTCCTGGACCGGACACAGGGCATCGCCGGATTCTTCGGCGCCTCGTCGATGGAGCGGCTGCCCACGGAGCGGGCCATCGCCGATCAACTGCGTGCGTTCAAGCAGCTTCCCGCCACCGGTTGACGGCGGGGCGTCACCCCTTGGAGAGGAGAGTCCACATGCGCCGAGAGCCGAGCGCGATCCCCACGATGGTCTTCGACTGGGGGTCGATCAAGTGGCACGTGACGCCCGACGCCGTTCCGGATGCGTCGTCGACCCTGGGAGAGGTCGTCATCAACCCCGGCAAAGGTCACGACAGGCACGAACACCCGGACGCCGACGAGATCCTCTACGTCATCGAAGGCGAGGGCAGGCAGACGGTCGGCGACGACCCGGAGTTCACGGTGCGGCCGGGCGACGCCGTCTGGATCCCGAAGGGCACGCCGCACTCCACGTTCAACACCGGATGGCGGCCCCTGCGGCTGGTTGCGACGTACACGCCCGGCGGTGCCGAGAACGCATTGCGCGGCATGCCCGGTTTCGTCGAGCTGGCACCGGGTGAGGTGCCGACCTGGGCGGTGGCGCCGGGGTGATGGCCCGGCCACGCCACCTTCGTCGCGTGGCACCCGTCAACCGCACCGGCCGGCCTCATGAGCTGGTGTGCGGCGACGAACGTCGCGGGGGCAAGCCGTTCTGGTTCTCCCGTCCAGCTGCTCGCCGGATCACCGGCCTCCGTGTGGGAGCCGGGTGACTCGGGCTGTCCCTGTGGGCCGGGCCGTCGAGAGCGGGACACAGGTCCGGAAACGTGGGTTTTACGTCCTTCGGAGGCAGGGCCGAGTGACGACACATCGGCATAAGGTCGCCTCATGAACCAACTGCGTGTGTTCGTAGTCGGATATCACGCGGCGGAGTTGCCGGACATCGCCTGCATGACGCCGAGCCCCGCCGCGGGGAACGTTCTCGGTGCCGCCCCGCCGTGAGAGGGGACCCGGGACACCACGAACGGAGCGCCCTCATGGCGCGACACGACGCGCGGACAGGCGAACGTCCGCACGCCGGGGAGAGTGCACGTCCCGCACTGCCCTAAGCAGCGATACGGGGTGACCGGCCGCGGGGAGGCCGTGGCGGGCCCCGGCACTACTCCCCGGGGAGCAGTGCTTGCGCCTCTCCGCGAGGGACGCTTCCCGGCGCGGGCCGCAGCAGACTGAGGCGCGGGCACAGGGCGGCAGGAACGGCTGCGTCTCGGCGGGAGAGACGCGATTGCGGTGTTCGCCGCCGCACGAGGGGCACGGCGCGGTTCCACGGGGGGCTGCCGCGCCGTGCCGCTGCTCGACGCGGACGCGGCACGCGGCCGACGGCCCGTTCGTGTACCTGGATCTCGCCCACGCGGCTTCTGTGCACGGACCGTTGTGCCCACCCCAGCTCCCCACTGACACCAGTCATCGGAGAGCCCATGTTGCGGGTGCACTTCACCAGCGAGGACATCGCCCGGGTCCGGGTCGCCGCGGCGCCCGATCCACTCTGGGAGATCACCAACAGTTTCCAGATCCTCATCACCAGAGGAGCTCCCCCGGTGTTCGCAGAGTGGCGCCACAGGGTCGGGCCCCGTCTGCCTGCGGCAAGCCGGCTGCTTGCCGAACTGCTGCCGGCGTCCGGCTACTCGCCCGACTTCCTCACACCCGACCTCGGTGGCCGCTTCGACCTGGGGAGTGCGGTGGAGACCGTGCTCGGCACGGCCAGGGCGGATCTGCGGAAGGACGTGGGCAGACTCGGCGCCTCGCGGGGCCGATTACGTCCGCTGTCAGCCGACGTCCGTGCCTTGGCCGACGGCGATGCGGCGACGCTGCGCCGGCTGCGGGCCGCTCTGTGCGGATACCACCGGAGCGCCCTCGCCCCCTTCTGGCCGCAGATCCGGGCGCAGGTGGACGCCGACCGCGCCATCCGTACGCGGGCGGTGCTGGAGGGCGGAATCGACGGGCTGCTGGCGAGCTTCAGACCCGTCCTGCGCTGGGAGCCCCCGGTGCTGGAGGCCGACTATCCGGTTCGCCGTGTCCTGCCCCTGGAAGGCCGGGGACTGCTGCTTCAGCCGTCCTTCTTCTGCTCCCGAAGACCCGTCACGCTGGCCGACCCCGACATGACCCCGACCCTCGTCTACCCCATCCAGCACACGCTCGGCTGGGCCGCGTCCCGAAGGGGCACGTCGGCGCGGGGCGCCGACCTGGCAGCTCTCATCGGCCGAACCCGTGCCGCTGTGCTGGAGGACGTCGCAGACGGCCGTACCACCGGCGAACTCGCCGAGCGGCTGAGCATCTCCGCGCAGGACGTCAGCTACCACACCGCCGTCCTGCGCCGGTCCGGCCTGCTGCTGAGCGTCCGGCGCAGCAAGAACGTGCTGCACACGATCACGCCTGCGGGGCTCACTCTCCTGACCGGTCCGTCGGGCACGCCGGGCGATGGATAAAAGCACATTTTTAGGGTGTCGCGGCGGTGAGGCCGCTGCCCCCAATCTGGCACCCACAACGGGGAACCACGGGGGGACACGATGCGAGGCCGCACCACTGCACTGATCGTCACCACCGCCGCGGTCCTGACGGCACTCTCGGGCTGTACGGAGGGCTCGGCGCCGCCGGCTGCCGGCGAAGGCGCGTCCCGCGCCCTCACCCGCGCCGAGCAGGCCCGCGTCGACCAGGCCGAACAGCGTTTGATCCAGGGCTGCATGAAGCGCAACGGCTTCCGGTACTGGGTGGAGCCGCCCGCCGGCGCCGACACCGTCCGGGCTTTCACGAACCGCTTCGTCCAGGACGACGTCGAGTGGGCGCGCGAGCACGGGTACGGCGGACGGCTCAGGAAGGCGTTCCTCGCCGCTAAGAATCACGACCCGAACCTCGCTTACCGCAAGCGTCTGTCCCCGGCCGAACGCGAGCGCTTCTCCGACGTGCTGGACGGTGGGTCGAAGACGCGGATGCTCTCCGTCCGGCTGCCCGCCGGAGGCGCCGTCAGGACCCTGGACGGCGGCTGCCGGCACTCCGCCCGTCAGAAGCTGTTCGGCGACACGAAGGTCTATTTCCGCACCGACAAGATCGCCACGAACCTCGTCGCGGTGTACACGCCGGAGATCAGGCGCGATCCGCGCTTCGCCAAGGGCCTCGACGCGTGGTCGCGGTGCATGCGCGAGGCGGTGGGCCGCGGCTTCGCAGAACCGGACGCCGCCCGTGCCCACGCACGCGAGCGGGCCGGGGGACTCAGCACCTCCGGAGCACACGCCGTCGAGGTGGAGCTCGCCGTCGCGGAGGCCGACTGCGCTCGGAAGACCTCCCTGCGCAGCACCCTCTCCCGGCTGGACCGCGAGCACGGCGACCCTGTGCGCGATCGGTACGCCGATGAGATCACCACCAGCAACCGGCTGAAACTGGCGGCCCTTCGAGAGGCGAAGCGGCTCGACCTCCGCGGCTGAACCGACCCCGGGCGCATCGACCGCGCCCGGACCTCATGACCGGGATACCGGTCACCCATCGAGTAATGGACGAAGGAGACACCATGCGCACAATCCGTGCGGTCCTGATGACCGCAGCAGTCACTCTGGCGGCGAGTACGTTCTTCGCGGGCACGGCCCAGGCGGCTCCCGAGCGCGTCACGGGGGCCAACTGCGACAGCCAGTACAGGGCTCACAAGGACGACGGGTACTTCCGGGCGTACGACGCGGTGGACTGCCGCGAGGAGCTCGGCGCGGCACAGGGCGACGACCCCAACTGGGCCGACGGCTCGGGGGCGTTCCGGGGCTCGGACAACGACAAGGCGACGTCGGTGCTGAACACCGGCACGTACTCGGGCGGCATCAACAACGTCCTGCTCTACCAGGGGGCGCAGGGCGGCAGCAACGGCGTGGGGTGCCTGTCCCACGGCGAGCTCTACGTCGACGACCTGCGCGACAACACCTTCACGGGCGGGGCGAACGCCAACAACAAGATCAGCCGCCACTCGTGGTCCAGCTCCTGCACCAACCCCTGGACCTGAGCAGCTTCTCGGCTCACCGACCGCATTCCTGAACGGCGTGCGGCGTGAGCTCTCCGAGGCACAGGGCAGCCCCGTCCGTGGAGGGGGCTGCCCTGTGCCGCAGGTCGGACAGTACGGCCCGGTGCCCGTCCCGTCCGGTGCTTCCCGGTCGCAGAACGCTCCGCGCAACATGCGCAGTTGGTGCGGGGCGGCGAACGTCGCGGGCAAGCCGTCTGCCGGTGGCGCGAGGTGAGAGGCGGACCTGCCCTCAGGCCGCCGGCCGGTTCCTTGTGCCGCGGGAATACCTAGGACTACTATGCATCACGGATCTAGGTATGAGGCAGGGAGGTCTCGTGAGAGTCACCAAGGATCTTGTGGCCGCCTCGGCGACACCGATGGTGCTCGGCATCCTGTCCGAGGGGGAGAGCTACGGCTACGCCATCCTCAGACGGATCAACGAGCTGTCCGGCGGAGAGCTGGACTGGACCGAGGGGCTGCTCTACCCGTTGCTGCACAGGCTTGAGCGCCTCGGGCACGTGGAGTCGAGCTGGCAGTCGGTCAAGGGGGAGCGGCGGCGCAAGTACTACCGCATCACCGACAGCGGCCTCGCCGAACTCGCCGAGCAGCGCCGTCAGTGGAACACGGTCGTGGACGCGCTCAAGCAGGTCTGGCTCGGCCCCGGCGGAGGAACGTTGTCGGCGCTGCCGCTGGAGGGCCGGGCATGACCCCGCCGGACGGCCAGGACGAACTGGAGGCCCAGTTCGCGCAGTGGCGGAGTTACGTGGAGCGGCGTCCGGAGCTGCGGAAGTCCGATGCCGAAGAGCTCGAGGACCATCTCCGGGGTTCGGTCGACGAGTTGATCGCGGTCGGCCTGCGGGCCGACGAGGCGTTCCTGGTCGCGGTCAAACGGATGGGCGGCCTGGACGACCTGTCCCGGGAGTTCGCCCGGGAACATTCCGAACGGCTGTGGAAGCAACTCGTGCTGACGGGCGAGACCGACGGCACGGGGGCGGACACCCGGTCGCGGCGTGATCTGCTCGCGATGGTCGTCTGCGCGGCGGGCGCGGCGATATCCGTCAAGGTGCCGGAACTGTTCGGGATGAGCTTCGAACACGATGGCGCGTTCTACGGACGCAACGTCAGCCTGTTCGCGCTTCCCTGGCTGGCGGGCCTGCTCGCCTGGCGCCGCCGGGCAGGGCAGGGGCTCGTCGGGGCACTGCTGGCGCTGTTCGCTCTCGGCGCCGTGGCGGCCAACGTCTATCCGCTCGCGGAGGACTCCCAGTCGGTGGTCCTGACCGCCATCCATCTCCCCATCGCACTGTGGTTCGTGGCCGGCCTGGCCTATGTGGCCGACGACGTGCGCTCGTCACGCCGGCGGATGGACTTCATCCGCTTCACCGGCGAGTGGTTCGTCTACCTCGCCCTCATCGCCGCCGGTGGCGGTGTGCTGATCGCCTTCGTCTTCGGGACCTTCGAGGCCATCGGGATCGTCCCGGAGGACGTCATCGCGCAGTGGGTCCTTCCCTGCGGCGGCGTGGCCGCGGTCGTCGTGGCGGGGTGGCTCGTCGAGGCCAAGCAGAGCGTCGTCGAGAACATGGCCCCGGTGCTCGCGCGGCTGTTCACCCCGCTGTTCGCCCTGGTGCTGCTTGCTTTCCTCGTGGCCTTCGGCTGGACGGGCGCCGGCATCGACATCGAGCGGGAAGCGCTGATCCTTTTCGACCTGCTGCTGGCCGTGGTGCTGGGGTTGCTGCTCTACTCGCTCTCGGCCCGCGATCCGCTGGCGCCGCCCAACGTGTTCGACAAGTTGCAGCTCATCCTCGTGGTCAGCGCACTCGTCATCGACGTGCTGGTGCTGCTGGAGATCACCGGGCGGATCAACGAGTACGGCACCACACCCAACAAGGCCGCGGCGCTGGGAGAGAACGTCGTCCTGCTGGCCAACCTCGCCTGGTCGGCGTGGCTGATGCTGAGCTTCGTCCGCCGGCGGACACCGTTCGCGGCACTCGAGCGCTGGCAGACGGGCTATCTGCCGGTGTACGCCGCGTGGGCCTGGATCGTGGCCCTGGTCTTTCCGCCCTTGTTCAGCTACCTCTGACCGGAGCCGGGGAGCCCGGAGCCCGGAGCCCGGAACTGTGGGGCCGCGGAGCCGAGGAGCCGAGGAGTCGACCCGGCATCACCGCTGCTCAGGACCGTGATGCTGCCGGGTCCGGCCTGCCGGGTCCGGCAGCATCATGTCCTCGCTCGCGTCCGCCCCGGAACCGGAGGCGGTGCGAGGTCGGCCTCCGCCGAGGCCCGTCTTCGGCGGCCTGTTTGTTTCCGTACGGGCGCCAGGTGTCGTGGGTTCCTCCCGGACGTGCCGCCTGCCGGGGCAGGCCCGGAGCGTGCAGCCGCTGTGCAGCGCGCAGGGAGTCCGGGGCGCTCCCTCCGCCCGTCGAGGTCCCGCGATCGGTCAGGCGGACACGCGGTCTCCGACGAGATCCAGGATGATCGCCGCGAGCTCTGCCGGCCTCGTCATGGGGACGTTGTGGTTCGAGGGGATGTCGATCAGCCTCCGGCCGGGGGCCGCGTCGGCGATGGCCTGCACCTCGTCGCGGCGCGCGGCGTAGGAGCCTTCGCCGGCCAGCACGATCGTCATGGGAGAGGCGACGCGGTCGTACACGTCGTTGCTCGGGAAGACCTCCGCACACTGCTCCACGTCGCTGACAGCCGCGATCTCCCCGATCACCGGTTGCCGGACCCACCGGCCGCCCCGGCGGAGGAAGGAGCGCCGCGCGACCTCGCCGACGAGTCCGGGCCGTGCTCCGGCGTTGAGCGGGTCCTCCCCGGATGTCCGCTCGCACTCGTCGACGTAGGCCCCCATCTGCTCGGAGTCGGCCTTCCAGCCGTAGCGGAACCTGGTCCGCAGACGGTCCGCCGCCTCGGTGGTCCGCGCGGTGGCGTGCCAGGCGAGCGCCGTGTCACGGTCGTTGAGCACCATGCCGTCCACGAGGCAGAGGGCCGCCGGTTCCAGCAGCCCGCTCGCGGTCGCCGCCGTCACCGCGTAGCCGCCGCTGGAATGACCCACCAGCAGGGGACGGTCCCAGGACAGCGCCGTGACGACGCTCCCGAGGTCCTGCCAATACTGTTCCGGCCCGGTGGAGGCCAGCCGGGTCTGCCCGTGACCGCGCAGGTCGACGGCGACCGGACGGCAGTGGTGCACCAGACGGGAGGCCACATCCGCCCAGGCAGCGGCGTTCTGTCCACTGCCGTGGACGAGCAGCACGCCTCTGCCCCGGCCGCCGAAGTCGACGCCCGACAAGACCCCGTCCACGACGGGGAGTTCGATCTCCGTCCCGATCATCTCCGCACCTCCTCACGGGAAGACAACAGGAGCAACTGCTTTCCTGCTCCGCGGAGTTCCGTGTGCAGAGAGGGCTCCTGGCTCCTGCTCCGGGCACGGCGACCTGTCGTCCGAGGGCGGCCGGTCATCTGAGGGCGACGTCGGCAACGATGACGAGCAGCCCGAGAGCCATGTCCAGGGTCCCGGCGAGGAACGCCGCAGGCCACCTGCGCCCCGAGATGCGGGCCGACCATGCCCCCGCACCGAAGAGCGCGGCCGTGTTGAAGGTGAGGGCCGTCTCCACCGCAGTGGCCTCCGGCCACCAGCCCGCGTATGCGGTGAGCAGCATGGCCATCGTGGGAAGTGCGGCGGCGACCAGCGGCCACTCCGCAGCCACGGTCCGGAACGCCGCTGCGGGGCCCCTCGCGTGCCCGGCGGAGCGACCGGCGATCACGTGGGCGTAGCCGTGGGCGGCGGCCCCCGCCAGCACTGTGAGCAGGATCCACAGCAAGTCGTTGCCGGGGTCGGGCCGTTCGCCTTGTCCGTCCAGTGCCGCGGACAGGGTGCTCGCCAGCACGAGCCCGTACGTGCCGCTGAAGAAGACCTGTTCGGGCGGCCGGTGACGCCGGAACCGCCGGGACGACTCGCCGGTGGAGGGCGGGACGGGGCCGCCGGGGTGGGGCATCGCGTCGCCTCGGGGAGATGGGCGGATGGACGCTCATGCTCTCCCCTCCCTGCACCGGGGCGAGGCGGCACACGCCGCGCGTGCACTGCTTGGCCCGAAGGGGGGCGCGAGCAGAGGGAGGACGAAGAGCGCGCCGTCGAGCGGATGAGCCCCGTACATGCCGAAGACCTCCATGCGCGACGGGGAGGGTTCCGCGCACGGAGGTCTTCGACGGGCGGGCTTCAGGTCCGGGGCCACGGGGCGCCGGAGGCTTCGAGAGGGCTTCGAGAGGCTTCGCGGCCGTACGTACAGGCTCCGCGCTGCCGGGGCGTCAGAACCCGGGCTCGGGGACCCGGCCTTCCGGCTGCTCCTCCGGGCCCCGGTCGCTGATGACCTTGGCGATGAAGAAGTCGTACACCTTTACGCCGATGATGCCGCCGATGAGCGGTCCGACGATCGGGATCCACCAGTAGCTGCTGAACCAGTCGAACTTGCCGGGGAAGGCGATCGCGCCCCAGCCCTCGAAGAACGTGAACAGCCGGGGCCCGAAGTCGCGGGCCGGATTGATGGCGTACCCGGCGTTCGTGCCGAACGTGAGGCCGATCGCGACGACCACGAGGCCGGTGATGAAGGGGGCGAGGTTGGCCATCGGGCCCGTGTTGCGCTGGTCGATGATGGCGCAGATCAGCAGCAGCAGGATGGCGGTGCCGATGATCTGGTCGACCAGGGGGCCCCAGAGCGAACCGCCGAAGTATTCGGCGGGGAACGTGGCGAAGATGGAGTAGGTGGGCAGCGATTCCTCCCGTCCGATTCCCTCCTTCGCGTTGAACGCGTCGATCGCCCAGTGGTACGCGGCGTAGACGAGGGCGGCGGCGACGAAGGCGCCGAGGACCTGTGCCGCCCAGTACGGGAGGACCTTCCCCCAGGAGAAGTGGCGCCGTACGGCGAAGGCGAGGGTGACGGCCGGATTGATGTGGGCGCCGCTGATGCCGCCGGCGACGTACACGCCGAAGACGACGGCCAGGCCCCAGCCCCAGGAGATGATCAGCCAGTTGGCGGGGCCGAACTCCCCGGCCTGGCGGCCTGATCCCGAAAGACCGACGACAGCGACAGCCACGGAGCCACAGCCGATCAGGACAAGAACAAGGGTTCCCAGGAACTCGGCGAGCAGCTCACCGGTGAGACCTTCCCCGTAACCGCGTCGGCGTGTACCGCGCTCTGCACTCTGCTCAGCCATCGGCTCTCCTTAATCGGATGGATCAGCCCTGTCCGCCCCTCTTTGAAACCGTAAGCAGGGGGCATCGCGGCGAAGTGCGCCTGAGGGCGCGTCACCCGGTATGTCAATCCGATGGCGTACGGGTATGACGAATGGGTCAGGAGTCGGCGCCGGGACCCGGCGCGGGGGCGGAGCCGGCACCGGCGGCGGACGCCTGTGCGAGACGCCGCCGGCCTCGGCCGATCAGGAACTTGGCCGGGAAGAGCGCGAGCCACACCCACTTGGCGAGGCTCGGGGAGACGAAGGCCAGGGGCACGGTCACGCCGAACACCAGCACGGTGGAGGCCAGGTCGGCCGCGTCGAGCCGCCGCACTCTCCGGTCGGTACGGCCGGAGGGCGGCCCGAGCCGCTTGTGGGAGGTGAGGAGCAGCGCCAGATGGACGGTGTTCTGCGCGGAAACGCTCAAGCCGTAGGTCGCGACAGCCAGGGGCTGGGAGCTGTACTCGGCGAGCAGCGCGGTGGGGAAGGGCAGTACGGCGGTCAGGCCCAGGCCCAGCAGGGTCAGCCCGGTCACCTTGCCGTCCAGGACGGGGAAGCGGGAGAGGATGCGGCGGTGGTCCCGCCAGAAGTCGGAGATCACGGCGAAGCTCAGCGCGTACGCGGCGATGTGAGGGAGCGTCCGGTGCAGCGCTTCCTCGAAGCCCGTGGTGCTCAGTCCCCGTCTGATGGAGATGTCCAGTACCAGCAGCGTCATCGCGATGGAGAAGACGCCGTCCGAGAGGTTCTCCAGGCGCTCGATACCGCCGCTGTCCGGGGCGGCGGCGCGCGTGTGGTCCACGTCCGGGATCGTAGAGCTGCGGACGTACCGCCCGGCTTGTACGCGCCGCCCCGGGCGGAGACCCACACGAAGTGCCGAGGCGGCGGCCGCAAGGCCCCGCACGCTCGGAACCGCACGCTGCGGCCCCGTCCGGCTCGGCACTGTCGAGGGCACCGCCCGGCTCGGCACCGTCGGGGGCCCGCCCGGCCCCCGCTGTGCAAGAGCGCCTTTCCGGGCAACCCTGCGCTCCCCGGTGCGATGACCCAGCGTCCGCGTACGCTTACGTCCGAGGAGCCCGTGGGGAGATGCGGTGAAGGGGCACACAGGTGGGGACCAGGAGCAAGGACGGTGCGGTCCGTCGGCGGATGCCGCGGGAGGTGCGGGAGCGGCAGATGCTGGACGCCGCTGTCGTGGGCTTCGCGCGGCACGGCTACCAGGCGGCGTCGATGGACGACATCGCCGAGGAGGCGGGGGTCTCCAAGCCGCTGGTGTACCTCTATCTGAAGTCGAAGGAGGACCTCTTCACCGCCTGCCTGCGGCGGGAGCGTGCCGCGCTCGTCGAGGCCGTACGGGGCGGCACCCAGGAGCGCGACGTCACCGCGGAACAGCAGCTGTGGAAAGGGCTGTGCGCCTTCTTCGCACACACGGCGGCACGTCCCGACGGCTGGGCGGTGCTGCACAGGGCGGCGACCCAGGGAGAGCCCTTCGCGCGTGAAGTGGCGGGTATGCGGGCGGAGATCACGGAGCTGGTGCGGCTGCTGCTGAGCCGGGCCGCGACGGACGCCGGCTGTGACAGCGAGTTCGCCGAGCGGGAGGTGTCCGGTCTCGCACACGCCATGGTCGGCGCCGCGGAGTCCCTCGCCGAGTGGGCGAACGCCCGTGAGGGCGACGCTCCGTCGGCGAAGGAGACCGCGGCGACGCTCATGAATTTCTGCTGGACCGGTCTCGGGCGGATGACGGAAGGCGCTCGCTGGTCACCTCACCGGTGAGGTGCAGCCGTCCCCCGGGGCTCCCGTCGCCCTCGCCGTTCCCGCTGCGCAGCTCGAAGCGGTGGACGCGCACCGGCGCCCGGTACGACCCGGCGGACGCGGTGGGCTCGTCGCAGCCGAAGGCGACGGCCGTGGGCAGCAGGACCGGTGCTTTGAACTCGGCGCGGGCGGAGACCTGTTCGCCCTCCACGGCCGCACCGGTGGCGGCGAGGGCCCGTGCGAAGGTCCACATGCCGTGCGCGATGTGCCGGGGGAAGCCGAAGAGCTTCGCCGTCAGCGGATGCAGGTGGATGGGGTTGCGGTCGCCGGACGCGGACGCGTAGCGGCGGCCGAGAGCGGAGGGCAGCCTCCAGTGGTCGCGGACGGGGAGCGGGGCCGGGGGTTCCGGCCGGTCGTCCCGGCCGGAACCCCCGGCCCCGCCTTCCTGCCGGTCACGGCCGCCGTGCCGGCACAGGTAGGTGCTGCGCGAGTGCCAGACGAGCCGTCCGTCCAGCCGGGCCTCGGTCACGACGTCGAACTGAGTGCCGCGCCTGTGCGGTGCGAGG
This sequence comes from Streptomyces ovatisporus, assembly GCF_042653885.1. Lineage (NCBI taxonomy): Bacteria > Bacillati > Actinomycetota > Actinomycetes > Kitasatosporales > Streptomycetaceae > Streptomyces > Streptomyces ovatisporus. Next base: position 85,118 of record NZ_JBHSFH010000012.1, read on the forward strand.
TGCTCGGCGTGCACGGAGATCTCCGGCCGGTCCGCTGCCCGTACTGCGCGCTGCTGGGTGAGTTCGATGCCGGTGTGGACGAGTCCGAGCAGCGGGAAGGGGAAGGCCCGCCCGGCCATCAGCCGCATGGCGAGGGGGAAGCCGAGGACGTGTGGCCAGCTGGGCGGCAGCGGCGTCCCCTCGCCGGGCTCGGGGAAGCCGCAGACGCGGGCGTACGCGCGCAGGTGCCGCGTGTCGGTGGCGGCGTCCGGCAGGACGAGCCGCTCGTCGGGCAGCCGGACGCCGCCGTACGGACCGCGCTTCGCCGGTGAGGTGAAGGCTCCCCGCGCCAGGACGGCGGGCAGGCGGGGCGGGGCGGACAGGCGGGTGACGCGTCGCTCGGCGGTCATGACGCTCACGCTCCCAGCAGGGACTGACCGCAGACCCGCACGATCTGGCCGTTCACGGCGTACGAGGCGGGATTCGCCAGCCAGGCCGTGGTCTCGGCGACGTCCACGGGCAGACCGCCCTGGGAGTGGCTGCTCATCCGGCGGCCGGCCTCGCGGATGAAGAAGGGGACGGCCGCCGTCATCTTCGTCTCGATGAAGCCGGGTGCGACGGCGTTGACGGTGACTCCGTGCTCCGCCGCCGCACGCGGTGCGAGGGAGCGTACGAAGCCGATGATTCCCGCCTTGCTCGCCGCGTAGTTGGTCTGGCCGACGTTGCCGGCGATGCCCGCGATCGAGGCCGTGGCCACGACTCGGCCGGTACCCGGGCGCAGCGCCTGCTCGGCGAGGAGGTGGTCCGTCGTACGCAGCACGGAGTCCAGGTTGACCTCCAGTACCGAGTCCCAGCGCTCCGGGCTCATGTTGGCGAGGCGGCGGTCGCGCGTGATGCCCGCGTTGTGCACCAGGACGTCCAGGCCGTCGGCGGGCAGAGCGGCGGCGATACGGGCTCCGGCGTCGTCCGCGGTGATGTCGAGGGGGAGGGCGGTGCCACCGGTCGCTCCGGCGACGCGCTTCAGGTCGTCCTCCGCCTGCGGGACGTCCAGGCAGAGGACGTGTGCGCCGTCCCGTGCCAGGGTCGCGGCGACCGACTCGCCGATGCCGCGGGCGCAGCCGGTGACGAGGGCCGTACGCCCTTGCAGCGGGCGTTCCCAGCCGCCTTCGCCGCCGGTCACGGGCAGCGGCCGGTCCCCCGCCGGGGCGGCGGGCGCGCCGCCGATCTCGACGACCTGGCCGCTGACGTAGGCGGACTTCGGCGAGAGCAGGAACCGGAGTGTGGACTCCGCCTGCGCCGCTGTGGCTTCGGGCGCGAGCCGCACCAGTTGTGCGGTGCGGCCGCCGCCGGTCTCCTTGCCGAGGGAGCGTACGAAGCCCTCCAGCGCCTGCTGCGCCGCCGCCTGCCGGTGGTCGTCCGCCTCGGGTGTCGTACCGAGGACCACGATGCGGCCGCACTCCGCGAGCGAGCGCATCACGGGGTGGAGGCTCCCGTGAACACCGCGCAGTTCCGCGACCGTCCGTATCCCCGTGGCGTCGACGACTGCCGCGGCGTACCGCGTGCCCGGTTCCGCCTGCGTGCGGACGGGCAGGCCGGTGCCTTCCAGCGCCGCGGTCAGTTCCTTCGTGTGCCGGGTGCCGCCCCGGGGCGGCGCGGGAGCAAGATGGAGCAGCGCGCCGCCCTGCAGCACGGGCTGTTCGGCGGACCAGCGGTGCAGCGGTACCGGCCGGGGGAGGCCGAGGCCGCGGGTGAGGAGACGGCCAGGCCGTGTGTTGGTCCAATGCAGATAGCGGTCAGCCATTCCCCAATCCCTCCAGCTCGCGTAAATTTACTTCAGAGTAAGGTTACTTTCAGGTCAGGAGTTTGGTCGAGGATGAGTTCCAACGGCCTCATGTCTTCCGGCACTACGCGCCGTGTCGCGGTGATCGGCGGCAGCCGCATCCCGTTCGCGCGCTCGGACGGCCCGTACGCCACCTGCTCGAACCAGGAACTGCTCACGGCGGCCCTCGACGGGCTCGTCGACCGGTACGGACTGGACGGCGAAGCCGGGCGCGGCATCGGCGAGTTCGTGGCGGGCGCGGTGCTCAAGCACAGCCGTGACTACAACCTCGCCCGCGAGACGGTCCTCGGCTCCCGGCTCGACCCGCGTACGCCCGCCTACGACATGCAGCAGGCGTGCGGCACCGGCATGCAGGCCGTGATCGCCGTCGCCAACAAGATCGCGCTCGGCCAGATCGACGCGGGCATCGCCGGCGGTTCCGACACCGCGAGCGACGCGCCCCTCGGCGTCAACGACGAACTGCGCCGCATCCTGCTGGCCACCCGGAGGGCGAAGACGTTCCAGGAGAGGGCGAGGGAACTGGCCCGCATCCGGCCACGGCACCTCGTCCCCGAGATCCCGCGCAACGCCGAACCCCGCACCGGTCTTTCGATGGGCGAGCACGCGGCCCGCACGGCACGCGAGTGGGGCATCACCCGGCAGGCACAGGACGAACTCGCCGCCGCCAGCCACCGCAACCTCGCCACCGCCTACGACAGCGGATTCCTGCACGACCTCGTCACCCCGTTCCGCAGCCTCGCCCGCGACCAGAACCTGCGGCCCGGCACCACCACGCAGAAACTCGCCGAGCTGGAACCGGTGTTCGGCACCGGCGAGCCCGACGCGACGATGACGCCCGGCAACTCCACCCCGCTGACCGACGGCGCCGCGACCGTGCTGCTGGCCGCCGAGGAGTGGGCGGAGCAGCACGGACACAGGCCGCTGGCCTATCTGTCGGTGTACGAGACGGGCGCCGTGAAGTTCTACGACGAGGACGGCGGGCCCGGAGAGGACGGGCTGCTGATGGCGCCCGCCTACGCCGTCCCGCGGATGCTGGAGCGGGCCGGGCTCGGCATCGAGGACTTCGAACTCTTCGAGATCCACGAGGCGTTCGCCTCGCAGGTGCTCGCCACACTCGCCGCCTGGGAGAAGCGCGGACTGGCCCCCGTGGACCGGGAGCGCCTCAATGTCGCCGGTTCCTCCCTGGCCACCGGCCACCCCTTCGCCGCGACCGGCGCCCGCATCGTCGCCACTCTCGCCAAGCTGCTGGCCGAGCGTGCGGGAGCGAAGCCGGGTGCACGCGGCCTGATCTCCATCTGCGCGGCAGGCGGACAGGGGGTGACGGCCGTACTCGAGAGGGCCTGACCGCCCTCCGCACTTCTTCGTCACCGGGGATCGGCATCTCCTCGATCCTCGCCCGAGGCACGCCATGGAGAGGGAGCCGCTCATGTCGTCCAGCCCCGTCGGCCCGGCTGCGTCCGCAGCCGCCCCCGGCAGCGCCGTCGCCGGCGAAGCTGCCGCGCCCGTCCTCGTAGAACCCGAGAAGGAGACCGTCTCCGGCGTCGTACGGGAGGTCGCCGTGCCGCGGTTCGCGCCGCCGGTCACGAGCGGTTCCCTCGGCGACATCCCCTTCGTCAACGCCCGGGAGGCGCCCTCCGAGGCGGTGCTCAGCCGCAAGCGTCCGGACGGAACCTGGCGCGACGTGACCGCGGAGGACTTCGCGCGCGAGGTGCTGAACGCCGCCAAGGGGCTCATCGCCCTCGGGCTCGAAGCCGGCGACCGCATCGGCATCATGGCCCGGACGACGTACGAGTGGACGCTGCTCGACTTCGCGGGATGGGCGGCGGGACTGGTGACCGTCCCCATCTACCCGACATCCTCCGCCTCGCAGGCCCGCTACATCCTCCAGCACTCGGGCGCACGGGCCTGCGCCGTGGAGAACGTCGAACAGGGCCGGATGCTCTCCGCGGAACGCGGCGCCATGCCCCGGCTCGAACACCTCTGGCAACTCGACGCCGGCGCACTCTCGCAGCTCGCGGACGAAGGCAGAGCGGTCGAGGACGACGCCGTCGCCGAACGCCGCGCCCTGATCGGCCCGGAGCACGCAGCCACCCTCATCTACACCTCCGGCACGACGGGCCAGCCGAAGGGCTGCGTGCTGACCCACGGCAACTTCTTCGCCGAGGTGGACAACGACATCGAACTGCTCCACCCCGTCTTCAAGTCCGTCAGCAAGGACCCCGCCGCCACGCTGCTCTTCCTGCCGCTCTCGCACGTCTTCGGACGGATGGTGGCCGTCGCCTGCATGCGGGCCCGGGTGCGGCTCGGGCACGCGCCGAGCATCCAGACCGACGAGCTGCTCGCCGACCTCGCGGGCTTCCGGCCGACGTTCCTGCTGGGCATCCCGTACGTGCTGGAGAAGGTCTACAACACGGGCCGCGCCACGGCCGAGAAGATGGGCCGCGCCTCCTCCTTCGACCGGGCCGCACGCATCGCCCGCCGCTACGGCGAGGCCGTCGAGGCGCAGGAGCACGGACGCGGTGACGGTCCCGGCAAGGGACTGAAGGCGGCACGCGGCCTGTACGACCTGCTGGTCTACCGGCGCATACGGGCCGCGCTCGGCGGCAGGTGCCGCTACGTCATCAGCGGAGGCTCACCGCTCGGTTCGCGGCTCGCCGCGTTCTACGAGGGGGCCGGGATCTCCGTCTTCGAGGGGTACGGCCTGACCGAGACCACCGGCGCCTCCACCTGCACTCCGCCGCTCAAGCCCCGGCTGGGCACGGTCGGCTGGCCCGTCCCGGGCACGGCCGTGCGCATCGCGGACGACGGCGAGGTGCTGCTGCGGGGACCGCACGTCTTCAGCGGCTACTGGGACCAGCAGCGCCAGACCGCCGTGCCGGGCACGGGCGACGACGGATGGCTCGCCACGGGGGACCTCGGCGCCCTCGACCAGGACGGCTACCTGACGATCACCGGACGCAAGAAGGACCTCATCATCACCTCCGGCGGCAAGAACATCGCCCCGGCACCGCTGGAGGACTGGCTGCGCGCCCACCCGCTGGTCAGCCAGTGCCTCGTCGTCGGCGACGAGCGTCCGTACATCACCGCGCTGCTCACGCTGGAGCCCGACGGGCTCGCCCACTGGCAGCAGATGCACAAGAAGACCGGACTGACGCCCGAACAGCTCGTCGAGGACGAGGAGTTGCGGCAGAACCTCCAGCAGGCCGTCGACGAGGCCAACAGGATGGTCTCGCGTGCCGAGTCCATCCGGCGGTTCGCCGTGCTCCCGCACGACTTCACCGAGGAGGGCGGGCACCTCACGCCCTCGCTGAAGCTGAAGCGGGCAGCGATCGTACGGGACTTCGAGAGGGAGATCGCGGCGCTGTACGAGGACGTCCGCACCCAGGAGCGCGAGGGCCGGGCCGGGCCGCCGTGACGGCCTCTGCTCCGCCGGATGGTGACCCGGGCGGTCGAGTGCCGCTCCCTCGCGCGGAGTTCGCCTTTCCCGGGCCGCTGCGTGACCGGCTGGTCGCCGCGGTCCTGGACGGCACGAGGACGGCGACGGCGAGCCTGCTGCGCGCCGGGCTCGGTGACGAGACCTTCACCGTCGACGACACGACGCCCGTCGTCCTGGAACGCTTCCGGCTGGTGGAAGGGCTGCGGCCCCGCTGACGGACGCCGGGGCGCACGTCAGCGGGGCCGGGGGACGGGGCGGGCGGTCTCGTGTCTCGCTGGTCAGCTGCCGCAGTTGCCCTCTGTGGCCTCACCCTTGAAGCGGTCGGAGAGCCAGTTCATCGCCGGGATCGACGCGAGGATGGCCGTGCCCGCGTGCGGTGCGAGCGGGTAGCTCTTCCACTGCACGGTGTTGCCCTTCGCGCACCAGTCCGCGCGGAGCTGCTGCCCGACCTCGTGCGGGATGATCTCGTCGCCCTCGCCGTGGTAGACGTACACCGGGTGACCAGGCGCCTTGGTGCCGAGCTTGTCCTCGGCGAGGCGCTGCTGCCAGTCCGGCTCCTGGTTGGGGTCGCTCACGGTGACGTCCTCGATGGACTTGTTCGCGCCCGCCTCGGAGGACTCGGCGAGGCAGCCGTCCTTCATGATCCCGGCGATCCGCTTGCCCTCGTCGTTGAGGTAGCCGTCCAGGCCGAGTTCGGGGTAGGCGGCGTCGTGACCGATGGCGGACATCAGCACGAGTCCGGCTTCCGCGTCGCCGTCGTTGTACTCCGCGACCTTCGGCAGGTCGGCCGGCACGCCGCCGCTGGCGGTGCCCTTGACCTGCAGCTCGGGCGCGTAAGAGCTGCTCAGCTCCGCCGCCCAGCCGCTGGCCTGGCCGCCCTGCGAGTAGCCCATGATGCCGACGGGCGACTCGGCCGTGACGCCCTTCTCCTGCGCCTCGGGCAGACGCTGGGCGGCACGGGCGACGTCCAGGACGGCCGTACCGGCGGCGCGGCCGACGGTGTAGGTGTGGGTGCCCGGAGTGCCGAGGCCCTCGTAGTCGGTGACGGCCACGGCCCAGCCGCGCAGCAGAGCGCCTTCGATCAGCGCGGCCTCGTTGGCCGTCCCCTTGGCGAACTGGGTGGACGGCGCGCACTGGTCGCCGATGCCGACGGTGCCGAGGGCGTACGTGACGAGCGGACGCGGGCCGTCGGACTCGCCCAGCGGGACGAGGACGGTTCCGGAGACGGTGTTCGCCTGGCCCTTCGCGTCCGTCGAGGAGTACTGGATCTTCCAGGCGTGCGTGGGGGTGGGCACCCCGAGCACCTTGAACTCGGTGGGTTCCGAGCTGATGACGTCGCCGGGAGCGGCGGCGGAGGCCGCGGTCTTGGCGGATGTGGCGGGCGCTGCGGACGTCGGACCTGCGGGTGCGGCTGCGGCTGCGGGCGCGGCGGCGAGGCCCGACGCACACAAGGCGGTCACCGCCAGCGCGGTGACCGCCTTGCCTCGGATGCTGCCTCTGCCGCTCGCACCGGCCTTTCCGGTGCCTCTGCTGCGGGTGGGGAACTGCATGGGGGGTCTCCCAACGATCAGAAATGCTGGGCTCGTTGGGAGGGAAACTACTGACCCGTAAGTATCCCGGGAAGAGGTCTCGCACGAGCCTTGTCAGAGTTGGCGCAATCCGCGTCCTTCCCGGCAGGTCCGCTCGTCGCCGGTCGTCCCGGAGGCGGCGTCGTCCGGTGGCCTTCCCCGGCGTCACCCGCGTCGCGAGCAAGGCGGGATTTGTGAGACAGGGCCTAGAAGGGCCTGTCACCCGCGACGGCCACGCGTTCGGCGACCCGGCGGTGCGGCGCGTAGTCGTCCACCGCGTAGTGCTGGGTGGAGCGGTTGTCCCAGAACGCGACGTCGCCGGCCTGCCAGCGGAACCGCACCTGGTACTCCGGAACGTGGGCCTGCCGGACGAGGTAGCTCAGCAGACGGTCGCTCTCCGCGCGGTCCATCCCCTCGATGTGCGTGGTGAAGGAGGTGTTGACGAAGAGCATCCGCCGGCCCGTCTCCGGGTGCGTACGCACCACCGGGTGCTTCACGGGAGGGAACTGCTCCTGCATCGGGATCAGCTTCTCCGGCCCGTAGAAGCGGGCGAAGCCGGGGATGAAGTCGTGCACGGCCCAGGCCCCGTCGATGCGGGCCTTCACCGTCCGGGGCAGGTTGTCGTACGCGGCGGCCATGTCCGCCCACATGGTGTCCCCGCCGAAGGGGGGCACCTCGTGCAGCTGCAACACGGCACCCAGCGCCGGGCGTTCGCGGAAGGTGACATCCGCATGCCATACGTTCTCGAAGGTCGGCGTGGAGCTGCCGCCCTTGTCGAACCGTACGACCTCTTCCGAGGAGCCGCGGGCCAGCAGCGGGTTGGTCTCCAGCTCGCCCCAGTGCGCGGCGAAGTCGCGCTGCTGCTGCGAGGTGAGGGACTGGCCGCGGAAGAAGAGCACCTTCCATTCCAGCAGTGCCCTGTTCAGCTCCTCGCGGAGAGCGGGGCCGAGGGGACGGGAGAGGTCGACGCCGCGGATCTCCGCGCCGATGAGGGGCCCTTGGGGGACGAGTTCGAAGAGCTCGTAGGGACGCTCCCCGGTTCCTTCGGGGAGGCGGCGCAGGGTGCGGCGGCCTTCGTACATGCCGTCCGCGGGGACGCGTGCCTCGCGGAGGACGGAAGGGCCGGAGACAGGGGTGTCCGGGGTGACGGCGGTCATGGATGATCCTTCGGAGTCTGCGAACGGTCGGGGGAACCGGGGGCGTTCGAACGCGAGGCGCTCGACGCGCCGCGCTACAGACCGGAGCGCTCACACCCGCGCCGCCACGGGACGCCGAGGCGGCCCAGGGGGCAGGAGGTGTGAGGGATCATGACGGCATTCTCGGCGTGGGCACCGGCCGGCGTCAACGCCGGTCCGGTATGTGAACCGTGCAGGGGGCGGGGGTGGTCACACCTCGGGCACCGGCACGATCGAGCGGCCCGCCCACTCCGGTGCCGCCTCCACCAGCGACGCGAGACGCTCACGCACCGTCTCCGCGAAGGGCGCGGCGCGGCCGGCCTGCTGGTCGACGTGGATCATCAGGAGCTCCGTCGTGGCGACAGGCGCCGCCTCACCACCGCCGGGACCGCCCTCGTACATCTCGTGCACGAGCCGGGCCTTCTTCGCGTCGACACCCAACACCCTTGTGCGGACGGTGAGTTCGGCACCCTCCGGCAACTCGCGGAGATAGCGCACATGCGCCTCGGCCGTGTAGAGGGAGCAGCCGCTGCGCTTGCGGTACGGCTCGTCCATCCCGGTCTCGATCATCATGGCGTCGGTTGCGTGCCCGAAGACGAGGACGTAGAACGCCTCGCTCATGTGACCGTTGTAGTCGACCCACTCCGGCAGCACGACCGCCCGGTGGTCGGGGACCCGCTCCGTGCTCATCGCTGCTCTCCCTCGGCCGGTTCTGCTCCCCCTGTGTCCGTCCCCGCTCCGGGGGAGTCTGCCGGGGCGTCCTGCCGCTGTGAACCGCCCTGCGGCAGACGCCCCGTCGCGCGCAGTACGTCGATCACGCCCTGGTCCCGTTCCGCGACGAGCTGCGCGACGGAGCGTCCGGCGGCGGCAGCGTCGCAGCCCTCGACCATCGCGTCGCGCAGGGACGCGTCCAGCTCGGGCGCCTCCAGCCGCGTCCACGGCGACTTCAGCGACGGGCCGAAGTGGTCCAGCATGTGGGCCATGCCGCCCTCCCCGCCCGCGAGGGCGAAGGTGAGGCAGGGGCCCATGAACGCCCAGCGCAGGCCGGGGCCTTCGGTGATCGAGTCGTCGATCTCCTGCACGGTCGCCTCGCCGTTGGCGACCATGTGCAGGGCCTCGCGCCACAGGGCCTCCTGGAGGCGGTTGGCGATGAAGCCGGGCAGCTCGCGCTCCATGGTGATGACGGACTTGCCGGCGGCCTCGTAGAAGCGCGAGGCCCAGTCGACCGCGCCGGGCTCCGTCAGCTTCCCGCCCACGACCTCGACGAGCGGAATCAGATAGGGCGGGTTGAAGGGATGTCCGACGAGGAGACGGCCCGGATCGGCCGCCTCGCCCTGCATGTCCGTCATCGGGTAGCCCGACGTCGAGGAGGCGACGACGACGCCCGCGGGTGTGGCGGCGTCGATGCGGGCGAGCAGGGAGCGCTTGAGGTCCAGCTTCTCCGGGGCGCTCTCCTGCACGAACTCGGCGTCGGCGACGGCCTCTTCGAGGGTGGGCAGGACGGTCAGCCGCTCGGGCGAGGCCGACGCGTGCAGGCCGAGCTGCCGCAGCGCGGGCCAGGCCGCGTCGACGAGGCGGCGCAGCCGCTGCTCCGCGTCGGGCGCGGGGTCCCAGGCGGTGACGTCGTAGCCCCGGGCCAGGAAGTGCGCCGCCCAGCCGCCGCCGATCACCCCGGCGCCGACGCAGGCGACGCGGCGTACGGCGTCGGGCGGGCAGGGGGCGGGGTACGGCGGCCGGGCCTGGCGGGGAGCGGATTCGGGTGCGGGTTCCGGTGTGGCGGTCATGCCGGCGGCGTCCTCAGGGTCGGTGGTGCGGATGTCGGCTGCTGCGGCCGGACGAAGGGCCTGCTCAGGCGCGGGCCCTCAGTCCGAGCCGCTCGCGTGCCTGGTCGGGCGTGGCGACCTTCGCGCCGAGCAACTCGGTGATCTGGACGGCACGTTCGACGAGCTGGGCGTTGGTGGCCTTGACCCCCTTGCTGAGGTACAGGTTGTCCTCCAGGCCGACCCGTACGTTGCCGCCGAGCAGGATCGACTGCGCCACCCACGGCATCTGCATCCGTCCGAGCGCGAAGCTGGCCCACTGCGCCCCGGCGGGCAGGAAGTCGACCATGGACTTCAGCACGCCCGGCTCGGCCGGCGCACCCCACGGGATGCCCATGCACAGCTGGAAGACGGTGGGGTCGTCGAGCAGCCCCTCCTCCAGCAGCTGCTTGGCGAACCAGAGCTGACCCGTGTCGAAGATCTCCAACTCGGGGCGTACGCCGAGCTCCTGGATGCGCTTGGCGCCCGCGCGCAGCATGTCGGGCGTGGAGATGTAGAGGTTGCTGCCCTCGCCGAAGTTGAGCGAGCCGCAGTCGAGCGTGCAGATGTCCGGCAGCAGCTCCTCCACGTGCGGGAGCCGTTCGATGCCGCCCACGAGGTCCGTCCCGGGCAGGTGCTTCAGGGGTTCGCCGGGGTCGATGACGAGGTCGCCGCCCATCCCGGCGGTGAGGTTGACGACCACGTCCGTGCCCGTCTCCTTGATCCGCTCCACGACCTCGCGGTACAGGCGGGGATCGCGCGAGGGCACTCCCGTGTCGGGTTCGCGTACGTGGACGTGCACGACGGCGGCTCCCGCCTCGGCCGCCTCGACCGCGGAACTGGCGATCTGCTCGGGTGTGACGGGGACGTGCGGGCTGCGGCCGACGGTGTCGCCGGCGCCCGTGAGGGCGCAGGTGATGATGACGGAGTCGTTCATGGGCATGGCGGTTCCTCCGCTCGTAGGGGCTCGCCGGTTGCGTCGGTGTGCTCGGGACTCGGGACTCGGTGATCGGTGCTCGGGAGGGTCGGGACGGTCGGGCTGCGGTGGGTGCGAAGGGCTGGACGGGACTGGACGGGGTTCGTGTGCCGGACCGGTGCGGTGTGGCCTATTCGCTTGTCAATTCGCCGGTCATTCGCCGGTCATTCGCCGGTCACGGCGAGCCGGGCCTCGACGTGCGCGAGCAGCGCGGTGCGCATCTCCTCGGCGTCCATGCCGTGTGTGCCGCTCGCGCTGCGGTCCTCCTCACCACCGGGCTCCGACGCGGCCAGGACCTGCGCGGCGAGTCCGTCGATCAGCGCGGTCAGGTGCACAGCGCTGAACTCGGGGTCGACGTCCCGGAAGACGCCCTGCGCGATCCCCCGCCGGATGACGTCCGCGACGGTCGTACGCCACTGCCGGTAGTACTCGACGTGCAGCCGGCCGATGGCTGTCGAGCGCGCCGCCTCCGCCCACAGGTCGAGCCAGACCAGCCACTGCCGACGCTGCTGCGCGGTCCGGGGCGTCTGCAGTTCGATCAGCTGGCGCAGCTCGCCGGCGGCGTCGGCCGCCTCCGCGGTGCGGGCCGCGCGCCGTGCGGTGTCCTCGTCCATGCACCAGCGCACGGCAGCTTCGAGGAGTTCGGCACGTCCTGGGAAGTGGTAGTGGATCGCGGCGGTGCTCGTGGCACAGGCCTCGGCGATGTCCGCCACGCGTACGGAGTGGAAGCCGTGCTCGGCGATGAGCCGCACCGTCTCCCTCACGATCTGCAGCGGACGCCCGCCCTCGGGCTTCCCGCCGGAGCGGGCGGCGCCGCGGGCGACCGGGACGCCCGCTCCCGTCCCGCCCGTTCCGCCCGTCCCGGACGGTGCGGGAGCGGAGCCCAGCAACCAGGCGGCGTCGACTCCGCCCTCGTCCGCGATCCGGGCCAGCTCGGCGACGGTGAAGCGGCGGCTGCCGCCCAGCGAACGGGACAGCTTCGAAGGGTCCATGACGATCCGGCGCGCGAACTCCCGCTGGCTGCAACCGGCTTCGCCGATCACCTGCCGCACGCGCACCGCCACGCCGCCCGTGCTCCCGGCGACTGCGACACGGTTTCCGGACTCCTGCTCCATGGCAGGGGACGCTACGGGCGTGTTGAGGAAAACGCAACAGCTCGGGCCGTCAGATCTGCTGGAAAGTGCGATGTTGCGATGCTGACTGGCGCATCAGTCAGTGTCGTCGCGTCCTGCTCTGCGCACATCCGCGTGGCCTGATCGCCCGTCACTTCCGCCCGGATCGCGTACAACCCCCGCCGGACTTCGCCTGTCTCTTCTGTTGGATCAGCGGCGCCGTCCGCCGGTCCGGGTCGACCGACCATCGACCACCGACAACGACATGACTGGGGGAACAGTGATGCGTTCGAAGAGCGTCGCCATGGCAGCCGCCGTCGCGGCCATCGCCGGTACGGGCCTCGTCGCCACAGCCGGCACCGCCTCGGCGGCCACTGCCGAAGGCGCCGCAGCCAGGGCCGCGTACAACGGAGCCTGCGGCTCGGGCTACAGCGTCGTGAACCAGGCGGGGATCGCCGACCTCGGCACCGTCTTCCTGACCTACAGCAGGTCGACCGGGAAGAACTGCGTCGTCACCGTGCGGAACAAGACGGGGGACCCGGTCCACATGTCGGCGTCCGTGCGGGTGCTCCTCGACGACGAGGAGACCACTCCCGTCGTCGAGGAGGGCGAGTTCACTTCCTACGCCGGCCCGGTCTTCGTCGACGACGGTGCCGGCCACTGCATCGAGTGGGCCGGGGTCATCGGCGACGAGGAGTACTTCAACGCCGGCTCCAACTGCGGGACGCGCAAGTAGCACGACCGCGGTCGCACGGCCCGGCGGACGTGCGACCGCAGAGCGGCCGGGGGCGGTTGACCAGAGGGAACGTCAGTCGTCCTCGGCCGCGGCGCCGGCGGCACCGTTCGCCTGCTGCTGCCAGGTGTTCAGCGCGGTGGTGAACACCTGGTTCTGGTCGTCCCAGAGCCGGTCGCGGGCCTCGAAGTAGATGGTGTACTCCGTGCCGTCGGCAGCGATGTACGCCTGGTCAGTGGCATGCATCACCTCGCCCGAAGCCGTGGTCCACCTGAACTCCCAGATGGCGCCGGGGCGGCCCTGGAAGGTGTTGGCCTCGAGGCGGATCCGCTCGTAACTCGGGTCGTTGCTGCTCAGCTGCTGCTCGGTCTGCTGGAAGGTGGTGACGGAGGGGTTCGGGGCGTTGGCCGACTCTCCGATGCGGAGGACCTCGAGACCCGTCGGCGGCACGTAGTCCACGTGCGTCTCGCTGAGCGACCTGCGCTGCCACCCGTCCATCACCGCGAGGCTGAAGCCCATCTCGTCGTTCACGCGCCGGAAGCCGGCGGGAAGACCGTCGGACGGCTTCTCGGGCGGCTTGGCCTTCGTGGGGGAGGGCTTCGCGGACTTCGACGGTGAGGAGGACGCCGACAGCGGCTTGTTGGCCTTCTTCTTCTTGGCGGACTTCGACGGCGACGGATCGATGGAGATCACCGGGCCCGGCACCTTGTGCTGGGATATCCGGTCCTCGGTCGGGCCCTCGTCCCCGCCGCCGTGCTTGAGCATGAGCCCGGTCGTCGCTCCGGCGCCGACGAGCAGGAGCACGGCACCCGTCGTGATCCACATCCAGGGACGGCTGGGCCGCAGACTCAGCCAGAGAGCGGGGACGGAGTTGTGATCCGGCGCGGCGGCCGCGTCCGAGATTCGGTAAAGATCACGGCCGCACCCCGTGCAGGCATCAGCCGTCGCGGGCGATCTGGTGCCACAGTGCGGGCATGTGGTCGGCATGCGCAGACTCCTGCAGGTTCGGGCGGTCCCCACGATCCGCTACCGCTGTTGGACCCACAGACACTACTTCTCGGAGCGGCTCCGCGACCCCGGGGAACGCACGACTTAGCAGCACCTGACAAAAGCAGTGGTCACCACCCGCCGCATATACCAAGCGATTTGGAACGAATCGCAACAGCGCCCCGGTCCGGTCGCGGAAGCCTCACGGTGCAGCCGGTGGCGGCCCTGCCGCTGCGCACGGCCGTGCCCGCCCCTCCCGGACGGCACAGGCAGGAGCCCCCGCCGGCCGTGCCGGCGAGGGCTCCTTGGGTGGTGCGACTCAGGTCACTGAGGCGTGACGTTCTCCGCCTGAGGCCCCTTCGGACCCTGGGTCACGTCGAAGCTCACGAGCTGGTTCTCCTCGAGGGAGCGGAAACCAGTCGCGTTGATCGCGGAGTAGTGGACGAAGACATCGGGACCGCCGCCGTCCTGGGCGATGAAGCCAAAGCCCTTTTCAGCGTTGAACCACTTCACGGTTCCGGTAGCCATAAGCCCTCCTTGGGCCTATAAGGGTCGCCCTGCTCCCAGAACCCCGCTAAGAAGTCTCTGAAAACGACGAGAGCCCGCGGTCACATGCTCCGCAGGCTCTGTACTGCAAGGGAAACCAAACTGCAACTTGCGGCGAGCCTAGCACGGTGCCCACGTGCCGGGGAAGAGCTGACGATCTCGCTCGTGCGCTGCCCCGTTCCCTCCGACGGGCCCGCCGTGTACCCGTGCCGCCCACTGCCCCACGGGTGCGTCATCGCCCGCGGAGGGGGCGGCGTACGCTCCGGGGTGTGACTGCACTACCGAGGCTTCCGAGATCCCGGCCCCGTGTCGGGCACATCCAGTTCCTCAACTGTCTGCCGCTCTACTGGGGCCTTGTTCACACCGGCTCCCTGCTCGATCTGGAGCTGACACGGGACACCCCCGAAAAGCTGAGTGACCAGTTGGTGAACGGGGATCTCGATATCGGCCCCGTCACCTTGGTCGAATTCCTCAAGAATGCCGGCGAGCTCGTGGCGCTGCCGGATATCGCGGTCGGCTGCGACGGCCCGGTGATGTCGTGCGAGATCGTCTCCCGCGTTCCCCTGGACCGGCTGGACGGTGCCCGGGTCGCGCTCGGCTCCACGTCGCGGACGTCCGTCCGCCTCGCCCGGCTGCTGCTCTCGGAACGCTTCGGTGTGCAGCCCGAGTACTTCACCTGCGAACCGGACCTCGGACGCATGATGCGGGAGGCCGACGCGGCCGTCGTGATCGGCGACGCGGGCCTGCGCGCGTACCTGCGGAATCTGCCCGACCCCGGCCTGGAGGTCCACGATCTCGGTCAGCTGTGGAAGGAGTGGACCGGCCTGCCGTTCGTCATGGCGGTCTGGGCCGTCCGCCGCGACTACCTGGCGCGCTTCCCGGAGACCGTGCGGGAGGTGCACAGCGCCTTCCTCTCCTCCCGGGACCTGGCGCTGGAGGAGGTCGCGAAGGTCGCGGAGCACGCCGCGCGCTGGGAGGTCTTCGAACCGCCCGTGCTGGAGCGGTACTTCACGACGCTGGACTTCCGTCTGGGGAAGCAGCAGCTGAAGGGCGTCGCGGAGTTCGTACGGCGCACAGCCGGCACCGGTGACTACCCCGCAGACGTACGGGTCGAGCTGCTGCACGACCCCGCCTGAGCCGCACCGGCGCCGGCGCCGGCACGCCATGTCCCCGCCCCGCCCGGTGCGCCCGCCCGTACGGCGTCGGCCCCTTCGCGGCGTCGCCGCTCGCGAGGCCCGGGTTCTAAGCTGGGTGCGGCAGTCATGAGGCGGGGGGAACCGGATGCAGCCGCTTGAGCCTGACGATCCGCGCACGGTCGGGCCGTACCGGCTGCTGCGCCGACTCGGCGCCGGGGGAATGGGCAGGGTCTACCTCGGCCGTTCGCCGAGCGGGCGGACGGTCGCGGTGAAAGTCGTGCATCCGCACTTCTCCGCCGACGAGCAGTTCCGCCGGCGCTTCCACCGGGAGGTGACGTCCGCGCGCCGTGCCGGCACGGCGCCGCAGGCGCAGACGCCCGGCGGCGGCGGTCACGGCGGCCTCAGCAGCGGCGGGGGCGCCGCCTGGACGGCTCCCGTGCTCGACGCGGATCCCGACGCCGCCACCCCGTGGGTCGCGACCGGCTACGTCGCGGGGCCTTCCGTGCAGCAGGCCGTCTCCGAGCACGGACCGTTGCCCGAGAGGTCCGTGCGGATCCTCGGCGGCGGCCTCGCGGAGGCGCTGCGGCACGTGCACGGGCTGGGGCTGGTGCACAGGGACGTCAAACCGTCCAACGTGATGCTCACGCCCGGTGGGCCGCGGCTGATCGACTTCGGCATCGCGCGTGCGACGGCAGGCACCGCGTCGATCACTTCGACCGGGGCCTCGATCGGTTCGCCCGGCTACATGTCCCCGGAGCAGGTGCTGGGGGAGGACACGGGCCCGGCCTCGGACGTCTTCTCGCTGGGCGCCGTGCTGGTGTACGCGGCGACGGGTGACGCGCCCTTCCGCGGGGACGGTTCGGCAGTGCTGCTCTACAAGGTCGTCCACGAGCAGCCCGAACTGGGCGCGATGAGCGGGGAGTTGCGGGAGATCGCCGCAGCCTGCCTCGACAAGGACCCCGAGCGCCGGCCGCTGCCCGCCCAGCTCGCGGAACGGCTCGCGGGCGCGGGCCCGGGCGGCGGCTCCGCGGAGATGATGCGGAACGGCTGGCTGCCCGCACCGATCGTGGAGCAGATCAGCCGACGGGTGGTGGAGCTCCTCGACCTCGAACCGGCCGAACAGGGCGGCGGTGTGACGGGCGGCTCCGCGGGAGGCGAGAGGGAGGCGACGGGCGTCGGGGGCTCTGCGGACGCCGGACCGGAGTCCGGGCCCGTCCCGTTCACGACGCCGTCCGAGAGCCCGCTGCCGCAGCAGCCGCAGCGGACCCCGGTGCCGGCGGTCCCGCCGGACGGACCGGGGCAGCCGGAACGGCCCGAACAGCCCGAACAGCCGGGGCAGCTGAGCCGGCCCGAGCGGTCCTGGCCTTCCTGGCAGCCCGCGCCGCCCGTGCCGTCAGCGCCGCCCGGGGCCGCCGAGGTGCCCTCCCCCGCGACGGGGCACTCACAGGAGCCGGCCGGGCCGGGCACGGGGCCCGCACCGGACGGCGGCGGCGTCCCGTCCGGTGCACAGGGCCGCCCCGGTATCGCACTGACGGCCAGTGCGGAGCGGAGCAGGCGGCAGATCAGCTGCAGCCTCGTCCTGACGGTCGCGTGTCTGCTGGCGGTCGCCCTTCTCGGCACGTACTTCTTCCAGCTCCTCCCCGTCACCGGTGACGCCGGACCCCCGAGCGCCGGGAACGACCAGGACGCCGGAGAGCAGCGAACGGCCGTACCCGACGGCTTCGTCGGCACCTGGGAGGGCCGGGCGACCTTCGGCGACGGCGAGCCCGCCGGCACCATGCGCGTCACCATCGAGGAGGGCAGGACCGGCCAGCGCGTGGCACACGGCGGCCCGGACGGGGAGGGCGCGGCGTGCGACGCGGACTACGAACTCGACGCGGTCACCCCGAGCAGGCTGCGGATGACGCCGTCCGCCCCGGACGGCCCGGCGGTGTGCGCCGACGGGCAGTCCGTCGAGTTCACCCTTCGCGACGACGGCACGCTCCTCTACACCTCGCGCGGCACGCACTCGCCGGAGGCCGAGGCCGAGGCGACGCTCCGGAAGGCGGAATGAGGCCCTGGCGTACGCTGGCCGGGTCAGGGAAACCGAACAGCCACCTTCGGAGGGACGCCCCCGGTGCCTGAGACCGCCGACCGTCAGTCCGTACTCGACCGTGCCGCCGAGGGCGCCCGCATCACCCCCGAGGAAGCGCTCGATCTCTACCGCTCGGCCCCGCTGCACGCCCTCGGCGCGGCAGCCGACGCGGTGCGCCGCAGGCGCTACGAGGGTACGGAGCACATCGCGACGTACATCATCGAGCGGAACATCAACTACACCAACTCCTGCGTCACGGCCTGCAAGTTCTGCGCCTTCTACGCCTCACCCAAGAGCGAGGACGTGTGGACGCGGGACCTCGACGACATCCTGCGGCGCTGCGCGGAGACGGTCGAACTGGGCGGCACCCAGATCATGTTCCAGGGCGGTCACCACCCGGACTACGGCGTGGAGTACTACGAAGAGCACTTCGCGGCCATCAAGAAGCAGTTCCCGCAGCTCGTGATCCACTCGCTCGGCGCTTCCGAGGTCGAGCACATGGCCCGCATCTCCGGCGTGACTCCGGAAGAGGCGATCCGGCGTATCCACGCCGCGGGTCTCGACTCCTTCGCGGGCGCCGGCGCCGAACTGCTGCCCGCTCGCGCGCGCAAGGCCATCGCGCCGCTCAAGGAGTCCGGGGAGCGCTGGCTGGAGATCATGGAGACGGCGCACAACCTCGGCGTCGAGTCCACCTCGACGATGCTGATGGGCACCGGGGAGACCAACGCCGAGCGGATCGAGCACATCCGGATGATCCGGGACGTGCAGGACCGTACGGGCGGCTTCCGCGCCTTCATCCCGTACACCTACCAGCCGGAGAACAACCATCTGAAAGGGCAGACGCAGGCGACTCTCTTCGAGTACCTGCGCATGATCGCCATCGCGCGGCTCTTCCTCGACAACGTCGCCCACATCCAGGGCTCCTGGCTGACCACCGGCAAGGAGGTCGGCCAGCTGTCGCTGCACTACGGCGCCGACGACCTCGGTTCGGTGATGCTGGAGGAGAACGTGGTCTCCTCCGCGGGCGCCAAGCACCGCTCCAACCGGATGGAGCTGCTCGAACTCATCCGCGCCGCGGACCGCGTCCCGGCCCAGCGGAGCACGACGTACGAGCACCTCGTCGTCCACGACGACCCGGCGGACGACCCCGCGGACGACCGCGTCGTCTCGCACTTCTCCTCCACCGCGATCGAGGGCGGCAGCGCCCGCCCGGAGCTCAACCTCATCGAGGCGAAGTAGTCCCGCTCCGCGGCCCTTCCACGCGGGGACGGTGCCCCCGCGCGACGGGGCCGCGGCGGGCGGGGGACAATGAGCGGGTGACCCGCGCATCCCTCGACAAGCAGCCGCACGAAGTCGCCGCGATGTTCGACGACGTCGCCGCGCGCTACGACATCACCAACGACGTGCTCTCCCTCGGGCAGGCGCGGCTCTGGCGGCGGGCCGTGGCCCGCGCCGTCGACGCGCGGCCCGGTGAGCGCGTGCTGGATCTCGCAGCAGGGACCGGCACTTCGTCCCAGCCGTTCGTCGAAGAGGGTGCCTACGCGGTGCCCTGCGACTTCAGCCTCGGCATGCTCGCCGAAGGCAAGAAACGGCTCCCCTGGATGCCCTTCACGGCCGGAGACGCGACCCGGCTCCCGTTCCGGGACGGCGCGTTCGACGCCGTGACCATCTCCTTCGGGCTGCGCAACGTCCAGGACACCGACGCGGCCCTGCGGGAGATGCTGCGCGTCACCGCGCCGGGCGGCCGCGTCGTCATCTGTGAGTTCAGCCACCCGACTTGGGCGCCGTTCCGCACGGTCTACTCCGAGTACCTGATGCGTGCCCTGCCGCCTGTGGCACGGGCGGTCTCCTCCAGCCCCGACGCCTACGTCTACCTCGCCGAGTCCATCCGCGAGTGGCCGGACCAGCCCGGACTGGCGGGCCGTCTGCAGAAGGCCGGCTGGGCGAAGGTGGCCTGGCGGAATCTGACAGGCGGCGTGGTCGCGCTGCACCGCGGCGTACGCCCTTAGGCCGGACAGGCCTCAGGGGGCCCTCGACCTGCGTGCCGACCCGCCGCCTGCCGACCCGCCGCCCTGCCGCCGCGCCGACCGGCGAGGCCGTGCGGCGAGGCGGCCGGTCCCGCGGGAAGTGCCCGTGAGTCGCCCTTGGAAGCGCCGGTCGGACGCCTGTCGGACGGGGTGTTCCCTGACGGCCCGAGCGGGCCTCTTAGACTGCCAATGCCCTACTGCCCAGCCTCTGCGGGAGCCCTCGTGACCGAGACCGTCACCTCCGACCGGACAGCCGATGTGATCGTTGTCGGTGCCGGCCCCGCGGGGGCCACCACCGCCTACCACCTCGCCCGCAGCGGCCTCGACGTGCTGCTGCTGGAGAAGACCGCCTTCCCGCGGGAGAAGGTGTGCGGCGACGGCCTCACGCCGCGCGCCGCGAAGCAGCTGATCGCCATGGGCATCGACATCTCCGAGGAAGCGGGCTGGCTGCGCAACAAGGGCCTGCGCATCATCGGCGGCGGGCAGCGGCTTCAGCTGGACTGGCCGGAGCTGTCCAGCTACCCGGACTACGGACTCGTGCGCAAGCGCGACGACTTCGACGAGCAGCTCGCCCGGCAGGCCGAGAAGGCCGGCGCCCGGCTGCACGAGCGCTGCAACGTCGGCGAGCCGGTGCTGGACTCCGCCGGACGCATCACAGGCGTGCACGCCAAGCTGGGCGAGGAGAAGACGCCCGTCACCTTCCACGCCCCGGTCGTCGTCGCGGCCGACGGCAACTCGACGCGGCTGTCGCTGAAGATGGGCCTGCACCGGCGCGAGGACCGCCCCATGGGTGTGGCGGTCCGTACGTACTTCAACTCGCCCCGCCACGACGACGACTACCTGGAGTCGTGGCTGGAGCTGTGGGACCGCCGCGGTGCGCAGGACCGGCTGCTGCCGGGCTACGGCTGGGTCTTCGGCATGGGTGACGGCACGAGCAACATCGGCCTGGGCGTCCTCAACACCTCTGACGACTTCAAGGAACTCGACTGGCGCGAGATCCTCAAGGCGTGGTGCGCGTCCATGCCCGTCGAGTGGGGCTTCACGCCGGAGAACATGACCGGGCCCATCCGCGGCGCGGCGCTGCCCATGGCCTTCAACCGGCAGCCGCACTACACGCGCGGACTGCTGCTCGTCGGCGACGCGGGCGGACTGGTCAACCCCTTCAACGGCGAAGGCATCGCGTACGCGATGGAGTCGGGCGTCATCGCCGCCGAGACCATCGTGCAGGCACAGGCGCGTTCCACGCCGGCACAGCGTGAACTGGCCCTGCGGCGCTATCCGAAGATCCTCAAGGAGACGTACGGCGGCTACTACACGCTCGGACGTGCCTTCGTGAAGCTGATCGGCAACCCCAAGGTGATGAAGGTGGCCACCGAGCGGGGCCTCTCCCACCCGGTGCTGATGCGGTTCGCCCTGAAGATGCTGGCCAACCTCACGGAACCCTCCGGCGGCGACGCGATGGACCGCGTCATCAACGGCCTCAGCAAGGTCGCCCCGCGCGCCTGACGTCCCCGCTCCGGCGGTGCGCCGGGCCGTGGCCCTCCGCCACGGTCTTCGGCGCACCGCCGTCGCGCTGTCCGGACCCGGAGGGTTCGGCGAGACCGGCACGGCAGACGAACGCCCCCTGCACGGCTGTCCTGCCGTCCAGGGGGCTTCGTTCGGTGCCGGTGTTCCCGTAGGTGTCGCGTCAGCGGGATGCGGCGAGCGTGCGGAGTGCGGGGACCGTCACAGCACGCGGACCGCGCCGGACGGCGGGTCGTAGTCGAGGGGCTTCTCGACGACGCCCGTCGAGGAGTTCTGGGCGCCGATGAACTTGCCGCCACCCACGTATACGCCGATGTGGTACGCACTGCCCCGGCCGCCCCAGTAGAGGAGGTCGCCCTCCTGCAGCGCGTCCATGGAGACGGGGGTGCCCTCGAGGGACTGGGTCTGGGAGGTGCGCGGGAGGCTCACGCCGACCTGCTTGAAGGCTGCCTGTGTGAGGCCGGAGCAGTCGAAGGAGGAGGGGCCGCTCGCGCCAAGGACGTAGGACTTGCCCACCTGTGCCTTGAGGAAGCTGATGACGGAGGAGACGTTGCCGCTGCCCGACGAGAGGTCGGTGCGGGCCGTGGAGCGGGAACTGCGGGCGTCGGCAGCCTTCTCCCGCGCTTCGGCCTTGCGCTCGGCTGCGGCGTCGGCCTTCTTCTGTGCCGCATCCTGCGCGCGCTCGGCGGCCTTGGCCTCGGCCTGGCGCACCTCGTACTGCAGTGCCGTGGTCTGGAGGGAGTCGGCCGCCCTGGCGGAGGAACCCGCCACCGTGTGACCGACGTTGGAGACCGCGCCCGCCTCGGCTGCGGCTTCCGACTTCGCCGAGGCCTTGTCGGCCAGGGGCGAGGCCGGGGACATCGCCGTGGTGAAGGCGATGGCGCCGAGGACGCCGCCGGTCGCGCTCACTCGCAGCGACCTGTTCACGCTGCTCTCGCGAGGCTTCCGGTGTCTGGGTACGTGAGTGTTCCGGGACATGGGGCATGGATAGCAGCCCGGCGATGATCCGTTCAAAATCTGTTCGATGTGACACAGTCGCCGCGAAATCGCCCAGTTGAGGCTCCGTTGATCTTCACAGATCTCGTTCCGGTCACGGCCGGTGCCCAACTACCCCGCTGTGACCACCCAGTTATCTTCACCGTGACGGGAAGTAGCGGCGTATACCACGACCTTCGCGAGGCTGGCAAAGGTGGCAGGGGCTGCCAGGGGTGCGGGTGGCGCACGTCACATCGCCGCTGTCGACTCCGTCCATGAATGGGCTTTTGATGCACGGTCATCCACTTTTGTGGCTACGGGGGTCGATGTGCGAACGGTGAATGAAGTGGTGAATCAGGGGAGAATTGTGCCGACGTTCACGAACGCCGCATTCACAGACGGGCTCGGCCGTTCCGTCGGGCGTCCGCTCGCAGGCGCTTTCCGGCGGGGTCGCGCGGGCGCTTTCCGGCGGCCGCGGGGAACGCTGTTGCCGATCTTGCGCATTGACGAGCGGCACGCCTCTGACGTGCGGTTTCACCGTCGCGTGTTGGAGATCACAAGCCTCTGGGGGGACCCCGTGTCGCACGTCACAAGGCCCGGGCATAAGATGCCTCCCGCAAGGGCTTGTGAACTGCCTCACATAGAAGCGATCTTGGTGAAGGCGGCACGAGCCCGGTGGACAGCCGGCAGTCAGCGTCGACAGTCCCCTGGGCCTACCGGTCCGGGAGGTCTCCAGGGTCGACTGGAAGGAGCGGGGAGCGGTGAACGCCTACACGCCAATCCTTGTACTGGGAGCCATCGCGGCGGCGTTCGCGATCTTCTCGGTGGTCGCGGCATCGGTCATCGGCCCCAAGCGCTACAACCGAGCCAAGCTGGAGGCGTACGAGTGCGGCATCGAGCCCACTCCGCAGCCGGCGGGTGGCGGGCGTTTCCCGGTCAAGTACTACCTGACGGCGATGCTCTTCATCGTCTTCGACATCGAAATCGTCTTTCTCTACCCGTGGGCCGTCCACTTCGACTCCCTCGGGATCTTCGGCCTCGCCGAAATGCTGGTCTTCGTCGCCCTCATCGGCGTCGCGTACGCCTACGACTGGCGGCGCGGCGGCCTGGAATGGGATTAGGGGCAGGTACTCAATGGGACTCGAAGAGAAACTGCCGAGCGGCTTTCTGCTGACCACCGTCGAGCAGGCCGCGGGCTGGGTGCGCAAGTCGTCCATGTTCCCCGCGACATTCGGACTCGCCTGCTGCGCCATCGAGATGATGACCACCGGCGCGGGCCGCTACGACCTGGCGCGTTTCGGCATGGAGGTCTTCCGCGGGTCGCCCCGCCAGGCCGACCTGATGATCGTGGCGGGCCGGGTCAGCCAGAAGATGGCGCCCGTGCTGCGGCAGGTCTACGACCAGATGCCCAACCCCAAGTGGGTCATCTCCATGGGCGTCTGCGCCTCCTCCGGCGGCATGTTCAACAACTACGCGATCGTGCAGGGCGTCGACCACATCGTCCCCGTCGACATCTACCTGCCCGGCTGCCCGCCCCGCCCCGAGATGCTGCTCGACGCGATCCTCAAGCTGCACCAGCACGTGCAGGGCGAGAAGCTCGGCGTCAACCGTGAGCAGGCGGCCCGGGAGGCGGAGGAAGCAGCGCTGAAGGCGCTTCCGACGATCGAGATGAAGGGGCTGCTGAGGTGAGCGACACCGCCAACGGCAACGGCGCCGAGAACGCGAACGGTTCCGTCCCCGCGCCCCGTCAGGACGCCGGCGAGGTCATCGGCGTACGCCGCGGCATGTTCGGCGCCGACAACGGGGGCGACACCTCGGGGTACGGCGGCCTGGTCCGTACGATCCGGCTCCCCGGTGCGAGCAGCCGCCCCTACGGCGGCTACTTCGACGAGGTGGCCGACGAACTCGAGGGCGCGCTCGAGGAGCAGGGCCTGCCGCCCGAGGAGGCCGTCGAGAAGACCGTCGTGGACCGCGGTGAGGTGACGTTCCACATCGCCCGCGAGCACCTGCTCCAGGTGTGCCGGACACTCCGGGACGACCCCGCGCTGCGCTTCGAACTGTGCACCGGCGTCAGCGGTGTGCACTTTCCCGGCGACAAGGGCCGCGAGCTGCACGCCGTGTACCACCTGCGCTCGATCACCCACAACAGGGTGATCCGCCTGGAAGTCAGCGCTCCGGACAGCGACCCGCACGTCCCCTCGGTCGTCGAGGTCTACCCGACCAACGACTGGCACGAGCGCGAGACGTACGACTTCTTCGGCCTGATCTTCGACGGGCACCCCGCACTGACGCGGATCATGATGCCCGACGACTGGCAGGGCTTCCCGCAGCGCAAGGACTACCCCCTCGGCGGCATTCCCGTCGAGTACAAGGGCGCCCAGATCCCGGCTCCCGATCAGCGGAGGTCGTACAGCTGATGAGCACATCCACCACCCACGCGACCGCGGGAATCCGCGAGACCACCGAGGGCACGGTCTACGACGTCACCGGCGGCGACTGGGACGAGATCGCCGCCGCTGCCGCCCGCAGCGACGACGAGCGGATCATCGTCAACATGGGGCCGCAGCACCCGTCGACGCACGGCGTGCTCCGCCTGATCCTGGAGATCGACGGCGAGACGGTGACCGAGGCGCGCTGCGGCATCGGCTACCTGCACACCGGCATCGAGAAGAACCTCGAGTACCGGACGTGGACGCAGGGCACGACGTTCGTGACGCGCATGGACTACCTCACGCCGTTCTTCAACGAAGCGGCGTACTGCATGGCCGTGGAGAAGCTCCTGGGCATCGAGGACGACATCCCGGACCGCGCCAATGTCATCCGTGTGCTGCTCATGGAGCTGAACCGGCTCTCCTCGCACCTGGTGGCCATCGCCACGGGCGGCATGGAGCTGGGCGCCACCACGGTCATGATCTTCGGCTTCCGCGACCGCGAACTCGTCCTGGACCTGTACGAGTTGATCACCGGTCTGCGGATGAACCACGCCTACATCCGCCCCGGCGGCCTCGCCCAGGACCTCCCGCCCGGCACGGTCGACGCGCTGCGCGAGTTCCTGAAGAAGATGAAGAAGAACCTGCCGGAGTACGACGCGCTGTGCACCGGCAACCCCGTCTTCAAGGCCCGTCTGAAGGACATCGGCTACCTCGACCTGGCCGGCTGCATGGCCCTGGGCGCCACCGGCCCCATCCTGCGCTCCGCCGGTCTGCCGCACGACCTGCGCAAGTCGGACCCGTACTGCGGTTACGAGAACTACGACTTCGAGGTCCCCACCGTCGACACCTGCGACTCCTACGGGCGGTTCCTGCTGCGCCTGGAGGAGATGCGCCAGTCGCTGCGGATCATCGAGCAGTGCATCGACCGCCTGGAGCCCGGGCCCGTCATGATCGGCGACAAGAAGATCGCCTGGCCTGCGCAACTGGCCCTCGGCCCGGACGGACTGGGCAACTCGCTCGACCACATCAAGAACATCATGGGCACCTCCATGGAGGCCCTGATCCACCACTTCAAGCTCGTCACCGAGGGCTTCCGCGTCCCGCCGGGCCAGGCGTACGCGGCGGTGGAGTCCCCGAAGGGCGAGCTCGGCGTGCACGCCGTGAGCGACGGCGGCACCCGCCCGTACCGCGTGCACTTCCGCGACCCCTCCTTCACCAACCTCGAAGCCATGGCGGCAATGTGCGAAGGCGGCCAGATCGCCGACGTGATCGTCGCCGTCGCGTCCATCGACCCCGTGATGGGAGGCGTCGACCGATGACCACCGCGCCCGGCAGTGCCCCAGGACAAGGCCCCGCCCCCGAAGCACCGATGCTCGGCATCCCCTCGATGCCCGCGCCGGACTTCCCGGCCGACGTCCGCGAGCGGCTGGAGGCGGACGCGCGGGAGATCATCGCGCGCTACCCCGACAGCCGGTCCGCGCTGCTGCCCCTGCTGCACCTCGTGCAGTCCGAGGAGGGCCACGTCACGCGTACGGGACAGCGTTTCTGCGCGGAGATGCTGGAGCTGACCACGGCCGAGGTGAACGCCGTGGCGACCTTCTACTCGATGTACCGCCGCAAGCCGTCCGGCGACTACCAGGTCGGCGTCTGCACCAACACGCTGTGCGCGGTGATGGGCGGCGACGCCATCTTCGACGACCTGAAGCAGCACCTGGGCGTCGGCAACAACGAGACCACCGAGGACGGCAAGGTCACGCTCGAGCACATCGAGTGCAACGCCGCCTGCGACTACGCGCCGGTGGTGATGGTCAACTGGGAGTTCTTCGACAACCAGACGCCCGAATCCGCCCGGCAGCTCGTCGACGACCTGCGTGCCGGACGTGAGGTCGCCCCCACCCGCGGCGCACCCCTGTGCACGTTCAAGGAGACGGCCCGCATCCTCGCCGGTTTCCCGGACGAGCGTCCCGGTGCGGTCGAGGCGACGGGCGGCGGCGGCGACCCCTCGCTGGCCGGGCTGCGGCTCGCCAGGGGTGAGGCACCGCCCGGGCGGCTCGCCCACCCCCGCGGCCCCTCCGGCCCCGCCGACCAGCCCGTGCCGCTGCCGGGTGAGGAGGCTCCGGAGAGCCACCCCAGTTCGCACGACATGCCCCAGTCGACGGCTGCGTCCGACCCGGCCAATCCGTCCGGCCGCCCGCCGAAGCCGGCGCCGGGTGAGGAGAGCGAGTAATGGCGACCGAATCACCGGAGAAGCTGCTCTCCCCGGTCCTCTCCGCCTACTGGGACGAGCCCGGGGCGTGGACGCTCGAGACGTACAAGCGCCGCCACGACGGATACGCCGGGCTGGCCAAGGCGCTGGCCATGCCGCCGGACGACGTCATCGCGTACGTGAAGGACTCCGGACTCCGCGGCCGCGGCGGCGCCGGCTTCCCGACGGGCATGAAGTGGCAGTTCATCCCGCAGGGAGACGGCAAGCCGCACTACCTCGTCGTCAACGCGGACGAGTCGGAGCCGGGCACCTGCAAGGACATCCCGCTGCTCTTCGCGAACCCGCACTCCCTCATCGAGGGCATCATCATCGCCTGCCACGCGATCCGTTCCTCACACGCCTTCATCTACCTGCGCGGCGAGGTCGTGCCCGTACTGCGGCGCCTGCACCTGGCGGTGCGCGAGGCGTACGAGGCGGGGCTCCTCGGCAAGAACGCGCTCGGCGAGGGCAAGCACCTGGAGCTGACCGTGCACGCGGGCGCGGGCGCGTACATCTGCGGTGAGGAGACCGCGCTCCTCGACTCGCTGGAGGGGCGGCGCGGACAGCCGCGTCTGCGGCCTCCGTTCCCGGCCGTCGCCGGTCTGTACGCGTGCCCGACCGTCGTGAACAACGTCGAGTCCATCGCCTCGGTGCCCGCCCTGATGAACAGGGGCAAGGAGTGGTTCCGTTCGATGGGCAGCGAGAAGTCCCCGGGCTTCACGCTGTACTCGCTCAGCGGTCACGTCGCCAACCCCGGCCAGTACGAGGCACCGCTGGGCATCACGCTGCGCCAGCTGCTGGAGATGAGCGGCGGCATGCGCCCCGGCCACCGGCTGAAGTTCTGGACGCCGGGCGGCTCCTCGACGCCGATGCTCACCGACGAGCACCTCGACGTGCCGCTGGACTACGAGGGCGTCGGCGCGGCCGGCTCCATGCTCGGCACGAAGGCGCTCCAGTGCTTCGACGAGACGACCTGTGTCGTACGGGCCGTGACCCGCTGGACCGAGTTCTACGCCCACGAGTCGTGCGGCAAGTGCACGCCCTGCCGTGAAGGGACGTACTGGCTCGTGCAGTTGCTGCGCGACTTCGAGTCCGGCAAGGCGACCAAGGCCGACATCGACAAGATCGACGACATCCAGGACAACATCAACGGAAAGTCGTTCTGCGCGCTCGGCGACGGCGCCGCGTCCCCGATCTACTCCTCGCTCCAGTACTTCCGCGACGAGTACGAGGCGCACCTCGACGGGCGCGGATGCCCGTTCGACCCCGCGAAGTCGACCCTCTGGGCCGACGACCACAAGACCGCTCACCCGGAGGTGAAGGCGTGACAGTCACCACAGACGCGAAGACCTCCTCGGGGGGCGAAGGGCCTCCGCCCGAAGATCTGGTCTCCCTCACCATCGACGGAGCCGAGATCTCCGTGCCGAAGGGCACGCTGGTCATCCGCGCCGCCGAGCAGCTGGGAATCGAGATCCCGCGCTTCTGCGACCACCCGCTGCTGGACCCGGTCGGAGCCTGCCGCCAGTGCATCGTCGAGGTGGAGGGCCAGCGCAAGCCGATGGCGTCCTGCACCATCACCTGCACCGACGGGATGGTCGTCAAGACGCAGCTGTCCTCGCCGGTCGCGGAGAAGGCGCAGCGCGGTGTGATGGAGCTGCTGCTCATCAACCACCCGCTGGACTGCCCCGTCTGCGACAAGGGCGGCGAGTGCCCGCTGCAGAACCAGGCCATGTCGGCCGGTTCGGCCGATTCCCGGTTCGAGGGCGCGAAGCGCACCTTCGCCAAGCCCGTACCGATCTCCACGCAGGTGCTGCTGGACCGCGAGCGGTGCGTACTGTGCGCGCGCTGCACCCGCTTCTCCAACCAGATCGCGGGCGACCCGATGATCGAGCTGCTGGAGCGCGGCGCACTGCAGCAGGTGGGTACGGGCGAGGACGAGCCGTTCCAGTCGTACTTCTCCGGCAACACCATCCAGATCTGCCCGGTGGGCGCGCTGACTTCGGCTGCGTACCGCTTCCGGTCGCGCCCCTTCGACCTGGTCTCCTCGCCGTCCGTCTGCGAGCACTGCTCGGGCGGCTGCGCGACCCGTACGGACCACCGCCGCGGAAAGGTCATGCGGCGGCTGGCAGCCAACGACCCCGAGGTCAACGAGGAGTGGCTCTGCGACAAGGGCCGCTTCGGCTTCCGCTACGCCCAGCGCCCCGACCGCCTCACCACACCCCTGGTGCGCGGCGAGGACGGTGAACTGGCCCCCGCCGGCTGGCCCGAGGCCCTGGAGGCGGCGGCCCGCGGGCTGTCCGGGGCGCGCGGCCGTGCGGGCGTGCTGACCGGTGGACGTCTGACCGTCGAGGACGCCTACGCGTACGCGAAGTTCGCACGGGTGGCGCTCGGCACCAACGACATCGATTTCCGTGCCCGCGTCCACTCCGCCGAGGAGGCCGGATTCCTCGCCTCCCACGTGGCGGGAGCGGGCGTGGACGTCGGAGACGGAAAGGGCCTGACGTACGGCGCGCTGGAGGCGGCACCCACGGTGCTGCTCGTCGGCTTCGAGGCCGAGGAGGAGGCGCCCGGCGTCTTCCTGCGGCTGCGCAAGGCCATGCGCAAGCACGGCCAGCGCACCTTCTCCCTCGCCTCGCACGCCACGCGCGGTCTGCAGAAGGCCGGGGGCACGCTGCTGCCCGCGGCCCCCGGCACGGAGACGGAGTGGTTGGACGCGCTGTCCGGCCGCGTCGGGCTCGACGCCGCAGGGGAGTCCGCGGCAGACGCGCTGCGCGCCGAGGGTTCGGTGATCGTGGTCGGTGAACGGCTCGCGGCCGTCCCCGGCGCGTTCACCGCCGCCGTGCGCACGAGCATCGCCACCGGCGCCCGGCTGGTGTGGATTCCGCGCAGGGCGGGAGAGCGCGGCGCCATCGAGGCCGGTGCGCTGCCGACGCTGCTGCCCGGCGCCCGTCCCGCGGGTGACGCGCGTGCACGCGACGAGGTCGCGCGGATCTGGGGAGTCGCCGAACTGCCCGCGGCGCAGGGCAGGGACACCTCGGGCATCGTCGACGCGGCCGTCGACGGAGAGCTGTCGGCGCTGGTGGTCGGCGGTGTGGAACTCGCCGACCTGCCCGACCCGGCACGTGCCGCGCAGGCGCTGGAGACGGCCGACTTCGTCGTCAGCCTGGAGCTGCGTCCCAGCGAGGTCACCGACCGGGCGGACGTCGTCCTGCCGGTCTCCGCGGTGGTGGAGAAGGCGGGCACCTTCCTCAACTGGGAGGGCCGCGCACGGCCGTTCACGGCGTCGCTCCGCGCGGACCAGATGACCCGTCGGCATGTTCAGCCCGACGCGCGGGTCCTGCACATGCTCGCGGACGCCCTCGACACACACCTGGGGCTGCCGGACGTACGCACCATCCGCACGGAGATCGACAGGCTCGGCCAGTGGGCTCCGGACGGCTCCGTGCACACCGGGATCGCAGCCGACGCCCGAGCCGGCGCGCCCTCCACGTCCACGCCGCAGGCCGGCAAGGGCGAGGCGGTGCTCGCCGGGCACCGGCTGCTGCTGGACCAGGGCCGGCTGCAGGACGGCGACGAGGCGCTCGCCGGCACCCGTCACCCGGCGGTCGCCCGGCTCTCGCGCGCCACGGCGGCCGAGGTGGGCGTCGCGGAGGGCGGCACGGTCGCCGTCTCCGGCCCGCTCGGCAGCATCCAACTCCCGCTGGAGATCACGGAGATGCCCGACCGTGTGGTCTGGGTACCGCTGAACTCCGTCGGCGGCGGCGTCCAGGCGGACACGGGAGCGCTCCCGGGTGAACTGGTACGTCTCTCCGCGGCCCCCGCGACGGCGGCAGCCGCCGTCGCCGGATCCGAGGGGGCGGGCGCATGACTCCGCTCCTCTTCGCCGCTCGGGCGACCTCGCGCCCCGCGCGGACAGCGCATCGTTCAGGAGGAGGTGAGCGCGTGAGCGCGCTCCTACAGGTCCGGCGCCTGTGCGCGGACGTCACCGCCGCGGACGGGCGCAGCGCCCGCACCGGGGAGGTGACGGCGTGACCGGCAGCACCTTCCTCGCAGCGGAGGACCTCTCCTTCTTCGGGAACGACCCGTTCTGGCTGATCGCCCTCAAGGCGGTCTTCTGCTTCGCGTTCCTGATGGTGACCGTCCTGATCTCCATCGTCATGGAGCGCAAGGTCGTCGCCTGGATGCAGTTGCGCGTCGGCCCCAACAGGCACGGTCCCTGGGGCATGCTGCAGTCGCTCGCCGACGGCATCAAGCTGATGCTGAAGGAGGACGTCGTCGTCAAGGGCGCCGACAAGGTCGTGTACCTGCTGGCACCCGTGCTCGCGGCGATCCCCGCCTTCCTCGCGATCGCGGTGATCCCCTTCGGGCCTCCCGGCAACGAGGTCTCGATCTTCGGCACGCGTACGGCGATGCAGCTCACCGACCTGCCGGTCGCGGCGCTCTACATCCTCGCCACCGCCTCGATCGGCGCGTACGGCGTGGTGCTGGCGGGCTGGTCCTCCAACTCGACCTACCCGCTCCTCGGAGCCGTCCGTGCCACGGCACAGGTCATCAGCTACGAGATCGCGATGGGCCTCAGCTTCGCGGCGGTCTTCCTCTACTCGGGCTCCATGTCGACGTCGGCGATCGTCGACGCCCAGCAGGACACGTGGTTCGCCGCGCTGCTGCCGGTGTCGTTCCTGATCTACATGGTCTCGATGGTGGGCGAGGCCCACCGCGCGCCCTTCGACATGCCGGAGTCCGAGGGCGACCTGGTCGCCGGCTACCAGACCGAGTACAGCTCGATCAAGTTCGCGCTGTTCATGATGGCCGAGTACGTGCACATCGTGACCCTCTCCGCCCTGGCGGCCACCCTCTTCCTGGGCGGCTGGCGGGCGCCGGCGCCGATCTCGACGTACTGGGAGGGCGCCAACCACGGCTGGTGGCCGATGCTCTGGTTCTTCCTCAAGGTGTGCTGTCTGATCTTCTTCTTCGTCTGGATCCGCGGCACGCTCCCGCGTACGCGCTACGACCAGTTCATGAAGCTGGGATGGAAGGTCCTCATCCCGGTGTCGCTGGTGTGGCTGATGCTGGTCGCCACCATCAGGGCGATGCGGAACGAGGGTTACGACTTCGCGGGCATCGTCTACTGGGTCGCCGGCGCGGCACTCGCGATCCTGCTGCTCTCCTTCGTCGTGGACGTCTTCCGCGGACGCAAGGAGGAGGCGGAGGAGCAGGCGGCCAAGGAGAAGGCCGCTTCCGAGGTCTTCGATCCCATGGCCGGCGGCTATCCCGTACCACCGCTGCCCGGGCAGACGCTGCCACCCGTACCGCGCCGCCGCTCGCGCCAGGCCGACCACGCGCTGGTCGGGCCCTCGGGAGCGGGGGAGCCCGCCGGTGAAGCCGCGGAGAAGACCGACGGAAAGGAGGCCGACGGTGCCTGAGAATCCCGTTGCCGGCTTCGGACTGACCTTCAAGGACATGTTCAAGAAGCGGCTGACCGAGCAGTACCCCGAGTACAAGAAGCCGACGGCACCGC
This sequence comes from Streptomyces ovatisporus, assembly GCF_042653885.1. NCBI lineage: Bacteria > Bacillati > Actinomycetota > Actinomycetes > Kitasatosporales > Streptomycetaceae > Streptomyces > Streptomyces ovatisporus. Next base: position 117,200 of record NZ_JBHSFH010000012.1, read on the forward strand.
GCTTCCACGGCCGCCATCAGCTCAACCGGCACCCCGACGGACTGGAGAAGTGCGTCGGCTGCGAGCTGTGCGCCTGGGCATGCCCCGCCGACGCCATCTACGTGGAGGGCGCGGACAACACCGACGAGGAGCGCTACTCGCCGGGTGAGCGCTACGGCCGCGTCTACCAGATCAACTATCTGCGCTGCATCCTGTGCGGCCTGTGCGTCGAGGCGTGCCCGACCCGCGCGCTGACGATGACGAACGAGTACGAACTGGCCGACTCCTCCCGCGAGTCGCTCATCTACACCAAGAAGGAACTGCTCGCGGGCCTCGAAGAGGGCATGGTCGACTCGCCGCACGCCATCTTCCCCGGCATGACGGAGAAGGACTACTACCGCGGGCTGGTCACCGAGGCCGCCCCCGGCACCGAGCTCCAGACCGTCACCGACACCGGCGACCCGCAGGGTTCGGCGGAGACGTTCGGCGCGGGGGAGCCCGCAGCCGAGCCGGTCGTCACCGAAGGCCCCGCGGCGCACGGCGGCGGCGTCGACCCGTCCGCGCAGGACGCGCCCGACGAGGACGTCCGCAAGCGGGGCACCGCCGCCAGAGCAGAGGGCAACCGCTCGGGCAACGACTCGAGGGAGGGACGGTGACGATGCTGTCCTCGCCCCCCACGGCCCCCATGGCATCCATGGACGGGGTCGCACTCGCAGCCACCTCCGCCGGCACCTCGGCCGGTGAGGCCGCCGCGTTCTGGGTGCTGGGCACCATCGCCGTGATCGGCGCGCTGGGCACCGTACTGCTGCGCAAGGCCGTGCACTCGGCACTGTGCCTCGCGGGAACGATGGTCCTCCTGGCGCTGTTCTACCTCGCCAACGGCGCGTACTTCCTGGGCATCGTCCAGATCGTCGTCTACACGGGCGCGGTCATGATGCTCTTCCTCTTCGTGCTGATGCTGGTGGGCGTGAGCACCGCCGACTCCCTCAAGGAGACGCTCAAGGGCCAGCGCTGGCTCGCCGTGGCCTGCGGTCTCGGCCTGGGCCTGCTGCTGATCTCCGGCATCGGCCAGGCGTCGGTGGTGTCCTTCACGGGCCTGGAGGCCGCGAACTCCGGCGGGAACGTGCCGGCGCTGGCCTCGCAGCTGTTCACGAAGTACGTCGTCGCCTTCGAGGTGGTGGGCGCGCTGCTCACCGTCGCCGCCGTCGGCGCGACGCTGCTGACGCACCGCGAGCGCATCGAGAAGTCCAAGTCGCAGCGTGAACAGGCCGAGGAGCGCGTCAGGAAGGGCACGCAGCTGCCGCCGCTGCCCGCGCCCGGCGTGTACGCACGGCACAACGCGGTCGACCGTCCCGGTCTCCTTCCCGACGGCAGCCCGTCCGACATGACGGTCAGCGCCACGCTGCGCGGCCGCGGCCAGATGCGCGAGGTCGGTCCCGAGGCCCTGCACCGGGTGGCGGCGCTGGAGCAGCGCACCGCCGACATGCACGGCCAGACCGAGCACGGGCGGATGTACGGCGAACCGCACGACCCGGACCGCGACACGGACGATGCGGACGACGCGGGCAGCGGCCGTGAAGCCCGTCAGGCACGGGACGAGGCCCGGGAAGAGGAGGCCGCCAAGTGAGCCCCGTCAACTACGTCTATCTCGCCGCTCTGCTGTTCACCATCGGCGCCGCCGGAGTGCTGATCAGGCGGAACGCGATCGTGGTGTTCATGTGCATCGAACTGATGCTGAACGCGGCGAACTTGACGCTGATCGCCTTCTCCCGCATCCACGGGAACCTCGACGGCCAGATCATGGCGTTCTTCGTCATGGTCGTCGCGGCCGCCGAAGTCGTGGTGGGGCTGGCGATCATCGTGATGATGTACCGCTCCCGGCACTCGGCCTCGGTCGACGACGCCAGCCTGATGAAGCTGTAAGGGGTACGAACCAGTGGAGTCATTGATCGGACTGCTCGTCGGCTTCCCGCTGCTGGGCGCGGCGGTGCTGCTGTGCGGCGGCAAGCGTGTGGACCGGACGGGGCACTGGCTGGGCGTGCTGCTCGCCGGCGCCTCGTTCGTCGTGGGCGCGGTCCTCTTCTTCGACATGCTCGGCAAGAACGCCGACGAACGGGCCCTGCACCAGCACCTGTTCAGCTGGGTGCCGGTGGAGAGCTTCCAGGCGGACGTCGCCTTCCAGCTGGACCAGCTGTCGATGACCTTCGTGCTGCTGATCACGGGTGTGGGCACGCTGATCCACATCTACTCGGTCGGCTACATGGAGCACGACGAGCGCCGCCGCCGCTTCTTCGGCTATCTCAACCTCTTCCTCGCGGCGATGCTGCTGCTGGTGCTGGCCGACAACTACCTGCTGCTGTACGTCGGCTGGGAGGGCGTCGGCCTGGCGTCGTACCTGCTGATCGGGTTCTGGCAGCACAAGCCGAGCGCGGCTGTGGCGGCGAAGAAGGCGTTCCTCGTCAACCGGGTCGGTGACGCGGGCCTGGCCATCGCCATCTTCCTGATGTTCACCACGTTCGGCAGCTTCGCCTTCGCGCCCGTCCTGAGCAACGCCACCGAGGCGGGCGAGGGCAAGCTGACGGCGATCGGCCTGATGCTGCTGCTCGCCGCGTGCGGCAAGTCGGCACAGGTGCCGCTGCAGTCCTGGCTGGGCGACGCGATGGAGGGTCCCACCCCGGTCTCCGCGCTCATCCACGCGGCGACGATGGTCACCGCCGGCGTCTACCTCATCACCCGCTCCGGCGCGATCTTCAACGCGGCGCCGGACGCACAGACGGTGGTGGTCGTCGTCGGCGCGGTCACGCTCCTCTACGGTGCGATCGTCGGTTGCGCGAAGGACGACATCAAGAAGGCGCTCGCCGGCTCCACCATGTCGCAGATCGGCTACATGGTCCTCGCGGCCGGACTCGGCCCGATCGGCTACGCCTTCGCGATCATGCACCTGGTCACGCACGGCTTCTTCAAGGCCGGGCTCTTCCTCGGCGCCGGCTCCGTGATGCACGGCATGAACGACGAGGTCGACATGCGCAGGTACGGCGGTCTCCGCAAGTACATGCCGGTCACGTTCGTCACGTTCGGGCTCGGTTACCTGGCCATCATCGGCTTCCCCGGTCTGTCCGGCTTCTTCTCCAAGGACCAGATCATCGAGGCCGCCTTCGCCAAGGGCGGTACGCAGGGCTGGATCCTGGGCGCGGTCACGCTGCTGGGCGCCGCGATCACCGCGTACTACATGACGCGCGTGATGCTGCTGACCTTCTTCGGCGAGGAGCGCTGGCGCCGTACGACACCGTCCGCCGACGAGCCGGGCGTGGAGCCCGCCGCCGAGACGCACGGCGAGCACGGCGGCCCTTCCCCGCACGAGTCGCCGAGGTCCATGACGATCCCGATGATCGTGCTGGCCTTCGGGTCGGTCTTCGCGGGCGGTCTCTTCAAGGTGGGCGACTCGTTCGTGCACTGGCTGGAGCCCGTCACACAGTTCGAGCACGGCCACCCGCCGGTGTCGGCCGCGGTGGTCACCGGCGCGACCGTCGTCACCATGCTGGTCGGTGTCGGAGCGGCCTGGCTCCAGTACGGGCGCAGGCCCGTACCGGTCGAGGCGCCACGCGGCAGCCTGCTGACGCGGGCCGCCCGCCGTGACCTGCTCCAGGACGACATCAACCACGCGGTCCTGGTCAAGCCCGGCGAGTACCTCACCCGCGGGCTGGTCTACGTCGACAGCAAGGTGGTCGACGGTCTCGTCAACGGCACCGCCGCCTCGTTCGGCGGTCTGTCCGGCCGTACGCGCCGGCTCCAGAACGGTTTCGTCCGCTCGTACGCGGTCTCGATGTTCGGCGGCGCGGCGGTACTGGTCGCCGCGACCCTGCTGATGAGGGCGGTCTGAGTCATGTCATTTCCCCTGCTGACGGTAACGGCGGTGGTGCCCGCGGTGGGCGCGATCGCCACCGCGGCCGTGCCCGCCGCGAGGAAGCGCGTCGCCAAGTGGAGCGCGCTGCTCTTCTCGGTGGTGACGCTGGCACTGGCCGTGGCCGTGCTGGTGCGCTTCGACCCGGGCGGTGAGCGCTATCAGCTGACCGAATCGCACGCCTGGATCGAGGACTTCGGCGTCCGCTACGAACTGGGCGTGGACGGCATCGCCGCCGTCCTCATCGCTCTGACGGCCCTGCTGCTCCCCTTCATCATCGGAGCGGCCTGGCACGACGCGGACGACCTGGAGCCCACCCGTCCCAACCGGCGCTGGCGGCCCACGCAGGGCTTCTTCGCGCTGATGCTCGCCGTCGAAGCCATGGTGATCGTCTCCTTCGCGGCGACGGACGTCTTCCTCTTCTACGTCTTCTTCGAAGCCATGCTCATCCCGATGTACTTCCTCATCGGCGGCTTCGGCGACCGCGCACACGCGGCCGGCGAGGAGGAGGCGGCGAAGCAGCGCTCGTACGCGGCAGTGAAGTTCCTGCTCTACAACCTGGCGGGCGGCCTCATCATGCTGGCCGCGGTGATCGGTCTCTTCGTCGCCACCTCCGACCAGATGGGCGAGGGCACCTTCTCGCTGCAGCAGATCGCGCAGGCCCGTGCCGACGGCGACTTCCAGCTCGGGACGAACACCGAGCGGCTGCTCTTCCTCGGCTTCTTCTTCGCGTTCGCCGTGAAGGCGCCCCTGTGGCCGCTGCACACGTGGCTGCCCAACGCGATGGGCGAGTCGACGGCTCCGGTGGCGGTACTGATCACCGCGGTCGTCGACAAGGTCGGCACCTTCGCGATGCTCCGCTTCTGCCTCGGCCTCTTCCCCGAGGCGAGCGCCTGGGCGACGCCCGTCGTGGTCGTCCTGGCGCTGGTGAGCATCCTCTACGGCGCTCTGCTGGCCGTCGGCCAGCGCGACATGAAGCGGCTGATCGCGTACGCGTCGATCTCCCACTTCGGCTTCATCGTGCTCGGCATCTTCGCGATGACCAGCCAGGGCCAGAGCGGCGCGACGCTCTACATGGTCTTCCACGGCGTCTCCACCGCGGCGCTGATGCTGGTCGCGGGCTTCCTCATCAGCCGCCGCGGCTCGCGTCTCATCGCGGACTACGGCGGTGTCCAGAAGGTCGCCCCCGTCCTCGCCGGGTCGTTCCTCGTCGGCGGTCTGGCGACGCTGTCGCTGCCCGGGCTGGCGCCGTTCATCAGCGAATTCCTCGTGCTGGTGGGCACGTTCAGCCGCTACCCGGTCGCCGGCGTCGTGGCCACGACGGGCATCATCCTCGCCGCCCTGTACGTACTGCTGATGTACCAGCGGACGATGACGGGGCCCGTGGAGAAGAGCGTCGTACGTGAGATGCCGGACCTGCGGCCCCGCGAACTGGCCGTGGTGACACCGCTGATCGCTCTGCTGATCTTCTTCGGGGTGTTCCCGCAGTCGCTCACCGAGATCGTCAACCCCGCGGTCGAGCACACGATGTCGGACGTGCAGAAGAAGGACCCCAAACCAGACCATCCAGTCGCCGACAAGGGCTGGTTCGACTACAAGCCGGTGGACGGCCACGCCGGAGGTGACCACAAGTGAGCGCCGTGGCAACAGCGGGGACTGTCCCCAGCCTGTGGACACTTGCGGCGGAGCCGCTCGAAGCCCCCAAGATCGAGTACGGCCAGCTGTCGCCGGTCATCATCGTGCTGGGCGTCGCCGTCGTCGGCATCGTGCTGGAGGCGTTCCTGCCCCGCAGGATGCGCTACGGAGCCCAGCTGGTGATCACCTCGCTGGGGCTGGTGAGCGCCTTCGCCGCGGTACTGGGCCTCGCCGTCACCGGGCACGGTACGAGCAAGGCAGCCGTCGTGGGCATGGGAGCGATCGCCGTCGACGGTCCGACGCTCTTCCTGCAGGGCACCATCCTGCTGGTCGGGCTGGTCTCGGTCTTCGTCTTCGCGGAGCGGCGCCTCGAACCGAGGTCGCACAAGGCCCACGTCGACTCCTTCGCCGCGCAGCCGGCGGCCGTACCGGGCGGCGAGGGCGAGCGGGAGGCGAACGCGGCCGGCTGGACGACCACCGAGGTCTATCCCCTGCTGCTCTTCGCCGTCGGCGGCATGCTCATCTTCCCCGCGGCGAACGACCTGCTGACGCTCTTCATCGCGCTGGAGGTCTTCTCCCTCCCGCTCTACCTGCTGTGCGCGCTCGCCCGCAGGCGCCGTCTCCTCTCGCAGGAGTCGGCCGTCAAGTACTTCCTGCTGGGAGCCTTCTCGTCCGCGTTCCTGCTCTTCGGCGCGGCACTGATGTACGGCTACGCGGGCACCTTCGCCTACTCCGGCCTCGCCCGCGTCATCGGCAACACCGACCGGCAGACGACCGCGGTCCTCGCCGAGACCACCGGCAGCGACGCGCTGCTGCTCATCGGCGGTGCCCTGGTCGTCATGGGTCTGCTGTTCAAGGTCGGCGCGGTGCCGTTCCACATGTGGACCCCCGACGTGTACCAGGGCGCTCCGACTCCCGTGACGGGCTTCATGGCCGCCGCGACGAAGGTCGCCGCCTTCGGTGCGCTGCTGCGCCTGCTGTACGTGGTGCTGCCGGGCCTGCGCTGGGACTGGCGTCCCGTGATGTGGGGCGTCGCGATCGTCACGATGCTGGCGGGCGCGGTCATCGCCATCACGCAGACCGACGTCAAGCGGCTGCTGGCGTACTCCTCGATCGCGCACGCGGGCTTCCTGCTCGCAGGCGTCATCGCGACCACGGAGAGGGGCGTCTCCGCGGTGCTCTTCTATCTGGGCGCCTACTCGTTCGTGACGCTGGGCGCCTTCGCGGTGGTCACGCTGGTGAGGGACGCGGGAGGCGAAGCGACTCATCTGTCCAAGTGGGCGGGCCTGGGCCGGCGTTCGCCGTTGCTGGCGACCGTCTTCTCCATCTTCCTGCTGGCGTTCGCCGGTATCCCGATGACCTCCGGGTTCTCCGGCAAGTTCGCCGTCTTCGCCGCCGCGGCGGACGGCGGGGCCGCTCCGCTGGTCGTCGTCGGTGTGATCGCCTCGGCGATCGCGGCGTTCTTCTACATCCGCGTCATCGTGCTGATGTTCTTCAGCGAGCCGAAGACCGACGGGCCGACGGTCGCCGTACCGAGCGTCTGGACGACGTCGGCCATCACCGCCGGGGTCGTCGTGACGCTCGTACTGGGCGTCTTCCCGCAGTACTTCCTGGACCTGGCGAGCCAGGCGGGCGTCTTCGTCCGCTGACGCCACCGGGAGGAGCAACGAGAGCGCCGCTGCCCGGCACCCCCTCGCGGGGCGCCGGGCAGCGGCGTGTGCGGCGCCTCCGGGCGGCACCGTCGGGGCGGCTCGCACGCCCCGGCCGGGGGGCCGCGGGGCGGGGTGCAAGTGGCGTTCAGAAGAGGACCCGCAACTGCTAATTTGACATGCCCCTGCAATGAGGTGGGGGCTCGACCCGAGGGAGACGAAACGTGCGCACATCAGCGCGGACGGCGGGGGCGGTGGCTGCGATCGCGGCGGCGGCGCTGCTGGTGAGCGGCTGCGGGAGCAGCGAGGACAAGGCGGCCGAGGACGGCGGCGACGGCGGCGGCAAGCCGAAGGCATCGGCGTCCTCCTCCGCCTCCGGTGAGAAGACCGAGGCCCCGGCCGGGGACGGGGGGTCCGGGTCCACCGGGGGAGAGGGCGGTTCCGGGAAGGGCGAAGGGCCTCCGAAGGTGGCGGGCATCTGGAAGGCGAAGGGCAAGCAACTCGTGCTGACCATCGCCGGGGACGCCGTGACCCTGCTGCGGCAGGAGTCGAACTGCACGGGCCGGGTCGTGGGCCAGGGCAAGCGGACGCTGACCCTCAAGTGTCCCGGCGGCACCGGTGAGGACCGTACGAACGGCACAGTCGGAGCGCTCAAGGCCGAGAGCATGAAGGTCAGTTGGAACGGCGGTGCGACGGACGTCTACGCCAGGGTCGCCGACGCTCCGGCGAAGCTTCCCGAGAACCCGGGGGACGTGGCGAAGCTGATCCCCCAGGAGTGACCTCGGCCGTGGAGACGGCCGGTGTGGTGCGGCAGCACGCCGAGAGGCAGGACGAGGGACCGGCGGCAGCACTCGTCGCCATCGGTCTCGTACGCCCCTGGCGTAGACGTCCGTCGCACCGGGCGCCCTTCTTGATGCGGCGACCGGGCTGTCAGACCTCTGGCCGCGCCGATGTCCGCGTACGCCGGCGCGGCGGGGTTCAGGCGGACCGGTGACCCCGCCGCTCGCGGCGGCGTACCAGCGGCTCGTCGACGGCGTCGACCAGCCAGTCCAGCTGGGCCTGGTCCCCGAGTACGGGGTTGCTCAGCGTGCCCACGCCGTCGATGGTGATCTCCACCGTGTCGCCGCCCCGCAGCGTGAAGTCCATCTCGGGGACGATGCCCGTGCCCGTGCACAGGACCGCCCCGTCGGGGAAGGGCTGGGCGTGCCAGAGGTGGGCGGGCAGCCCGTGCGGGTCGCGGTGGAAGGCGGCCGTCGAGGTCTCTCCCTCGAAGGCGACGGCTCCGTCCCGCCGTACGACGAGGCGGATGCCGAGGGCTGTCGTGTCCGGCAGCTCCCACGCGGGCACGATGCCCGAGGAGACCGAGGCGCTTCCGCCGTAGATCTTGGCCTGGGGGAGGTAGAGCGGGTTCTCGCCCTCGATGGTGCGTGAGCTGACGTCGTCGGCGACGACGTAACCGACTGTCTCACCCTGCCTGTTGATGACGAGGCCGAGCTCGGGCTCGGGGACGTTCAGCTCGGAGTCGTCCCGTACGGCGATCGGCTCGTCGTCCGTCACCACGCGCCACGGCGGGGCCTTGAAGAAGAGTTCGGGGCGTTCGGCGTCGTAGACCCGCTCGTAGACGGACTGTTCGGTGCTCTCGGCGACCCTCGCCTCGCGTGAGCGCTCGTAGGTGACGCCCGCGGCCCACAACTCCATCAGCCCGTCCAGCGGCGGCAGGACCAGCACGCCGGACTCGGCGAAGACCGCCGGTCCCCCGGACGTCCTCTCCACGAGGGCGCGCAGTTCACCGGTGGGCAGGCGCAGCAGATCGGCGATGCGTGTGACGCCGTCGAAGGCGCGCACCGCACCCGTCCCGTCGGCGACGCCCGTGCGTACGGTCCCGCTCCCGTCGGCGAAGCGGATGATGCGTGTCATCGCCTGCTCCTCTCTTGCTCGGCTCCGTCTGCACGTGCCTGTCGCTGTGGACGGGGGAGAGACGGCCTTGGAGACATCTGACCGCTGGAACGTAACGTCCGTGGTCACCGCTGACAAGGGGTGGTGAATCAACGATTCACCTGTGTGTTGATCAACGGCCTTCGCCGGGTCGGTCTGGCGATGAGGCCAGACATCTGACATCTTGGCCGTGTTCGCGAGTCTGAGCGTGCACGCCGACCGCGGCGCCCGCCCCGGACGCCGAGTCCCCGGGCGCGGCGCGGCACGGTGTCCCTCGGCCTTCACGCATGCAACAGGAGTGAGCGCAGATGACCGCCCGTATCGTCGACGTCGAGACGATCGACGTCCGCTTCCCCACCTCTCGTTCTCTCGACGGCTCCGACGCGATGAACGAGGCACCGGACTACTCCGCGGCATACGTGGTGCTGCACGTCGAGGGGGAGGGGAGCTCCGCATCCGTCTCCGGGGGCCACGGGTTCACGTTCACGATCGGACGCGGCAACGACCTGGCGACCCGGGCGGCCCAGGCCGTCGGTGAACGGGCGGTCGGGCTCTCCGTGGAGGAGATCGCAGCCGACCTCGGCGGTTTCTCCCGGCACCTGCTCGGCGACAGCCAGTTGCGCTGGCTCGGCCCCGACAAGGGGGCGATCCACCTGGGCACCGCGGCTGTCGTCAACGCCGGCTGGGACCTCGCCGCCAAGCTCGCGGACAAGCCCGTGTGGAAGCTGCTCTCCGACTTCACGCCGCAGCAGATCGTCGACCTCGTCGACTGGCGCTACCTCAAGGACGCCCTCACCCCGGATGCCGCCCTGGAGATGCTGGAGGCGCGCGTACCGGGCCGCGCCGGGCGTGAGGCCCACGTACGCGAGCACGGCTACCCCGCCTACACCACCAGCGCGGGCTGGCTCGGCTACGACGACGAGAAGCTGGCCCGGCTGTGCCGCGAGGCCGTCGAGCAGGGCTGGGACTCGGTCAAGCTCAAGGTCGGCGCCGACCTCGGCGACGACGTACGCCGCTGCCGCATCGCCCGCAGGATCATCGGCCCCGAGCGCCGGCTGATGATCGACGCCAACCAGACTCTCGGTGTCGCCGAGGCGGTCGAATGGGCGGAAGCGCTCAAGGAGTTCGACATCTGGTGGTTCGAGGAGCCCACGAGCCCGGACGACGTCCTGGGCCACGCCGCCATCGCCCGCAGCATCAAGCCGATCCACGTGGCCACGGGTGAACACGCCCACAACGCGGTGATGTTCAAGCAGTTCCTGCAGGCCGACGCGATCGGCATCTGCCAGATCGACGCCTGCCGGCTCGGCGGCGTCAACGAGGCGGTGGCCTCCCTGCTCCTGGCCGCGGCGCACGGGGTGCCGGTCTGCCCGCACGCGGGCGGCGTCGGCCTGTGCGAACTCGTGCAGCACCTGTCGATCTTCGACTACGTGGCGGTCAGCGGATCCATGGAGGACCGGGTCATCGAGTACGTCGACCACCTGCACGAGCACTTCCTCGACCCGGTCCGGGTGCGCGGCTCGCGCTACATGGTTCCCCGGGCGCCCGGTTACAGCGCGCAGATCCGCCGCGAGACGCTCGAAGCACACCGCTACCCGGACGGTTCCGTCTGGAGCGGTCCGCGGCAGGTGACATCCTGACGCGCATGCCGGCCGACAGGGACAGGGAGCACAACGGTGCAGAAGCGGGCGGGGACATGAGCGCCGCCGAGGTCGCGGGCGGCGTCGGCAGCGTCGTCGACGTGGCCATCAGCCGTCTCAAGAAGCGCATCGAGACAGGCGAGTTCACGCCGGGCCACCGGCTGCCGTCCGAGGCCGTGCTCGCCAGGGAGCTGGAGCTCTCCCGCCCCTCGCTCCGGGAGGCGGTGCGGGCGCTGGCGATGGCCGGGGTCCTGGACGTACGGCGTGGTGACGGCACCTTCGTCACGGACCTGCGTCCCGAACGGCTGCTGAGCGCGATCGGCAGCTTCCTCGACCTGGCGCAGGACACCGCGCTGGACGAGATGCTCGAGTGCCGCAAGGTACTGGAGCCGGGTGCCACGGCGCTCGCCGCGACCCGCATGGACGGGGCCGCACTCGACGCGCTGCTCGAGCGGATCGAGCGGATGCGCACGCTCCAGGACCCGGGCGAACTGGTCCGCGAGGACCTGGCGTTCCACGCGGAGATCGTCGCTGCGACGGGCAACCGCACCCTGGAGTCGCTGGTCTCCTCGGTGAGCAACCGCACGGCCAGGGCCCGCGTCTGGCGGGCCCTGGTCAAGTCGGACGTCCTCGCCTGGACGCATCAGCAGCACATGGACATCTACACCGCGCTCCGCGCCCGCGACAGCCTCGGGGCGTTCGCCGCCGCCAGCCGTCACGTCAGCGACGTGGAGAACTGGGTGCGGGCCCGCCTGGACGCCGTCCGCGACGGCACGGAGAGCCCCGGACCCGCCGCTCCCGGCGCCCCGCAGGGCACACCGCACGGCCCTCCGGACGCCGAGGACAGCCCAGCGCGGTGATCGGGTGCCCGGGGGACGGAGCGCCCCCGGGTTCCGTCGGTCCGGTGCCCGCGTCAGGTCCTCAGGCTCGCTGTCAGCGCGGCGGTTCCACGCGTCCGCGGACCTCGCCCATGCCGATGCGGCTGCCGTCCGGCCCAGGCGCCCAGGCCGAGAGCGTCACCTCGTCGCCGTCCTCCAGGAACGCCCGGCTGCCGTCCGGGAGTTGCAGCGGTTCCTTGCCGCCCCACGTCAGCTCAAGCAGACAGCCCCGCTGAGCGGGTTCCGGGCCGCTGACGGTGCCCGAGGCGTACAGGTCGCCCGTGCGCAGCGAGGCCCCGTTGACGGTCATGTGGGCCAGTTGCTGCGCGGCCGTCCAGTACATCGCCGAGAAGGGGGGCTCGGCGACTGTGTGGCCGTTGATGCTGACGGTGATGCGCAGGTCGATGCCGCCGGGCTCCGCCTCCTCGGCGTCGTCCAGGTACTCCAGCACCGGTACGTCCCGCGCGGGCGGTGCCGTACGGGCGGCGTCCAGGGCGTCGAGCGGGGTGATCCAGGCGGAGACGGAGGTCGCGAAGGACTTGCCGAGGAACGGCCCGAGCGGCACGTACTCCCATGCCTGGATGTCGCGTGCGGACCAGTCGTTGAGCAGCGTCACGCCGAAGACGTGGTCGCGGAAGCCGGACAGCGGCACGGCGGTGCCCTGCTCGGACGGAGCGCCCACGACGAAGCCGACCTCGGCCTCGATGTCGAGCCGCCTGGACGGCCCGAAGAGGGGAGCCTCCTCGTGCGGCGGTCTGCGCTGGCCCTTGGGGCGTACGACCGGGGTGCCGGAGACCACGACGGTGCCGGCGCGGCCGTGATAACCGATGGGCAGGTGCTTCCAGTTGGGCGTCAGCGCGGCACCGTCGGGCCGGAAGATGCGGCCGACGTTGGTCGCGTGGTGCTCGCTCGCGTAGAAGTCCACGTAGTCGGCGACGTCGAAGGGCAGCCGCATCGTCATGCCGGACAGCGGACGGAGGAACTGCCGCACCGTGTCACGGTGCTGGGACGCGGTCAGCCACTCGCGAAGCTGGGCGCGCACCTCCGTCCACACCGGACGGCCCGCCGCCATCAGGGAGTTGAGCCTCGGCTGCTTCAGCAGCGCCGCGTGGGGCGAGCCGAAGGCGTCCGCGGCGGCGCCCGCGTCCAGCACGGAGTCGCCATAGCGCACGACGATGTGCGGACGGTCCGGCTCCTGCCGGGCGGTGCCCACCCCGTAGGGGAGGTTGTGCGGGCCGAAGGGGTCTCCCTCGGGCAGGTCGGTGGGGGTACCCCCCACGCGTAGCTGTGGGGGAGGGTTCGCGGTCACGGGTGCCTCGCCTTCGAGATCGTCGCCGGTCCAGGGCGAACTCAGCGTACGGCCACCTGCCGGGTGCGCCGTGTGCCGCCCTGCCCGCACCGGCCGGCGCTGCCCCGCGCTGCCCTGAGCTGCCCCGCCCCGCGGCGGCAGAGGGCGGCGGGCGCTCTCATCGGGGCCCGGGTGCAGGGACGTATCCGGATCGGGCGCGGAGTACCCCTTGATGCGGTGCCGACCGGGCGCCCATGGTGATCGTGCAAGGACCGGATACGCTGCCCGGTGACGGCAACGCCGATGACTGGTGACGGCGGTGCCGGGAAGTTGAGGACAGCGGGCGTCCACCATCGGCCGCCCATTTGCCTTACGCAGACAGGAGACCCCTCGTGACCGTCGTCGGGCCCTTCGGACTGACCGTGCGGGACCAGGCCCTCGAAGCCGATGTCCAGGCAGGGTTGGCGGCTGTCGAAGAAGGTCTCTTCGAGGCCACGAAAAGCGACGTCCCGTTCATAACGGGCGCCGCGCAGCACCTCGTACGTGCCGGCGGAAAGCGGTTCCGGCCCCTCCTGGTGATGCTCGGCGCACAGTTCGGCGACCCCCACGCACCAGGTGTGGTGCCTTCGGCGGTCGTCGTGGAACTGACACATCTGGCGACGCTCTACCACGACGACGTGATGGACGAGGCCGACGTGCGGCGCGGGGTTCCCAGCGCGAACGTCAACTGGACCAACTCCGTGGCGGTGCTGACCGGCGACTTCCTCTTCGCCCGTGCCTCTCAGATCCTCGCCGACCTCGGCCCCGAAGCCGTCCGCATCCAGGCGGAGGCGTTCGAACGGCTCGTCACCGGGCAGATCATGGAGACCGCGGGCCCCGGCGAGGGCCGCGACCCCGTGCAGCACTACCTGGACGTCATCGCCGGCAAGACCGGTTCGCTCATCGCCGTCGCCGGCCGCTTCGGCGCTCTGATGTCGGGCGCCGACGAGAGCGCCGTCTCCATCCTCACGCAGTACGGCGAGCGCGTCGGCACCGCCTTCCAACTCGCGGACGACGTACTGGACATCGCCAGCGACTCGCACGAGTCGGGCAAGACTCCCGGCACCGACCTCCGCGAGGGCATCCCCACCCTCCCCGTGCTGCACCTCCGCATGAGGGCGGCCTCCCCGGAGGGCACCGCCGAAGACCGCGCGCTGTGCGAGCTGCTGGACGGCGACCTGACGGACGACGCCCGGCACGCCGAGGCCCTGGCGGGACTGCGCACCCACCCGGCGCTGGAGCAGGCCCGCCGCGACACCGTGCGCTACGCGGACGAGGCGCGCGAGACGCTCCGCCCGCTGCCCGACTGCGCCGCCAAGGCCGCCCTTTCGCAGTTGTGCGACGCCGTCGTGCACCGCGCCTCCTGACGCGACGGGTATCAGGGTTCTCACCCGGTACGGGCCGCCGCACGGGGGAGGCGGGGGGACTCTGCCTCCAACCCCGGTAGTACGCACAGTTGCCTCCACCGGCTGACGCGCAAAGCTCACCGTTTTGGTGCCATTGAGGAACCACCCCGCGCCATCCCCGGGATTCCGGGGAGAATGGCGGAGCAGGCCTGGGGCCTCCCCGCCGAAGGCAGCAGCGGGGCCTCCCCGCCGAAGGCCGGGGAAGGACGAGTGCGACGTACAGAACCGCCACCGACCCGGAGGTAGGGCACCAACATGGCACAGATCCAACCGAGGACGCCCGGCAGGAAGGCCGTCAGGTACGGCATACCGGTCGCTGTCGCGGGAATCGCTGCGGCAACCGTCGGGCTCGTACCGGCGCTCGCCAGCTCCGGCAACCCGGATCTGCCGAAGATCTCGGCGCAGAAGCTGGTGGAGAAGATGGCCGCCTCGGACACCCAGCACATGTCCGGCACGGTGAAGGTGAGCACGGATCTCGGACTTCCCGCGCTGCCGGGCATGGACGGCGGCGGCAAGCAGGGCGGCGGCCTCTTCGGCGGCGGCCCGCACGGCGACGGCCCCGGCGGTGAGGAGAAGGGCAGGGGCGGGGGCAAGGACTCCACGGCCGAGCCCCAGGAGAAGCTGATGGAGCTCGCCTCCGGCGAGCACACGCTCCGCGTCGCCGCCGACGGCCCGGACAAGCAGCGCGTCTCGATCGTCGAGGAGGCCGCCGAGTACAGCTGGATCCACAACGGCAACGAGGTGTGGGCGTACGACAGCGGCAGCGACACCGCGTTCCACGCCGTCGCCCCCGAGGACGCCGTCTCCAAGCACCGCGAGCACAGCGAGAAGCTGGAGAAGGGCCTGCAGAACGTCACTCCGCAGGAGGCCGCCAGGCAGGTGCTGAAGGCTTCGAAGGACACCACGTCCGTGTCCGTCGACGGCACGGCGCAGATCGCCGGCCGGGACGCCTACCAGCTCCTCGTGAAGCCCAAGGGCGCCCCGCACTCGACGGTCGACTCCGTGCGGATCGCCGTGGACGCGGAGAACGGCACCCCGCTGAAGTTCACGCTGATCCCCGAGGGCGGCGGCAAGCCGGCCGTCGAGGTGGTCTACACGAAGGTCGACTTCGGCAAGCCGTCGGCCGGCACCTTCGACTTCGAGCCCCCGAAGGGCACCGACGTCACGGAGGAGAAGCTCGACGGCAAGGCCCTGCGCGAGCACTCCGGGAAGCCGGAGAAGGGCGCAAAGGGAGAGAAGGGCCTCCGGCCCGACGCGTCCGGCCTGAACACCATCGGCAAGGGCTGGGGCGCTGTGGCCGAACTCAAGTCCCCCGAGGGCGCCGTGAGCGGACTTCCCGGCATGGGCGGCGGGGACGCCAAGGGCGGTGCCCGGGACGGCTCGAAGTCGCCGCAGGCCCAGGAGATGCTCGACAGCTTCACCGAGAAGGCCGAGGGCGACTTCGGCACGGGCCGTGTCTTCAGCACCCGTCTGGTCAACGCCCTGATGACGGAGGACGGAACGGTCTACGTCGGAGCAGTGAGCAAGGAGGGCCTCATCAAGGCCGCCGAGGCAGCCGGCAAGTGACGGCGGTCCCAGCGACCTGACCTCCCGCGCGTCCGTCCCCGCCGCCGCCACGGTGGCGGGGACGCACGCGGGGAAGGAACCACCGACCGAGCACGGGAGCACCATGGGCCGCCAGCCGTCCGCCGCAGCCGTCATCGAGACGCGCGGGCTCAGCAAGCGTTACCGCGGCGGGCAGTTGGCCGTCGACGGGCTCGATCTGTCGGTGCCGCGTGGCAGCGTCTTCGGGTTCCTCGGGCCGAACGGCTCCGGCAAGACCACCACGATCCGCATGCTGCTCGGCCTCATCGACGCCACCGGCGGCAGCGTCCGTCTGCTCGGCGAACCCATGCCGCGGGCGGGCAGGGACGTGCTGCCGCGGGTGGGTGCCCTCATCGAGGGCCCCGCGCTCTACGGTTTCCTCACCGGGCGCGGCAACCTCCTCCGCTACGACGCGGCGGACCCCACGGCCGATCCCCGCACCCGTGCGTCACGCGTGGAGGCGGCGCTGGAGCGGGTGGGGCTCTCGGCAGCCGCGGGCAAGAAGGCCAAGGCGTACTCGCTGGGCATGAAGCAGCGGCTGGGCATCGCCGCGGCGCTGCTGCAGCCGCGTGAGCTGCTGGTGCTGGACGAGCCCACCAACGGTCTGGATCCGCAGGGCATGCGGGAGATCCGTTCCCTGGTACGGGCGTTGGCGCAGGACGGGACCACCGTCTTTCTCTCCTCCCACCTCCTCGACGAGATCGAGCAGGTCTGCTCGCACACGGCGGTGATGAACCGCGGGCGGCTCGTCACCCAGGGCACGGTCGCCGAGATGTCCGCGGACGCCCGCGGAAAGCTCTCCGTGACCACACCGGACGGGGACGGGGCGGAGGCGATGCGCGTGCTGAAGGAACACGGGCTGGGCGACCTGGCCGCCGAGGAGTCGCCGGAGGGTCAGGTGATCACCGGTGAACTGCCCGCGGCCGCGGAACCGCCCGGCGGCCCGCCACCGGACCTCGCCGACCTCAACGCCGCCCTCGTACGGGCCGGGGTGCGCGTACGGGCCTTCGGCGTCACGAGGGTCTCGCTGGAGGACGTCTTCGTCTCGCTCACCGGGGAGGGCTTCGATGTCGCAGGCTGAACTCACCGGTCAGGACGGAGAGTCCGCCGCCGGCGCGGACGAGGCGCCCCGGTCCGCGCAGGACGCGTCACCCACGCCGGCGGGGCGTCCGTCCGGCCCGCGCCGGGCCTGGTCCCTCTTCCGCAGCGAGGTCCTCACCACCTTCCGCCGCTTGCGCACCCTCGCGCTGCTGGGCGTACTCGCCGTGATCCCCGTCCTCGTCGGCATCGCGGTCAAGATCGAGACGGCCGACGGCGGTGGTTCGGGAGGCGGCGGGGGCGGGGGACCGGCCTTCATCTCGCAGATCACCAACAACGGACTGTTCCTCGTCTTCACCTCGCTGGCCGTCACCCTGCCCTTCTTCCTGCCGATGACCGTGGGCGTCATCGCCGGGGACTCCGTCGCGGGCGAGGCCAACGCGGGGACGCTGCGGTATCTGCTGGTCGCACCGGCGGGACGCACCCGGCTGCTCGTGGTCAAGTTCGCCGGGACCATGGTCTTCTGCCTGGTCGCCACCCTCGTCGTGGCCGTCTTCGCGCTGGCCGCGGGCGCGTTGCTCTTCCCGGTCGGCGACGTCACGCTGCTGTCGGGGACCACCGTCCCGTTCTCGGAAGGGCTGCTGCGCGCCCTGGCGATCGCTCTCGCCGTGGCTCTGTCGCTGACGGGACTGGCCGCGCTCGGACTGTTCATCTCGACCCTGACGAACAGCGGGATCGCCGCCATGGCCGCGACGGTCGGGCTGCTCCTCACGGTGCAGATCATCGACACCATTCCGCAGCTGCACGCAGCGCACCCGTACCTCTTCACGCACTACTGGCTCAGCTTCGCCGACCTGCTCCGCGCTCCCGTCTACTGGGAGGAACTGCTGAGGAACGCCGGACTGCAGGCGCTCTACGCCGCCGTGTTCGGCTCCGCGGCGTGGGCGCGTTTCACCACTCGCGACATCACGGCTTAGTGCAGGGGGCCGAGGCGGCCTGCGACCCGGTCCCGGAGGCGTCGGAGCCGTCCGCCGGCCCGTCCGCGGACGAGCCCGACGGCTGCCGGGCCGCCGCACCGCACTCCGCGGCCTCGCGTGCCGCCGCACGGAGCCGCGTACGGGTCCGGTGCCCGGTACGCAGCGCGTCCCAGGTGAGGAGGCAGAGCGCGATCCACACGAGGACGAAGCCGGCCCAGCGCTCCGGCGGCATCTCCTCGTGGAACGCGAACAGCCCCAGCACGAACATCAGCGCGGGCGCCAGGTACTGCAGCAGCCCGATGGTGGAGAGCGGCAGCCGTACCGCCGCACTGCCGAAGAAGATCAGCGGGACGGCCGTCACGAGCCCCGATACGGCGAGCAGCAGCGCGTGCCCCGTACCGCCGCTGACGAAGGTGCCCTCGCCCATGACCGCGAGGTAGACCAGAAAGCCCAGCGCGGGCAGGAACTGGACGGCGGTCTCCGCGGTGAAGCTGTCCACACCGTCCATCTGGAGGCGCTTCTTGATGAGCCCGTACAGGGCGAAGCACAGGGCGAGGGCGATGGAGAGCCAGGGGACCTGCCCGTATCCGATGCTCATCACGGCGACCGCGACGGCACCGATCGCGACGGCGGCCCACTGGGCGGGGCGGAGGCGTTCGCGCAGCAGCAGTACGCCGAAGGCGATGGAGACCAGCGGGTTGATGAAGTAGCCGAGCGAGCACTCCAGGACGCGCCCCACGCTCACCGCCCAGATGAACAGCCACCAGTTGAGGGAGATGGCCGCGGCGGCGAGGACGACGAGTCCGAGTTTCCTGGGCTGCCGGACCAGCGGACGTATCCACGACCAGCGCCGCAGCGCGACGAGCAGCAGCAGCGCGGTGGGCAGGGACCACACCATCCGGTGGGCGAGCACTTCGGCGGGGGGCGTGGATTCGAGCAGGTGCCAGTAGAGCGGCAGGATCCCCCACAGGCCGTAGGCACCGAAACCGTAGAGCAGGCCGGCCCGCTTGTCGCTTCGGTCTCCCACTGCCGTCCTCCTCCTGCCCGACGCCCGGACGACCGTAACGCCGCGCCGACTCGGCTGTCATCTCCGTTTCACATGACGGTACTGACGGCACAGAAGGTACCGACGGCCTGACGTCGTATGGCCGGGGCAGCGACGACAGGCGGGTGTCAGGCGGTGACTCCGGCGCACGTACGGCACGGGCGGGCCCCGCCGGAGACTCCGGCGGGGCCCGCCCGTTGCTGTGCCGTCCTGCCGGCCGGCTGCCGCGCGTGGCCCGTCGTCCTCCGGCGGGCGGCAGCAGCTCCGCCGTCTCAGCCTGCGACCGTCCAGGTGTCGTTGCCGGCGAGAAGCGAGCCGAGGTCGCCCTTCCCGTGCTGCTCCACGGCCTGTTCGAGCTGGTGCGCCATGTCGTCGTCGTAGACGGGGCGCCGGACGTCCCGGAGTACGCCGATCGGCGTGTGGTGCAGGGTGTCAGGGTCGGCCAGCCGGGAGAGCGCGAAGGCGGTGGCGGGGGACGGGGCGTGTGCGTCGTGGGTGAGGACGCCGTCGGTGCCCTCCTCCGTGATGTCGACGATGCGCAGCTCGCCGGTCGCCGGGTCGCGGACCACGCCCTTGGTGCCCAGGCCGTCCTCGCCGGGGGTGCCGAAGCGGATCGGCTCCCCGTGTTCGAGCCGGATGACGGCCTCCTGGGCCAGCTGCTTGTCCTTGAGCACCTCGAAGGCGCCGTCGTTGAAGATGTTGCAGTTCTGGTAGATCTCCACCAGTGCCGTGCCCGGGTGGTCCGCCGCCGCCTGCAGGGTGGCCGTCAGATGCTTGCGGTCGGAGTCGACCGTACGCGCGACGAAGGACGCCTCGGCCCCCAGTGCGAGGGAGACGGGGTTGAACGGGGAGTCCAGCGAGCCCATCGGCGTGGACTTCGTGATCTTCCCGGCCTCGGAAGTGGGGCTGTACTGGCCCTTGGTGAGGCCGTAGATGCGGTTGTTGAAGAGCAGGATCTTCAAGTTGACGTTGCGGCGCAGCGCGTGGATGAGGTGGTTCCCGCCGATCGACAGCGCGTCCCCGTCACCCGTGACGACCCACACCGACAGATCGCGGCGCGAGCTGGCGAGGCCGGTCGCGATGGCCGGGGCGCGGCCGTGGATGGAGTGCATCCCGTAGGTGTTCATGTAGTACGGGAAGCGGGAGGAGCAGCCGATGCCGGAGACGAAGACGATGTTCTCCTTGGCCAGGCCGAGTTGGGGCATGAACCCCTGCACGGCGGCCAGCACGGCGTAGTCGCCGCAGCCGGGGCACCAGCGCACCTCCTGGTCGGACTTGAAGTCCTTCATGCTCTGGGCGGCCTCGGCCTTGGGCACGAGGGAGAGCGGCTCGGAGACCTGGGTCGTCTCAGTCATTGGTGGCCTCCTTCAAAGCGGTCGCCAGCTGCTCGGCCTTGAACGGCATGCCGTTGACCTGGGTGTAGGAGTGGGCGTCGACGAGGTACTTGGCGCGTACGAGAGTGGCGAGCTGGCCCAGGTTCATCTCGGGGACGACGACCTTCTCGTAGTTCCGCAGCAGCGCGCCGAGGTTGCCCGGCAGCGGGTTGAGATGCCGCAGGTGGGCCTGGGCGATGTGCTGTCCGTTGCGGCGCAGCCGCCGCACTGCGGCGGTGATGGGCCCGTACGTCGAACCCCAGCCCAGTACCAGCACGTTCGCCGCGCCGTCCGGATCGTCGGCCTCGATGTCGGGGACGTCGATGCCGTCGATCTTCGCCTGCCGGGTACGGACCATCAGGTCGTGGTTGGCCGGGTCGTAGGAGATGTTGCCCGTGCCGTCCTGCTTCTCGATGCCGCCCACGCGGTGTTCCAGGCCCGGCGTACCGGGGACGGCCCAGGGGCGGGCGAGGGTCTGCGGGTCGCGCTTGTACGGCCAGAAGACCTCGGTGCCGTCCTCCAGCCGGTGGTTGGGCTCCTTGGCGAAGTGCACCCGGAGGTCGGGCAGGTCGTCCACCTCCGGGATCCGCCACGGTTCGGAGCCGTTGGCGAGGTAGCCGTCGGAGAGCAGGAAGACGGGGGTGCGGTAGGTCAGCGCGATGCGGGCGGCCTCGAGTGCCGCGGTGAAGCAGTCGGCGGGCGTGGCCGGGGCGACGATCGGCACCGGCGCCTCGCCGTTGCGGCCGTACATCGCCTGCAGCAGGTCGGCCTGCTCGGTCTTGGTGGGCAGGCCCGTCGAGGGGCCGCCGCGCTGGATGTCGACCACCAGCAGCGGCAGTTCGAGGGAGACCGCCAGCCCGATCGTCTCGGACTTCAGCGCCACGCCGGGCCCGGAGGTCGTGGTCACGCCCAGCGCGCCGCCGAAGGCCGCTCCGAGCGCGGCGCCGATCCCGGCGATCTCGTCCTCCGCCTGGAAGGTGCGTACGCCGAAGTTCTTGTGCCGGGACAGCTCGTGGAGGACGTCGGAGGCGGGGGTGATCGGGTAGGAGCCGAGGAAGAGCGGCAGGTCCGCCTGCCGGGACGCGGCGATCAGCCCGTAGGACAGGGCGAGGTTGCCGGAGATGTTGCGGTACGTACCGGGCGGGAAGGCCTTCCTGGCCGGCGCGACCTCGTAGGAGACGGCGAAGTCCTCGGTGGTCTCGCCGAAGTTCCAGCCGGCGCGGAAGGCGGCGATGTTGGCCTGTGCCACCTGCGGCTTCTTCGCGAACTTCGTCCGCAGGAAGTGCTCGGTCTGGTCGGTGGGACGGTGGTACATCCACGACAGCAGCCCGAGGGCGAACATGTTCTTCGAGCGGCCGGCGTCCTTGCGGCCGACGTCGAAGTCCTTCAGCGCCTCGATGGTGAGCGTCGTCAGCGGCACCCGGTGCACGCGGTAGTTGTCGAGGGAGCCGTCGTCCAGCGGGCTGGTTTCGTAACCCACCTTGGCCATGGCCCGCTTGGTGAACTCGTCGGTGTTCACGATGATCTCCGCACCGCGCGGGACGTCGGCGATGTTCGCCTTGAGCGCCGCGGGGTTCATCGCGACCAGGACGTTCGGGGCGTCGCCCGGGGTGAGGATGTCGTGGTCGGCGAAGTGCAGCTGGAAGCTGGAGACACCCGGCAGCGTGCCTGCGGGAGCCCGGATCTCGGCGGGGAAGTTCGGCAGTGTGGAGAGGTCGTTGCCGAAGGAGGCCGTCTCGGAGGTGAAGCGGTCACCGGTCAGCTGCATGCCGTCGCCGGAGTCGCCGGCGAAGCGGATGATCACACGGTCGAGGCGGCGGACCTCCTTGCCGCTCAGTTCGGTCTTCGCGTCCCCCTCGGCGCCGCCGGCTCCGTTCGTCCCGCTGCTGCCGGGGGAGCCGGTGCCCGGGCGCTGCCCGGCTGGGCTGTTGACCTGGTTGGTCACGGTGGATCGGACCTCCTTGAGGCGGCGTACTCGCCAGCCATCGTACGTCGGTAAGGGTTACCTTCCCTGGAGCGCTCACATTGCGGACGCACCCGTGAGACAACCGTCCGGCAGTCGGTCCACCCTGCACCACGTGCCCTTCAGCGTCCCTTGTGAGCGGGCTCCGTCCCTGCTCACGCGGCTGATGGCGGGTGCGGGCCGGAAACCGGACACGGCTACGAATTGAGATAGGTCAGCACGGCCAGCACCCTGCGGTGATCCGCGTCACTCTGGGAGAGGCCCAGCTTCAGGAAGATGTTGCTCACGTGCTTCTCGACGGCGCCGTGGCTGACCACGAGTTGCCGGGCGACCGCGGAGTTCGTGCGCCCCTCGGCCATCAGCCCCAGCACCTCCCTCTCGCGCGGGGTCAGCCCGGCCAGTACGTCCTGCTTGCGGCTGCGGCCCAGCAGCTGCGCGACGACCTCCGGGTCGAGCGCCGTACCGCCCTCGGCCACCCGGACCACGGCGTCGACGAACTCGCGTACGTCGGCCACGCGGTCCTTGAGCAGGTAGCCGACGCCCTTGCTGGAGCCGGCCAGCAGCTCGGTCGCGTACTGCTCCTCGACGTACTGCGACAGGACCAGCACCCCGAGGTCCGCGTGGGCCTCGCGGAGGGCGATGGCGGCCCGTACGCCCTCGTCCGTGTGCGTCGGGGGCATCCGTACGTCCGCGACCACCACGTCGGGGAGGCGGCCGGCGTCCGCCAGTTCGGCGACGGTCTTGACCAGCGCGTCGCCGTCGCCGACGCCCGCCACCACCTCGTGTCCCCGGTCGGTCAGCAGCCGGGTCAGTCCCTCGCGCAGCAGCACCGAGTCCTCGGCGATGACGACCTGCACCTTCTCCACGTCCTCCACGATCACGGCCCCCCGACTCCCCTGCGGACTTGTCCGGCACCCGGACTCCGGTGTGCGCGCCCGCGCCGTCCTTCAGTACGACGCCTGCGACGCGCTCAGCATTCCAGAAGCCGGCGTCCCGGGAGGGGGACGCGACAGCGCTCGGTCCGGTTCAGCCCGGCCGGACGGGACGGGCGGACCGGGGAGCTGCGGACGCGGGGAGGCCGGATGCGGGGAGGCCGGGCGCGGGACCGGCGGGGACCTCAGACCCGCCAGGGGAGTTCGGCGGTGATGGTGGTGGGGCCGCCGGTGGGGGAGTCGATGACGAGGAGGCCGTCGACGGCGTCGAGGCGTTCGGTGAGTCCGGCGAGGCCGGTGCCGGTTTTGGTGTTGGCGCCGCCTTGTCCGTCGTCGGTGACTTGGAGGAGGAGGCGGTCGTGGGTGTGCCAGACGTCGA
>NZ_JBHSFH010000013.1:0-451655 GCF_042653885.1 Streptomyces ovatisporus
AGAACGAACGCTTCCATCACGACCCTTTCACAGGCCACTCCGGGCGCTTCCCTCTCGGTGAAACCGACGCTATCAAACTCCCTGCCCCGCAAGGAAATTGGGGCCTCGGGTCCGAGGTCGGATCCGGACCGGGGGCCGACAGTAGCGGCCCGGGAGACCCGTCGCAAATTGACCGCTGCAAGAACGCCTGGTGGGCGGGGGCGTTGAGGCACACGCCACACCCTGCGCTCACCCGGAGCGGGCCGTTTCCATGACTTACGCTGCAGATCGGTGCGCCGTCCAGTCCTGATGGAGACGGCGGCTGCTCGATCCCCCCATCGGGAGGCATCCCATGACCACTGTGACGTCCCCCCTGGCCGGTGCCGCTGTCGGGCTCTCCGCGGTGCCCGATCCCGTCTTCTCCGGTTCGATGGTGGGCCCCGGCACCGCCGTGGACCCCCTGCGTGAGCCGACCGAGGCTGTCTCGCCCGTCGACGGAATCATCGTCTCGCTGCACCCGCATGCATTCGTCGTGGTCGACGCCGACGGCCGCGGAGTGCTGACGCATCTCGGCATCGACACCGTCCAGCTCAACGGCGAGGGCTTCGAACTCCTCGTTGCGAAGGGGGACTCGGTGGAGCGTGGGCAGACCCTCGTCCGCTGGAACCCCGCCGAAGTGGAAGAGGCGGGCAAGTCCCCGATCTCGCCGGTGATCGCTCTCGAAGCATCCGCGGACGCGCTGGCGGCCGTCCTCGAAGAGGGCCCCGTCGAGACGAGCACGACGCTCTTCAGGTGGAAGTGACACCTGTGCCCCTGCCCGCGCAGTGAGGCCCGGGTACGCGAGAAGCGCAGCGGTGACGGACCCACCGCACGGACGGGAGATGAGACAGATGGACGCAACCCTGCGAGGCGTCGGAGTAAGTCACGGAGTGGTGATCGGCGAGGTCCGGCACATGGGTACTGCCGTGCTGGAGCCACCGGCCGCCCAGATCGCGGAGTCCGAGGCTCCTCGCGAGCAGCAGCGGGCACGCAAGTCCGTGGAGGCCGTGGCCAACGACCTGTCGGCGCGGGGCAATCTGGCGGGTGGTGAGGCACAGGCCGTCCTCGAGGCGCAGGCGATGATGGCGCAGGACCCCGAACTGATGGCCGATGTCGAGCGTCGTATCGCTGTGGGGAGCACGGCGGAGCGCGCCGTGTACGACGCCTTCGCCGCCTACCGGGCTCTGCTGGCCGGTGCGGGCGAATACCTCGCGGGGCGTGTGGCGGATCTCGACGACGTACGCAACCGGATCGTCGCGCGCCTGATGGGGGTGCCCATGCCGGGGGTGCCGGACAGCGACCGTCCGTTCGTCCTCGTCGCACGTGACCTGGCTCCCGCGGACACGGCGCTGCTCGACCCCGGCCTGGTCCTGGGCTTCGTGACCGAGGAGGGGGGCCCTACGAGCCACAGCGCAATCCTGGCCCGTGCGTTGGGCGTACCCGCCGTGGTGGCTCTGCCCGGGGCGTGCGAGGTGGAAGAGGGAACTGTCGTCGCTGTGGACGGGAGCACCGGCACCGTCTCCCTGTCGCCCAGCGCCGATGAGCAGGCCGCGCTGCGGGCGGAGGCGGAGGAGCGCAAGGCGGCGCTCGAGGCGGCCAGGGGGCCGGGGGCCACCTCGGACGGGTACAAGGTGCCGCTGCTGGCCAACGTCGGCGGGCCGGGGGACGTCGCCGCAGCCGTCGAAGCGGGTGCCGAGGGGGTAGGGCTCTTCCGGACCGAGTTCCTGTTCCTGGACGACAGCACGAAGGCGCCGTCGGAGGAGAAGCAGGTCACGGCGTACCGGCAGGTGCTCGAGGCGTTCCCCGAAGGGCGCGTCGTGGTGCGGGTGCTGGATGCGGGGGCGGACAAGCCGCTGGACTTCCTCATGCCGGGGGACGAGCCCAATCCGGCTCTCGGTGTACGTGGACTGCGCACGCTGCTCGACCACCCCGAGGTTCTGCAGGGCCAGCTCACCGCCCTCGCGAAGGCGGCGGAAGGGCTGCCCGTACATCTCGAGGTGATGGCTCCGATGGTGGCGGACCGCGTGGACGCCAGGGCGTTCGCCGAGGCGTGCCGGTCGGCGGGGCTTCAGGCGAAGGCGGGGGTGATGGTGGAGATTCCGTCTGCCGCGCTGCGGGCTCGTTCGGTGCTGCAGGAGGTGGAGTTCCTTTCGCTGGGGACGAACGATCTGGCGCAGTACACCTTCGCGGCGGACCGTCAGGTGGGCGCCGTGTCCCGGCTGCAGGATCCGTGGCAGCCGGCTCTGCTGGACCTCGTCGCGTCTGCTGCCGACGCGGCGCGGGCGGAGGGGAAGAGCTGCGGCGTGTGCGGAGAGGCCGCAGCCGACCCGCTGCTGGCCTGTGTGCTGACGGGTCTCGGCGTGACCAGCCTGTCCATGGGCGCCGCGTCGATCCCCTACGTGCGGGCCATCCTGGCGAAGCACACGCTCGCCCAGTGCGAGCGTGCCGCGTCCGCTGCTCGCTCTGCGGACAGCGCGCAGGAGGCCAAGCTTGCGGCGCAGGCTGTGCTGTCCGGCGAGTGAGCGGTGCGCAAGCCGGCCGTTCCGCTTCGCGGCGGGACGGCCGGCTTGCGTGAGTCAGCAGTGCAGTCCGCCTCCCGGGTGGGGGAGAGCGAATCCCGGGGCGTGGTCGACACCGGGTTCGGGCGCAAGGGGCTCCCGCGTCGCCGGGTCGGTGCAGTAGGCGCTGAACACCTCGGATGCGGTGAGCGGGCGAAGCCAGCACCGCGCCTGGTCGAGCGCCCATCCCCGGACGACGTCGTCCCCCGTGCCCTCCGATCCCGCGGTGGCGCCGCCGGGGCCGGCGTCCGTACGGAGGACGAGGCCGCCGGCGCCGGCCGTCGCGAATCCGGCGGCCAGCGCGGTGGTGAGGGCGAGTGCCGCCGACTCCTGGGCGTGGAGCTCGCCTTGGGGCGTTCTGCGGACGTCCAGTGCGGTGACCAGGCTCGCCCCCGGGACTGCGACGCTGCCGACGAGATGGTGGGTGCCGCCGCCCGCCGTCTCCAGGACGAGCGCCAGGGCCTGCGCGGCGCGGTCGAACGCGGCTTTGCCGATGTCGGTTCCGCACCGCTCGCACGTGCCCGCGCGGGCGAGGATCTCCGTCCCGGTCTGCCAGGTGAGCCGGCAGGCGTGTGCCTCGCGTAGCTGCGGGAGCAGGCGTTCGACTGGCTGTCCCCTGTAGGGCATCGTCGTTCCGGCTGCGGCGATCTCCGCGACATAGCGGACACGGCTGTCCGGAGTGTCCGGGTCGAGCTTCTCCGCCTGGCAGAACAGCTCGTAGTCGACGGGGTCGAACAGCACCACACGAGCGTGGATCTGTTGAGCGGTCAGTGCACGGAGCAGCCCCTCCAGCTGCCGCAGGTAGCTCCCGTGGTCGTCGAAGGCGAAGGAGCCGTAGGAGCGCATCCGCGCGAAGTGCGCTCCGTCCGCGAGTACCGGGACGATGCTGGGCACTTCGCGGCGCAGTGCACGGCGGGCTCTGCGTTTGCGGCTTCTGGTGTGTGCCATGGTCTCCCCCTGGTTCCTGCGGATCATCCGGTCACTCACAGTAATCAGGGGGTCCGACAACGGCGGCCGGGGCGGCTCGTCAGCCGGCGCGGTCCTGCGCGAGCCGCTCGTAGAAACGCAGCAGCTCGACGTCGTCGACGGAGCCGGGGTTGACGGCCTTGTCGAGGCGGGCGCCCTGCAGGAGGCGCTTGACCGGCACTTCGAGACGCTTGCCGGTGAGGGTGTGCGGCACGCCCTGGATCTCGATGACCTCGTCGGGTACGTGCCGGGGCGAGAGGGCCTCGCGGATGGTGCTCTTGATCCGGTCGCGGAGGGTGTCGTCGAGTACGGCGCCCTCGGCAAGGTGGACGAAGAGCGGCATCCAGTAGCCGCCGTCGGGCTGTTCGACGCCGATGACCAGGGACTCGCGGATCTCGGGAAGCCGCTCGACCGCCTCGTAGATGTCGGCCGAACCCATGCGCACGCCCTGCCTGTTGAGGGTGGAGTCGGAGCGGCCGTGGATGACGACGGTGTTGCGGCCGGTGAGCGTGATCCAGTCGCCGTGCCGCCAGACGCCCGGGTACATCTCGAAGTAGCTGTCGCGGTAACGCGATCCGTCCGGATCGTTCCAGAAGCGGACCGGCATCGACGGCATCGGCCGGGTGACGACGAGCTCGCCGACCTCGTCCGTGAGGGGTTTGCCCTGCGGGTCCCAGGACTGGAGGTCGGTGGCGAGGGAAGGGGCCTGCAGCTCGCCGGTGTGCACGGGGAGCGTGGGGACGGCGCCCGCGAAGCAGCTGCACACGTCGGTGCCGCCGCTGACGGAGGCGATCCACATGTCCTCGGAGATCTCGTCGTGGATCCAGCGGAAGCCGTCCGGTGGCAGCGGTGAGCCGGTGGTGGCCACGCACTTGACGAGGGAGAGGTCGAGGTCGCGTCCGGGATGGATGTCGGCCTTGCCGCAGGCCATCACGTACGCGGCGGACGTGCCGAAGAAGGTCGTCCCGGTGAGTGCCGCGACGCGCCACTGCGCCGAGACGTCGGGGTACCCGGGGCTCCCGTCGTAGGTGATGACCGTGCAGCCGGTCAGCAGGCCGGAGACGAGGTAGTTCCACATCATCCAGCCGGTGGAGGTGTACCAGAAGAACCGGTCGCCGGGGCCGATGTCGTTGTGGAGGCGGAGCTGCTTGAGGTGTTCGAGCAGGATGCCGCCCTGCGACTGGACGATGGCCTTGGGAAGGCCGGTGGTGCCGGAGGAGTAGAGCACCCACAGGGGATGCTCGAACGGCACCTGTTCGAAGACGGGTGAGGCGTCCGCGGAGCCGGCGGGGGCGGAGACGAGGCCGGACCACTCCAGGGTGCCTTCGGGGGCGGCGGTCCCGAGCAGCGGGACGTGGACGACTGCCCGCAGGGTCGGCAGTTCGCGGCGGAGTTCAGCGACGGTCTCGCTGCGGTCGTGCTCCTTGCCGCCGTACCGGTATCCGTCGACGGTGAACAGCACGACCGGCTCGACCTGCTGGAAGCGGTCGAGGACGCTGCGTGCGCCGAAGTCGGGGGCGCAGGAGGTCCATACGCCGCCGACCGCCGCGGTGGCAAGGAGTGCCACGGCGGCCTCGGGGACGTTGGGCAGGTAGCCGCTGACGCGGTCGCCGGGCCGCACGCCCAGGCGGCGCAGTTCGGCGGAGAGCGAGCCGACCTGGCGGCGCAGCTCGCTCCAGGTCACGGTGCGCGGCTCGTGCCCCTCGTCGACGTGCAGCAGCGCGGGCTCATCGGCCCGTGCGGGGTCCTCGGACGTTCGCAGCGCGTGCTCGGCGTAGTTGAGTGCCGCACCGGGGAACCAGGTCGCGCCCGGCATGGCCGAGTCGGCCAGCACCGTCTCGTAAGGAGTGGAGAAGCGGATCTCGAACCACTCGGTGACGGCCTTCCAGAAGGCGGCCAGCTCGTCGACGGACCAGCGGTGCAGCGCCGCGTAGCTCGCTGCGGGGTCGTCCGGCGTGGCCGCGGGAGCACCGTGGTGCTCGGCCGCCCAGGACTGGAACCGGGTGATCTGCGCAGCAGCGACGCGGTCCGGGCCCGGCTGCCAGAGGGGCTCCGGCGTGACGGGCTGGGGCTGCGGTGTGCTGTGCGCGGTGGTCATGGGGGCGGCTCCCGGTCCGGCTCGGCTGGCGGTTACGCCGCACGGGCGCGGCGTACCGGTGGGCGTACGTACGGATGGGCAGGACGATGCCACGTGATCAAACCTCGCGCCAGGGCGGAGGCCACATGCTCCCTTGATCGGGGATGTGGCGGCACCACGGTCCGGTGGGCACTGCGGCGACGGCTCCGGCCCGCGGCAGCGGTCCGCCGCGAGGGCGGTGCCGGGGGCGCGGGGGCGCACGTCAAGGACTGATGGGCGCTGGATGAACGCCAGTTGAACGCCCCTGACGGCATCCCCTGCCCCTGGCACTCTGAGGAGCATGGATGCGCGTGGCCTGGTGCGGTCGGTGAGGATGGTCGGGACGGCATGGCGGGAGCGGCAGGCGCGCACTCCCTGGGGGCGCCGGCGGTCGGACGGGGTCGCACGGCCGGTGTCGGAGCGGGCCCGGGTGCCGGGGCCGGCGCGCGGCGCGCAGGCCCGGCCGGGCGGCGGGATGATCTGGTTCGAGCGTTCTTCGCTGTGCGTCCGGGTGGCCGTCGGCGGTGCCGTCTTCCTCGGCTGGGACGGCGCCGAGCCCACGCCCTCGTACGCGCTGGCCGCGCCCGTGCCCGAACCGGACGGCCGGGCGGAGCTGGAGCCGGACAAGGCAGGCGGATGGCGGGTGGTCTCGGAGCGGCTGCTGGTGACGGTCTCGCGGCACGGCGCCGTGGAGATACGCACCCCGGGCGGTGAACTGCTGCGCAGGGAGCTGCCGCCGCGGTGGTGGGAGAGCGTCACGCCGGGCGACGAGCGCGGGCCGGGTGAGGAGTACGGGGACGGGGACGGTCCGTACGGCCCCAGGGACGGGGACGGGGGTGTGGCTGCCGAGGCGCAGCCGGCCGGGAGCGCAGGCCGGGCGAGGTGGCTGCAGCGGTCCGAAGTGGCCGCCGACGCACGCTTCTTCGGCCTCGGCGCGAGGGCGGGCGGACCGCCGCTGCGCAACGGGTCGTACCGCCTGTGGAACGCGGACCAAGGCCCTGCGGGGCCGGACGCGGACCCGCTCCCCGTCACGATGCCGCTCCAGTTGGTCGTCGCGGATGTGGGGACCCACCTGATCTTCCACGACAACTCCTGGGACGGGCGGGTCACGATCACGGAGGGCGTGGAGGGGCGGGGCTCGGGACACGACCGCCACGGACGGAGCGAGACCCGGATGGACGGCGGTCCGCTCCGCTACTGGGTGATCGCCGGTCCCCCGGCGCGGGTGCTGCACGGCTGGGCGCGCCTGTCGGGGTCGCCCGCGCTGCCGCCCGGCTGGGCTCTGGGGCATCAGCACAGCGGAAGCGGCACCGGTACCGAGGACGAGGTCCGCGCCACGGCCGCGGCCTACCGGGAGAGGGGACTGCCCCTGCGGGCCGTGCACCTGGGCGCCGAGCATCAGGACGGCAACCGCGTGTTCACCGTGGACGCCGCCCGCTTCCCCGATCTCCCGTCCCTGGCCGCCGAGTTGAGAACCGACGGCGTACGCCTGGTCTCCGTCGTGGATCCCGCGGTGAGGCCCGAACCGGGCAACGCGGTCCACGACAGCGGTGCGGCGGTGGACGCCTTCGTACGGGACGAGCGGGGCCGGCAGGTGCTGGGCGTGCTGCGACGGCCGGGCAAGGCACTGCTGCCGGACTTCACCGAACCGCGGGTGCGCAAGTGGTGGGGCGAGCTGTACGCGGAGCGGCTGGCGCAGGGCTTCGCCGGGGTGTCGCACGACCTCAACGAGCCGTCCTGCCAGGCGGTTCCGGGCGGTGAACGCACCCTGCCGCGGCTTGCGCAGCACGCCCTGGAGGGGCGGGGCGGCGATCACCGCGAGGCTCACAACGTCTACGCGCTGACGATGGCGCAGGCCGGCCATGCGGGGCTGCGCCATCTGCGGCCTTCCGAGCGCCCGTTTCTCGTGTCCCGGTCGGGCTGGGCGGGCATGCAGCGCCACGGCGGCACCTGGTCGGGCGAGTTGGTCACCGACTGGGCGGGGCTGCGGGCCTCGCTGGCACTGGTGGTGGGGCTGGGGCTTTGCGGAGTGCCCTATTCGGGGCCCGACATCGGCGGCGGCACCGCCGTGCCGTCACCTGAGCTGTATCTGCGCTGGTTCCAACTCGCCGCGTATCTCCCGCTGTTCCGCACACGCGCGACCAAGGGAGCGGGCTCACCGGTTCCCTGGGCGTTCGGGGAGCAGGTGCTGGCGGACTGCTCCGCCGCGATGGCCGAACGCGAGCGGCTGCGCCCGTACTTCAGCACTCTCGCACAGCTCGCCCACCGTACGGGCGCACCGTATGTGCGTCCCCTGTGGTGGCAGCATCCGCGTGACCGTGCTCTGCGCGAGTGCGACGACGCGTTCCTGCTGGGGGACGCCTTACTGGTCGCGCCCGTACTGGAGGCGGGAGCACGGCGGCGGACGGTGCAGCTGCCGCACGGCCGTTGGTACGACACGGCTACGGGCGAGGCCCACGAAGGGCCGGGGGAAGCGCAGTTGAACGCTCCGTTGTCCCGCGTTCCCGTGCTGGCGCGGGCCGGTGCCGCCGTACCGGTGACGGGCCCGGACGGGTCCACGGAGCTGGAGGTGTGGCCGCCGGCGCCGGGACGCAAGGGCAGCGGGCTGGTGATCCCCGACGAGGGCGAGGGCTGGGGGCGGGCGCTGCCCGAGCGGTTCACGGTCGGGCTCGACGGCGGTACGACGGTGGTGACTCGGCAAGACGGCGGCGCCGTGGGCTACCCGGTGCGGGTGCGCACCTGATAGACGATGGCCATGCCATTCAGAGGATCCTTCCGCCCGGCGCGACTCGCCGCTGCGCTGCTCGCCTTCACCGCCCTCGCACCCGCCGCACCGGCCGCTGCCGCGGCGCCGTCCGGGGGCACCGTCCAGGACGTCCAGGGCCGCCACGCCGCAGTGGGCGGTACCCGTGCCCAAGAGCCCTCTGCACCGGAGGAGTTCGTCGCTCTCAGCGATGTCGCCCCGACGATCCTGCAGGAGATCCGCTACCGCACACGGCACAACTTCGTCGGCGACCGCATCGACGGATACCGGCAGCCCATGTGCATCGTCACGCGCGACACCGCAAAGGCGCTGAGCGTCGCTCAGCACGCCTTCCTCAGGAAGGGCTACTCGCTGAAGGTCTACGACTGCTACCGGCCGCAGCGTGCCGTCGACCAGTTCGTGCGCTGGGCCAAGGACTTGGACGACGAGCGGATGAAGGACGAGTTCTATCCGCGGGTCGAGAAGGACCGTTTGTTCGAGGACGGCTACATCGCGGAGAAGTCCGGTCACAGCCGTGGCAGCACCGTCGATCTGACGCTGGTGAAACTCCCGGCCAGGCCCACCCGTCCGTACCGGCCCGGGGAGCCGCTGGTCTCCTGCTTCGCGCCGGAGAGCGTCCGCTTCCCGGACAACTCCGTCGACATGGGCACCGGTTACGACTGCTTCGACACCCTGTCGCACACGCTCGATCCCCGTATCAAGGGCAAGCAGCGGGCGAACCGGCTGCTGCTGAAGAACACCCTGGAGAAGACCGGCTTCACCAACCTCCCCGAGGAGTGGTGGCACTTCACGCTCGAGGACGAGACGTTCCCCGAGACCTTCTTCGACTTCCCCGTCTGGCGACGGGCGTTGCACCGGCCCTGAGCAGGGCGGTTCGTACCCCCTGACACACCGGCCGGGGCAACCGACGGCGGCACGGAATCACCCCCGTGGTTCCCGTGCCGCCGTCTGCTGATGGTGGACGCCGTGTTCCCGGCTGTGGTTCACCGCACCCTGCGTCCGGACGTGCGTGTGCGCGTCCGGTGACCTGCTCGTGACACTTGTGGCTCCGGTGCAGCTCAGCCGCCCGGCGAGCGCCGCTCCTTCAGAACGGGTAGTGCGCGTGCTTGCCGGCGAGGGTGACCCAGCGAGTGGTGCTGAAGGCTTCGATGCCCCAACGGCCGCCGAAACGCCCGTATCCGGACGCTCCGATCCCGCCGAAGGGCGCCTGCGGTTCGTCCGCGACCGACTGGTCGTTGACGTGCACGATGCCGGTGCGGATGCGGCGGGCGACGCTCAGTCCGTGGGTGGCGTTCTCGGTGATGATGCCGCAAGTCAGGCCGTGCTCGGTCGCGTTGGCGAGCTGGACAGCCTCGTCGTCGGCGGCGAACACGGACAGTGCGCACACGGGACCGAACGCCTCGCCGTGGTACAGCTCCATGTCCGGGGTGACGCCGGTGAGGACGGTGGCGGGATGGACGGCGCCGCGCGGCGCCCCTCCCCCGGTCAGGACCTTCGCGCCCTTCCCGACGGCGTCCTGGACGAGCGCTGCGAGACGGCCGGCGGAGTCGGAGCTGACCAGCGGGCCGATGACGGTGCCCGGATCGGTGGGCGCACCGTGCGGCAGGGCGGCGGCCTTCGCGGTGAACTTCTCCGTGAACTCCTCGGCCAGAGAGGCGTGCACGAGGATCCTGTCCCCGGACATGCATATCTGGCCCGCGTTCATGAACACGGCGAAGGTGGCGGCGTCGACGGCGTAGTCCACGTCGGCGTCCTCCAGCACGATGACGGAGTTCTTGCCGCCCAACTCCAGTACGGCGGGCTTGAGATGCTGTGCGGCGAGGTTGCCGATGAGGCGCCCGACGCCGGTGGAGCCGGTGAAGTTGACCGCACGGACCGCAGGATGGGCCACGAGAGCCTCGGCGACCTCCGCCGCGTCCTCCGGTGCGTTGCTGACGACGTTCAGCACCCCGTCGGGCAGGCCGGCCTCGCGCAGTACGTCGGCGACGAAGTACCCGCAGGAGAGCGGGGCGTCCTCACTGGGCTTGACGACGACGGTGTTGCCCGCCGCCAGCGGTGCGGCGACGGCACGGGTGCCGAGGATCACCGGGGCGTTCCACGGGGCGAAGGCCGCGACGACGCCCACAGGTTCCCGGATCGCGAGACTGAGCGCGCTCTCGTCCTGGGAGGTGAGCACCTCACCCCTGGGGGCGGTGACCGCTGCGGCCGCCTCCCGGAGCATTCCGGCGGCGAGTTGCACGTTGAACAGCGCCCAGGGGCGGCTGCCGCCCGCCTCCCGCGCCATCAGTGCCACCGCGTCCTCCGCGCGGGATTCGAGGATGTCGGCGGCCCTGAGGAAGATCGTCCGGCGGGTGGCGGGGCTCGTCGCGGCCCACTCGGCAAAGGCGGCGTCCGCCGCTGCGGCGGCACGGCCGACGTCCTCCGCCCGGGCCGCCGCGACAGTGGCACAGACCTCGCCGGTGGAGGGGTCGATGTCGTCTGCCGTGCGGCCGGAGGCCGCCGGGACCTCCTGCCCGCCGATGAGCAGGTCACGGTGGTCGGTCATCATCGGTCCCCTTCCGAGGCGGCGGGCAGGCGGGCTCCGGGGTCCCGCGAAGCGTCCCGACGCTTCGGCCGGCTCGCCGGCCGGGAAGCCCCGAGACGGGAGGAGCAGGACCACGTTCGCCTGGCGACACTCGTTCGTCACCGGGCTGGCCGGAGTCTCCGGCCGCGGGTGTGCGGGTGTCAACGGTACTTGCATCTTCAACCGTCCCGCGAACTCCTGTTCCACCGCGTTGCGGCTGCCGCCGCTGCGCCGCGACGCAGGCCCCCTCTCCCCGCGTTCCGCGGGGCGCTTCCCGGTCCGGCGTCCCGTGCGCAGGCGGTCGGGAAACCGGTGCGGCGCGGGTCCGCCGGGCACGGCGAGCGCCCTCCGGCCCCCTGCCGAATGCCGTGCGCGCGGCGCCGGAATCCGGGGGAAATACGCTCCTGATCACGCCGACACGGCGGGGATGTCCATGACCGTCGCAGCCGCGAGCGTTCATGATGTCCCTGGCCTCGACGGCCTCTTCGCAGCGCAGAACACCGCCGCGGCACTCGTCGGGGAACGGCCGGGCGGGCCGCGGGTCACGGCGCCGGCCGCAGTCATCGGCTCCGCTCCGTGACCTGGCCGAAGGCCGTCCCGCCAGGGCCCGCCAGGGTCATGACCCAAGGGCCTCGGGCCGGCCGGGTCCCGGGGCCGCCACCGGGCCGAGGGACAAGGAGCCGTGATGGAGGAACACCGATCCGGGCTCCTCGCCGATCCTGTTCGGCCTCCGTCGCACGGCAGCCGAACGGCTTCACCAGAGCCACCGCGACAGCGTCCTGCGGCCCGCTCTCTGACTCTCCCGGGGCCTTCCGGTCCTCCGGGCATTCCTCAGCAATAGATCCGGAAAAGGGGAACGCGATCATGTCGGACAAATACGTCGCCGCAATCGACCAGGGCACCACCTCCAGCCGCTGCATCATCTTCAACCAGGACGGTGCCATCGTCGCCGTCGATCAGCGTGAGCACCGTCAGGTCTTCCCGAAGCCCGGCTTGGTGGAGCACGACGCCACCGAGATCTGGTCGAAGGTGCAGGCCGTCGTCGCCGGCGCGGTCGCCAAGGCGGGACTCCGGGCCGACCAGCTCAGCGCCATGGGCATCACCAACCAGCGCGAGACGACGGTCGTGTGGGACAGGAAGACCGGGCAGCCGGTGCACAACGCCATCGTCTGGCAGGACACGCGCACGGCGGCTCTCTGTGCCGAGCTGGGCGGCTCGGACGGCCAGGACCGGTTCCGCGACCGTACGGGCCTGCCGCTGGCGAGTTACTTCGCCGGCCCGAAGGTGCTGTGGCTGCTGGAGAACGTCTCCGGCCTGCGGCAGCGAGCCGAAGCGGGAGAGCTGGCCTTCGGCACCATCGACTCCTGGCTCATTTGGAACCTCACCGGCGGCACCGACGGCGGAGTGCACGTCACGGACGTCACCAACGCCGGGCGCACCATGCTGATGAACCTGGAGTCGCTCCAGTGGGACCAGTCGATCCTCGACGCCATGAACATCCCGGCTTCCGTGCTTCCCGAGATCCGGTCGTCGTCGGAGGTGTACGGCACGGCGGTGGGCCAGCTCGCGGGCGTCCCCGTGGCGTCCGCGCTGGGCGACCAGCACGCGGCCCTCTTCGGTCAGACGTGCTTCGAGGTGGGCGAGGCCAAGAACACCTACGGCACCGGTTCCTTCCTGCTGCTCAACACCGGGTCCCGTCCGGTCCCCAGCAAGAACGGACTGCTCACGACGATGGGGTACCAGCTCAGCGGTGAAGCCCCCGTGTACTGCCTCGAGGGTTCGATCGCCATCACCGGTGCGCTCGTCCAGTGGTTCCGCGACCAGCTGGGCATCATCCGGGAAGCAGCCGAGATCGAGACACTGGCAGCGAGCGTCGAGGACAACGGGGGCGCGTACATCGTCCCGGCGTTCTCCGGGCTGTTCGCGCCGTACTGGCGCTCCGACGCGCGCGGTGTCGTGGCCGGGCTGACGAGATACGTCACCAAGGGCCACCTGGCACGCGCCGTGCTGGAGGCGACCAGCTGGCAGACGAGGGAGGTCGTCGACGCCATGTACCAGGACTCCGGCGTGGAGATCACCAGTCTCAAGGTCGACGGCGGCATGACCGGCAACAACCTGCTGATGCAGCATCAGGCGGATGTGCTGGGCGTACCGGTGATCCGGCCCGTCGTCGCGGAGACGACGTGTCTCGGCGCGGCGTACGCCGCGGGTCTGGCGACCGGGGTGTGGTCGGACCTGGACGAGCTGAGCGCCCACTGGAAGCGGGACGCCGAATGGACACCCGACATGGCGCCGGAGGTACGGGAGCGGGAGTACCACAACTGGCGCAAGGCCGTGCAGCGCAGCTTCGGCTGGGTCGAGGAGGGCGACTGACCCGGACGGCACAGCGGCCCGGGCGCGCGTGACGAGGCAGCGGGGCCCTGAGCGCACCGGCCAAGGCCCCGGGTGCGACCGGGCCGACCGGGCCGACCGGGCGTACGGCCGTGGACCCCCGCGGCGACGGGGCGGGGCGCCGGCCTCGTCCCGTCGCCGCGTCTCAGCGCGCGGGGGCGGGGTGAGGCTCGTTCTGCTGGGCGGCGGGCGTCGCCCGGCGCATCGCGTGCTCCACGACGGAGACCAGGATGTCGCGCGCCGATTCGCGGCTCCGCGCGTCGCCCACCATGATCGGCACTTCGGCGTCCAGGTCGAGTGCCTCCCGCACAGCCTCGGCGGGGTAGGCGTCCGCGCCGTCGAAGTGGTTCACGGCGACGGTGAAGGGGATCCGGCGGCGTTCGAAGTAGTCGATGCCGGCGAAGCTGTCCTCGAGTCTGCGGGTGTCGACGAGGACGACGGCGCCCAGGGCGCCCTGGGCGAGCTCGTCCCAGAGGAACCAGAAGCGGTCCTGTCCGGGCGTCCCGAACAGGTAGAGCACCAGGCTGTCGTTGATGGTGATGCGGCCGAAGTCCATGGCGACGGTGGTGGTGGACTTCGCCTCCACACCGGCGGTGTCGTCCACGGGGCGGCTCGCCTCGGTGAGCGTCTCCTCGGTGCGCAGCGGTTTGATCTCGCTGACGGATCCGACGAGGGTCGTCTTGCCGACGCCGAATCCGCCCGCCACCAGGATCTTCAGCGTCACCGGCTCTGCGGGCGACGCCGCGGCGCCGCGCTTAAAGCGCCCGAAGGCCATCGATTACCTCTCTGAGAATGCTTTCGTCCGGCAGCTCCGCCGGAGGGACGGGCCGGCTCACGCGCACCCAGTCGGAGTCGATGAGGTCCCCGACGAGGACGCGCACGACACCCACGGGGAGGTCGAGTTCGGCGGCGAGCTCGGCGACGGACTGCGGCGCGCGGCGGCAGCGGAGGACGATGTCGACGTGCTCCGGGGCCAGCGTGCTGTCCGAGTTCACATCGGCGTCGCGGTGGCTGCCGCCGTCGACGCGACCGGCCGCACCGCCACCGTCACCCTGCCCGGCGCCGTCCCCGTTCTCGGGGGGTTTCGCGTCTCCTTCACCGTCCGGGCTCTGCGCGATCACCAATGCGATGAGGTCGAGACGCGCCTCGTCCGAGCTGCTGCGTGTGCGGCCGCGCGTCATGGCGTACGGCCGCACCACGGGCCCTGCGGCGTCGTCGAACCAGCGGTCCGTCATCACTGCGTCCTGTCAGATCCCCTCGGTGCCCGCTCGCGTCACCCGGCGGAATCCGACCGGGGGGCGGTGCCCAGGTGCACGCCGACCCGCTTGACGAGGAGGGTCATCTCGTAGGCGATCAGGCCGACATCCGCGTCGGCGTCGGCGAGCACGGCGAGGCAGCTGCCGTCCCCGGCGGCGGTCACGAACAGGAAGGCGTCCTCCAGCTCCACCACCGTCTGGCGTACGCCACCCACGTCGAAGTGACGCCCGACGCCCTTGGCGAGGCTGTGGAAGCCGGACGCGACGGCCGCCAGGTGCTCGCCGTCCTCACGGGTCAGCTCCTGCGACGCGCCGCGTGCCAGCCCGTCCCCGGAGAGCACGAGCGCCTTGCTGATGGTGCCGACACGCTGGACCAACTCATCCAGGAGCCAGTTGAGTTCACCGCTTCCCGGGGCAGTGTTCGCGGTTGCTTTCGGTGCGGTCATCGACCGTTCCCCTCCGGTGTCGTTCGTGGTGCTGACTCCGCCGCTTCGTCGGCAGAATCATCGTCGTTCTGCCGGCGGCCCCGCTGCCAGCCCCGCTGAAGCGAGGCCATGCGGCTGCGGACCTCCTCCGCGTCCCGGTCCGCCAAGTCACCCGGGTCGGGCCCGCGGTCGCCGTGAGCTGACACGCCATCGCCTGCGTCCCGCTTGAGCTGGGGCGCGAGGCTTGCCTGACGCACACGGCGTGGCAGACCGCTGACCGTACCGGATTGTGCACCACCGGAGGACCGCCCGGGTGCCGCATCCGCTTCGGACGAGCGGTCCGCGCGCTCCTCGCTCTCTTTGCGCGCGGTGTCCCCGCCGGCCGTCCCGGCACGTGAGGCCCGCTTTCCGCCGTCCACGGGACGTCCGTGGTCCGCGACGAGCACAGGCGTGTGGGGACGCCGTCGCGGCAGCGGAGCGAGGCCGTCCCGGCCGTCTCCCTCGCTCTGCGGACGGGAGGACTCGGTCTCGTCGTGAGCCTGCTGGTGCTGCTCCAGTCCCGGCCTGGGCGCGCGCAGCGGCACTGGCCGGGGGGTTGCGCCCTGGTCGTCCCTGCCGGACTCCGGTGCGGGGTCGTCGACGGCGTGGGGCCGGGAGGCTGCGCGGCCTCCCGCCTCCTCCAACTCGCCGAGTGCCGCCTCGAGTTCGATGGGGCCGTCGAGCGCGGGCCGGTTCGCCGCATCTCCGCCGTGCAGCGACGGCGCCGGTGCCTTGCGGGTGAGCGCGTCGAGCCGCTGCCCCGTGACTCCTCCCCTGAACGGGAAACTCCCGGTGTCGCGGTCCGGTTCGGACTCCGGCGCCCCGGAGGTCTCGGAGAGGATGCGGCCGGGGATGAGGACCACGGCCGTGGTCCCTCCGTACGGCGAGGGCTGCAGCGAGACCCGTACGCCCTGGCGCTGGGCGAGACGAGCGACGACGAAGAGGCCGAGGCGGTCGGTGTCGGAGAGCTCGAACTCCGGTGTCTCGGCCAGCCGCAGGTTGGCTTCGAGGAGGGCGTCGGCCGCCATCCCCAGCCCCCGGTCGTGGATCTCCAGGGTGAAGCCGTTGGCGACGCGTTCGCCGAGCACCTGCACAGCCGTGTGCGGCGGGGAGAAGACCGTTGCGTTCTCGAGGAGTTCGGCGACGAGGTGGGTGAGGTCGGCGACCGAACCGCCGTCGACGGCGAGCCGGGCCAGACGGCGCACCTCGATGCGCTCGTAGTCCTCGACCTCCGCCACCGCCGCCCGCACGACGTCCATCAGCTGCACAGGTTTGCGCCACTGCCGGGACGGCGCCGCCCCGGAGAGGATGACGAGGCCCTCGGCGTGCCTGCGCATGCGGGTGGTGAGGTGGTCGAGCCGGAAGAGGTCGGCGAGCTCGTCGGAGTCCTCCGTGCGCCTCTCCATGTGGTCGAGCAGTGTGAGCTGGCGGTGCAGCAGGACCTGGTTGCGCCGGGCGAGGTTGACGAAGACGTCCGAGACGCCGCGGCGCATGCCGGACTGCTTGACCGCCGCCTCGACGGCGGCCCGCTGGAGGGTGTTGACCGCCTGGCCGACCTGCCCGGCCTCGTCCTGCGAGTACTCCAGCCGCGGAGCCTCGGTCTCGATGTCGATGGTCTCTCCGGCTGCGAGACGGCGCATGATGCTCGGCAGCCGGACTCCGGCGGCCTCCTGAGCCTCCCTGCGCAGCGTGCGCAGGTCCCGTACGAGGCTGCGGCCGACCCGGAAGGAGATGATGATCGAAGCGAGGACCGCGACGGCGCCGAGCAGTCCCGCCGCCCCCGCCTGGATCAGGACCCTGGTCGCCGCGGGCTGCACGCGCTGCTCGTACCGGTCGCCGGCCTCGAAGTTCATGCGCTCGAGGTCGGTGAGGACCGTGGACGTCGCCGAGGACCAGCGGTCCGCGTTGACGACGCCTTCGGTGCCTCGGGCGCCGGCCGCGATGATGGCGTCCTCGTAGCTGCGCAGGGTCCGGCCGTCGGTGCCGTTCCAGTAGGTCTCGTAGACCTGCCGTTCCTCGGCCGGCAGTTCGGACAGCGTCGTGTCGTAGGTGAGGTTGCGCTCGGCGACCCGGTCGGAGAAGGCGCGGCGGTCGCCCTTGGTCATCTCCTCCGAGGCCAGCGCCGCGGCCATCAGGGCGTCTTCACGGGAGAGGTATTCGCGGGCCCTGTCCAGACCGACGAGGGCGCGTCCCTGCTTGTCCAGGTCGACGTCGTTGAGTCCGCCGAGTGCGGCGACGAACGCGTAGCAGGGGTCGACGAGTTCGTTGTACGCCTGGAAGGCCCCGCCACGGGTGAGGGTGTTCTCCTCGACCTTGCCGCGGATGTCCTCGAGGTCCTCGAACTTCTCCAGCATCGCGTCGAGGCGGGCGTGCGCGTCACCGGAGAGGCTCGAACGCATCCCGGGTTTGCGGGCGTTGGCGCGGAGTCGGCCGACCTGGGCGTCCGTCGCCCGCTGTTGCCTCTTCAGCAGAGTGAGCGCTTCCGAACCGCGCGGATCCGCGAGGTAGATCAGGATCTGCCGGCGCTCGCGCTGCACTGCCTGGGCGGCCTCCTTCGCGGGGTCGCCCACCTCGTCGACGGTGTTGACGACGTCGAGGAGCTCCTGGGCCTCCCGTCCGGTGAGATACGTGGCGAAGGCCCAGATGGACACCAGTGACAGCAGCGGCACCAGCAACAGCGCCACGATCTTCCGGCGGATTGACCTACCGCGAAAGCGCATGGCCTCCCCTAGTCAACCCCCTCCGCGCGGGGGCGAGTTTCGACAGCAAACGGCGTGAGCCTACTACTGCCGCGTGACGTAGTCGTAGATGTGACCGAGCGGCAAAACCGGGCGTCCAGGGTGCCTCATCCGCAGATGTCCGCCGATGCCCGGACCTGCTCCGCAGATTGTGGCGCAGACGACGCCCGTGGAAACGTGCAAGCATGTGGGGGTTGTTGAGCGGGGAAGTGAAGAGACCATGTACGCAAAGCCTCGGCTGCCGGATCCGGTTCGTACGGCCGCGGTACGCGCGCTCCTCATAGTGGCGGTCACGCTGGTGCAGTTGATGATCGCCGTGCTGTGCTCCCTCGCCG
The DNA here is from genome assembly GCF_042653885.1 of Streptomyces ovatisporus. Taxonomy (NCBI): domain Bacteria; kingdom Bacillati; phylum Actinomycetota; class Actinomycetes; order Kitasatosporales; family Streptomycetaceae; genus Streptomyces; species Streptomyces ovatisporus. Next base: position 18,170 of record NZ_JBHSFH010000013.1, read on the forward strand.
CGGTCTGGCTGGCATTCCCCATGGTGATCTCGACCGTGGCGAGCACGGTCGTGGCGACGTGGGCGGTGCTGGACGTGTGGGTGACGCGGCAGGTGTGGCGGCAGCGGCACGGAGTGCTGTCCGAACCCAGCAGCGCGGCCCGCCCGCGCCCGCGCGTACGGGTCAGACGCGGGGCGGCGGACTGACCGCACCGGCCCGCCGTGGGCGGGGTGCGGGCACTCGCCGACACGGGAGCGCCCGCGTGCCCGCCCCTCAGGACTCCCCGCTCAGGACTCCCCGCGCGGGTCTGCCTGCGCCGGAACCCTCGGCCGGCCCTCGGCTCCCTCGGGCCGCCGGAACATGCGCGTCGCGGTGATCTCGCCGTGCACCGTCTCCCCGTCGGGGTCCTGCTGCGGCAGACCGGGGCGCAGGTGCTCCTCGACGCTGATGTACTTCAGCCCCGCCCGCAGATCGGCGTCGTTGCGCAAACGGATGACGAGCGGGAACTCCGCGAGCGCCGTGGTGTCGAACAGCCCCGTGGTGTACAGCAGTTGGACGCCGAGTGCGTCCGCGACCGCGCGCTGGAGCTCCAGCAGGTACGTGGCGTTGGCGCGCCCGATGGGGTTGTCGAGGAAGAGCGTCCCGGCGTGCCGGTGCCTGTCGTGGCCGCGGTCGTTGCTGCGCAGTGCGGCCATGGTGCAGTACAGGGCGATGGCGGCCGTCAGCAGCTGTCCGCCGGAGAAGACGTCTCCCATCTGGCCGACGGGCACCCGCTCCGCCCGCAGCACGGCGTCCGGTTTCAGGATCTCCACCGAGACTCCACGGGGCTGCAGGGCGGCGTGAACTCCCCTCAGCAGCAGGGACATTCCGTCCCGCCGCAGGTCGGAGTTCTTCCGTACGGCGGCGCGCGTCGCCTCGTCGATCACCTCGCCCAGCCGTTCGGCGAGTGTGGCCTGGTCGGGGTCCTCGAAGCGGATGCGCAGGAACTCCTGCCCGGACCACTCCCCCAGGCCCTCCGGCAGCCGGGACAGCCGCTGCGCCGCGCGGAGCGTCGCCAGCGAGGACTCCACCAGGCCGCGCAGCCTGTCGACGATGCTGTCGCGGTTGCGCTCCAGCTGCACCAACTCGTCGGTGAGCACACGCAGCCGGGGAGCGAAGGCGTCCGCCCAGGCCCCGGCGTGCTCCGGCAAGGCGGACGCGGGCAGTTCGCGGATCTGCTGCCGTGCCGGGGTGCGGACGTGTTCGAAGCGGGACGAGTTGGCGTGCCGTACGAGCACCTCGCACGCCTCGCGGACCGCCTGCTCCGTCGCCGACAGGTCCGCCGCACAGCCGCGCAGGGAGCGGCGCGCCTCCGCCGCGGCCTGGCGGGCCTCGGCCGGTGTGCCGGGGTAGGGCTCGGGGGGCTCCTCGCCGTCCTGGGCCGCGGCGGACTGCGGATCACGCAGCAGTTCGCGCAGCATCGATGCGGTCTCCTCGAAGCCCTCCGCGGCGTTCAGGGCGGCCTGGTGGGAGCGGGTCAGCTGCGCGTGTGCGTCGCGCGCCGCATCCAACTCGTCGCTGCGGGCGGCCAGTTCGCCGTTGGCCGTGCGCAGCAGGCGCTGGGCGTGCTCGGCGTCGCCGGGGACGAGGGAGTCCGGCAGCGCGGTGTGGGCGCCGCCCTCGGCAGGGGCCAGACGCTCCGCCTCACCGCGCAGCCTGCCGAGTTGCTCGCTCGCGCTCGCGGCACGGGTCTCCAGCATCTGCACGAGCGACTCCGCACGGGCGGCGGCGGCCTGTCGCGCCGGTCCGTCGGCCCCGTCGGGGCCCTCCAGGAGCTGCGCGGCGCGCGTGCGGACCTTGTTGGTGAGCCGGTCGAGGGCCGCGAGCGCCGCGGACTCGTCGCCCTCCGCGCGCGCCTGTTCGGCCCGCAGATCGGCGCCGACACCGACCTGCTCGTACAGCTGTGAGGCCGACCTGTACGCCTCCCGCAGGGCGGGCAGCGAGTCGCCCGGCGGCTCTGCGCTCTCGTCGATGTCGTCGGGCACGCCCGCGACCTGTGCGCGCTCGGCGCGCAGCGTGCGTGCTGTGCGGCGTGCGTCGTCCGCCGCACGCTGGGCGGCACGCCGGTCCTCGTCGGCGGCGCGGGCCCGTGCGAGGCACGTTTGTGCGCGCTCCTCCTCCTCCGCCGCCTCGTCGGCCAGGGTACGGAGCCTGGCGAGCCACCCTGCGCGCTCACGCAGCCTGAATGCCAGCCCTGCCAGGGCGTCGGCGCTGCGCCGTGCGCGCTGGGCCGCCTCCTGCCGCTCGTCCCGTACACGGGCGGCGTCGGCGGCGGCCTCCTCCGCCTCCTGCTGCGCCGTACGGGCCTGCGCGAGGCGGTTGCGGGCCGTCTCGGCGGCTTCGCGGCTCGCGTCGGCCGCGGCGGCCAGCTCAGCGAAGCGGCCGGGCGGGCATCCCGTGCGCCACGAGGCGAGGCGTGCCGCGAGAGTGCGGTCGGCGGACAGGCGGGCGGCGAGCGTGCGGATCTCTTCGTCGCGGGCCTGCGTTCTCAGGCGCAACTGGGTGCGTTCGTCGTCGGCGGCCAGCTCGTCGTGCATGGCGGGGTTCGGGGGGACGAGGAAGACGTCGTCGCGCCGGGCGTCGGCCGCGTCCGGGGAGGGAGTCGGCGCCAGCAGTGCCGAGGCCGTGCCGACCGCCACGGCCGAGCGCGGCAGCAGGGCTGCGCAGGCGAGGACTTCGCGGGCACGGGCGTGGCTGCCGGGGTCGGTGATGATGACGCCGTCGACGAGTTCGGGCCGCGCTGCGAGGACGTCCGCGTGGTCCGCGGGGTCGACGGCCTGAGCGAGATAGCGCCAGCCGGGCAGGGCCGGGACGCCGTGCTCACCGAGGAATTCGACAGTCGCGGTGACATCGGGCCCGGGGGGCAGCAGTCCGCCGTCCCCGAGCGCCCCCAGCATGCGGGAGTCGTCGGCGGCGGCCGTCCGCAGCTCGAAGAGCTGCCGCTCGGAGGTGGCGACTGCTTCGTCGAGCAGTTCCGTGAGAGCTTCGCCCCCTCGGTCCAGCTCCTCCGCGGTGAGGGGGCCCCGGGCGCCGCCCGCGTCGTCCTCCGCGGTGGTGGACCGGCCTGCCGCTGAGCCCTTCCCCGACCGATCGCGCCCGTCCTCGTCCCCGGGGCGGCCGGTCCGGCCGTCGGCGCCGTCCTGCCCGTCACGGCCGAGCTCGGCACGGGGCGCCGGCAGCGAAGCCGGACCGGAGCCCGGCGAGCCGTGCGGAAGGCCGAGGAGTTCGGCCAGCCGCTCCTCGCAGCCGAGACCCTCGGCCGTGCGGCGCTCCGCCGCGTACGCGGCGGATGCGGCTTCGGCCGCGTCCTCCGCGCGTGCGGCGGCGAGTTCGGCGCGGGCGAGTTCCGAACTGGTCTCCTGCGCGCGTTCGGCGGTACGGCGCGCGGTCTCACGGGCCTGCTCCCACGCTGCGACGGCGCTCTTCTCGGCGTCGCTCGCGGCGAGGGCCGCCCGCGCGGGGTCGGCGTCGCCCTCGCCACTGCCGGAGCCCTCGATCCAGCCCGCCCGTACCGCTTCGTCCGTCTCCCGCTCGACCTCGGCGAGCCGCTGCCGCAGGTGTTCGCTCTCGCTGCGGGCGCGCTGGGCCTCGGTGGCGGCTGCCGTCGCGTCACGGTGGGCGGCCTCGCTGTCGGACTGAAGACCCGCGGAGCGCTCCTCCTCGGCGGTGGCGGTGTTCTCCCCCTCCTCCGCTGCGGCGTGCAGGGCCCGTACGAGGTCGGCGGCGGCCGTGGCCCTGGCCGCCAGGGCGGGTGCCGCGTCCCGTTCGGCCTCACGGATGGCCGCGGAGACGCGGGCTGCGCGGTCGGCCGCCGTCCGGTGCTGCAGCACGGTCTCGGCTGCCTGCCATGCGGCGTGCAGCGTACGGGCGTCGGTGAGTTCGCGGCGCTGCGCGGTGGCGGCCTTCTCCGCGCCGGCCAGCGCCAGGGAGGCGTGCCGGTAGGCGAGTTCGGCCGCGACGAGGGAGGCCGTCGCGCGGGCGTCGGCGGCTCCCGTCACCGCGCGGTCCGCCTCGGCGACCTGCTCGGCGAGCTCCGTGCCGCGCTGCCGTTCCCCGGTGCCGCGGGAGGCGAGTCTGCGCACGAGTGCGCGTGTCCGCTGCTCCGCGGCGGTGTGGATGTCGCGGGCACGCTCGCGCTGCCGGGCGGACTCCGCGATGCGGTTGAGGAGTTCGAGGGAGCCTGCCGTGAAGTCGCGCTCAGCGGTGAGTTCGCTGCGGCGGCCCAGCTTGTGGGCGAATCCGTGGACCAGGTCGGCCAGGCCGTCCGTGTCCCGGGTGTCGGTGACCGCACGCAGCAGCAGGTCGGTGAAGTCGGAGTCGTTCTTGACGGCGAAGAGGCCGGCCGCCTCCCCCTCGTCGGCGTTCATCTCGCGCTGGTAGCGGAAGAGTTCGGGATCCAGGCCCAGCCCGGTCAGCCGTTCCGTCCAGCGCTCGTGGACCTCCTCCCAGGCGACGTCCAGGTTCGGGTACGCCTTGCCCGTCTCGGTCAGGACGTCCCGGAAGCCCTTCATCGTGCGGCGGCGGCCACGCGCCCGGGACGTGCCCTCGGCGGCCGGGTGCAGGGCGGCCGACTCCGCCACGGGCAGCGAGTCGAGGCTCATGCCGGGGCCGGGCCGGAAGGAATACCACGCCTCGGCGAACTTCCGCGGATCGTTGGAGACCTGACGCCCGCGCCACTCGCTGACCTTGCCGACGACGACCGTCTCGCCGGTGCGGGTGTGCTGCCATTCCAGGGCCACATGGCCGCAGTCGTCCGCGAGCAGGAACTTGCGCAGCACGCCGGAGCTCGCGCCGCCGAGTGTGTTGCGGTGCCCGGGAAGCATGACGGAGAAGATCAGCTTCAGCAGGACGGACTTGCCTCCGCCGTTCTCCAGGAAGAGGACTCCGGCGGGAGCGGGGCGACGCGGCGGCCCGGTGGGCTCGTCCTCGAAGAAGTCGGCCTGTGCGGGGGCGGGGCTGGGCACCGGGCCGCCGACCCCGCGCAGGTCCAGCACGGTGTCGGCATAGCGCGCACCGGCGGGCCCGATGGAGTAGAGGCGGATCCGGGACAGCTCGTACATGGCGGGGACTCTCGTCGTGTGGATGCGGAAGGTCGTGTGTACGGAAGGTCGTGTGTACGGAAAAGGGCTGAGGGGTTCGGGGCGGAGAGGCCCTCGCGGGCCGGGACCGGCTCAGGAGTGGAAGGGGAGCGCGGCGTCGCCGGCGATCTCCACGTCGTCTCCTTCGCCCGGCGGCAGCAGGCTCGCCGAGCCGTCGCTGACGGGTACGACGCCCAGCTCCAGCAGTTCCGACATCGCGGCGCTGCCGGCCATGTCCCGGACCTGGAGCTGGTAGCGCGGTGTGGTGCGGTAGGTGCCGCCCGCGTCGTCGCCGGTGCGCTGGAGGAAACCGGAATCGACGAGGAAGGCGACGGCCTTCCCGATGATGCCGGTGGTCGAACCCGCCAGCCGGCGGGCGTCCTTGGTGGCTCCGGTGGCACTGCGGCGCGCGTACACCCGCCAGGCCGCTTCCAGGCCGGGTGCCCCCGTGACCGGGTCGGCGTTCTCGCCCGTCTCTTCGGCATGCTCCTCCAGCCTCCTGCACGCCTGCCGCACGAAGGAGTCGACCCCGTTGACGGTGATGCGGCCGATGTAGCCGTCGTCGGCGAGGTCTTCGGGACGGGGGAAGGCCATCGCGGCGACTGCGAGGTGGGCCAGTCCGTGGAGGAAGCGGTCCGCGGAGTCGGCGGTGGCGCGGCGCGAATAGTCGCCCATGCGCACCGCGAAGACGGATTCCTCGTCGGCGGCGAGCGCCATGCCCGCACGCGTCGAGACCTCCAGGACGACCAGCCCCAGGCCGGTGGCGACGGCGTCGGCGAGGCGCGCGAAGGCGGGCTCGTCCCGGTAGCGCCGGAGCAGTTCGGCGTATTCGGCGTCGCGGGCAGGCAGCAGCTTGGGATGGAGCCCGAAGGAGACGAGCCGGGCCGCGTCGGCGGTGTCGGCCGGGGTGACGGCGGCCTGGGCGCCGCTGCCGCTGTCAGAGCCGGAGCCGGAGCCGCTGCCGGAGCCGGAGAACTCCCCGCGGGTGCCCTCCTGCAAGGCGGAGCCTGAGCCGCGGGAACCGGCGGGCCCGGCAGAGCTCGCGGGGCGGTCCGGTACGTCCGGCGGGGAGGCGGCAGCCGGGTGGCCCTCGGCGCTCGCTCCAGCGGCGTCGCCCGCCGGTTCTTCGTCGCGGATTCCCTCGTCGCGGTGTTCGCTCACGGGTGCGGTACTCCTCGTGGATCTCTCCGGCCGCGGGCCGTGCCGCGGTCTGCTCTCTGCGTACACCGGACGGTCCGGCCGTACGGCCGACGGCTTCCCGAAGCGACGTGCCGGCAGCGGGACTTCGGCCGGCGGTGTCCGGACCGCCTCATGCCACTTCCGTGCGGTCCGAGGCCATGCCCTCCGCGTCCAGCAGGGCCGTGCCGACGATGAGGTCCGCCCCGCCGAACTCGGGGTCGTCGAGCTCCTCCCCGTCGTCCACGGCGAAGAGAAGGCGGTGCTCGCCCTGCCGGTAGGCCGTGCCCACCGGGGGGCTGGCCGCGTGGACCGCCAGGAGGGAGACCAGGTAGGGAAGTCCGGGGTCCTGTCTCCTCGCCTCGGCGAGCAGTCCGGAGAGCCGGCGCGGCGCGTCGGCGGGCAGCTCCAGCAACTCCATGGCCTGCTCCAGCTGTTCCTCGCTGAACCTGCTGTCGTCCGGGGTGGCGATCAGGTCCGGCTCCGGCATCTCGGCGCCGAGGTGCTCGCGGGGGGCGGGAGGCGTGAGGAGCAGGTCGACCAGGTCCCCCACCCGGACCGCTCCGGGGGTGCGCAGCCCGGTGCCGTGGGAGAAGAAGGCGTCGGTGACCCGGCCGGCCCCCTCCAGCGGCAACGGCAGCAGCGGGGCCAGCAGTTGACCGTACAGATCGAGGCCCGCGCGTGCGGCGGGCGGTGCGAATGCCTGACGGTCCTGCTCGGCGCGGAAGAGCGGCCCCGCCGCCAGCAAGCGGGACTGGAGCTGGGTGTGACGGCGGATGCAGTCCTTGACGATGTCGACGAGTTCGGCGGCGCGGCGCTTGTGGTCGGGGCCGCGCTCGGACGCCGCCTCGTCGCGGGCACGGCGGATGTTGGTCAGGATCGCGTTCTCGTGGCGGTAGCGGTCCGCGACGTGATCCAGCGCTTCGCTGATCATGTCCGGGACAGTGCGCAGCCAGTCGACGGCTCGCACGTCGCGCCGGGTGGCCTCCAGCGTGCGGCGGAGCGTCTCGGCGTACTGCACCGTGCGGTACCGGGCCTGCTCGGCGGCGAGTTGGGCGTCCGCGAGGCGGCCGCGGCTGATGAGGACCTCCAGCTTGACCTCGGCGGCGATCTGGGCGCTGGTCACGTCGGTGTCGAGGGCACCGACCAGCACGTTGACCGCTTCGTCGGTGGTGCGCAGATAGACGCTTCCGCCTGGCCCGGGGACCTCTTCGATGAGCTTGAAGTCGTAGTCACGGCGTACGTAGGCGCCGTCCGGCCCGAACGTGCCGTAGACGGCCCGGAATCCGCGGTCGACACTGCCCACGTTCACCAGGTTCTCCAGCACCCAGCGGGCGACCCGCTCGTGCTCTGCGGCCGGGCGGCCGGGGGCCTGGGCGGCGATGCGGGGCAACAGCCGGGCCACGACGTCCTCGTGGTCGGCTCCGGTGTCGAAGTCCATCTGGAGGGTGACGACGTCGATGGCGCTCAGGGCGACCTCCGACATGGCGTAAGTGCTGTACTCCCCCGCGAGGTTGGCCTTGCGGACGTCCAGGTCGTGCAGCGGAGCGGTGCAGGCCAGGGCCCGCAGCCGCCGCGCCAGGCCCTCGTCGGCCGCTGGGCCGGGAGCCGGGGACGGGATGATCGGCGGGGCGTGCTCAGTCACGACGGACACACTATGCCGTCACACCGACAACGCCCGAAACGGCCCCTGATGTGGCGTTACATCCCGGCGGGCCGAAGGCCGGCGCCCCGACACGTCCGGCGCCGGGAGTCACCCCCGCCGCGGCCTCAGCGCCCCGCGTCCGGGCTGAGCCTGCCGCGTACGGCGCTCTGCACCCCGGCCTCCTCGGCGGGATCGGCCGCGAGCCGCCGCAGGCGTTCGACGACCCGTTCGTCCCCTGTCGCGGCGTACTCGGCGGCCAGGGCGCGCGTGGTCTCCTCGCAGTCCCACAGGCACTCCACCGCGAAGCCCGCCGCGAAGGAGGGGTCGGTGAGGGCGAGCGCGGCGGCCGCGCGGCCCCGCAGCTGCGAGGAGGCCGTCTCACGGTAGACGTGCCGCAGTACGGGCGCGGCACAGCCGACACCCAGCCGGCCCACGCCGTCGACCAGCGGCCACAGCGCGTCGCTGTCGGGCCCTTCCTGCCGGACGGTGCGGCGCAGGGCGCGGAGCACCGCTTCGGCGTCCTGTGCGCCTCCGCAGCAGGCGAGCATCTCGGCGGCCACGGTCTGAAGGCCGCCGGGCAGCGTGCCCTCGGGGGCGGCCGCCCACTGCCTGGCACGGACGATCGCCGCGGTGCTGCGCATCCGCGCGAAGGAGCACAGCGCGGCCCGGGACACGAGTTCGCCGGGGTCGGCGGCGGCCTCTTCGATCAACGCGAGAGCATCGGCGTCGCCCCGCTCGGCCAGGTGCCGCAGCGCGGCGGCGCGGGCCGCTTCCCGCGGGCCGCGGGCGGCGGCGAGGAGTTCGGCACGGTCCTCGGGGCCGGCGACGGCCGCCAGACAGCGGGCCGCGGCCGATTCGCGCGCGACGCGCGGATGCTGGTCGTGGCCCTCCTGCGCCCAGTCGAGGACTGCGCGGACGCTCCAGCCCGGACGGGGGCCCGAACCGTGCATCTGCCGCTGCCAGCGGTCGAAACAGCCCTGTTCCCGCACGCGCAGCAGCCGCTCGGCCTGGCCGGGACGTGCGGAGTCCTCCGCCCACAGGCGCCAGGGCCGCGGCTCGAAGGCGTCGCGGGCCGACGCGGCCAGCTCCATGTCGCCCTGACGGGTCTCCGGAAAGCGCGTCAGTACGGCGGGGCCGAGCGCGCGAAGCCCCTCGTCGTCGTCGCGCACCGCGAGTTCGTCCAGTGCCCACTGCCAGTTGGCGCCGGCCGTGGCGTAGCGCCGCAGCAGCTCCAGCGCGCCGGTGTCCCGGTAGGAGGCGAGGTGGCCCAGCACGGACAGCGCCAGCCCCGTGCGCACCTCGGCCTCCCCCTCGGCCGTCAGCTGGTCGTCGGGGTGGAAGAGGTGCTCCTCGATGTCGTCGAGGGAGGCGTCCAGCTCCATGTGCAGCCGTGCGTAGTAGAGCGAACGGTGTTCGATCTGCCAGTCGCGCCGTGGGTCGTGGAGTACGCACTGCCGGAGTGCGGCGAGAGCTTCGGCACGTGGCGCCGCCAAGGCGTGCAGCGTGCCGTCGCCACGGCCTCGCTGCAGGAGGCCGAGCAGCGTACCGCTGGGCGCTATGTCTGAATCGACGGGCTCGACGAACATGAGGTCAGCATCCGGTGCGGGGTCTTCGACTGGCAACGGGATTTCCGTTGACCAGCATCCTTGCCGGTGCGCGTGGTTCTACTCCTGGGTTCCCCAGCGACGTGGAATGCGCGCGTCCGGCGTCGGGAGCCTACCGGGAATCGGCCCTTCCGCGGTGTGCCCGGAGTGCTCCGCGGGTCCCAACTGCCAGGAGGGCGCGGACAAATGCCCGCAGCACCACCGGATCGGGTATGGCAAAACCACTTACGGCCGGTCGCAGCCTGTGCAACAGTCGTAACCGAGCCCTCATCCCGTATCGGAGAGAACGCATGCCCTCCCACCTCGATGCGGACCGCCCGGCGTCCCAGCCGCCCGAGCGCGGCACGCTGGACGCGCTCATCACGCAGGCGCGCCGGCTGCGCGGCGGGATCGACGCCGTCCGCTCGAGCGCGGCGGACGAGGACGGGGAGGAGGCGGGGGATCCCACGTCGCGCTGGAGGCGGGCCCTGTGCGATCTCGCCGCCCGCCATCTCGACGGCCTCGGCGAACACCTCGGGCAGCTCCGCGCGGGGTCCCCGGCCGCAGACGCGCACCATACGGACGGTGCGCCCGGCGATGCCCGTGCCGCGGAGGGTGAGACCGCCGCCGCGGGGGCCGCGCGCTCCCGCCGGTTACCGGCGCGGTCCGGCAGCGCCGAGTGGAACCTGCTGACCGACGAGGTCTCCTGGTCCGGGGAGCTGTACGCCATCTTCGGACGCTCCCCGGCCGAGGGCCCGCTCTCCCTGGACGAACTTCCCTCGTGGGTGCTGCCCGACGACCAGCCGCTGCTCGCCGCGGCAGTGACGGACTGCCTGGTGGACAGCCGGCCCATCGACCGGGAGTTCCGCATCATGCGGCCGGACGGTGACGTACGCACGCTGCACCTGCTCGGCGAACCCGTCCTCGACGACCAGGGCGGAACCGCCGCCATGTGGGCGGTCGTCCGGGACGTCAGCGAGCTGCGCCGGAGCGAACTCGCCGTGGTGGAGACGCGCGAGACGGTGCACCACGAACGGCACGCGGCGCAGGCCGAACGGCGGATCGCGGTCGAGCTGCAGGAGTCGGTGCTGCCGCCGTGGCGGGGCTCCCAGCGCTTCCCCCGTTCGGACGGGCACACGGGCGGCGCCCTCGACATCGCCTCGCACTACCTTCCGTCCGCGACGAGTGCCCTGATCGGGGGCGACTGGTACGACGCGCTCGAACTGCCCGACGGCGCCACGCTGTTGTCCGCGGGCGACCTCACCGGCCACGGGGTCGCCGCCACGTCGGGGATGGCCATGCTGCTCGGCGCCGTCCGCGGCATGGCGGTGGCGGGTGTGGAGCCCGGCACGCTGATGGGGCACCTCAACCAGCTGCTCGACTCCGCGGCCCAGCCGGCCCTGGGCAGCGCGGTGTGCTGCCGCTACCAGCCCGCAGACCGCACTCTGACGTGGTCGCAGGCCGGGCATCCCGCACCGCTGCTCTTCCGCAGGGGCGAGGGCCGCGTGCTGCAGCCCCCGGAGGGCGTGCTGCTGGGCGCGACCTCGGGTGCGGCGTACGGCCAGCACACCGAAGTGCTGGAGGCGGGCGACCTGCTGGTGCTGCACACCGACGGACTCACCCCGCAGGACGGCGGATCTTCCGGGTCCGGGTCCGGGTCCGGGCCCGGGCCCGCACCCGTGCTGCCCGGCGGGAACGCGCAGGACGGAGGTTCGGAGCGGCTGCTCTCCCTCGCCGGCCGGTTCGCCGAGGCCCGTACGGCACAGGAGTGCGTGCGTGCCGTCGTCGAGGAGTTCGGCGACCGTGAAGGCCAGGACGACGCCTGCGTGCTCGTCGCACGCGTCAGCGGCTGACGCCAGGCTCGGACCCGCCACCGGGACCGCGCAGTGCGGCGTCGGCGGCCCGGCAGCCGCCCCTCCGAAGAGTGACCCGATGGGCACTTGACACCGACCGGCTCAACTTTTATGCAGGATGTGTAGGCATTTGTCGGCCTTGCGGTGGCGGGGCGGCAGGCCGGTCCGAGGTGGCCCGGCTGGTTCGCCTGCTGCTTCGGGGCCCTGTCGCCGACGTGTACGAGCCGGCGACTGCGGAGAAGAGGTGAGTCGAGGTGGCCCGAGCAGTCGGAATCGACCTGGGGACGACCAATTCCGTGGTCTCCGTCCTCGAGGGTGGTGAACCCACCGTCATCCCGAACGCCGAAGGAGCCAGGACGACCCCGTCCGTGGTGGCCTTCGCCAAGGGCGGAGAGGTACTCGTCGGCGAGGTCGCCAAGCGGCAGGCCGTGACGAACGTGGACCGCACGGCACGGTCGGTGAAACGGCACGCGGGGGACGCGGACTGGCGCTTCCCGGAGTCCGGCGACGTGGACGGCAACCGCTTCACGGCGCAGGAGATCTCCGCCAGGGTGCTGCAGAAGCTCAAGCGGGACGCCGAGGCGTACCTGGGAGAGGACGTCACCGAGGCGGTCGTCACCGTGCCGGCGTACTTCAACGACTCCCAGCGCACATCCACCAAGGAGGCCGGTGAGATCGCGGGGCTGAACGTCCTGCGGATCATCAACGAGCCGACGTCCGCGGCTCTCGCCTACGGACTGGACAAGGAGGACGACCACACGGTCCTGGTCTTCGACCTGGGGGGCGGCACCTTCGACGTCTCGCTCCTGGAGATCGGCGAAGGACTGGTCGAGGTGAAGTCGACCTCCGGCGACACCCGGCTCGGCGGCGACGACTGGGACCAGCGGGTCGTCGATCACCTGGTGAAGCAGTTCAAGAACGGGCACGGCATCGACCTGTCCAAGGACAGAATGGCGGTGCAGCGGCTCCGTGAGGCGGCCGAGAAGGCGAAGATCGAGCTTTCGTCCGCAACCGAGACGACCGTGAACCTGCCGTACATCACGGCGACCGACGAGGGCCCGCTGCACCTGGACGAGAAGCTCACGCGCGCCCAGTTCGAACAGCTCACGGCGGATCTGCTGGAGCGCTGCAAGGAGCCCTTCCACGCGGCGGTGAAGGACGCCGGCATCGAGGTGTCCCGGATCGACCACGTGATCCTGGTCGGCGGCTCGACACGGATGCCCGCCGTCACCGGCCTGGTGAAGGACCTCACCGGCAAGGAGCCGCACAAGGGCGTCAACCCGGACGAGGTCGTCGCCATCGGAGCCGCGCTCCAGGCCGGTGTGATCAAGGGCGAGGTCAAGGACGTGCTGCTGCTGGACGTCACACCGCTGTCTCTGGGCATCGAGACCAAGGGCGGCGTCATGACCAGGCTGATCGAGCGCAACACGACGATCCCGACGAGGCGTTCGGAGGTCTTCACCACGGCCGAGGACAACCAGCCGTCGGTGACCGTCCAGGTCTTCCAGGGTGAGCGCGAGATCGCGGCGTACAACAAGAAGCTCGGCTCCTTCGAGCTGACGGGACTGCCGCCGGCGCCCCGCAACGTGCCCCAGATCGAGGTCGCCTTCGACATCGACGCCAACGGGATCATGCACGTCTCCGCCCGCGACCAGGGCACGGGCAAGGAACAGAAGATGCAGGTCACAGGCGGGTCCAGCCTCCCGAAGGAAGAGATCGACCGCATGATGCGCGAGGCGGAGCAGTACGCCGACGAGGACCGCCGCCGGCGCGAGGACGCGGAGACCCGCAACCAGGCGGAGCAACTCGTCTACACGACGGACGACTTCCTCAAGGAGAACGAGGACAAGGTCCCGGGCGACGTCAGGTCGGAGGTGGAGGACGCGGTCGCGGACCTGAAGGAGAAGCTCAAGGGCGAGGACACCGCGGCCATCCGCCATGCGAGCGAGCGGGTCGCCGCCGTCAGCCAGAAGCTGGGCCAGGCGATGTACGGCGGCGCCCAGGCCGGCGGCGCAGCCGGTGCTGCCGCCGGTGGCGGGACGGAAGAGGGTGCGGGGCCTCCCGGGGCCGGCGGTGCCGGACCGGAGGAGGACGTCGTGGACGCCGAGATCGTCGACGACGAGAAGGGAGACGAGAAGGGAGAGGAGAAGGGCGGCGCAGCGTGAGCCTCCGGCCGGCGCCCGGCACCGGATGGTGCGCCCGAGCGGGCCGGGACGTGCGCCCGCACCGGAATGGAAGCGTTTGGGCGCAGGTCGTCCGTGTCACCCGCCGCTCCTGCCGCCGGGCGGCGCCGGACGGAGCCGGTTTCTCCGAACCCCGGTCCGGGGACCGGAACCGTCCGGCCGCTGCGCCCGCAGGCGGTTGTACGCCGCGCCCGCCCCGGGAGATCACGGCGTACCCGTCCCTCGAAAGGGTGCGAGAGCCATGACGAACCAGGAGCGCAGAGAGGTCTACCACCGGCAGACCGGACGCAGGGAGCCGACCGCCAGGCAGCGCCGCCGTCTCGCGAAGAAGGAGGGCCAGGGCAAGGAGTGATCAAGGTCCGCTTCCGCGGAACGAGGAGAGGACGGGCGCTGCGGCGGGACATGCCCGCCGCAGCGCCGAGTGCCGCTTCCCGCAGGGGAGTTGCACATCCCGGGACATCCCGGGGGCGCCGACCGGCCGTGCCGGGTACGACGGCGCGGTCCACCCGTCCGGCCACCGGCCTCGTCGGCGCCCACAACTGCGCACCGCAGAGCGGGACATGAAGCGCACTTCACCCGAACCCCCCGTGTGCGTTCATACTTTGGAGTCACACAAGCCTCTCTTGACGCAGAGGTCTTCCGAGGCAAGGCTTTCGCTCACTCATGCGGTGGTCGTCCGGGCGGACGACTTCACATGGTGAACTCACCTGTACGGGCCCTGAGATGGCTCGATTCCACGCCTCACCTGGAGGATGCGTGCCTACGAACTCCCGTCGGAACTTCCTCAGAGCCGCTCTGGTCGGCGCGTCGGCGATCGCCGCGCCCGTCCCGCTCGCCGGCAGCGCCGGCGCCACCGGGATGTCCGGTGCGCGCTCCGACGTGGCGGAGACGGCCGGTGAGGCACCGGGAGGCCCGGGCAAGGACGCACGTTTCGACCCGGCCGACAAGGTGGGTTTCGGCACCGCCCGCACAGAGCGGAGCCTCGTGTGGTTCACCCTGCAGGGCGGCAGGATGAGCGAGACGTACTACCCCGATCTGAGCACCCCTGCCAGCCGTCACACGGAACTCGTCGTCACCGACGGCAAGACCTTCGTCCAGCGGGTCGGCCAGGCCGACACCCGCACGGAACTGATCGGTCACGGCGGCGCACCGCGCTACCGGCAGACCAGCCAGGGCGAGGGCTGGAGCGCCGTGACGCAGTACGTCACGGACCCGGAGCGTTCCAGCGTCGTCATCGACGTCGAGGTCCGCTCCCGGACCGGCACACCGCTGCAGGTGTACGTGCTGCACGACCCCTCGCTCTCCGGTGACGGCAACAACGACAGCGCGTTCCCGCAGGACGGCGCGCTCGTCGCCGAGGACAAGCACGCGGCGAGCGCACTGCTCGCCCAGGACGGCTTCGCCGAGTCCACCGTCGGCTATCTCGGCGTGAACGACGGCTGGAGCGAACTCTCGGAGAACGACGGCCGGTTGAAGCACCACTACGCCACCGCCGGACCGGGCAACGTCGTGCAGCTCGGACGGCTGCGGCTGGACGGCTGCGCCCGGACCCGGCAGACCGTGGTGCTGGGCCTCGGGGAGAAGGCCGACGACGCCGTCAGGACGGCGCGGCGCTCCCTGAGGGCCGGCTTCCACGCCGCCGCGCACGCGTACGACACGGGCTGGACCTCCTACCTCGCGGGGCTCCCCCAGCCCCCCGGCTCTCTGCGCACGCCGTCGGACCGGGCGCTCTGGACGGCGTCCGTCGTGACGCTGGCGGCCGGCGAGGACAAGAAGAACCCGGGTGCGTTCATCGCCTCCCCCTCCATGCCCTGGGACTTCGGCTCCCGGCACGTCGTCCCGGAGACGGGCCCGTACCACCTGGTGTGGCCGCGCGACCAGTACCAGATAGGCACCGGTCTCCTCGCCGCCGGCGACCACGCCGCGGCGGGCCGGGCCCTGGACTACATGCTCAGGACGCAGCGTCCCGACGGGCACTGGCCGCAGAACTGCAAGGTCGACGGCGAGCCCTTCTGGACGAGCATCCAGCTCGACGAGACAGCGGCCCCCATGCTGCTGGCCTGGCTGCTGGACCGTCACGACGCCGGCACACTCGAACGCCTCGCCCGCGGAGGCGACTTCATCCTCGGCTTCACGAGCGAGGAGGGCTACGAGGCGCCCTACAGCCAGCAGGAGCGCTGGGAGGAGCAGTCGGGCTACTCGCCCTCCACGATCGCCTCCGTGATCGCCGGACTCGTCTGCCTCGCGGACCTGCTGGAGCGGGGCGGACAGGGAGGCAAGGCCGCCAAGTACCTGAAGGCGGCCGACAAATGGCAGGAGTCGGTCGAGAAGTGGACCGTCACCACCAAGGGCCCGGACTCGGACGAGCCCTACTACCTGCGGCTCACCAAGAACGGGAAGCCGGACTCCGGTGTGGAGTACGAACTCGGCAACAACATCGAGACCCCCGTGGACCAGCGCACCGTCGTGGACGCGGGCTTCCTGGAGCTCGTACGGCTGGGAGTCAAGCCCGCCGACGACCCGGTGATCCGCAACTCCCTCGCCGTGGTGGACCGGAAGCTCGCCGTCGACACACCCTCCGGCCGCCACTGGTACCGGTACTCCGGCGACGGTTACGGCGAGCAGCCCAATGGTGAGCAGTGGACCGTCAACCGTCCCGAGGTGAAGACCACCCACGGGCGACTGTGGCCGATCTTCGCCGGTGAGCGCGGGGAGTACGAACTGCTCTGCGGCGACCGGCACTCGGCGGCAGGCCGGCTGCGCGACATGGCCCGCACGGCCGGCGAGACACTGATGCTGCCGGAACAGGTCTGGGACACGAGGCCGCCGGCGCCCCGCGAGAAGCCGGGCACTGGCACCGCGTCGGCCACGCCTCTGGCATGGACGCACGCGCAGTACCTGCGTCTTGCGCGGTCGCTCGAGCGCGGTGCGCCGGTGGAGTTCCCGTCGGTGGTCGCCGAGCGCTACGTGCGCCGCTGAGCGCACAGCCAGGAGGGCTCGTCCCCGGCTTCCAGGCTCCCCGGCCCGTTCCCGGCCTGCCCCGGTCTGCCCCGGTCTGCTCAGATGTTGCGCAGACCGGGGGTGCCGGACAGCCGGGGAGCCGTCTGCTTGTGGTGCCTCGGCATCGCCAGCTGGATCTCCTCCCTGAGGTCCGCGATGCCCGCGTGTCCGGTGTACCGGCCCGTCAGCCGGTACATCTCGCGCAGCCGGTCCCAGGTGCGGTGGGAGGAGTTCTCGCCGATGCTCACGAGGGCGAGCCGTGCGTAGCGCTCGGCCTGTTCGGGTTCGCCGGCGATGAAGTAGGCCGAGGACAGGGAGATCCAGTCGAAGATCTTCGAGCGCTGCCGCTCGTCCGCTCTCAGTCGCAGGGCCTGCCTGGCATGGCGCTCCGCCACGCCCGCCGCGGCCGGTTCGTGATCGGCGAGCGTACGGTAGGCCAGCGCCTCCATGCCGTGCAGATCCGCCTCGTCGAACATCTGCATCCAACTGGGCGGCGGCACATCGCCGTTGTCGGACGCGAAGAGCTCCTCCGCCTCCCCCAGGGTGCGCCGCATCTCCTGGCCGCGTCCCATCGACGCCTGCGCCCACGCCTCGATGGTGTGGAGCATCGCCTGCGTACGGGGCAGCGACTCCTCCCCGGAACCCGCACGTGCCAGCTTCATCAGGTCCAGGGCGTCGTCCGGGCGTCCGAGATGGACCATCTGCCGTGCCGCGCGGGACAGGGCCTCGCCCGCCCGCGGACGGTCGCCTCCCTCACGCGCGGCGTGCGCGGCGATGACGAAGTACTTCTGCGCGGTGGGCTCCATGCCCACGTCGTGCGACATCCATCCGGCGAGCACCGCCAGGTTGGCCGCGACCCCCCACAGGCGGCGCTGCAGGCGGTCCGGGTGGTGGTAGGCGAGCATGCCGCCCACCTCGTTGAGCTGCCCGACCACCGCCTTGCGCTGGAGTCCGCCGCCGCGGGCGGCGTCCCAGGCGCGGAAGACTTCCACCGAGTGCTCCAGCGCCTCGATCTCCTGAGACCCCACCGGGGCCGCGTCGTACCTGTCGAAGGCCGCCTGGTCCGCGTAGCGGGAGGGGCCGGGGTTGAAGGGGCCGGCAGCGGGGGCCGGTGCCGTGCGTAGCCAGTCGTACATGGCACTGGTGAGTGCCGATCCTGCGGTGAGCGCGGCACCCGCGCCCACCAAGCCGCGTCGGTTGAGCATGAGGTCCATTCCCGTGAATTCGGTGAGGACCTCGGCTGTCCGTTCGGGTGCCCACGGCATCCCGTCGAGCCCGGACTGCTGCCGTGCGGCAGATCTGCCCGGCTTGCTGAACCCGAGGTCCTCGATGGTCACGACACGGCCGAGTCGCTCGGTGAAAAGAGCCGCAAGCACCTTCGGCACCGGATCTCGCGGGGTCTCCCCCATGTCGATCCAACGCCGCACCCGCGAGGTGTCGGTCGCCAGCTGTGCGTGGCCCATGGCCGCCGACTGCCGGTTCACGAGCCTCGCAAGCTCGCCCTTGGACCATCCGGCGAGTCCGAAAAGGTCCGCGAGGCGGGTGTTGGGTCCCTTGGTCACGTCAAGCCCCCAGGTTCTCGGCTTAGTTGACACTAACCCCCGCCCAACTGCCCTGGGACCATTCGCCAGGGTTCGCCAGGGTCCGCCAGATGGTGTGCCACCCGGACGCCCGGGTGTGCTGTATGCACGCGCCACTCCGGCCAGCGTCCGCTCCGGCTCCGCATTCCCCAGGGTGCGGACCGTGCGGAACGGGCCGGCGGGCGCGGCGACCTGTCGGCGCACGAAGGGACCCTGCTCACCATGCATCCAGCGACGTCCTCCGTGTCGGCACCGTTGCGGCCGCTCGGAAATCCGCCCTACGCCGGCGGCTCTCCGGCGTTCCCGTCCTCTCCGGGCCGGGGTGCGGTCTCCCGCGGTGGCACTGCGCGGGGCAGGCTGACCGGCGGCATCGGAGCCCAGTCCGTCAGCGGGAGGCTGGACTTGACCGGCCCTCAAGGTGAGCGAATCCGCGCGGCCCTCGACTCGGTCCAGCGCATCTGTCCGGAGTTCCAGCCGGTGCAGATCCTTCGTCGCGTCGGCCGGTCCGTACTGATGGCGGGCACGGCAGGGCGCAAGGCCGTGGTCGCCAAATGCCTGATGGACCACGCGCAGGTCCCGACCGAACGCTTCCGGCACGAAATAGGGGCCTACCGCACCTTCGTACGGCACCGCCCTCCCGTGCGGGTGCCCAAGCTCGTGGCCGCCGACCCCGACGACTGCGTGCTCGTGATCGAGCGGATGCCGGGGCGGGTCGCGGCGATGAGGCGTCACCTTCTCGACGCGCCGCCCCGTTCCGATCTGCGCGCCGCGCTCGGCGCTGTCTGCAGGCTCAACCTCTGGCAGCCTCCGGTCTCCGGATTCGAGCGGCCGGTCGACTACCCGGCACGGCTCAGCCGCTACCACGAACAGGGGCTGCTGACGGACCGCGACCTGGGTGATCTCCAGAAGCTGCTGCACGGGATCGCCCGCACCTACGGGAGCGGCAGCAGCACGCCCTGGCAGTTCTGTCACGGGGACGCGCTGCTGACCAACGTGCTCCTGGCCCCGGCCGGACCCGCGCTGGTCGACTGGGAGCACGCCGGCTGGTATCTGCCCGGGTACGACCTCGCCACGCTGTGGGCCGTGCTGGGCGACGCTCCCATAGCCCGACGGCACATCAGCCAGCTCGCGCAGGCTCAGGGACGCGCCGCCCGGGACGCGTTCCTGGTCAACCTGATGCTGGTGCTGACCAAGGAGATCCGGAACTACGAGACGGCGGTCCAGCGCACCATGCGCGAACCCACGCCTCCGGGCGCGTCGCCGGGCGCATCGGAGAGGCCCGGCGGGATGGCGAGGGGCGAGGAGCAGCGTCTGTTACTGCGCAGGCTGCACGACGACTGCGCGCTGGCGCGGGGAGCGGTTCGCTCTGCCGTGAGCACCCGCTGAACACGCCGTGACGCACTGAGGGTTACCGGCCGGGGGGGTGGGCCGAGCGGGGCGTCACCGGTATGGACCGCTGACGCCCCGCAGGTCCCGCCGCCGCCGAGCACGGCACCCGGTTCGCACCGGCTCGCGTGCGGGGGCCCGCACGGGGGGCGGCTGCGGCCCAGGAGGCCGAACGTACCCCGCTGACGTGCGACTTGTGCTCACCGCCCAGTCATTGACGGATGATCGTACAACCGATACCTCTGAGGCCTGCTCGCGCCCGCCGCATGCGACGAGCCCAGTCCGAGGAGGCTTCCTTGCCCGGTTTGCATGGATCACCCGGCCCTGTCCCCGACGCCCCCGACCCTCTCAGACGCCGCCTCCGGCGTGCGCTCGGCCGACTGCCCGTGAGGGGGCGCTCCTCGCGCACCCTGACGGTCGCCGCCGCCGGGGCCGCCGCTGCGGCGCTACTGCTGCCGCTCGCCTCGCCCGGCCCGTACGCCACGGCCGAACAGCGCGACTCCTCCAGGCTCCAGCAGCACTTCACCGACGCCGCACAGCAGTACAAGGTGCCGCGAAGCGTCCTGCTCGGTGTCTCCTACCTGCAGTCGCGCTGGGACGCGCACGACGGCGCCCCCAGCGTCACCGGCGGCTACGGCCCCATGCACCTGACGGACGCCCGCACGGCACTCGCCGAAGCAGCCCCGCAGGCGGGACATGGTCACGGCGGCACGGAAGACGCCCGCGGCGACACCGCACGTGAGGCCCGTACGGCGGCCTCCCACGCAGGCACGCCCGGCGAGGGCCGGGTGCCGGCCCGGCTCCGCACGGCCGAACGGGCAGCCGAACTGACGGGCCTGCCGAAGAAGGAACTGCGCGAGTCGGCGGCGGCCAACGTGCGCGGGGGTGCGGCGCTGCTCGCCGACGCGCAGAAGAAGCTCGGCCGTCCGCTCAGTGCGGACCCCGCCGACTGGTTCGGCGCTGTGGCCGCCTTCCCCGCCGCCACCGAGCGTGCGGCCGGCACGGCGTTCGCGAACGACGTCTTCGACGTGGTCCGTTCCGGTGCGCGGCGCACGAACGACGCCGGCCAGCGGGTCACGCTCGACGCGGTGCCCTCGCTGCGCGCCGACGAGTCGCAGGCCGCCGGGCACGGGCTGAAGCGGGCGGGCTCCGCGGCGCCGGAGGCCGGGCCGGAGTGCCCGCGGAGCGTGTCCTGCGAGTGGCTCCCCGCCCCGTACGAGGAGTACACGGACGACGAGGGCCAGCCGAACTACGGAAACCACGACAAGGCGAAGCGGCCCGGGTCCGCCTCGGTGGACTACATCGTGGTGCACGACACCGAGGGCCCCTGGGACGTCGTCATGGACCTGATCCAGGACCCCACGTACGTCTCGTGGAACTACTCGCTGCGCTCCTCGGACGGCCACATCGCCCAGCACGTGCGGGGCAAGGACGCCGCCTGGCATGCGGGCAACTGGTACGTCAACGCCAAGTCGGTCGGCCTGGAGCACGAGGGCTTCCTCACCGATCCCGACGCGTGGTTCACCGAGGCCATGTACCGCTCCTCGGCGCGGCTGGTGAAGTACCTGGCAGCGAAGTACGACATCCCCCTGGACCGGCAGCACGTCATCGGCCACGACAACGTGCCCGGCACGACGTCCGCCAACATCCCCGGCATGCACACGGACCCCGGGCCGTACTTCGACTGGCAGCACTACTTCACCCTGCTCGGCAAGCCGTTCAAGCCCGAGGCCGGTTCCGGAAGCCGCATGGTGACGATCAGGCCCGACTACGACAAGCACCAGCCGCAGTACACCCGGTGCGACGACTCGGGTGATCCCTGCCCGGCCCACGGCTCGGGCGCCGTGCGGCTCCACACCGCACCCGACGCCTCCTCCCCCTTGGTGAAGGACATCGGACTGCGCCCCGGGGGCGAGGACTCCACGACCGGCGTCAACGACACCGGGGCCCGCGCCAGCACCGGACAGCAGTACGCCGTGGCCGACCGCAAGGGCGAGTGGACCGCAGTGTGGTACCTCGGTGAGAAGGCCTGGTTCCACAACCCGCGGAAGCAGCCGACCGCCGTTCCCGCCCGCGGGCAGACGGTCACGCCGAAGGCCGGCAAGGACGAGATCCCGGTGTACGGGCGCGCGTATCCGGAGAAGGAGGCGTACCCGGCGGGTGTGCCGGCCCAGGAGCTCTCCCCGCTGCCGTACAAGATCGCGAAGGGGCAGGCGTACGCCGTGGGCCTCAAGACGCGGGGCGAGTATCTCTACGCGAAGGACTACGACCCCGAGGCGGAGAAGTTCAAGGTGGTGCGCGGCGACCTCACGTACTACCAGATCCAGTTGGGGCACCGCGTGGCGTTCGTGAAGGCGGACGACGTGCGGCTGATCCGCTCCTCCTCGTAACCGGACCGCGGACGGACGAAGGGCCCGGCGCCTCCTGCTGGAGGTGCCGGGCCCTTCGTGCCGACGGCCGGGTGGCCCGTCGCGTCAGTGCCGGAACATCTCCGCGGGCAGCGGCTTCAGCAGCGCGTACAGGTCGTTGGTGATCGGACGGTCCCAGCTCGCGATGGTCACGAGCACGCCGTCGCTGCGGTCGAACTGCACGCAGGAGATGCGCTCCTCCGAGCACTTCACACGGCGCACGATCAGAAGGTTGTCCTCGTGCATGACCGGGTCGTCCTCGACGCCCGTGACCTCGACGGGCTCGTCGTTCTCCAGCGCGGACATCAGCTGAGCCACCTCGAAGGGCACCTGGCTGCCGCTGACCTCCCGGGCGGGCGACCCCTCCGGCAGATTCCCGATGATCATGGCCGGACCGCGGCCTCCGAAGAGGTCGTAACGCAGGAAGACACCCTGGCATGTGCCGTCCGGGGCGGGCAGCAGACCGGCCCCGAGGTTGCCCGGCCAGTCGGTCGGGTCCATGGCCAGGACATCGAAGTCGGGGCCCGCGGGCACGGACGCACTGCGACGGCGGAGGAACGACATGCGGCCATGGTACGTGCCGCCGTCGGCCGCCCCCGCCGGACGTCCCCGCTCCCGCCTCGGGGGGCGGCCGTCGCCTGTTGCCGGGTTGCCTCCGGGGTCCGTCACGGGGGCCGCACCTCCGTCCCGCTCCCGCACGGGCGCGAACGCGCCGTCGCGGACGGCCGGCCGGGAGGAGAGGAGGCACGCGCAGCGGACAGCGGAGAAGATCTTGCGCCGCACACCGGAGCTGCTAAGCTCGACGGTTCGTAAAGTTCAACTGCCTTACACAGCACGTCCGTTGAGGAGTTTAGCAGACACATGACCGGGAGTCAACCGGCCCTCATGGCCGCCGCCCTGCACCAGGAGCAGAGGTACGCCGACGTCCTGTACGGCCGGCTCGAAGAAGAGCGCAGAGCGACCGCCGCCGCGCTCGCCGAAGTGCATTCCCGAGGTGCCGACGGCGGCACACGCCAGGCGACGGCCGAACGCGAGGTGCGGGCCGCCGAGCTGTCCCGTCGCCTCGGACAGCTCAACTCCGTGGAGAACGGCCTGTGTTTCGGGAGACTCGACACCGAGGAGGGCGAAACCCGGTACATCGGCCGCATCGGCCTGCGCACGGCCGGATCGGACCCGCTGCTCGTCGACTGGCGTGCGCCGGCGGCCAGGCCCTTCTACACCGCGTCGCCGGCCCGCCCCTCCGGCATCGTGCGGCGCCGCCACCTCCATTCGAAGGGCCGGACCCTGACCGGCATCGACGACGAGATCCTCGACTCGCGGCTCCTGCACGACCCGGACGGGGGCGGCTTGGACGGATGCGCCGGTCTCGTCGGCGAAGCAGCCCTCCTCCACGCACTGGGCCGGGCGCGCACCGGCAGGATGACCGATGTGGTGGCCACCATCCAGGCCGAGCAGGACCGTGTGATCCGCTCCCCCCTGCAGGGGGTCCTCGTCGTCCAGGGCGGCCCGGGGACGCGCAAGACGGTGGCCGCGCTGCACCGTGCGGCATATCTCCTCTACACGCACCGCAGGACGCTCGCCCGTCGCGGCGTACTCGTCGTCGGGCCGAACGCGGTGTTCCTGCGCTACATCGGCGAGGTGCTGCCCTCCCTCGGTGAGACCGACGTGGTGCTCACGCCTCTCGGCGGCCTCTTTCCCGGCGTCGAGGCGAGCACGGAGGACGCCGCCGCCACCGCTGCGGTCAAAGGCGGCACACGTATGGCGCAGGTTCTCGCCGGGGCCGTACGCCTGCATCAGCGCGAGCCCGACGGGGACCTGTCGGTGCCGCTCGACGAGGACGCGACCTGCGTGCTCGTGCCTCACGAGGTGTGCGTGCGGGCGCTGCGACGGGCACAGGCGCTGAAGGCGCCGCACAACGCGGCTCGCAAGCGTTTCGTCACCGACATGCTCGACGCCCTCGTCCGGGCCCGCGCCGGGGAGAGCCAACGCCCCCTGGACGACGAGGAGTTGCGTTACGGCCCCGGAGAGCTGTGGCGGCAGCGGTCCGTACGGCGGACACTGGACCGGCTGTGGCCGCTGCTCACCCCGGTGCAGCTGGTGGACCGACTGCTGTCCGACAGCGCCCTGTTGGGCTCCGCGGCGGCCGGCCTTCTCGACGACGACGAACAGGCGGCTCTGCTGCGCCTCCCTGGGGCCGAACTGACGGTGGGTGACGTGCCGTTGCTCGACGAGGCCGCCGAACTGCTGGGCGAGGACGACTCCGCCGAGCGTGCCCGCGCACGCGCCGCACGTGCGGAGCGCGCCGAGGAGGAGCGTTACGCGAACGAAGTGCTGCAGATCCTCGGCCTCGACGGGTCCGGTGCGGTCGGCGCCTCGGACCTCGCCGAGGCGCACAGCGATCCCGGTGCGGCGCGTACGACGGCGAACCGGGCGGCAGCCGACCGCAGTTGGGCCTACGGCCACGTCATCGTCGACGAGGCGCAGGAACTCTCCGCGATGGCATGGCGGATGGTGATGCGGCGGGCCCCCTCCCGTTCGATGACGCTCGTGGGCGATGTCGCCCAGACCGGGAACCCGGCCGGCGTCCGGAGCTGGGAAGAGGCGCTCGCCCCGCACGCGGCGGGCCGCTGGCGCGAGGAGCGGCTCACCGTCAACTACCGCACGCCGGCCGAGGTGATGGAGCCCGCTGCGCGCGTACTCGCCGCCGCGTCACCGGAACAGGTGCCTCCCGAGTCGGTGCGGGAGGAAGGCGTACGCCCGTGTGCCGTGCGCTGCGAGGAGGGGTCGCTGGTCTCCGGGACCGTACGGACCGTGGCCGGCGAACAGGCGGCGCTGCGCGAGGCGGGCGGCGGCAGACTTGCGGTCATCGCGCCCGATGACAGACTCGGCGCACTCTGCTCCGCCCTCCCGCACGCGGCGACGGGCGGCGGCAGTGCCGCGCTGGACGCCGAGGTGGCGGTGCTGGGTGTGGCCCAGGCGAAGGGGCTGGAGTTCGACCGTGTCGTACTGGCCGATCCCGCGGGCGTCCTCGCGCAGTCGCCGCAGGGCGGTCACGACCTGTACGTGGCGATCACGCGTGTCACGCGCCGGTTGACCGTCGTGTACGAGGGCCTGCTGCCGGACGTACTGGGGCAGTTGGACCGGTCGGCCGGGTCAGACGTGCCCGGCTAGGGCACGTCGTTTGGATCTTCGCGGGCTCGCGACGGCCGGGAAGGTTTGCCGGTGAACCTTCCCGGCAGCAGCACCGAGTTCACGTCAGGTCGAAGCGCCCGTTGCGCGCACCGAGCACGAAGGCGTTCCACTCCCCCGGCGAGAAGATGACGGCCGGGACCTCCGGTGTGCGGCCGTTGCGCATGGCGATCCAGCCCTCGACGAAGGCGATCTCCACCCCGCCCATCTCCTGGGTGCCCGACTGCCAGCGGGCGTTGGTCAGATCGAGGTCAGGCCTTGCCGCCGTGCTGGTCATGGTGCTCTCCGCCACGTGCGCTCCTCCCGTGTCTCGCGTCCGGAAGATCAGCGTAACCAGGGCCGGCGGCTGCCCGACAGGTCCGTGGCGGCCCGGATTGCAGCCGGGCCGGCAGGCGGACGTGTCACACGATCCTGCTGCCGTTGAAGACGCCGAGGCTCTCGCGGTACAGCTCGACGGGAACCCCGTTGGGGTCCCGCAGGTAGAGACTCTCCTCAACTCCGCGGTCCGGGCCCGCGTACTCGATGCCTGCCGTGTCGAGGGCCCGGCGGGCCGCCGCGTGCTCCTCGCCGTCCATCGCAAGGGCCAGATGCTGTACACCTCCCACCGTCTCGGCGAACGACGGGTGTTCGTGGCCCGGGAAGTCGAAGAAACCGAGCAGGTTGCCGTTGCCGATGTCGAAGAAGAAGTGCGTGGAGCCGCGGTAGTCCCGGTTCTCGACGAGTTCGACGAGGGGGAACCCGAGCAGCTCCTGGTAGAAGCGGATGGTCTCCTCGACGTCCCGGCAGATGAAAGCCACGTGGTGCACACCGCGCGCCGTGGTCGCAGGACGCCCGGCGGCCTCCTGCAGGTACCGCTCGCGCAGCGCCTCACGCCTGGAACGCAGTTCCTCCAGTGCCGTTCCTTCGGGCTCAGCCATCACGGACCTTCCTCGCAGAAGTGCTTTGCTGTTCAACTATCACTCTACGGGTGTCCGTTCGCCGTGCACGAGAAACGGTCGGCAGCTGTCTGCTTCCCCACCACTGCGCGCCCGGCGTGGCGGCCCGGCTCCGGGGCGCGGAAGCCCTGCACGAGGGACATGCGAGAGGTACACGGAGAGGCACTGACGACCGTCGGCGCGGCGCCCGCCGATTCCTGGCGGGCGCGGACCGGCATCACCGTCCGGGCTGGGAACCGTCCGCCAGGAACGTCCGCAGAGCAGCCGCGAACTCCCTGGGCCTGTCCTCGTGCACGAGGTGCCCGGCGTCCTCGACGGTGACCATCGTGCCGTTCGGGATGCGCTCCGCCATGGCCGCCATGTCCTCCTGCGGCAGGTGGCTGGAGGTCCCGCCGCCGATCAGCAGGGTGGGTGCCGTGATTTCCTGGAGCAGCTGCCACCAGCGCGGATCGGGGGTGTTGCGCTGCTGGTCGAACTGTCTGCGGAGCTCCCAGTCGAACGCCTGCGGCTCATCAGGCCGTTCGCGGATCTCGCGGGGTGGATCGAGCGGCAGCATGGCCGGTGTCTCCTCCAGGACGAGCCGCTCCACGCGGGCCGGATGCTCGCCGGCGAAGATGCCTGCGACGACCGACCCGAAGGAATGACCGATGAGGATGACGCGCTGCAGGCCCAGCACGTCGAGAAAGGCCAGGAGGTCCGGGCTGAGCACGTCCAGTCCGTACTCCCCCGGCCAGTCGCTCCGGCCGTGCCCGCGCAGGTCCGGGGCGAAGATCGGGTGTGCGGCGGCGAGTTGGGGGATCAGCGGCCCGCGCCAGTCCTCGCCGTCTGCTCCCAGGCAGTGGAGCAGGACGACGGGAGTGCCCTCCGCGTGCTCCTTCCCCCAGGTGCGGTAGGCGAGCCGGATGCCGTTCACGGCTACGGTGCTGACTCCCTCACTCATACGCCCAGTGTCACCCCTTCCCGTCCCCGGCCTCCGGCGGCTGCTTCGCTTCATCATGGCGCGCGCCACTGTCCGGATGAAGGAACCGCCGGGTCCCCGCAGTGCGCGCCCGTGACCCGTCGTCACGGGCACCCGTCCGCCGCCTCGTCGGGACGGTCCCTCACCGTGCCGGACCGCGGAGACTTCAGCCCTGCTGCCGCATGCCTACCCCTGGTCCTCGAGCACCGCCATGGCCGCGTTGTGCCCGCCGATGCCGCTCACTCCGCCGCCCCGTACGGCTCCCGCGCCGCACAGCAGCACGTTGGGGTGCGCCGTCTCGACGCCCCAGCGTCCGGTGCCTTCGCCGGCGACGGGGAAGGAGAGGTCGCCGTGGAAGATGTGGCCGCCGGGGAGGCGCAGTTCGTCTTCGAGGTCCAGCGGCGTCTTGGCTTCGATGCAGGGATTTCCGTCGGCGTCCAGGGCGAGGCATTCGCTGATCGGTTCCCGGAGGTGCTCGTCGAGTCCGGCGAGTGTCGCGGCCAGGGCCTTCGCCTTCACCGCCTCGCCGTCCAGCCCGTCCTGGCCTGACGGAGCGAAGCATTCGGGAGGCGTGAGCAGCCCGAAGAGGGTGAGTGTCTGGTAGCCCTCGGACGCGAGTGCGGAGCCGAGGATCGAGGGGTCGGTCAGGGAGTGGCAGTACAGCTCCGACGGCGGCACCCGGGGCAGCGCTCCCTGCTGCGCCTGACGGTATGCGTCGGCCAGCTGCTCGTACCCTTCCGCGACGTGGAAGGTGCCTGCGAAGGCCTCCCTGGCGTCCACGGAGGTGTCCTTCAGCCGGGGAAGGCGCCGCAGCAGCATGTTCACCTTCAGCTGTGAGCCTGCGACGGGTCCGGCCGGACGCACGGACGTCTCGCCGAGCATTCCGGCGAGCGCGTCGGGCGAGGCGTTGACCAGCACGCGGCGGGCAGGCACGGTGCCCTCGCCGTCTTCCGTACGGAAGTGGACCTCGGCGGTGCTGCCGTCCGTCTCGATGCGGTGCACGGTGTGCCCGGTCGCGATCTGCGCCCCGGCTGCCTGTGCGGCTTCCGCGAGGGCCTCGGTCAGTGCGCCCATGCCGCCGACGGGCACGTCCCAGTCTCCTGTGCCGCCGCCGATGACGTGGTAGAGGAAGCAGCGGTTCTGCAGCAGCGACGGGTCGTGAGCGTGACTGAAGGTGCCGATGAGGCCGTCGGTGAGCACGACGCCGCGCACGAGGTCGTCGGTGAACCGTTCCTCCACGGTCTCACCGAGCGGCCGCTCGAACAGCGCGCTCCACGCGGCGTCCTCGCCGATGCGCTCCTTCAACTCCGCGCGGGTGGGCAGGGGGCCGGTGAGGGTGGGGAAGACGCGCCGGGCGACCCGCTGCGTCATCGCGTAGAAGTCCTCCCACGCCTCGAACTCCCGGGATCCTCCTGTGAGCCGCGCGAAGGACTCGCGGGTGCGGGCGGTACCGCCGCCGACGAAGAGCCCGGTCCGGCTGCCGTCGCGGACGGCCGGCGTATACGAGGAGACGCTGCGCTTGCGTACCGCGAACCGCAGACCCAGATCGTCGACGATCTGCTGCGGGAGCAGGCTCACCAGGTACGAGTAGCGGGAGAGCCGCGCGTCGACCCCGGCGAAGGGCCGGGTGGAGACGGCGGCACCGCCCGTGCGGTCCAGGCGTTCCAGTACGAGGACGCGCTGTCCTGCGCGGGCGAGATAGGCGGCGGCGACAAGGCCGTTGTGTCCTCCGCCGACGATGACGGCGTCGTGGACCGCTGAGTGACCGGAGGTGGCGTGGGAGGCGTCAGGCATGCTTCTTCGTAGCACGTCACGGGCCCGTCCCACACGCTCATTCGTCGGGACCGGGTTCGAGCGAGACGTCCATGCCCAGCACGCCCGGGGTGTTGAACATCTCCGACGCCATCTGCCGTACGTCGGCGGTGCCTTCCAGGTGCAGCAGTACGCGAGCGGTCTCCCCCGGCGCCTCGTGGGACTCCTCGACCGCCTGTCCGTGACGCTCGCGCTCCACGGCGCTGGGCAGTCTGTCGACCCTGACGCCCAGAATGCGGAAACCCCTTTCCGTGCACATCTCCATCAACCGCGGGAGCAGCGCCTCCCCGGTGCGGTACCGCAGCCGGACCGCGGACTGCGTCGGAGGCTGCCCGGCGGACAGCCGCGACGCGACGAGCGGATAGCCGCGGACCACGAGGAAGTGCAGTGCGGTGGTCACCGTGGCGAGCAGCGCCAGTCCCCCGCCGCATGCCATGCCGACCGCGCAGGTGAGCCAGACCGTGGCGGCGGTGGTGAGACCGCGGACGGCCCCCCTGCTCACGAAGATCAGACCGCCGCCGATGAAACCGATGCCGGTGATGATCTGCGAAGCGACCCTGGAGGGGTCGAACGACGCGTTCTCCACACCGAGCACGCTGCTGAACCCGAACTGGGAGATCTGCATCATCAGCGCGCTGGCGATGCCCACGAGGGCGTGTGTACGCAGTCCCGCACTCTTCTGCTGTGCCCCCCGCTCCCAGCCGATGAGCGTGGAGAGCACCAGGGCCAGGCCCAGTTCCCCCAGTTGCCGCAGACCCTGATTGTTCTGCACGTCCCACAACGGAGCCGCCAACTCCTGCACGAGCGCCTCCTTTTAGGCTGCTTTCGCCCGGAAACTACCAGCACGTGAGCCGCGATCGGGGAAGTGGCCCGCATCACACCGGGGCGTGTCATACGCGAAACCCCTCCCGCTCGTATGGCACGAACGGACCCCGGACATCGCCGCGGTGGAATTCGATACGGCATTTGCCCCGCGGCAATGCTCCGGAATTGCGTGCAATTTCCCACTGCACGCCTCAACGGGAGGAAAAGCAGCATGCAGAGAACAAGGGCAACCGCCGCGGCAGTCGCGGTACTGGTCGCCGCGGGCACCCTGCTCGTCGCCCCGGGGGCCTCCGCGGCCTCCTCACCCCGGGAGGCCGGCCCGGCTTCTTCCGCCGGGGAGGCCGGTCACGGACTGGAGTGGTTCCAGGCCCGGCACGGCCTCAAGGCCACGGGCGAGGTCGATGCCGCGACCGCCCGGGCCCTCCAGGACGCCCCGGACTCCGAACTGCACAAGGTCTTCGCGACACCCGCGGACCTCGGCCCCGAGGAACTGGCGAACGCCCGCACGGTGATCGGCGTCGGCAAGGGGGCGCAGATACCCGAACAGGGCCAGGTCATCGCGTTGATGACGGCGATGCAGGAATCGAAGTTCGTCAACTACACGGAACCCGTGGACCACGACTCGCTCGGCATCTTCCAGCAGCGCCCCAGCACGGGATGGGGCACGCCCGAGCAGATCACGCACGTCCCCACGTCCTCGAAGTCCTTCTACGGCGTGGCTCCGTTCGGCAGCAATCCGGGCCTGATCCAGATTCAGGGCTGGGAGACGATGCCTCCGGGCGAGGTGTGCCAGGCCGTACAGCGGTCGGCCTACCCCGACCGGTACGCCCAGTGGGAGCAGTTCGCGCGTGACCTCCTCACCCAGGAAGGCCCCACGGTCCCGCCGATCCCCTGACCCGGCCCGGCGTGGCCCGGCCCGGCGTGCTCGACACCGGGCCGCGGTTCTCCTCCCTGCCCTGCCGGGCGCCCCCGGCGGGGCAGGGGTCGCGGCAGGCACTCGGCGCCGGTCCTGTCCTCACACGCCGCCCTGACAACAGCTGTGCGGCGCAAGTGACTTGAGAGCGCTCTGCACGAATCCCCGTCGACCCACGCTCGATGGCGCGTCAACCGAGAACATCGCAAAGGCAGTTCGAGGTTCAAGGAACAGTAATCCCTTACTACTCGAACAGACCTTCACCCGCAGCTCCGCGACGAGCCCCTCCCGGCACTCCACCGGTCAGTCGCTAATCGCTGCACTCGCCACACACGTTCGCCCCGCGCGGGTTCGCCGAAGCCGCCGCCGAAATGACGCCGCAGGTGGCTGACATATGCTCACCACATACCCCACCCCCCTCTCGGGACCCAGCCGAGACGCCGAAGCGGGGAGAAAGGTGCAGCGTTGCCATAGCGATACGGATTGGAGGTTCCGGTCCGTCATGACGCTGAGTAGGGTGTGCGTTGCTGCCGGGCACTGGAGATGAGTTCCGGTCGAATTCGGCTTGCCCGAATTGTGCGCATGGGGGCGGCATCGGCAGAGACGGCAGATTCGGCAGGAGAGCATGACCGCTGGCTTTTTCGAGGGGCAGTACGTGTGGCACCCGGCGGCCGATGATCGCCAGCTCGCACGTGCGTGCGTGGACGTGCGGGCCGGCCGCTACTTCAGCGCGAACGAGGCGCTCAGGGACGCCCGCACGGACAACGGCCTGCGGGCGCACCGCTCGCTGGTACTGGCCTCGGAGGCTGCCGATTCCGACCTTGCCGAGCGCTGGCTGGCCGAGGACCCGAGCAGGGAAGCAGCGCTGCTGTGGGCCAGGGTGGCCTCCCTGCGGGCCCTGCGAGCCACCGACACCGAGGACAGACGCGCCCCCGACCTCGGACGCATCGCCTTCGCCGCCTGCCAGCGCGCTGCCCTGATGGCCCCCAGGGACCCGACTCCGTGGGTCACCCAGCTGACGCTGGCGCGTCTGCAGCGCCCCCGCGATCCCGCTCCGCAGGGGCTGCTCACCGCACCTGCCGGCCCCTGGACGCTCTTCTCCCACATCCTTCGCCTCGACCCGTGGCACCGGGAGGCCCATCACCGCTTCCTGTCCTTCTTCTTCGCCCGGTACGGCGGTTCGACCAACGCCGCCTGGGACGTGGCCGCCTTCCTCGCCCAACGAGCGCCCGCTTCCTCAGCGTTGCGGCTGCTGCCACTGGTGGCCCTCGTCGAGGGTCACGACCCCTCCTCGCTCCTCGCCAGCCGCACCTGGGAGCAACCCCAGTGGAAGGCCACCGCGTTGGGCGCGTACCAGCACTGGCTCCCCGAGGTGGCCGACTACGAGTTCACACCTGTCATCGACCTGTCGTACCTGGCTCACGCCCTGCTCATGGCGCAGTGCGAGTTCGAGGCCCGGCCGGTCTTCGCCGCCATGGGGCCCTACGCCGCGCGGATGCCGTGGAGCGTGCTGGGCGATCCGGAGGAGCAGTTGACAAAGGCCCGCCTGGCGTGCGGACTGCCGGTGCCCGGCTCCCGTTGACCACGGTGACCGCGCCCCCGGCGTCCCCGCGGCCGGGCGCTCCGCCGCACCCCGAACTCGAGCGACCGGCGCCGGCGTCCCGACCGCGATTCATTTCACAGACGGTTTTCCCCTGACCCATCAGAAAGGTTATCCGTGCCCGCCTCTTCCTTCCTCGCCCGAACGAGGACCCGGCAGCGAGAAGCTCCCGAAACGTTCGACGACGACGCCACTCTGCACGCCATGGGATACCCGCGTAAACTCACGCGGCGTTTCCGTGCATTCGACAATTTCGCCATCTCGTTCACCATCATCAACATCATCTCCGGAATCTTCTCCTCCTTCGGATTCGGGATGAACGCGGGCGGGCCGCCGATTCTCATATTCGGCTGGATCGGCGTCTCGATAATGGTTCTCTTCATCGGCGCCTCGATGGCGGAGATCGCCTCCGCATATCCCACCAGCGGCGCGTTGTATTTCTCTGCGGGGAAGCTCGCCAAGAAGCACAAGGGCGCCTGGTCCTGGTACACGGGGTGGCTGAACTTCGTGGGTCAGGTGGGCGGCACGGCCGCCACCGGCTTCGCCGCCGCCACGTTCCTGCAGGCATTCTTCGCGATGCAGTGGGACACGTACGAGGTGACGATCCAGAAGACCGTCGTCATCACCGCGGTCATCCTGGTGCTCCAGGCGCTGGCCAACACCTACACGGTGCAGCTCGTGGCCGTCCTCAACCGCATCTCGGTGTGGTGGCTGCTGATCGGCATGATCGTGATCGTGACGGCACTGACGGTGATGCCTTCCGAGCACCAGTCGGCGTCGTTCGTCACGCACTTCGTGAACAACACCGGTTTCGAGAGCGCCATTTACGGCGGCATGCTCGGGCTGCTCGTCACCAGCTGGACCTTTACCGGCTTCGACGGCAGTTTCCACATGTCCGAAGAGACTGTGCAGGCCACCGTGAACGCACCGCGTGGCATCATGCGTGCGATCGGTTACTCCGCGATCACAGGTCTCATCCTCATGCTCGCCCTCGTCTATGCGATCCGTGACTACGCCGCCGAGGCGAAGGCGGACGCGCCGCCTGTGCAGATTCTCATCGACGCACTCGGCATCGGCACAGCCAAATTCCTGCTGCTCATCGTCATCGGCGCCATGCTCTTCTGCGGTCTGGCCAACATGACCAGCAACACCCGGCAGATCTTCGCCTTTTCGCGGGACGGCGCCATGCCGGGCTCCCGCTGGTGGCACTCGGTGTCCTCCCGCACCCGTACGCCCGTCAAGGCCGTGTGGCTGGCCGCGGCGTGCTCCCTGGTGCTCGTCATTCCCGGCTGGTGGTCCCAGACGGCGTTCACCGCGATCGTCAGCGTCAACGTCGTGGGCCTCTTCCTCGCCTACGCCGTGCCGATCTACCTCCGTCTGAAGCTGGACGACTTCGAGCCCGGCCCGTGGCACCTGGGACGCTGGGGCAAGCCGGTCGGAACCGTCGCGGTGGTCTGGATCCTCCTCAGCAACGTGCTGTTCATGCTGCCGCACGCCTCCCCGATCACACCCGCCACGTTCAACTACGCCCCGATCGCGCTGGCGGTGGTACTCATCATCGCCACCGTGTGGTGGTTCGCCACCGCCCGCCGGCGCTTCCAGGGCCCCGTCAGCTACGGCCGCCCCGACGAGGTGGCCGCGATGGACCTGATCTGACGCACGACCGACGCATCGCCTCTGCGGCCGTCCACGGCCGCAGAGGCACCCCGGGAAAGGACGGACAGAAGGAATGACCCGCCTCAGCGACGACGTCCCGCATCAGCACTCCGCCACCGAGCCGCCCGCCCCTGCCGGTGCGGGGGACCTCGTCCTCGGCCGTGCCTCGTCCGAGGAGTGGCTCCAGGTGGAGGAGTGGGCCGCCGAGGAGGAGTGGAACCCGGGCCTGGGCGACACGGCCTGCTTCCACCCCACGGACCCGGCCGGTTTCTTCCTGGGACGTCTGGAGGGCAAGCCCGTCTCCGCGGTCTCGGTCGTCAACTACTCGGACGACTTCGCGTTCCTGGGCTACTACCTCGTCGATGCCGCGCACCGCGGCACCGGCCTGGGCATGGCGACCTGGCGCGAGGCCGTACCGCATGCCGAGGGACGCACCATCGGCCTGGACGCGGTACCCGCCCAGGAGGAGACCTACCGGCGCTCCGGATTCGTCCCTGCCTACCGCACCGGGCGCTACTCCGGCCGTCCCACGTCCCCCGGGACCCCGTCACCCTCGGTCGAGGCCGTGACGGAGGCTCACCTCGACGCGGTCGCGGCCTACGACCGGCAGTGCTTCCCGGCCGCCCGCCGGGCCTTCCTCGACCGCTGGCTGACGGCACAGGGCCACACGGCATACGTCTTCCTGCACGAGGGTGACGTCGCCGGATACGGCGTGGTCCGCCAGGCCCGCTCCGGCCGCCGGATCGGGCCTCTCTTCGCGGACGACCCCCGGACGGCCGAAGCACTCTTCGACGCACTCACCGCGCACATCGGCCCGGACGAGGAGGTCCATGTCGATATCCCGGAAACCCAGGAGGCGGCGGTCGTCCTCGCCACCTCCCGCGGTCTGCGGCCCAGCTCGCACACGATCCGCATGTACGCCGGCACACCCCCGTCGACGGATGGGAAGCGCATCTTCGGGGTCACCAGTCTCGAGCTGGGCTGAGCCGCCTCCCGCCGTGCGATCCGCAGCACAGCACCCGTGTCGGCAGGGCGGCGAAACCCGCCGGGAACACCGCGCGGATCTCTGCTGCGGCGGCGCATTGCGGCAGGCTGTAGATGTGCAGACCGACCAGGTCACGTCCGGTGACAAGCGCCGTCCCGCCCCTCAGCGCCGAGGAGCGTCGATGACAGCAGTACGGAGGCGTGTCGGCGATGCTGATGAACGCTCAGGAGCAGCGGCAGCACGGGGCACCCACGGTGCGTCACGACCGTCCGCCGCATCCCCCGGACACGGTGCCGCGTCCGCGATTCCAGCTCTGACCTGTAGGAGCACCGGCCAGAGAGACAGTCACACGCCCACTCGGAGGTATCAATGAAGATGCTGATCAATGTGCCGGAGAACGTCGTCGCGGACTCGCTGCGCGGGGTCGCCGCAGCGCATCCCGAGCTCACGGTCGACGTGCAGAACCGGGTGATCGTACGCGGAGACGCCCCCGTGGCCGACAAGGTCGCCCTCGTCTCCGGCGGCGGCTCGGGCCACGAGCCCCTGCACGGCAGCTTCGTGGGCCGGGGCATGCTGGACGCCGCCTGCCCCGGTGAGGTCTTCACCTCGCCGGTTCCGGACCAGATGGTGCGGGCGGCGGCCGGCGTGGACAGCGGCAAGGGCGTCCTCTTCGTCGTGAAGAACTACACGGGCGACGTCCTGAACTTCGACATGGCCGCCGAACTGGCCGAGGACGAAGGCATCCGGGTCGGCAAGGTGCTCGTGCAGGACGATGTGGCCGTCACCGACAGCGAGTTCACCGCGGGAAGACGCGGCACGGGCGCCACGCTCTACGTGGAGAAGATCGCCGGGGCACTCGCGGAGGAGGGCGCACCGCTGGAGCGTGTGGAG
The DNA here is from genome assembly GCF_042653885.1 of Streptomyces ovatisporus. Classification (NCBI taxonomy): domain Bacteria; kingdom Bacillati; phylum Actinomycetota; class Actinomycetes; order Kitasatosporales; family Streptomycetaceae; genus Streptomyces; species Streptomyces ovatisporus. The sequence continues at coordinate 53,844 of NZ_JBHSFH010000013.1, forward strand.
GCCATGGCGCGTCAGGTCGCGGACTCCGCCCGCAGCTTCGGCGTCGCGCTCAACCCGTGCACCACGCCCTCCAAGGGCAGCCCGACCTTCGACCTGCCGCCCGGCGAACTCGAGCTCGGCATCGGCATCCACGGAGAGTCGGGACGCGAACGGCGTCCCATGATGACCTCGGGCGAGATCGCGGACTTCGCCGTCGACGCGGTGCTCACGGACCTGGAGCCCGACGGTCCCGTGCTCGCCCTGGTCAACGGGATGGGCGGCACGCCTCTGCTGGAGCTGTACGGATTCTGCGCCGAAGTGCGCCGCGTCCTGGACGAGCGCCGCGTGCCCGTCGCCCGTACCCTCGTCGGCAACTACGTCACCTCGCTGGACATGGCGGGGGCCTCGGTGACACTCTGCCGGGCCGACGAGGAGATGCTGCGGCTGTACGACGCGCCGGTGAGCACACCGGGGCTGCGCTGGGGTTGCTGAGCATGCGCCGTGAGCAATGGACCGGGCAGCGGTCGCCGTCGGGCGCTTCGCCCGACGGCCCTCGTGAAAGGGAGTTGTCTTGACCGACCTGACCGATGAGCTGGACGCCGGTGCCGTCTTCCGCTGGCTCACCACGGCAGCAGCCTCCGTGGAGCGCGAAGCCGACCTGCTCACCGAACTGGACTCGGCGATCGGGGACGCGGACCACGGCAGCAATCTCCAGCGCGGGTTCGCCGCCGTCGTGACAGCGCTGGGCAAGGAATCGCCCGGCGCGCCAGGGGCCGTACTGATCCTGGCGGGCCGCCAGTTGGTCTCCAGCGTCGGCGGTGCCTCGGGGCCGCTGTACGGAACACTGCTGCGCCGTACGGGCAAAGCACTGGGAGACTCCGAGCAGGTGACCGGCCGTCAGCTGGCGGACGCCCTGCGCGTCGGAGTCGACGCGGTGGCCCAGCTCGGCGGCGCGGCTCCTGGGGACAAGACCATGCTGGACGCGCTGTACCCCGGCGTCGAGGCGCTGTCCGCCGGAGGGCCCGACCCCTACGGCGCGGCCCGTACCGCGGCGGACGAAGGCGCCCAAGCCACCGTTCCCATGCGTGCGCGCAAGGGACGGGCCAGCTATCTGGGCGACAGAAGCGTGGGGCACAAGGACCCCGGAGCGACATCCTCCGCGCTGCTCTTCACAGCCCTGGCCGGGGCGGTCGCCGATGAGTGAGCAGCAGGACCCGCTTTCCCGGCGGAGCCCCGAACCACGCGTGGGGATCGTTCTGGTCTCGCACAGCAAAGAGGTCGCCGATTCGGTCGCCCGTCTCGCGGTGGGTCTCGCCGCCGGCCGGGACAGCGCGCCCGTCGAGGGCGCGGGCGGCGGACCGGACGGCGGCCTGGGCACCAGCGCGGAGCTCATCAGCGCCGCCGCGCACAAGGTCGACACGGGGGCCGGCGTGGCCATCCTCGTCGACCTCGGCAGTGCCGTGCTGACAGTGAAGGTACTGCTGGCCGAAGGGGACGAACTGCCCGAGAACTCGCAGCTCGTGGACGCACCGCTCGTCGAGGGGGCGATCGCCGCGGTGGTCGCCTCCGCGGGCGGCGCCGACCTGGAGGAGGTCGCCGCGGCAGCCGAGGAGGCCTACCACTTCCGGAAGGTGTGAGCCGGGACGGTCCGAGGCCGTCCCGGCACCGGCTCACGCCACGCCACGTCAGCCGGCGCCGGTGCCTCGCAACGAGGGGGGCCGCACCGTCACGGGTCCGCCCGTGGCGCGCGCCTCGATCTCGTCCGCCGTCTTCCGGGCCCACGCCTCCACCGCTGCCACGTCGATCCCGTGAGGGGGCTCGGGGGCCCACGGTGCGATTCCGTCGGCGCCCCGCACCAGGAGACGCGCGCCACCCCTGGTGTTGCCGCGGGCGAGGTGCGTGATTCCGACTGCGAGCTGCGCCAGCCCCTTCCACAGCGGCTGGTCCTGCCCGGGCGAGGACTTCCAGGCGTCCTCGAAGACCTCGTGCGCGTGGAAGGGCTTGCCCTCGTCGAGCAGTCGCTGCGCCTCCCGCAGGGTCTGTGCGGGGGTGCGCAGTACGCCCTCGGGCTGCCGGGCGACGCCTTCCTCGCCGTACGGGAGCGGGCGTCCGAGCCCGTCACGGGGGCGGGCATTGCGGGCCTTTCCCTCCGGGTCGCGGTCGCGGCCTCCGCGCGGACGGTCCGCCCCGGCACGGCTGCGTCCCCCGGCCGCCGGGTCGTGGCCGCAGTGCTCACATTCCGCGCGTCCGGCCTGCTCGCGCACCCGGCCGCACTCCTCGCACACCTGGTTCAGCCAGCACGCCGGCTCCCCGCCCTCCTGCTCATGGCTGTCCTGCACGTAACTCCCACCTCCTGCGCGCGTCTCCGCCCGCCGGCACCTCCGGGGCCGGACGACCTCCGCCGCCCCGCTCCGGCAGGGCGCCACCGGCTTCCCGCGCCTCCAACGTAACCCTGTCCGCTCTGCGGCTTGCGGCCACGTCCGGCGACCGCGCGGGCACTGCGTCCAGCCCGCGGCCCTCGAACCAGGCGGGGCCGTCGCTCGTGGTCAGCGCGGTCACGGTGCGAGCGTGGGCCCGGTGGGTCGCCGTGGGCAGCCACGGCGTTCCGGAGGGGCTTGAGCCCGCGGCCCGGGTGGCCGATTTCCGGGGGGTGCGTCTGCGGGGACGCGGACGGCCTCATCCTGGACCTTGCCGGGCGGTAGCCGGTGGGCCGACGGCCGGGGGCGGAGGCGTCGGTGACCGGCTCACAGGCCGTCTGCGTGTCCTCAGTGGCCGCCTTCTGCCGGCTCGAACCATGTCGGCCCGTCGGCTGTGGCCAGCTTGATCCGGGTGACGGCGAACTCCTCCATGGAGGGCAGCGCGTCCAGGGAGAACCAGCCCACCTCCAGGGACTCCTCGTCGTTGACCCTGGCGTCCCCGGAGACGGCACGACAGCGGAAACACACGTCCATGAACTGGCAGATGTCGCCGGACGGGTAGGTGACGGGGTCCTGCAACGCCTGTACCAGAACCACCCGTTCCGCCACGCAGGTCACGGCAGTCTCCTCATGCACCTCCCGCACCACTGCGGCAGCGGGCTGCTCACCGGGCTCGGGAATGCCGCCGATGATCGCCCAGCGTCCGTTGTCCGCCCGCCTTCCCAGCAGCACGCGTCCCTCGTCGTCGAAGACGACGGCGCTCACACCGGGGAGGTAGAGCAGCTGGTGACCTGCGCTCTCGCGGATCGTGCGGATGAATTCGGGTGTCGCCATGTGCTCGACCCTACGTGTTCCGCCTCCGGCCGCGACGCCGGGCAGCGAGTGCCGGAGGCTCCGTCGGGCTGAGCGTGATGACGCCCGGTCAGCGCCCGTCCGACGGCCGCGACGGCGCCCGGGCGAGCCGCTGCTGATGACGTTTCATTCCCACTTCACCGAAGGCCCCGGCCGCACGCTCAGGCCCCTTCCACGCCCCTGCTCACGCAGCCGGACCGGACCTCGGAGGTCACAACGAGCACTGTCGATGCGTGTTTCACCATGCACCGGGCATACGGCTGTGCCTGGAGGTGATCCCGTATGACGGCTGTGCCATCGCCTTATCGGTGCACTTCCTGCAGTGGTACCGGCAAGGGCCAAACGGTCATGAACGGCAGAGGCAGCTACGTCGAGTCGTGCGAATCCTGCAAGGGTTCGGGGCGGGCGACGCAGGTGCTCCGCCGTACTCCTGACAGGTCCAGGTCCGCGCTCGGCCCTTCCGGCTCCGGGCGGACAGGGGCGGACCTCATGGAGGAGTAGCCGGTGTGCAGTGGCGAGGCTCCGTCCCGGGCGTGCCGGGGCGGGGCCCCGCACTGTCCGGTCGCGGGGCACGTCGTCCGGGAGGGCGCAGCAGAATGGACGGGCGAGCGGGGCGGAGACCGGTGTCCATGGCGGTTGTCGTGCATGCGGGAAGAGTGCTGATGATCCGGCGCCGCGAGCGGGAGGGGGAGCTGCTGTGGGCCTTCCCGGGCGGCGGCGTCGAGGAGGACGAGACGCCGGAGCGGGCCGCGGTCCGCGAGACGGCCGAGGAGACCGGGCTGGCGGTCTCGGCGAGCCGGGTGCTCGGTGCCCGGGTGCATCCGCACACGGCGCGGCACGTGACGTATGTGGCCTGCGAGGCGGTGTCGGACGAGGCGGGGGCCGTGGCGCCGGGGGAAGTGGCCGAGGTTCTCTGGGCGGAACACGGCCGGCTCGTCGAACTGGTTCCGTACGGTCTGTTCGGGCCGGTGCAGGACTACCTCGATGACGTGCTGCCACGGGAGGCCGTGGACGAGTAGGGGAGGACTTACGCCACAGGCCGCGTGCGCACCGGCGTGTCAGCGCACCGCTTCCCTGACCGCCCCCGCGCGACGCGCTCCCAGGCGGTCATCTTCGCATCAAGCACATCATTCCGGCGCAACCTATCCACAACTCGCCGTCCGCACACTACGGTTGAGCCCGCGAGTCGCAGCCGCGCACGCCCGCCACGTCAGGGCGGTGCGGGGGTGCGCCGGTTTCGGGGGGTCGCGCGAATGACGTCACCAGTGCTTGTGCCGTGCGCAGTCCGGCAGCAGGAGAGCAACGCTGCGGACATCGCCGGAGTGCTCATACTCGGGGCCTGCGCGGGCTGGGCGCTGGTCACGGCTGCGGGCCGCGACGCGCGGCCGGAGGGTCTGCTCCTCGCCGTGCTCGCCGTCGGCGCGGGCTACGCGACCGGGCGCATCGCGGGCTCGCTGCTGCCGGTGGGCGCCGCCGCGGGTGCCGCGGTCTTCGGCGTCTTCCTCGCCCTCTTCGGCCCGACGTCGACACGGATGGTCGCGGGGAGCATCCAGTTCGCGGGACCCGAGGGGCGTTCCGGGGTGACGGCCGCGCTGCTCACCCTCGCAGTGGGCGCCGCCTGCTGCGCCGCGTGGGCCACTCCTGTGCACGCCCTCCGGGTGACGCTGCGTCTGGGCGCCGCGGGCATCGTGGTGCTGGCCCTGCTCATAGGGACGCCTGTCGGGTTCGCGGCCGGACTGGCCGTACTGCTGTGGTCCCTCGCAGTGGGACGCGTACGTCGGCGGCGGGTACCGCTCGCCGCCCTCGCCCTGGCGGCCACGACGGTCACGGGCGTCACCTTCGCGGTCGCGGCCGACGCGCTGCCGCACCCGGTGACCACCGCTCTCGAGAGCCGGCTGACGGAACACCGCACCGAACTGTGGGAGGACGCCCTCCGCCTCGTTCGGGAGAAGCCGCTGACGGGCACGGGACCCGACACCTTCGGCGAGCTGAGCCCCACCACTCACCGGGCGGCGGGCGCGGACGGCAAGCCCCACTCGGCGCCGCTGCAACTCGCCGCCGAGCAGGGTGTCGTGGGGCTGATGCTGCTGGCAGCGGCATACGTGTGGCTGATGGCGGCACTGCGGGAGTCACCTCGGGGGACGCCCGTCGTGCTCACTGCCGCCGCCGCGCTCTCGGCTCTGGCCGCGCTCAGCTCCATCGGCAACGCACTGAGCTTCACGCAGGTGACAGCGGGGGCCGCGCTGCTCGCGGGCACGGCCACCGCGCGGCGGCCGGTCGTCGAATGACGCGCCCGCCGACTGCCGCAGGCGCTACGGCGTGAGGGTGGCCGCGGTGAGGAACCTGCCCTCGGCGTAGGTGGCCGCGGCTTCGGGGAGCCGTGCGGCGGTGCGTCCGCTGGAGAGCACAGTGAGGCCACCGGTGCCCGGGGCGTGCGGATCCGGCAGGTGGCCGCTGCGGCGCAGGGCCTGCGCCGCGACGGCTTCCGCGGAGCCGAAGAGCACGGGCAGCGGCCCGCCCGGCTGCGCGACGGCGGTGCGGATGCGTTCCCCGACGAGTTCGTAGTGGGTGCAGCCCAGCACGACGGAGCGCACTCCGGGCGGCGTGAGTGCGGCCGCCGCGCCGACGGCGACGTCGATGGCGTCCTCCCGTGCGGTCTCCACGGCGTCGGCAAGGCCGTGGCACGGCACCGCGGTGATCTGGGCGCCCTGGCCGAACTCCGCGATGAGACGGCTCTGGTAGGGGCTTCCCGTGGTGGCGGGCGTGGCCCAGACGGCGACGGGACCGCCGGCGCCGGCGGCGGGCTTGACCGCCGGCACGGTCCCGATCACGGGCAGGCCGGGCTCCAGCTTCGCGCGGAGCGTCGGCAGTGCGTGCACGGACGCGGTGTTGCAGGCGACGATCAGCGCGTCGGGGTCGTGCGCGGCGGCGGCCTCGGCGCAGGCCAAGGCGTGCGCGGTGATGTCGTCGGGAGTACGCGGGCCCCAGGGCATGCCCGCCGGGTCGCTGGAGAGAACGAGATCTGCGTCGGGCCGCATTCTCCGTACTGCCGCTGCCGCAGCGAGCAGCCCGATCCCCGAGTCGACGAGCGCGATCTTCACGGCAGGAACTGTAGTCGATGGGCCATCCGGGGCATGTGCCCTCGTCCCCGACACACACTCCGGTACGGAGCACTTCCCTGCGCCCTGAGCCGGCCGGGGTGCGGCACACTGCGGCGATGAGCCTGCTCACCTGGACCGCCGCCGCTTCTCTCGTCGCCTGGCTGTGGCTGCTGATGGGGCAGGGCCTCTTCTGGCGTACGGACATCCGCCTGCCGCCCGGCGGGGAGCCGGGCTCCTGGCCGTCGGTCGCGATCCTCGTCCCCGCCCGGGACGAGGCGGCGGTCCTGCCGCTGAGCCTGCCGACGCTCCTCGCCCAGGACTATCCCGGACGCGCCGAGATCTTCCTCGTCGACGACGGCTCCGCCGACGGCACCGGCGACCTCGCACTGCGGATCGCACAGGCCCGCCCGGACGGTCTGCCGCTGTCGGTGCACCGCCCCGGCGATCCGGAACCTGGATGGACGGGCAAGCTGTGGGCGCTGCGGCACGGCATGTCGGTCGCACGCGACTGTACGGACGCCGAGTTCCTGCTGCTGACCGACGCGGACATCGCCCACGACCCCGACTCGCTGCGCAGCCTCGTGAGCGCGGCGCTCGGCGCGCGCCTGGACCTCGTCTCCCAGATGGCGCGGCTGCGCGCGGACAGCGGGTGGGAGCGGCTGATCGTCCCGGCGTTCGTCTATTTCTTCGCACAGCTCTATCCGTTCGGCCGCGTGAACCGGCCGGCCTCGCGCACCGCGGCGGCGGCCGGCGGCTGTGTGCTGCTGCGTGCCGAGACGGCCCTGCGCGCCCGCATCCCCGAGCGCATCCGGGGCGCCGTCATCGACGACGTGACGCTCGCCCGTGCCGTCAAACGCGAAGCGGGCGGCCGCATCTGGCTCGGGCTCGCGGACAAGGTGACGAGCGTCCGTCCCTACGAACGCCTGCCGCAGCTGTGGCAGATGGTGGCGCGCAGCGCGTACGCGCAGCTGGGACACAACCCGCTGGTGCTGGCCGGAACGCTCGCGGGGCTCGCGCTGGTCTACCTCGCGCCGCCGGTGACGGCGCTGGCGGGGTCGCCGGTGGGCGCGGCGGCCTGGGCCGTGATGGCGCTGACATACGTGCCGATGCTGCGCTATTACCGTCAGCCGCCGTGGCGCGCTCTCGCACTGCCCGCCACGGCGGCTCTCTACCTGCTGATGACGTTCGATTCAGCGGTGCGGCACCACCGGGGGCGGGGCGCTGCCTGGAAGGGCCGTACCTACGCCTGACGCACCTCGCCCGTCCGTGCTGCCGTGGCGTCGACTACCGCCGTGCGGTCGTCACTTGCGGCCGGGCGTCCACTGCATGCCCCAGCCGTACTCGGCGTCCACTGTGCGCTGCGGGCTGCTGCCCCGTGGTGTGACCAGGTAGCGCGCCTCGCGGTGCACGACGAGGTCGCCGCCCTCGTTGGTGATCAGCGCGAGAGCGCAGACGTTGGAGGAGATCGTGCACTCGTCGAGGTGGAACTCGACCGGGGCGCCGTGCTGGGGCTGAAGGGTGACGGTCCCGTTGACGCTGGCGAAGCTGCGGGCCCCTTCGTAGATGGTGACGAAGATCAGGACGCGCCGCAGGTCCTTGGCGTGGTCGAGATTGACCGTGAGGTTCTCACCGGAGGCGTTCGCGCCCGTACGGTCGTCGCCGTCGAGGTGGATGAACGGCGGCTGGTGGAGCGATCCGTAGGCGTTGCCGAGGGCCTGGATCACGCCCTTGCGTCCGTCGGCGAGTTCGAAGAGCGCGCACAGGTCGAGGTCGAGGTCGGAGTGCATCGCCATCGCCTTGCCGAGCTTCCTGCCCCAGCCGGAGAACTGCTTCTGCACCTGCCAGTTGAGGTTGACGCGCATGGTTCCCGAGGTGCCGCCCTGCTTGGTGAGGGAGACGCTCGGCGCTTCCTTCGTGAGCGTCACCTTCGTCAGGCGCACCGGTTCCCGCGGCGGCGGAGGACTCGCGGGCGGCGCGGGAGGCGTCGCGCTCGGCGTCGCCGCGGGTGCCGCCGGGGGCGTGTGCGGGGCGGCGTGGGGAGCGGACGTAGCGGCCTGCGCCGGTTCGCGCACCGGTTCTGCGGGTTCGTCGACGCTGATGCCGAAGTCCGTTGCCAGACCGGCAAGTCCGCTCTCGTAGCCCTGCCCGACCGCGCGGAACTTCCAGCCGCCCTGCCTGCGGTAGAGCTCGCCGAGGACGAAGGCCGTCTCCACCGTGGCGTCGGCGCTGTCGAAGCGCGCGAGCTCGGCCCCGCCCGCGGCGTCCAGCACCCGTACGCACAGCCCTGCGACCTGGCCGAAGGTGCCGCCCTCGGCGGAGGCGGCGACCACGATCTTCTCGATGTCCGCTTCGACGCCGTTCAGATCGGCGGTCAGCACATCGGTGACCGCCGGGCCTTGAGACTGCTTGCCTTCGTGGCGCACCGCTCCGGAGGCATGGCGCGGCTGGTTGTAGAAGACGAAGTCACTGTCCGAGCGGACCTTCCCCGCGGCGAGCAGCAGAGCCGAGGCGTCCACATCGGGTCCTCCCGGGCCCGCCTGCCAGCTCAGCTCGATGCGTACGGACGCCGCAGCGACCGGGACGTTGGCGCCCTTCTGCATCGTCATGCCACTCCCCCTTCTTGTTGCGGCCGTCGCGCTGTTCGTGCGGCTCGGCCGTCAACCTAATCCACCCGCCGCGCAACGGCGAACCTCGCTCACTTACAGGATCTCGGCATCGCCCCGTGACCGTTTTCCCCGTTTTCGCTCGGATTGGCGATATGGGAGCACTGCAAGCACAAGAATCGGGCCCCTGACCGGGGTCCCCAACGGCCACATTTTGGGCTTACCTTATGGGCATGACCTCCCCCCGCTACTCCCCTGGCGGCTACTACGCTGGCCCGTCCTACCCGGACACCCCGATCTACGACATGCTCGTCAACGAGCGTGGCACTCCGCAGATCGCGCCCATCCGGGTCCCGTCGGCGTACGAGCCGGTCGGCTCCTCGCTCCCCGCCCTGCCGCCCGCTCTCCCCGCTCTTCCGTCCGGAGGGGGTCCGCAGCAGTACAACGCACCGCCGCAGGGCTACCCCGGCACCATGGGACAGCAGCCCCCGCCTCCCGGCATGGCACAGCCGGCTCCTCTGCAGTCGGCTCCTCTGCAGCAGACGCCCGCGCCCTACATTCCGCAGCCTGCTCCTGTGCAGCGCGGCTACCCCGACCCGCGGCAGTACCAGCAGCAACAGCAGCCCCAACAGGCCCCGCCGCCGCAGCAGATGCGCCCCGTCGCCCCGCGGCCCGCGGCACCGAGGCCCGCGGCACCTCGTCCCGCAGCGCCCAGGCCGGCGGCGCCCCGGCAGATGCCGAACACGTACGAAGACCCCTACGGCGGTCAGCAGTACCAGGGCCGCGGTTACTGACCCGGGGCCCGGTTGTCCAAGCCGGGTGACAGGATGGCCTCATGACCATGCCGAGACCGTCCGCGTTGCACATCTACCCGGTGAAGGCGTTGGCAGGGACGGCTCTCGACGAGCTGACGGTCGAACCCTGGGGTCCGGCCGGTGACAGGCGCTGGATGCTGACGGCGCCCGACGGCAACCAGCTGACGCAGCGGGAACATCCACGCCTCGCGCTCGCCTGCGCAGAACCGCTGCCCGGGATCACCTCCGCACAAGGTGCGGGGGAAGGGGGAGTCCGGGTGGCGGCTCCGGGGAGGGAGCCGCTGGAGGTCGCGGTCCCCCCGCGGGGCGCGGACACCGTCGTGGTGCAGCTCTTCGGCAGGAAGGTCGAGGCCGTGCCCGCGGCGGCCGACGCGAGCGCGTGGTTCTCCGAATATCTCCGGACGCCCGCACAGCTGGTGCACATGGACGCTCCGGAACACCGGCGGCAGATCGGCGCCTTCGCACGTCCCGGCGAGACCGTCTCCTTCGCCGACGGCTTTCCGCTGCTGCTGACGGCCCTCTCGTCCCTCGACGCCCTCAACTCGCTGATCGCGCAGGGAGATCACGCGGACGAAGGGCCTCTGCCGATGAGCCGCTTCCGTCCGAACATCGTCATCGAGGGCACCGCCCCGTGGGCTGAGGACGACTGGCGCCGGGTGCGCATCGGGGAGGTCGTCTTCCGCGTCGTCAAGCCCTGCGGCCGGTGCGTGGTGACGACCACCGACCAGGCGACCGCGGAGCGCGGCAAGGAACCGCTGCGCACCCTGGCCCGCCACCGTCGCTTCGGCGATCAGCTGGTGTTCGGCCAGAATCTGATCCCCGAGCGCACGGGCAGGGTGCGCAGCGGTGACTCGTTCGAGGTTCTCGACCAGTAGGTGCCGGACCACCTGGCTGTGTGTCCTCGCCCGAGCCGTTTCGAAGACCGGCCGGCAGGCACTTCTCCCAGCCCACCGGCCGGCCGTCCGGTTTCTCAGTCGCTCCCCTCCAGCAGCCTGGAGCGGATCAGGAAGCGCACGCCTTCCGGTGCTTCGAGTGAGAAACCGCTGCCGCGTCCCGGCACCACGTCCACGGTGAGGTGGGTGTGGCTCCAGTAGGCGAACTGGCTGGCGGACATCCAGAAGGGCACCGGCTCGGCGACTCCCTCCACTCCCAGTTCGCCGAGGAGTACGTCCGAGTCGCCCGTACGCAGTTCACCGCGCTGGTAGCACATCGGGGAGCTTCCGTCGCAGCAGCCGCCGGACTGGTGGAACATCAGCGGGCCGTGCTGCTCCGTCAGCCGCCGGATCATGGCTGCGGCCTCGTCGGTGACGGCGACCCGCTCGGGGCCGTCCGGTGCGGCCGCCTCCCCGGCCTGCCGCGTCTGCTCGGCGGAAGCCATCAGAAGAACCCGAGCTTCTTCGGCGAGTAGCTCACCAGCAGGTTCTTGGTCTGCTGGTAGTGGTCGAGCATCATCCGGTGGTTCTCGCGGCCGATGCCCGACTGCTTGTAACCGCCGAAGGCGGCGTGCGCCGGGTAGGCGTGGTAGCAGTTCGTCCACACCCGCCCCGCCTGGATGGCGCGTCCCGCGCGGTAGGCGGTGCTGCCGTCGCGGGTCCACACGCCGGCGCCGAGGCCGTAGAGCGTGTCGTTGGCGGTCTCCATGGCGTCCGCGAAGTCGGAGAAACCGGTGACCGCGACGACGGGGCCGAAGATCTCCTCCTGGAAGACGCGCATCTTGTTGTCGCCTTCGAGGATGGTCGGCTGCACGTAGTAGCCGCCCTCCAGCTCCCCGCCCAGCTCGGCCCGGCCTCCGCCGGTCAGCACGCGGGCGCCTTCCTGCCTGCCGATGTCGAGGTAGGAGAGGATCTTCTCCAGCTGGTCGTTGGACGCCTGGGCTCCGACCATCGTCCCGGTGTCCAGCGGATGCCCCTGGACGATCTTCTCGGTACGCGCGGTCCCCGCATCCAGGAAGTCCCTGAAGTGGCCGTGCTGGATGAGCGCACGGGACGGGCACGTGCACACCTCGCCCTGGTTGAGGGCGAACATGGTGAAGCCTTCGAGCGCCTTGTCGAGGAAGTCGTCGTCGGCGGTGGAGACGTCGTCGAAGAAGATGTTGGGGCTCTTGCCGCCGAGTTCGAGCGTGACGGGCCTGAGGTTCTCCGAGGCGTACTGCATGATCAGCCGCCCCGTGGTCGTCTCGCCCGTGAAGGCGACCTTGGCCACCCGCGGGCTGCTGGCCAGCGGCTTGCCGGCCTCGGCGCCGAATCCGTTGACGATGTTGACCACACCGGGCGGCAGCAGGTCGGCCACGAGACTCATCCAGAAGTGGATGGACGCCGGGGTCTGTTCGGCGGGCTTGAGGACGACCGCGTTGCCCGCGGCCAGCGCGGGGGCGAGCTTCCAGGCCGCCATCAGGATGGGGAAGTTCCAGGGGATGATCTGCGCGACGACGCCGAGCGGTTCGTGGAAGTGGTACGCGACGGTGTCCTCGTCGATCTCGGAGAGGGAACCCTCCTGGGCGCGCAGCGCGCCCGCGAAGTAGCGGAAGTGGTCGATCGCCAGGGGGATGTCGGCGGCGAGGGCTTCCCGTACGGGCTTGCCGTTCTCCCACGTCTCGGCGACGGCCAGCTCTTCGAGGTGTTCCTCCATGCGCTGGGCTATCCGGTTGAGCACTGCGGCCCGGTCGGCAGCGGGGGTGCGGCCCCACGCGGGCGCTGCTTCGTGGGCGGCGTCGATGGCGCGCTCCACGTCGTCCGCGGTCCCGCGGGCGATCTCCGTGAAGGGCGCTCCTGTGACGGGTGTGGGGTTCTCGAAGTAGCCGCCCTGTGCAGGGGCGACGTAGGCGCCCCCGATCCAGTGGTCGTAGCGTGACTTGTAGTTCATGACGGCCCCGTCGGACCCGGGCGCGGCGTAGCGGCTCATTCTGCTTGCCTCCCCATTGACGCGTGCGGCCCGCCCGGTGGGGGCGGGCTCGTTCTGCGGGAGAGGCTATGGGCGGGAACGTTGCGGGGACGTTGCGTGCGCCTCCCTGCCCGCTGCGTACGTTCCGGGGCCGAGGCGGCCCTCTCCGGGGGTCTCCGCCAGCCCGTAGGCGCGACGCAGTTCACGCACCCGCGAGGCCAGCGCGAGCCGACGGGTCTCACTCGCACCCCGGCAGGTCAGCAGTGCTTCCCATGCCTCCAGGTCGTCCTCGCCCCAGGGGGTGCGCACCCACTCCTCCAGCAGGGCGGGGTCCGGCGTCCTCAGCAGCGCCCGTCGCAGCCGGTCCTCCAGCAGTCTCCGCAGGCGGACGACGCCGGGGGCCTCGGAGAGCGGCAGCAGCGGGCCGCGGTAGGCCGCGAGAGCGGCCGTCGGGTCCCCTGCCGACAGGGCGTCGCCCACCGCGTCGTAGTCGGTGCAGAGGCGCTGCCTCAAGCGGTACGGGCGCGAGTCCAGCAGCGGCCCCAACAGGTTGCGCAGCCGGGAGAGTTCGGCGCGCAGCGTGACGGGATTGACGGCACGCTCGCCGTAGAGCTCGAGCGCGAGCCGCTCGCCGGTCAGGCCCTCGGGGTGGGCGACCAGCAGCATCATGATCTCGCTGTGGCGCCGCCCCAGACGCACCGGACCTCCCGTCCTGCCGTGCCTGTCCCCGGCGGCACCGTTCCCGCCGCCGCCCGCGTCGAACAGCGCTTCGTCGCTTCCGAGGGCGTTGAGGACCGGTCCGGCGGGGACGGCAGCGCCGGGGCCGCCGCCGAGTTCGCCCAGAAACGCCTCCGCCGCCCGCGCGGTGGCCTGGACGAGGGCCAGGCTCTGCGGCGAGGCGAGGTGGTCGCCACCCGTGATGTCGACGGCGCCGATGAGCCGGTGCGTGCGCGGATCGTGGACGGGGGCGGCTGCGCACGTCCACGCCTGCACGGGCCGGCAGTAGTGCTCCGCTGCGAAGATCTGCACGGCGTGGTCCACGGCGAGTGCCGTGCCCGGGGCGTTGGTCCCTATGTACCGCTCCGACCAGCGCGCGCCGGGCACGAAGTTCATCCGCTCCGCGTGACGCTGCACTTGGGCGTGCCCCTCGACCCAGAGCATCCGGCCGCTCTCGTCGCACACGGACAGCAGGTGGGCACCGTCGTCGGCGACCGTACCGAGCAGTTCACGGAAGAGCGGCATGACGCGTGCGAGGGGGTGCGCGGCGCGGTAGGCCTCGAGTTCGCTGTCGGCGAGGTCGATGCTGGCGACGCTCTCCGGTTCGACGGACGCACCGGCGCACCGCTGCCAGGACTCGGCGACCACGCCCCGGACCAGCGCCCCGATGCCGCCGCCCGTCACGAACTCCTCGTGGGCGCGCCGCACCTGGCCGGCGCGCGCGCCCGCGTCGGCCCCCGCCTCGAGCGCCAGCCATGGATTCAGCACACCGTCATCGTGCCGCCCGGCAGAGCACCAGGCAACGCCTGGACCGGGACAATCCGCCACGGTTCGGATGCGCCTCGCGGCAGGCGCCGCGAGTGTCAGCCACCGCACTCCCTGGTACCCATCCGGCATGCATACGCACTCCGCTCTCTCCGACGAGGAAACGGCACAGCTGGACGCCCACTGGCGTGCCCTCAACTACCTCTCCGCCTGCCAGCTCTACCTGCGCGGCAATCCGCTGCTGCGTGAGCCGCTGCGTGCGGAGCACGTCAAGCCGCGGCTGCTGGGGCACTGGGGCTCGGCTCCCGGTCTCGGGCTGGTCTACACGCACCTCAACAGGGTCGTCCGAAGGCACGGTCAGGAGGCGATGTGCGTATGGGGGCCCGGTCACGGTGCCCCGGCGGTGCTCGCGGGCGCGTGGCTGGAAGGCACGTTCGGGGAGTACGACCCGGACCGTGCGCGGGACGCCGAGGGCATGCTCCGGCTCTTCCGTGACTTCTCCCATCCGGGCGGCCTGCCCAGCCACACCGCTCCGGACGTGCCCGGTTCGATCCAGGAGGGCGGGGAACTGGGGTACGCGCTGGCACACGCCTACGGTGCGGCGTTCGACAACCCCGGCCTGCTGGTGTGCGCCGTCATCGGCGACGGAGAGGCCGAGACGGCACCCCTTGCCGCGTCGTGGCACTCCAACAAGTTCCTCGACCCCGTGCACGACGGCGCGGTGCTGCCGGTCCTCCATCTCAACGGCTACAAGATCGCGAACCCCACGGTGCTCGCCCGGCTCCCGGAGGACGAACTCGACTCCCTGCTCCGGGGCTACGGACACGACCCGATCCACGTCACCGCACACCCCGGCACTCCCCCGGCCGAGACGCACCGCGCGCTGGCGGCCGCCTTCGACACGGCGGTGGAGCGCGTCGGTCTCCACCAGCGCGAGGCTCGCGCGCGCGCCGGCAGCGGCGGCGAGCAGCACCGGCCCCGCTGGCCGGTGCTGGTGCTGCGTACGCCCAAGGGCTGGACGGGCCCGCGGTACGTCGGGGGCAAACCGGTCGAGGACACCTGGCGCTCGCACCAGGTCCCGCTGACCGGCGTCGCCGAAGACCCCCACCGGCTGCGGCAGTTGGAGGAGTGGCTGCGCTCGTACCGTCCCGAGGAGCTCTTCGACGGACAGGGCAGGCCCGCCGCGGACGTCCTGGCCTGCGTACCCGAAGGCGACCGGAGGCTGGGTGCGGTGGCGCACGCCGACGGCGGCCGGCTGGTGCGCGATCTGCCGCTCCCCCCGCTGGAGCGGCACGCCGTCGCGCTGAAGACGCCGGGGAGCACCTCCCACGAGCCGACACGGGTGCTCGGCGGCCTGCTGACGGAACTCTTCGAAGCGACCGCGGAGCGGCGCGACTTCCGCATGGTCGGCCCGGACGAGACCGCCTCGAACCACCTCGACGGAGTCTTCGCAGCCACCCCCCGCGGTTGGCAGGCGCAGACGCTGGACACCGACGAGGACCTGGGCCCGCACGGCCGCGTACTCGAAGTGCTCTCCGAGCACATGTGCCAGGGCTGGCTGGAGGGCTACGTCCTGACGGGACGGCACGGACTGTTCGCCTCCTACGAGGCGTTCGCGCACATCGTGGCCAGCATGGCCGGACAGCACGTCAAGTGGCTGCAGAGCGCGCGCGAAGTGCCGTGGCGGCGGCCCCTCGCCTCGCTCAACTACCTGCTCACGTCGCACGCCTGGCGGCAGGACCACAACGGCTTCTCCCACCAGGACCCCGGTTTCATCGACCACATCCTGAACAAGAGTCCGCAGGTCGTACGGGTCTACCTCCCGCCGGACGCCAACACGCTCCTGTGCGTGGCCGATCATGTGCTGCGCACACGCGACACCGTGAACGTCGTGGTGGCCGGGAAGCAGCAGTGCTTCGACTGGCTGGACCTGGAGGAGGCCCGCGGTCACTGCGCGCGGGGCCTGGGCGTCTGGGAGTGGGCGGGCACCGAAGCGGGCGGCAGGGAACCCGACGTGGTGCTGGCATGCGCAGGGGACGTGCCCACGCAGGAGACGCTGGCCGCGGCCTCGCTGCTCCGCGAACATCTGCCGCAGCTGGCGGTCCGGGTGGTGAACGTCGTCGACATCGCCCGTCTGATGCCGCGGTCCGAGCATCCTCACGGGCTGTCCGACGCCGAGTTCGACGCCGTCTTCACCCGGGACCGGCCCGTCGTCTTCGCCTACCACGGCTACCCCTGGCTCGTGCACCGGCTCTCCTACCGCCGGGCCGTGCACGGCTCGCTCCACGTACGCGGCTACAAGGAGATGGGGGCGACGACGACCCCGTTCGACATGGTGGTGCGCAACGACATGGACCGCTACCGGCTGGTGATGGACGTCATCGACCGCACTCCCGGTCTGGGAGTGGAGGCGACCGGCCTCCGGCAGAAGATGGCGGACGTACGGACCCGGCATCACGCCTGGATCCGTGAGCACGGCATCGACCTGCCGGAGGTCGCGGAGTGGAAGTGGCCGGGGGCCTGCGGGTGAACCCCTCCCCGGGGCGCCGGCCGTCTCCCGGGGCGGCAGCCTCCGCGGCCGCTTCGTGCCGGGTGAAGCCATTGCGCAGCTACTGGAAACACCCTGTGGCGGCAGTTGTGTACCGAGGATGTCACCGGGTGCCCCCCGTCACGGCGGGGGTCAGTCCCGCGGAGTAGAATCCGTACTCCACGCGGGAGGCACACGGAGACCCTGGAGGGCGCCCCGCGCCGCCGGTCCGGGCGCTGGAATGCCGGCCGGAACGTTGACCGCGTTCCGGTGATCTGAGTCTCTTCGCGCCTGGCCCAGGCATGTACCGCCCGGCAAGAGGTACCTGCGAACGTGGAGAAGGGGGTGAGAAGTCATGCGCTCGATCGTCGGCCTGTGGCGCTGGCGCGGCAATCCGCTGTGCCGCCGCAGCGACCGCCGCGAAGCGTGGCTGGCACTCTGTGCCGTAGTTCTGATCGTCGTCATCACTCCAGCCGTCGGATGGCTGGGAACTTCCGCCGCGCACGATGCTCTTCTGAAGAACGCGAAGGAACAGCAGCGCAGCCGTCACCAGGTGTGGGCGACCGCTGAGTCGGTGCAGACGCGTGCCCCGCTGGACACCGATCCCGAGACGGCCGCGCAGAGCCCCGAGCGGCACCGTGTGGTGGCGCACTGGGCCGCTCCGGACGGCAGCAGTCACAAGAGCACTGTCGCCACGAAGCACCATGTGCAGCCCGGTGACCGCTTCCGCGTCTGGACGGACGCGGAGGGCCGCGTCGTCAAGCGCCCCATGAGTCCCGGCACGGCTTCCTCCTACGCCGCTCTCGCGGGACTTGCCGCCGCTGTCGGCGCCGCTGCCGCCGCGGAGACCGGACGGCGCCTGACCGTTCAGCAGTTGCTGAGGCGCCGCTACGCGCGATGGGACGAGGAGTGGGCGCGCATCGGCCCCGACTGGGGACGCACGGGCTCCAACTACTGAGCGGGCTCCGGACTTTGTGCAAGCCCGCACCGGCGTGGCTCTCCCGCGCCGGTGGCGGCGCCCGGAGTGCGGACGCGTGCAGTGAGCACCTCCGCGCGCACGCTACGGTGGTGCATCTCTCGTGCGCGTTCCCACGCGCAGTGGAAACCTTCGAAGTTGGGGCACAACTGTCAATGGCACAGGGCTCGGTGCAGGTGACGCACGCCGGAACGTCGCGGTGGCGGCGCCGCACGGGAGAGTACGCCTCTCTCGCCGCCGCCCTGGAGGTCGCCTCCGACGGTGATGTGGTGACCGTGGCCCCCGGAACGTACCGGGAGAACCTGGTACTCGACCGCACCGTCACCCTGCGCGGCCCCGAACGCGCCGCGTCCGGCTCCGTTCGCATCGCCCCCGCCGAGGGGGTGGCTCTGACCGTCCGGTCCTCCGCCGTCGTGCAGGACCTGCAGATCGAGGCGCAGGACGCGGCGTCGCCCGCCCTCCTCGTCGAGGACGGCGCCGCAGAGCTCAACGGCCTCCGGGTGATGACGCGTTCGGCAGCCGGCATCGAGGTCCGGGCCGGGGCCCGCCCCACGGTGCGGCGCTGCACCGTCGACAACCCCGCCGGCATCGGCATCAGCGTGACGGGCGGGGCGGGCGGCGTCTACGAGGAGTGCGAGGTCGTCTCCGCAGGCCAGTCCGGCATATCCGTGCGCGACGGCGCGCATCCGAGGCTCGAGCGCTGCCGCGTGCACCACGCCACGGGGGCCGGGCTCTCGCTGCACGGCGAGGGCAGTGCGGCGGAGGCCGTGGGCTGCGAGGTCTACGAGATCAAGGGCACCGGCGTGCAGGTCGTCTCACGCGCCACCGGCCACCTGACCGACTGCCGGGTGCACCGCACGTCGGCCGACGGCGTCACCATGGACACGGACGCCGTCCTCACTCTCGCCGACTGCGACATCCACGACATCCCCGAGAACGCCCTCGACCTGCGCTCCCGTTCGGTTCTCACCCTCACCCGCTCCACTGTGCGGCGCTTCGGACGCAACGGCCTGTCCGTATGGGACCCGGGCACCCGTGCCGACGCCAACAACTGCGAGATCCACGAGAGTACGGGCGACTACCCCGCGGTGTGGATCAGTGACGGCGCGACGGTCGTGCTCGACTCCTGCCGCGTGCACACCGTGCCCGACGCCCTCTTCGTCCTCGACAGGGGCTCGCGGGCCGACGTCGTCGACAGCGACCTGACCCAGGTGCGCGGCACCGCGGTGTCGGTGAGCGACGGCGCGACGGTGCAGCTCGACGACTGCCGCATCCGGGAGGCGGCCACCGGTGCCTGGTTCCGCGACCACGGCAGCGGCGGCACCCTCGCCAACTGCACGGTCGACGGCGTCGCCACCGGTTTCATCGTCACCAAGGGGGCCGACCCCAACGTCGAGCGCTGCACGGTCACTTCACCCGAGGAGGCCGGTTTCTACGTCTCCGCGGGCGGGCGCGGCACCTTCCACGGCTGCCGGGTCACCGGCTCCAAGGGCTACGGCTTCCACGTCATCGACGGCTGCCGTACGACGCTGCGCCGCTGCCGGACGGAGCGGTGCACGCGCGGCGGCTACGAGTTCGCCGAGGAAGGGCCCGTCGTCGAGGACTGCACGAGCGACCAGAGCGCCGCGCCCGTCAGCCCCGCCCCCACCCCGCCCCCCGCCGAACCGTCCCCCGCGGGAGCCGGGCTGCTCACCGCGCCGCTGACGGCGCCGAAGCAGACACCCGAGCAGCAGGCCGACGCCGCTCCGGCGACCGGCGCCACCACCGACGCCACGCAGAACGACGCGGAGCCCGCCCGCCCCGCGAAGGAGGTGCTGGGCGAACTGGACGCCCTCGTGGGCCTGGAGAGCGTCAAACGGGAGGTCCGTGCCCTCACCGACATGATCGAGGTGGGGCGCCGCCGGCAGAAGGCGGGACTCAAGGCGGCCTCGGTACGCAGGCATCTGGTCTTCACCGGATCGCCCGGCACCGGCAAGACCACCGTCGCGCGGCTGTACGGCGAGATCCTGCATTCCCTGGGCGTGCTGCAGCGCGGGCACCTCCTGGAGGTCTCCCGCGTCGACCTGGTCGGCGAACACATCGGCTCCACCGCGATCCGCACCCAGGAGGCGTTCGACCGGGCACGCGGCGGCGTCCTCTTCATCGACGAGGCGTACGCCCTCTCGCCGGAGGACGGCGGACGTGACTTCGGCCGGGAGGCCATCGACACGCTGGTGAAGCTGATGGAGGACCACCGCGAGGAGGTGGTGGTCATCGCGGCCGGCTACACCACGGAGATGACCCGGTTCCTCGCCGTCAACCCCGGTGTGGCGTCCCGCTTCTCACGCACCATCACCTTCGGCGACTACGCGCCGGAAGAGCTGCTGCACATCGTCGAACAGCAGGCGCAGGAGCACGAATACCAGCTCGCGCAAGGGGCCACCGAGGCGCTGCTGAAGTACTTCACGGCGTTGCCGAAGGGCCCCACCTTCGGCAACGGACGCACCGCGCGGCAGACATTCGAAGCGATGGTCGAACGGCACGCGGGACGGGTGGCGCAGCTCCCCGACCCCGACACCGACGACCTGACGCTCCTCTACGTGGAGGACTTGCCGGACTCGCTCTGACCGGGCGGCATCCGGTCACCGCTGCTCTCCAGGCCGTCCGACTGACGCGGCAGGGCGCCGGGGCCGGCGGGCGCCTGGGCCTCGGGGGTCCGGGCCGCACATCCGGGGGCGGGCTCCCCGGTGCGCAGTCGCGCCAGCAGGCGGTCCCGCTCCTCGTCGAACAGAGGATCAGCCTGGTACTCGCTGTGCCCGAGGATCGGGGCCGGGAGCGGATGCCGGACCGTACGGCCGTACTCGAGGGGGTCCAGCAGCGGTCCTCTGTCCACTCCCGGTACGTCACCGCCGCCTGCGTGATCGACAGGGCCGCCTATGGGGTCGGTCAGGCGCCACAGGTTGCGCCAGCAGTCCACTTGATGGTGCAGGTCGTGCAGCTGCCGCGGCCCGAAGTAGGCGGGGAACCAGCGCCCGTAGAGCCGCTCCAGGGGCGACCCGTAGGTGAGCAGCGCGATCTGCCCGCGCGTTCCGGGGTCCAGGTGCCACACGGCTGCCGCGGCCAGGACGCTCCCCTGGGAGTGGCCGGAGATCACCAGCCGTCCGCCGGTCTGTTCGGTCCAGGTGGCCATGCGCCAGGCCAGGTCGGGCACGGCGCGCTCGGCGTAGCAGGGCGGGGCGAAGGGGTGTGCCGCACGGGGCCAGAAGGTGCCGACGTCCCACAGGATGCCGATGGTGCGGCGTGCCGACGGGTCCCGGTAGGCGCGGCGGCCCCAGGCGACCAGCAGGACGAAGGCGAAGCCGATGAGCCAGGACCCCAGCGCCTGCGCGGTGTCGGCGAATCCGTCGACGAAGCCCGGCATCCCGTCCGCCGCCCGGCCAGGCACCTCACGCGTGAGCCAGGTGCCCAGCACGCCGGCCGCACCGAGCAGCAGCGTGATCAGAGCAACGGCGCCGACCGTCCAGGGCGCCGAGTCGGTGAGCGCGGCCCGTGCGACGACGGAGGCGATGCGGCGTGAACGGGAGGGATCGGGAAGGGAGCCGGGGTAGCCGCGCTCGACGTCGTCCGTCAACTCCCGGCTGCGGCGGCCCAGTCGGACCAGTAAGAACGACAGCATCACGAGGACGGCGCCCAGCAGCACCGGGATGGCCGAGGACTGCCAGGTCAGGAGGATCGGCGGCCCTTCGATGAGCCCGTCACCCGCGCCGGGCGTGCCGGAACCGTCCAGCCAGTCGCCGACGCGCTGCGTCACTCCGCCCGACATCACCCCGCCCAGCGCACAGGCGAGCATCGCGACGGCCGGGGCGCCCAGCCCCTTCAGCACCGTCCGCGGTACGGGCTGCCGCCGGTGCAGCAGCAGGCCGATGACGCCCAGGGCCGCCACCAGGACCCCCTGCCCGACAGCGAGTACGCCGAAGGTCTCGTCGCCCGGCAGCTCGCCCCCCGCGGAGATCCACTCGGGGCGTGACCAGGCCGCGTGGGCCACGGCGAGCACGAGGACGGCCACGGTGAGGCCGGGCAGGGCCCGCACGGTGATCTTGTCCAGCGCGTCGTCCGGTTCGCTCTCCTTCCGTCCGCGCCGGCACACCACGTACACCACCCACACCGCGCAGGCGACGACGAGCACCTCCAGCAGCCAGCCCACGGCGTCGAGTCCCGGGCTCCCGCCGGGTTTCCGGTCGTAGCGTGTCGTCGCGGCGGTCAGTGCCGCCGCGACCGTGAGGAACCCCGCAGCGGTGTGCGCCGCACGCAGCCGTGCCACGAGGCGCTTGCCGTACCAGAACCCCGGGAGACACAGCGCCGGCCGCTCCCGGGCCTCCGCGTCGTACTCGGTGATCTCCGTGCGCAGCGGACGCTGCGACTCGTAGGCCGCCCACGTGCGGTGCGAGAGCCACCACAGCAGCACGTTCAGCACGGCGGGCACCACCGCTGCCAGCGCGAGCCGGCGGCCGGGCTGGCTCCACCAGCCGCCCTCCCCCGACGGGCTCTGCGCCATGAACCCGAGCCAGGAGCGTTCGTCCGCGCAGGCGGCGGAGCCGGCGCACTGCCAGGCGACCAGGTCGAGCGCCACCTCGCAGGCGGCCGCCACCAGCAGCACCGTCAGGCTGAGCGCGACGAGCCGCACCAGCACCCCGTGCAGACGGACCGCGGCGTGCCGCCCGTGTGCGGCCGGACGCATCCAGTGGGCGAGGTTGGCGACCATGAACGGCAGCAGGATGAGCCACAGGGCGCGGGCGCCGTTGCCGGAGGTGAGGTTGGACCACGAGTAGGCCTCGGGAACGGGCTTGTCGCGGTAGTCCTCCGGCCGGGCCTCCGCGTCGACGTCGTCGGTGCGCCGGTACACGGCGGCGGTCGCGTCGCCGGTGACGCACTCGATGCGCGGGTCGCCGAGCATCTCCTCAGGGGTCGTACCGCCGACCCCGTGCACGAGCAGTTCGAGGTTCAGGCCGGGCGGCGGCTCGACTCCCGACTCCGGCGGGGCAGTTCGCGCCACGCTCTGCAGTGCGCTGCTGTTCCCGTGCTCCGGCAATGTGCTGCTCCCCCGAGGTCGTCGGTACGGTCGCGATCGCCTCAGCATCCTGCCCGGGGGAGGACGCCCGCAGCCTCTCCACGGAGAAGCCACGCGAAATCGTGACGTGCGCCGGGGCTTTCACCACATGGGAGGATGTCCGCGCGGGGCGTGCGGCGGAGGAAGGGACGGAAAGCGCGGTGGGCGACAACCACAACCTGCTGGCGGAGCAGCGGCGGGCGCTGATCCTCGAGGAGGTCCGGCGGCACGGCGGCGCCCGGGTCAACGAGCTGACCCGGAAGCTGATGGTCTCGGACATGACGGTCCGCCGCGATCTCGACACCCTCGCCCGCCAGGGCGCCCTGGAGAAGGTGCACGGCGGCGCGGTGCCTCTCGCGGACGCCAGCACCCACGAGCCCGGGTTCGAGGCCAAGTCGTCCCTGGAGACGTCGGCGAAGACGGAGATCGCGCGTGCGGCGGCCGTGATGGCGCAGCCCGGCAGCGCGATCGCGCTCTCCGGCGGCACGACGACGTACGCGCTGGCGCAGCAGCTCGTGGAGGTTCCCGATCTGACCGTGGTCACCAACTCCGTACGCGTGGCGGACGTCTTCCACACCGCGCACCGCGGCCCGGGCGGTGCGCGCTCACCCCGTCCGGGTGCGGCGACGGTGGTGCTGACGGGCGGGATGCGGACGCCCTCGGACTCGCTGGTGGGACCGGTCGCGGATGCCGCCATCCGTTCGCTCCACTTCGATGTGCTCTTCCTCGGTGTGCACGGCATATCGGTGGAGGCCGGGCTCTCGACCCCCAACTTGGCGGAGGCGGAGACGAACCGGCGTTTCGTCGGCGCCGCGCGCCGCGTCGTCGTGGTCGCGGACCACACCAAATGGGGGACGGTGGGCCTGAGTTCGTTCGCCACGCTCCGGGACGTCGACACTCTGGTGACGGACGGCGGCCTGCCGGACGGGGCCCGCGCGGAGATCCAGGACCATCTGCCGGAACTCGTCGTCGCGGGTGAGGACGAGGGCGCCCAGGAGCGCGAAGAGCAGCGGCGGACAGGGGACTGAAGCTCCCTCCCCCCGACAGGGCGTACGGGTACCCCGGCAGCCCCAGGGCCCCTCCTCCGCCGGACGTAGTCCGCCGGCCGGATGCACAGCCGCCCGGGAGCTGGGATAACAGAGGCCATGAACGGCCTTCGGATCGACTCGTCGCGCAGCGGGGCCTACCTCGCCCGCCTCGGCGTGTGCAGCCCGGAACGACCGGACGCGGAGACACTGCGCCGTCTGCACAGGCAGCATCTGCTCACCGTTCCGTTCGAGAATCTGAGCGTGCATCTGGGCGAGGACATCGTGCTGGAGCCGGAGGCACTCACGGACAAGATCACCGAGAGCCGTCGCGGGGGTTTCTGCTACGAACTCAACGGCGCGTTCGCCGCGTTGCTCAGCACGCTGGGCTTCCCCGTGACGCTCCTGGCGGCGCGGGTCTTCGGCGCCGATGGACCGGGGCCGCTCTTCGACCACCTCGCGCTGCGCGTGGAGACGCCGCAGCCCTGGCTGGTGGACGTCGGGTTCGGGCGGCACAGCGAGTATCCGCTGCGCCTGGACTCACGGGACGAACAGGTGGACCCCGGCGGCCTGTTCCGTATCGAGGAAACCCCGCAGGGCGACCTGGACGTGCACCGGGACGGCGTCCCGCAGTACCGGATCGAGCAACGTCCGCGCACGCTCGCCGACTTCGAGCTCGGCTGCTGGTGGCACCGCACCTCGCCCAAGTCCCACTTCACACAGTCGACGGTGTGCTCCCGCCTGACCGGGGACGGCCGGATCACGTTGAGCGGCAGCACCCTGACGGTCACCGGCGCAGCCGGACGGCACGAGGAGGAACTCGCCGGTGACGCCGTGCGGTCCGCCTACCGCGAGCACTTCGGCATCGTGCTCGACCGCGTCCCCGTACGGAAGCAGCGCGGCCCGGGCTCCTAGCCTAGGGTGCGTCCGCAGCGTCCCGGGGCCGTTCGGCGGGCCAGCGGCCGGTGGCCAGGAACGTCTCGATCGTCGCGGTGTACGGAGCGATGTCGAGCCCCTGTTCCCTCAGCCACGCGTCCGAGTAGTACTTGTCCAGGTAGCGCTCTCCGGGGTCGCAGATCAGCGTGACCACGCTGCCCGTCCCGCCCCGTCCGGTCATCTCCGCGACGATCTTCAGCGCACTCCACAGCCCTGTGCCAGTGGATCCTCCGGCCCGGCGGCCGGTGGCCCGCTCCAGCGCCCGTACGGCCGCGACGCTGGCGGCGTCCGGTACCTTCATCATCCGGTCGACGGCGCTGGTGAGGAAGCTCGGCTCCATCCGGGGCCGCCCGATTCCCTCGATGCGTGAACTGCTGTCACTGACAGCCTCGTTGTCGCCGCCGAGCCATCCGTCGAAGAAGCAGGAGTTCTCCGGGTCGGGGACGCACACGCGGGTGTCGTACTGCATGTAGCGCACGTAGCGGGCGACGGTCGCGGAGGTGCCGCCGGTCCCCGCGGTGGCGACGATCCATGCGGGTTCCGGGAACCGTTCGAGCTTCATCTGCTCGTAGATCGACTCGGCGATGTTGTTGTTGCCCCGCCAGTCGGTCGCCCGCTCGGCGTAGGTGAACTGGTCCATGTAGTGGCCGCCGGTCTCCACCGCGAGGGCGGCAGAGACCTCGTACACCGTCCGCGCGTCCCGGACGAGATGGCACTGCCCGCCATGGAACTCGATCAGCCGTGTCTTCTCGCGGCTCGTCGTGCGCGGCATCACCGCGATGAAGGGGACCCCGATCAGCTTCGCGAAGTACGCCTCGCTGACCGCGGTGGAGCCGGAGGACGCCTCGATGACCGGCCTGCCTGGCCGGATCCAGCCGTTGCAGAGCCCGTAGAGGAACAGGGAGCGCGCAAGCCGGTGCTTGAGGCTGCCGGTGGGATGGGTCGACTCGTCCTTGAGGTACAGGTCGACGCCCCACGCCTCGGGCAGCGGGAAGGCGAGCAGATGCGTGTCGGCACTGCGGTTGTTGTCGGCCTGCACCCGGCGGACGGCTTCTTTCAGCCAGGCGCGGTAGTCCGCGTCGCTGCGGTCGACGTCGAGGGTGGCGGCGGCCGCGGCGACGGACGCGGAGGCCGTCCGTTCTGTGCCGGCTTGCTCGTCTCCGGGGGCGGGAGGCGGATCGGTGGTGCTCACAGGCCGATCATAGGAGGGCCCTCTGGTGGAGCACGCAGCTTGCGTGCACACTTCACAGAGGGTATATGGCGGCAGGCCGGGGAACCCATGCCGCTGTGGACTGGTGGGAGGTAACGGTGGCGGAGCCGGAGTACGACGCGGGCGGGGTTCGGATACGGCGGATGCTGCGCTCACTCACCCGGGCGGGGCACGTCCAGGTACGGGACGGCCAGCTGGTGCTCATGACCAGCTACGGCAGCGAGATCGACAGCGCTCCTCTCGACAAGGTGCGCATCAGCGGCTACGGGATGCCGGACAGTGCGCTGGCGACGATGGGCGGCACGCGCTACGTGCTCCAGCTCGGCCTCGGCCGGCGGGCGGGGCTGCTCAGCGCCGTCCGTACGGCCCGCGCCAAGGCGGCCGCCGAGCGGGGCGTGCTCGGGACCTGAGACGGCGGGCGGGGGCGGGCCGAGCGGTACCTGGCGCGGAGGCCCGGCACCGGTTCCTGCGGTTGCAGTGCGGTTGAGGTGCAGTTGTGCGTGGTGCGCTTCGGAGGCGTCCGCGCGGTCCGTGCGCGCCGTGGCGTAACCCGTCAGTGCCCCGTCCGCGTTGCGGGCACTGCTGCACCGGCCCATCCTGTGGCTGTGTCCTTCCTCACATGCATCTCGCAATGCGCCGGCCTGTCCCCGGGGTGGGAGCGGCCGACATGACGGGCCGGGCCGCAGCACGGTCGCGCACTCACTGCGCGGTCGAGTTCAACGCTCTGCCTTCACGCATCGGACAGGTGCGCCGCATCGTCACCGCGCAGCTGCACCACTGGCGACTGGACCCGCTGATCGACGCCGCCGCTCTCGGCGTCACCGAGCTGCTCACGAACGTCCACCGGCACACCGGACCGGACAAGCACTGCACTGTCGAACTCGTCTTTCTCAGGGACCGGCTGACCGTCTCCGTGCGGGACCACGATCCCCGGCTGCCCCGCCTGCGCGCCGCGCAGTCGACGGCGACCAGCGGGCGGGGACTCGCCCTCATCGCAGCCGTCAGCGACAGCTGGGGCATGCGGGCACAGCACGACGGTTCGGGAAAAGTCGTCTGGTTCACGCTCCCCGTCGTCCTCGGTACGCCGCTGCAGTGCGCGGCCCTGACCGGAACCGGGCCCGCGCTCCCCTCCCTCGCCGCCGCCGGCCCCGTGCCCGGGACGCCCGGAGAGGACGGAAGCCCGTTCGGGTGACGGTGGCCGCCGCACCCGAAGCACGGCAGCCACGCACAGCTCACGCCTGAAGCCGCTGCGGGCGGCCGGACGACCGCCCGCCCCCGGCTCCGGCTCCGTTGCTGCGCCCCCGGTTCCGCTTCTCGCAGCCCCAGGCCGCCACCGGACCCCGGCGTGTGCAGCGGTACCCCATGCCGGACCGTCCTCTTACGGCCGGCCGCCCTCCTGCAGGACGGACAGGCGTCGCCAGTACTCGTCCTCGTCGATCTCGCCGGAGGCGAAGCGCCGCCCCAGCAGGTCCACGGGGGCGTTCTCGCGGTGCGCGGCCGCTGCCGCGGCAGGACCGCCGCCGTGCCACGGGCCGCGCCGCCCCCGCCGGACGGCGCGCCGCAGCAGGACGACCGCCCCGGCGATGACGGTGGTCCAGATCAGGGGGAAGAGCAGAATCCACGGGCCGGGGCCCGCGCCGCCGTGCCATTGCGCCAAGTCGAACATGTCGGCCAACTCCTCGGTTGCGAAGGGTGTTCAGTGCTTCGCTTCCGAGAGTCGCCCCGGTGGGGCGGCCCCGTCGTCGTACGGCCGGCGGGGCTCCCGCTACCTCCCGGGGAGTACGCGACGGGCTGCGCCTGCGCGCCGGGAAGTGCCCGGAATTGCCGGGAGACGTTGCGGCGCGGGCGGGGAGAGCAGCAGGCCGCTCCCGGGGATCACAGGGTGACGGCGATCCCGACGTGCGGACGCTTCCCCAGCCTGAAGAGGGCGCCACCGGTGTCGGTGACGCGGAACTGCCAGCCGTACTTCCGTGCCATCGCCCTGCGCACCCGCTTCAGCCCGTCCGGCTCGGTCATCAGCCTCGCGCTGCCCTCCGCCGTGGGCGCGTCCTCCTCGGTACGGCCCCGCACGTCGCAGGGCGTGACGGTGACGCGTCCGCTGTTGCGGATGCGTTTGACCTTGCCGCTGTCGTCCCTGGTCCACACGAGCAGCTCCCCCTCGTCCTCGACGGCCCATACGGGCGTCGGCACGGCGGTGCCGTCGCGCTTGAAGGTGGTGAGGCTGACGTACCGGCTGCCGGCGATCTGCGGAGTCATCACAGGGCGAGGGTAGTACCGCGGAAGCCGCACGGCCGCTGACGGGCCGTCGGGTGACGTTCACCGGCCGGGTACCGGAACGTGAGGTCCGGGCAGCTCCCCAGCTGCCCGGACCTCAATGCCGTCCGCCGCACCCCCGTCCCCACGGGGCTGACGGCCGGGTATCCCCGACTCGGGCCGCTCTCCCGAGCCTGGGGCACTGCTTCAGTGCCCCAGCATTCCGGCCACGGACGACGCCTGTGTGACCACCGCCTGGACCGCCCCGAAGACGATCGCGAGGATGATGGCCAGGGGCAGAACCATGGCAGCCGCCACAAGCGGATGCCTGCGGCCACTCGGCCGGGTGCCGATGTCGGCGACGGCCGCCAGCCGCTCCCGCGTGCGGCTTGCCGTGCGCCCTGCTGTGTGCGCCATGGTCAGCTCCTGTCGAATCCAGGGGCGGCGGGCGTTTGACCTCGGGGGACGAGTGCAGCGCCCGCCGCTTGCCACAAGACTAGGTGTGTGCGGTACCGCCGGGCGTCATGCCCGCGTATCGGCTGCGGGGCCTCCCGCAGGATGACGGCGGAGGCCGCCGGATACTCCCCAGGGTGGAGGCGTGCGTCCCGGTACCGGGGTCTTCCCGGAGGGGTCGGTACGGGGGTCGCCGGCTGTGGCCTGACCGCGGCCTCGTCCCGGCATCCGCCCGCCGGGACACGACCCGGCCGCGGTCCGGGGGCGGCTGCGCCCAACACCCGGGCGGTTTCCGGGTGATACGCCGGTGACATCCCTCACCTCGGGCTCCTCTCCGTCCGCGTGGAAGGTGTCGCACGGGCCCGTCGCACGCGGTCGTCCCGGGCCGGGACCGGGATGCCGACCGCCCCGGCCGCCGGATGGACCGAGTCATGTGCCGTCCCGTCAATTCGGTTGTGTGAACGGGGTGTTGCCCACCGGCGCGAGCGGCACACCTGCGTCGGGCGTCGAGTTGGGAGCGAGCGGGGCGATCCGGCCACCGCGCCCGGCAATCCCTGCTGCGCCGCGTGCGCGGCCTGTCGTCGCCAGGTCGCGGCAGTCCGTAAGCTGTGCTCGTCAGACGCACGTAACCGGGTTACGGATGAAGTGGCCTCCCCCGTGGGCAGGGGACGGGCCTTCCCACCGGAGGCAGGGGAACGAGATGGCGATGATGCGGCTCCGACGCGAGGACCCGCGAGTCGTCGGTACGTTCAAGCTTCACCGGCGGCTGGGGGCCGGCGGCATGGGCGTCGTCTACCTCGGGTCCGACCGTCGCGGGCAGCGGGTCGCGCTGAAGGTCATCCGTCCGGATCTGGCCGAGGACCAGGAGTTCCGCTCACGCTTCGCGCGGGAGGTCTCTGCCGCCCGGCGCATCCGCGGCGGCTGCACCGCGCGGCTCGTGGCGGCCGACCTGGACGCCGACCGCCCGTGGTTCGCCACCCAGTACGTGCCCGGGCCCTCGCTGCACGACAAGGTCAACGAGCACGGTTCGCTGCCGCCCAGTCAAGTCGCCTCCATCGGGGCGTCGTTGGCGGAAGGTCTCGTGGCCGTTCACGAAGCGGGGGTCGTGCACCGCGATCTGAAGCCCTCGAACATCCTGCTCTCCCCCAAGGGCCCGCGCATCATCGACTTCGGCATCGCCTGGGCGACGGGCGCGAGCACGCTCACGCACGTGGGCACGGCTGTCGGATCGCCCGGCTTCCTCGCCCCGGAGCAGGTGAGGGGCGCGCTGGTCACCCCGGCTACGGACGTGTTCGCTCTCGGGGCGACGCTCGCGTACGCGGCGACGGCCGACTCGCCCTTCGGGCAGGGCAGTTCGGAGGTGATGCTCTATCGGGTGGTGCACGAGGAGCCTCAGCTGGAACACGTACACGCCGCGCTCGCACCGCTGATCCAGGCGTGTCTGGTCAAGGCCCCGGAGGAGCGTCCGAGCCCCCTTCAGCTGTCGCTGCGCCTCAAGGAGATCGCGGCGCGGGAGGCACGCGGCCTCTCCGAGGGCGTCGGCGGCCTCCACGGGCCGGGGACCACCGGCGACGGCCGCCCGGCGGGCGACGGTGCGGCCGGGGGCGGCGGACCGCAGGGAGCCGCCCGGACCACCGATGCGGGGGCCCACGGTCTCAACCGGTCCGGCCTGCCGTCCGGTTCGTCGCGTGCGCCGGGTGTACGGGGAGGCGCGGGCGGGCCGCGGGGCAGGACGCCGGCTGAGCGTTCCCGTGGACGCCGCACCGACGAGCATCCGTCCCGTCAGCGTCCCGACAGGCGCGGCCCGGAACGCAACCGGGAGCGCAGCGACCGCGGTCA
This sequence comes from Streptomyces ovatisporus, assembly GCF_042653885.1. Classification (NCBI taxonomy): domain Bacteria; kingdom Bacillati; phylum Actinomycetota; class Actinomycetes; order Kitasatosporales; family Streptomycetaceae; genus Streptomyces; species Streptomyces ovatisporus. The sequence goes on from NZ_JBHSFH010000013.1 coordinate 84,278, forward strand.
CACTGCCGTGAGCGGCACCCAGCACGGGGCGGGAACGGGGCACGGCTCGGAACCTGGAGCACCACGCGGGTCGACGCCCCGGACCGGCGAGCGCACTGGCACGGGCACGGGCCGCAGCGCACCGAGGACCGCAACCCGCGGTGGCGCCAACCGGCCTGCCACGCGCGGTGGTCGGGCGCGGAGGCCCGCGACCGGCCCCCGGCGCACCCCGGCGACGAACCGGCGGCTGCTGCGGCAGCGGCTCGTGGTCTTCGTGACGGTGACGGTGCTGGTCGCGCTCGGCATCGCGACGGCGCAGGGATGTCAGGGCCCCGACGGCGATGCGGGATCCGCACCGCAGCGTTCCGTACCGGTGGTGCAGGTGCCGGAGCGTCCGCATGCGGACGGAGCCGCGCGGCAGCCCTGAGCGCCCGTTCCCCAGGGCACCCCTTCCACACGCCGGGGTCCGTCTCCGGCGGCGCCGCGCATGCCCGGCCGTCAGGGAGACGTCGACGTCACCGGCGCGCCCGTCCGGTCCGTCACCCGGCCCCCTCCCCGGGAGCCCCGGGCGCGTTCACTCCCTGGTCACCGCGTAGAAGGCGACTGCCGCGGCGGCGCCCACGTTCAGCGAGTCCACACCGTGCGCCATCGGGATGCGGACGCGTTCGTCGGCCGCCTCGAGTGCACGGCGGGACAGGCCCTCGCCTTCCGCGCCGAGCATCAGGGCCACACGGTCCGGACGCCGTGCCGTCACCTCGTCCAGGGGCACCGCATGCTCTTCGGGGGTGAGGGCCAGCAGCACGAAGCCCGCTTCCCGCACGGATTGCAGGTCATGGGGCCAACTGCCCAGCCGCGCATAGGGAACGGAGAAGACCGCCCCCATGGAGACCTTCACGGAACGGCGGTAGAGCGGGTCCGCGCAGGACGGTGAGAGGAGCACCCCGTCCATGCCGAGGGCGGCGGCGCTGCGGAAGATCGCGCCGATGTTGGTGTGGTCGTTGACCGCTTCCATGACGGCCACGCGGCGCGCGGAGGCCAGCAGCGTCAGCGGACCGGGGAGGGCCTTGCGTCCCATCGAGGCGAGCGCGCCCCGGTGCACGTGGTAACCGGTGACCTCCTCCGCCAGTTCGGGGGCCACCACGTACGCGGGAGCGTCCACGGTGTCGAGGACGTCCCTCATCTGCTCTGCCCACTTGGCGGACAGCAGCATGGAGCGCATCGGGTAACCGGCCTGCAGGGCACGGCGGATGACCTTCTCACCCTCGGCGATGAACAGCCCCTCGGCGGGCTCGCGGCGGCGGCGGAGCTCGACGTCGGTGAGGCCGGTGAAGTCGGCGAGCGAAGGGTGACGGGGGTCGTCGACCGTGATGAATCGGGCCACTGCTGCTTCCGGTTGTGGTCGTGGTGCGTGTCTTCCGGAACGGGCCGCGTGCGCGACGTGGCACCCGTATCGGAGTCGTGGTCGGAGTCGGTGTCAGGGTCGGGGTCAGGGACGCACGTGCGTGCCGAGGGAGACCACGTCGCCGATGACGACGACCGCCGGCGGACGCACGGCTTCGGCGGCGGCACGCTCCGCCACGGTCGCCAGGGTGGCGTCCACGCGGCGCTCCCCCGCCATCGTCCCCTCCTGCACGACGGCGACCGGCGTGGCCGCGTCCCTGCCGTGCCGTACCAGCGTCTCCGCGATGGCGCCGATCCGCTCCACGGCCATGAGCAGTACCAGGGTGCCGCCGAGACGGGCGAGCGCCTCCCAGTCGATGAGCGAACTCGGGTCGTCGGGCGCGACGTGACCGCTGAGGACGGTGAACTCGTGGGCGACACCGCGGTGTGTGACGGGGATGCCCACGGCGGCCGGAACACTCACGGCGCTCGTGATGCCGGGCACGACGGTGACGGGGATGCCGGCCTCGGCCAGCTGCTCGGCCTCCTCCATGCCGCGTCCGAAGACGAAGGGGTCGCCGCCCTTGAGACGTACGACGAACCGGCCGGCCTTGGCGTGCTCGATCAGGGTGTCGTTGATGACCTCCTGCGCCATGGCCCGGCCGTAGGGGATCTTGGCGGCGTCGATCACCTCGACGTGCGGGGGCAGTTCGGCGAGGAGGTCGCGCGGTCCGAGGCGGTCGGCGACGACCACGTCCGCCTCCGCGAGCAGCCTGCGGCCCCGCACGGTGATCAGGTCGGGATCGCCCGGACCGCCTCCGACGAGTGCCACTCCCGCATGGCGTGCCCTGTGGCGCGGGGCGCTGAGAGTGCCGTCGTGGAGGCCCTCGACGACGGCGTCGCGCACGGCGGCGGAGCGGCGCGGATCGTTCCCGGTGAGTACGGCGACCGTGACGCCCTCGCTGTGTCCCGTCGCCGGTGTCCATGCGGTCGCCGCGGCGGCCTCGTCGCTCCGTACGCACCAGACGCGGCGTTCCTCGGCCTCGGCGGACGCCGCCGTGTTGGTCGCCGGGTCGTCGGTGGCGACCAGCGCGTACCACGCCTCGGCCAGGTCGCCCGGCGCGTACGGGCGGCGCTCCCAGGCCACCTCGCCCGCGTCCGCCATGGCCTCGACGGAGGGCGTGACCGACGGAGAGATCACCACCACGTCGGCGCCCGCGGCCAGCAGTGCGGGCAGCCGGCGCTGTGCGACGCTCCCGCCGCCCACGATCACGACCCGCCGCCCGGAGAGGCGCAGGCCGACGGGGTACGCGGGGTGGTCGGTCCCGGCTTGCGCCGGGGCGTGGGAGGCGGGCCCGGTCGGGGACTCGGACATGGCGCGTGCGGCTCCTTGCTTGCGGAGTGGGCCGCTGCGGCGCTGGAGCGGCGTGAGGTGCGTCGAGGTGCGTACGGACGGCGGTGAGCGGGTGCGAGGGCGTAACGGTACGGCGGCGGTACGGGTGCGCCGCCCGGGGCGGTCGGTGTACGGGAGCTTCCGACCCCGTACACCCGTACAGCCTATGGCGGGATGCGGTGGGGCCGCAGTTCCGCAGATCACGATGCGGCCGGCGGGCGACCGGCCGCCGCGTGCGGTACGGCCGGTCCCGTCAGCTCTTGCCCGTCACTCCCGCCGAGTCGAAGGTCGCGACTTCGTGCATGGCGCGTGCCGCGCTCTGCACCAGCGGGAGTGAGAGCAGCGCACCGGTGCCCTCCCCGAGCCGCAGATCCAGGTCCACCAGGGGGCGCAGGCCGAGCTTGGTGAGGGCCGCCACGTGCCCCGGCTCCGAACTGCGGTGCCCGGCGATGCACGCGGCCAGCGACTCGGGCGCGACGCAGCGGGCCACGAGCGCGGCGGCACCGGCGCTGACGCCGTCCAGGATCACGGGCGTACGCAGCGAAGCCGCACCGAGGATCAGGCCGACCAGCGCCGCATGCTCCAGGCCGCCGATCGCGGCCAGCAGACCGAGCGGATCGGCGGGATCGGGCTGGTGCAGCTCCAGGGCCCGGCGCACGACGTCGACCTTGCGGGCGTGCGTCTCGTCGTTGATGCCGGTGCCGCGTCCCGTGACCTCGGCGGGGTCGACGCCCGTGCAGACCGAGATCAGCGCCGCCGAGACAGTGGTGTTGGCGATGCCCATCTCGCCCGTGAGCAGCGCCTTGTTGCCCGCCGCCACGAGGTCCCTGGCGGTCTCGATGCCCACCTCGACCGCGCTCAGCGCCTCTTCGCGGGTGAGCGCGGGACCCTGCGTCATGTCGGCCGTTCCGGCCCGGACCTTGCGGGGCAACAGGCCGGGCGTCGCCGGGAGTTCGGCCACGACCCCGACGTCGACGACGCAGACCTCGGCACCGACCTGGTTGGCGAAGGCGTTGCAGACGGCTCCCCCGCCGAGGAAGTTGGCGACCATCTGGCCCGTCACCTCCTGCGGCCACGGAGTCACGCCCTGGGCGTGCACGCCGTGGTCCCCCGCGAAGATCGCGACGGCGGCGGGTTCCGGCAGCGGAGGAGGGCACTGACGAGAGAGGCCGCACAACTGCGCGGAGATGATCTCCAGCATGCCGAGCGCACCGGCGGGCTTCGTCATGCGCTTCTGCCGCTCCCACGCCTCGCCGAGCGCCTTGGCGTCCAGCGGACGGATCGCGGCGACGGTGTCGGACAGCAGATCCTGCGGCTCGGCCCCGGGCAGGACCCGGCGCCCGTAGGACTCCTCGTGCACCACCCACGACAAGGGGCGGCGCTTGGACCAGCCCGCCTGGGCCAGCTCGGGCTCGGGCGGGAACTCGTCGACGTACCCGACGCACAGGTAGGCCACGACCTCCAGATGCTCGGGCAGTTCGAGGGCGCGGACCATCTCGCGCTCGTCGAAGAAGCTGACCCAGCCGACCCCGAGGCCCTCGGCGCGGGCGGCGAGCCACAGGTTCTCCACGGCGAGGGCGGAGGAGTACGGGGCCATCTGGGGCTGGGTGTGGCGGCCCAGGGTGTGACGCCCGCCGCGGGTGGAATCCGCGGTGACGACGATGTTGACGGGTGTCTCGAGGATCGCCTCGATCTTCAGTTCCTTGAACTGCTTCGCGCGGCCCTTGGGCAGGGACTTGGCGTACGCCTCACGCTGGCGCTCGGCCAACTCGTGCATGGCGCGGCGGGTCTCCTCGGAGCGGATGACGACGAAGTCCCACGGCTGGGAGTGGCCCACGCTGGGCGCCGTATGGGCCGCCTCGAGGACGCGCAGCAGCACCTCGTGCGGGATCGGGTCGGGACGGAAGCCGTTGCGGATGTCTCGGCGTTCACGCATGAGACGGTGCACGGCTTCGCGCTCGTCGTCGGCGAAGCCGGGTGCCGGGGGCCCGACCGGCTCAGCAGTGGCCTCGGCCTCGGGCTCGGCAGCCGACCCGGCCTCGGAATCGGAATCGGACGCGGACTCGGACGCGGACTCGTCGGCCGCGTCCGCCTCTTCGGCCGCGGGGCCGCCGTCGGCCTGGGTGTCCGTCCCGGTGCTGTTCGCCGCCTCTGCCTCGGTGCCGGCCGCGGACGCGTCCTGCTCCGGACCGCCCTCCGCTCCCCCGGCGTTGCCGGTACCGTCCGCCGCGGCCGCCGCCGCGGTCCGGGCGTCGCCTGCCGCCGCCTCCGGCGCGGGCGCGGGCTCGGGCGCCGCATGCTGTCCTTGCCTGGGGACCATCCCGGCAGCCTCGTTCCCGCCGGTTTCGGCCCCGGCTGCGCCTTCTCCGCCGCCGGAAACCTGGCCGGACTGTCCGGACCGGTTGTCGGCGGCCATGGACTCGGGGTGCTCCGCCTGCTGCTGAGCGGGAATCCCGGCGACAGCCGCTTCGCCGCCGGCGGATTCCTGGCCGGCGCCCGGCTCCGCCGCACCGTCCTGGGGGCTCGCCGCCGTGCCGCTCTCCTGTCCGCCGTCCCCCTGCTCCTGTGCCGGGGAGGGGATCGGCGCCGGCTGGGCGGTGACGTCGGTCTGCAGGTCCCCCGTGCCGGCTTCTGCCGTCCCGGCGCCGCCGTCCCCCTGCTCCTCCGCCTGTACGGGGGCGTCGGCCTGGGCTTCGCCACCCGGCACCGGACCGGTCTCGGCAGCCTGCGGTGTCTGCGGCTCGATCGCCTCCACCGCCGTCGAACCGGGCGAGGAGACCCAGGTGTTGCCCGTACTCTCCGGCTCGGGCTCACCGCCCGCCCGGCGCCGCTTCCCCTCGCCGGCGGTGTCCTCCGGTGCCGGCTGCGGCTCCGGAGGAGTCGCTCCCTCGGCTGTCGCGGCATCCGGTGCGTGCTCCGCCGCGGCCTGTTGCTCGTACGGTCCCTGCTGCTCCGGCACCTGCTGCTCCTGGGCGTCCCCGGACATTGCGGCTGCCGGGTCCGCGACCGGCTCGACCGGCTCGACCGGCTCGACCGGCTGCGCAGGGTCGTCCTGCTGTCCCGTCATCTCAGCACCGGGAGACGCGAGTCGGGGACCATCGGCGAGATACGCGGCGTCCTGCGCCATGTGGCCCGCTGCGGCCGCTTCGGCGCTCAGCCCCTGGTAGTCCCACTGCCCGTCGTGCGGCGGCAGCGCACCGAGCTGGGGGCCCGGCAGGGTCTCCGGGTCCTGATGGGCGAACTCGTAGTACTCCGGGCCGCCTGTGGCAGGACCCTGCTCGGACCCGAACTCACCCTGCGGCACCGTGTTCTCGGCCTGCTGCACCGCCTGCGCCGTCGCCGGGCGCTGCGGGGCGGCAGTGACGGCGCCGGGCACCGGTGCCGACTTCTGCCCCGGCCCAGGCGCGGGGTTGCCGGGGCCCCTGTCGGAGAGCGGAAGCACCGCCCCGGACTGCTCCGGCTCCGGCGGCCCCATGTGGAGGGGGCGCCGGGGCGGGTTGGGTGCGGCGGGCTCCGGTGCCGCCGTCTTCGCCGTGCCCTGCGGGCTCTCCTGGCCGTCGAGGGAGGCCCGTACGGCGCCGTAGTCGAAGGAGCCCGAGTCGCGGCCCTCCCTCTCGTGCGGTCCGGGTACGGGCGGCATCTGCTCCTGCGGCTGATCACCGGACTGCGGGGCGGCTGCGTGCCTGCCGTACGCGACGGGGTTGCCGTAGGCGTCGTGCTGCGGGTACGCGTCGTGCTGGGCGTAGACCTCCTGGCCGTACACCTCGTGCATGCCCGCGCCCGGCTGCGCCTCGTTCCAGGCACCGTGCGAGCCCGGGAGCAGCAGGTCCCCCTCCGCCCCGGGGGCGGGTGCGCCGACCGCGGCGTCGGCCGGCCCCGCGTAGGGGTAGGAGTCCGCGGCCGGCGTTCCCGGCTGCTGGACCTCCGGCTGAGCGCCTGCATTCTCCGGCTGCCCCTCACCCGGGATCTGGCCGGTGTCAGTCATGCGTACCCCTCGCCCATCGGTAGTGCTTCTTCCAACCCTGCGAACGGCCGCCGGGCCCCCGCAGACGGAGAACGAGCATCCGCACGGTGCGGCACGATTCCCCGCCTACGCGCCATCCGGACATTGACGGACGAACCATCAACACCGCACAGCGGCACAACGATCCGTCAGCCTACCCGTGGCGAGGCAGACCTCCGGCCACGGGAGGGTGAGAAACAGCACTTCGTCGGGGTTCGTCACCGTCCGGGCACAGTGCTTCAGTTACGGACACCGGCCAGCAGGAAAACGACAGCTCGTTCACTCTCCACCCACTCGTCCGTGTCGAGTTGGACGGACTGGAGCAGGGCGCACTCGACGGCGTAACCACCCTCGGCGAGCGCCCTTCCGATCGCTTCGGCCTCGTCCCGCGTCACGGCATGCGCGACGATGCGGCCCGGACGGCGTTCGACGACGGCCGTGACCGTTCGGACACCGCCCCCGCCCACCCGCACCACGTCCGGTTCGGGCAGGTCCTCCAGAATCTGCGGCGCGGCGCCCTGCACGATGTCCAGCTGCACCCCGAACCGCCAGGCGGCGGCTGCCGTACGGGCACACGCGTCCGGATCGTGGTCGACCGCGATGACGGCAGCACCGAACCGCGCGGCCTCGACGGCCAGTGCGCCGCTGCCGGAGCCGATGTCCCACACGAGGTCCCCGATCCGGGGTCCCAGCCGGGCCAGCTGCCCGGCGCGCAGCTGCGCCGACTCGCCCGCCCGCGGCGGCGGTACGCGACCGGCGCCGGGCTCCTCCGCCGCGTACCAGGCGTGCGGCAGAGCCCACCCGCGCACCGGGGGCGGGTAGCCGGGCGACTGGGCGGCGAGCCAGCCACCGCCCTGGTGGCCCAGGTTGGCCTGGCCGGGCCCTGCGGCACCCGCGCCGTGTCCTCCGGCTTCCCCGGACCGGGGGCCCGTTGCGCCCGGCTGCTGCGCGCCTCGCTGCGAACCTCCCACCACGATCACCACGTTGGGGTCCCGCCAGGTGTGGTCGGCGACCTTCTCCGAGGTGAGAACGGTGACCTCTTCGCTGGACGTGCCCAGCGCCTCGCAGATGACGAACGTACGGTGCACGGGGCCCAGCAGCAGGGCCAGTTCGGCCGGTCCGGCGCCGGGAGAGGTGAGGACGCCGACCTTCGTGTGGGCGCGGCAGACGTTGACCGCGCGGCGCAGCGTGCGGGAGTTCGCGACGACCAACTGTGCGTCGTCCCACGGCATTCCGGCGCGGGCGAATGCAGCGGCGAGAGCGGACACGGCGGGGACGACCTCGACCTCGAGCCCGTGCTCCGGGGCGCGCAGGGCGCGTACGACGCCGAAGAAGCCGGGATCGCCGTCGGCGAAGACCACTGCCGTACCACGGTGCCGGGCGATGCGCCGGGCGGCCAGCGAGACGCTGCCGAGCCTCACGTGCTCGGCGCCCCGCGGCACTTCGGGCAGCTGCAGGTGGTGCGCGGCCCCGGCGACGAGCGTGGCCGCGCCGAGGGCGGAGCGGGCGGCGCCGGACAGCGGCGAACCGTCCCACCCGATCACGGTGACGCGGTCGGCCATCGGTGCGTCTCTCCTGGGCATGTCGCAGGTCGGGGCTCATCGAGCCTACCTCCGCGGGGAGGTTCACCGGCCCCCGGGTGCGTACGGTTCCTGACATGCGGAGTCATGGACCGGGGCCCGGGAGGCGGGGCACTCGGCCGGCGCCGGAGGGCGGGCCGGTGACAGGCCGGCCGCAGGCGGTCGCGTGGAATCCCTGCCGGGCCGCCACGGGCAGGGTGGAGAGCGGGCCGTACCGATCCGGCCCGGAGGGCTCGGGGCCGGGCCGGCGGGAGTTCAGCGGGAGTGGAGCCAGTCCGGGTACGAGGCGTAGCCGCCGGCGTCGGCGAGTTCTTCCGGGATGCCTTCGAGGTCCTCGGGCAGGAGGCTCCATACGAGCAGGTCGGTGCGGATCTCGGCCCAGCCGCCGTCCTCGGTGCGGGTGCGCGCTATCCAGGCGTTACGCAGCACGCCCTCGCTGATGCAGCCGAGTTTCTGGGCGACCTGCTGCGCGGCGGTGTTGTCCGCGGCCGTACGCAGTTCGAGGCGCTCGAACTTCTGGTCCCCGAAGAGCCATTGGGCGAGTGCGAGCACCGCTTCCGAGGCGTATCCCTCGCCCCGCCCCCAGGGCGCGGTGACATAGCCGGCCTCGGTGGACAGCGTCCGCCAGTCGGTGTTCTCCAACTGCACGAGCCCGACGAGCCGGTGGGTGAGGAACTCCGTGACGGCGAAGACGATGCCCTCGCCCTCCGTGCGCATGGACGGCGCGCGCCTCAGGATGAACTCCCGTGCGTCGGCGTCACGGTAGGGGACGGGGACTGTCGTCCACGCGGCTACGAGCTCGTCCCGCATCATCTCGGTGAGGGAGGGGACGTCCGCCTCCTCGAGGGGGCGCAGCACGAGCCGGTCCGTACTGATCGAGACATCCGGAAAGGTCGAAGTCATGCGCCGCTCCATACGGATCGAGGGTCTGGGGGTTTCGCTCTCCCCGGAGGACCACTTCAGGTCTGCCGGTCGCTCTGGGAGGACCGCGGCAGCGGGTCCTTGAGGTGTTCCAGACGATTGCAGCAGTGCACAGCATGCAGCATGAAACAGGTCTGCCGCAGCGTCGGCGACGGCTTCGCAGGCGGGAACGGGGGTTGTGTACCGACATGTCGATACGGGGACTCGCGACCGGCCGGTTCCCGCTGTGTCCTGGTGAGCACCGGAACCGGTCTGCGTCCCCGGCCGGCGGAACGGGGAGAGCCGCCGGGCGCGTGCCGGACCGGGCCTCGACGAGGTTCCGCACGCCGGTCGAGGCCCGCACGCGGACGCGGAACGCCCTCCTCATAAACTCGGCCCATGTTCACGCCACTCACCGTCGTCCTCGCTGTGGCGGCCCTCGCACTGGCCGCATGGTGCGGCTGGGCGGCTTTCCGCAATCAGCCGACCAAGGACTGGCACTTCATCGGCATGGCGGTGGTGACACTGCTCGCACTGGTGCAGCTCGTGGTGGGCATCGTCCAGTTCGCCCGGGGCGGTGAGCCCGCGGAAGGCACCGCGGTCTTCGTGGCGTATCTGGCGGCTGTCGTGGTCTGCATGCCGCTGGTGGGGCTCATCTCGCTGACGGAGCGTACGAAGTGGGGCTCGCTCAGCGTGGTCGCAGGCGCAGTGGTTCTGGCGGCACTCCAGGCGCGGCTGCACGACATCTGGGGAGGCGGCAGCGGTGGCTGAGTCCGCGCCCGGGGGCGGCGCGGCTCCGCCGGGCGGTTCCCCCTCGTCCTCCAGCCCGCGCAGCCGCATCGGCAGCGGCCCGGGCACGCTGCTGCTGACGCTCTACGGCATCTTCACCGTGGGCGCGGCGTCCCGCTCGATCGTGCAGCTGAGCACCCGGTTCGACGAGGCGCCGCTCGCCTATCTCCTCTCGGCGCTCGCCGCGCTGGTGTACGCCTTCATCACGGTCGCCCTGGTGCGCGGAGGCGAGCGGGCCCGCAGGGCGGCGTTCTTCTGCTGCTGCGTGGAACTGCTGGGAGTGCTGACGGTGGGCACGTGGACGCTGGCCGTGCCCTCGGCCTTCCCCGATGCGACGGTCTGGTCGGACTACGGCATGGGCTATCTCTTCATCCCGGTGATCCTTCCGGTCACGGGGCTGCTGTGGCTGCGCCGTTCGCGTCGTCGTTCGCAGCGCGGCCACAGCTGAGTCCGTCCGGGCCGGGGCCTTCCGGCCGCCGCGCGGGGTCGTACCGGCCGGCTGGGTGCCCGGGCAGGCGGGTCCCCCGGGCAGGGCATGAGTGCCGGACCCGTCAGGCGCTCGCGGTGAACGCCGCGGGGGCGGTGCCCTCGGCGTCCTTCGTCATCGCCGTCAGCGTCACCTTCCTGTCCCGCTCGGTGCTCACGGGCGTGTAGCCGTACTTGCGGTACAGCCGCAGATTGCCCTCGCTGCGGTGACCGGTCACGAGGTGGTAGCGCTTCGCCTGCCGTTCCGCGGCGAGCCTGGCCTCGATCCCGGCCAGCAGCCTGCCGCCGAGACCGTGCCGCTGGAGCCGCGGGTGGACGCAGAGCCGGTCGATACGGGCGGTGCCGTCCGTGTCGACGGCACCGCGCACCGAACCGACGACTTCCTCGCCGAGACGTGCCACGAGCACACATCCGGCGGCCATCTCCGCGCGCAGCGCCTCCAGGGACTGTGTGAGCGGAGCGATGGCGTAGTCGCCGTACGCCTCCGCCTCGCTCTGGAAGCACAGGTACTGGAGTTTGAGGATCTGCTCGGCGTCGTTCTCGTCCGCCGCAGAGATGGTCACGCTCATGCCCATGTGCGCCTGCCTCCCCTTGTCATGAGTGCGCCCGGGCACGGAGATGGACGAGGGTGCCGTGTCCGGACTGTCTGCCCTGGTGACGCCGATTGCTGCCCGCAGCATTCCCCCAAGTTCAGGTTCCGCAATCTGACGCCGCGAGCATTGTGCGCAGGCAACCCAGACATCGGGAACGAACCGGGCCCAGGCTCCCCTGTGACATTCCCAACTCACGTGCGATTTCGGGGTAGGTGAGGTCCTGCCGGGACAGGAGCGCACGCACCAGTGCGGGGCATCGCCCGGGAAGGCGGGTGACGGCCGCGTCGAGGACGCGGCGGTGCTCGGCCGCGAGTACGGGAAGTTCCGCCGGCCGGTGGAGCGGTGCGCTCCCCCACGTGACGGTGACGCCCTCCTCCGGCCAGGGCGTCTCCCTCCCCGCGCGGCGACGGGCACGCCGCGCCTCCGCCCGGACGGCGGAGCGCAGCCACCTGGCCGAAGGGCCGGCGCCGCTGCCCGGGACGTGCTCCGTGGCCGGGGCCTGCTGCCGTTCGTGCTCCCGTTCCAGCCAGCGCAGCCACACGGCCTGCTGGAGATCCTCCGGTTCCATGCCTGCGGCGGGCGCTTCGGCAGCGCATTCGGCCGCCACCAACCGGCTCAAGGCGGGCGGAAGTTGACGGAGACCACCGGAGCGCCGCTCCGGAGTCCCGGCGTACGAGCGGTACTCGGGAGGGCTGTTACTGGGGTTCATGACCGTCGCGACGACGCCGGTGGGGCCGCGGTTTCCGCATCCGCGCGACGCCACCCGGGCAGGCGAGGGCAGGGGCGCGCAGAACGGTGCGGTCCGACGGAGCACACGCCCCGTCAGACCGCACCCGCACACTCTGCCCGCTCAGCCTCGCGCTGCTCGGACTGCTCGGACTGCTCAGCCCTTGTCGAAGTCCGCCGCCGCGAGCTTCCCCGTGTCCGGGTTGTCGGTGAAGATGCCGTCGATGCCCGTGCTGAAGTAGGCGCGGAAGGCTCCGAAGGCGTCCCCGTACGCGTTGGGGTCGTCTCCCTTGCGGAAGTCCAGCGGGAGGAAGCTGTTCTCGTTGCGCATCGTGTAGGGGTGCAGGACGAGGTTCTCGGCGTGCGCGTCCCGTACGAGCGTGGTCGGCTCACCCAGGCTGCCGTCGGGGTTCTTGGGGATGACCAGATCGACCACCGGCCCGATGCCGTCGGCGAAGCGCGCCATCCACTTCAGGCCCTCCGGCTTGACCAGGTCGGCGACGGTCCGCGGGTCGCCCGCCTCCACGAAGTCCCAGGGCCGGGAGCCGGGCGCGTCCAGGAGGCACACGCCGGGGCAGTCGACGAGCTTCTTCAGCCGCTGGATGCTGCTGGGTTCGAAGGACTGCACGAAGTTCGGCGAGTGCGCGCGGTGCCGCCCGTACTTGCGCAGCAGCTTCGCCAGCCGCGGCTCCAGCTCCAGGCCGAGCTTGCGGAAGTAGCTGGGGTGCTTGGTCTCGATGTGCAGCCATACGGGGCGGCCGCGCTTCCTGCCCTGCTGCTCGGCCCACTTGAGCACGTCCTCGAAGGCGGGCACCTGCCAGCGCCCGTCGTAGAGGGTGTTGTGCGGGCGGGTCTGGGGGATGCGTTCCTTCGCGCGCAGCGTGTTGAGCTCGGCGAGGGTGAAGTCCTCGGTGAACCAGCCGGTGAGCGGTTTTCCGTCGACCGTCTTCGTGGTCTTGCGGCCGGCGAACTCCGGGTGGGCCGCCACGTCGGTGGTGGCGGTGATGTCGTTCTCGTGCCGGCAGACGAGGTGCCCGTCCTTGGTGGGCACGAGGTCCTGCTCGATGACGTCCGCGCCCATGTCGAGGGCGAGTTGGTACGAGCCGAAGGTGTGCTCGGGGCGGTAACCGCTGGCGCCCCGGTGTGCGACGACGGCCGGTACCGGCAGCTTTCCCCCCGGCCCGTCCTTCCCGCGTCCCCCGCTCTTCCCGTCCGCGAGTGCGCTGCCGCCCGTGCCCACCGTCGCCGCGCCGGCGGCACCGAGTACGGCCGCGCCGAGCACGAGTCTGCGACCCGGCTTCTGCTCCTGTCCCATGGGCTCTCCCTCAGCTCGTCTCATCCGAATGCGTCCGCCCGGCACACGAAAGGTCCCGGGCGGACGCCTGGCCGATCGTAGGTGCGGCTTCACCACGGAGGGGAGGCTTAGGGCCGAACAAGCGGGAAACTCGGGGCAGATGACACCCGGACGCCGGGGAAGTCCGGCCGGCCCGGCATGAGGGAGCTGCGGTCGTGGCACACGTCAACTCTGCGTATCGGTGCGGTGAACCCGGTGTCCGGGCCACGCCCGTCGGCAAGTATCGTCCTCACCTGCGCAGCTATGCGCCCGACCGTCGTCGACCGGAGGAACAGTTGTCCCGTTTCCGTCTGATCAAGGCAACCCTCGGCCCGCTGCTGCGCGTGCTGTTGCGCCCGCAGGTGGAAGGGGCCGGACGAATTCCCGGCTCGGGGCCGGTGATTCTGGCCGGGAACCACCTGACGTTCATCGACTCGATGGTGCTTCCCCTGGTCACCGACCGGCAAGTCTTCTTCATCGGCAAGGACGAGTACGTCAAGGGCAAGTCCCTCAAGGGCCGGGCGATGGCCTGGTTCTTCAGCGGCGTCGGCATGATCCCGGTCGCCAGGGACGGCGGGCGCGGCGGTGTCGCCGCGCTGATGACGGGCCGGCGCGTGCTGGAGGAGGGCCGGGTCTTCGGCATCTACCCGGAGGGGACCCGCTCCCCCGACGGGCGCCTGTACCGCGGGCGTACGGGCATCGCCCGCCTCGCGCTGATGACCGGCGCCCCCGTGGTGCCCTTCGCGATGATCGGTACGGACGCGATCCAGCCCGGCGGCAACGGCATCCCGCGCCCCGCACCCGGCAAGCGCATCGCCGTACGGTTCGGGGAGCCCCTGGACTTCACCCGCTACGAGGGCATGGACCGGGACCGGTACGTGCTGCGGGCCGTCACCGACGAGGTCATGAGCGAGGTCATGCGGCTGTCCGGGCAGGAGTACGTCGACATCTACGCGACCAAGGCCAAGGCGGCCTGAACGCCAACCGGAACGAGCCGCTCGGGTGAAACGCCCACGCCTCTGATTGGCCGAGGCAACGGGGGCAACCCCGAGGGGCATGTCTGGTAGCGATAGCAACGGCCGACGGCCGGAGAAGCCCGTCGCAGGCCCCGACGCGAGGACCGAGGAAGCCGCCGCGGACAGCCCCTGGAAGTTCGGCGGCCGGTCGTGGAAGTCGGTCCTGCGACGCACCCTCAAGGAATTCAAGGACGACGAGCTGACCGACCGCGCGGCGGCGCTGACGTACTACGCCGTGCTGTCGATCTTCCCGGCGCTGCTGGTCCTCGTCTCCGTGCTCGGAATCCTCGGCAAGGGCTCCATCGACAAGCTCCTCAGCAACGTCTCGAAGTTCGCGCCGGGCTCCGTGCGCGACATCCTCACCAACGCGATCCAGCAACTTCAGGGCAGCAGCAGCACGGGCAGCATTCTGGCCGTCGTGGGTCTGCTGGGCGCGCTGTGGTCGGCGTCCAACTACGTCGCCGCCTTCATCCGTACCTCGAACGTGGTCTACGACCTTCCCGAGGGCCGCCCGGCCTGGAAGGTCACGCCGGTACGCGTCGGGCTGACGCTGCTGCTGATGGTGATGCTCGCCGTCAGCACACTGCTGGTGGTCTTCACAGGACCCCTCGCCCAGCGGGCCAGCGACGCTCTCGGGCTCGGCTCGACCGCGCTGACCGTCTGGAACTACGCGAAGTGGCCGGTGCTGCTGCTCCTCGTCGCCCTCATGATCGCGCTGCTGTACTGGGGCGCGCCGAACGTGAAGGGACGCGGCCTGCGCTGGGTCACCCCGGGCAGTGTGCTGGCGGTGGTGATCTGGCTCGTCGCGTCCGCGGGTTTCGCGCTGTACGTGGCCAACTTCGGCTCGTACAACAAGACCTACGGGACCCTGGCGGGAGTGATCATCTTCCTGGTCTGGCTGTGGATCACCAACCTGGCGATCCTTCTCGGCCTCGAGTTCGACGCCGAGCTGGCACGCCAGCGGGCGATCAGCGGCGGCCATCCCCTCCAGGAGGAGCCGTACGTCGCTCCCCGCGACACCAGCAAGTGGCCCGACTCCGGCGTCCGGCGGCCCGAAGGCGGCCCGGAGCCCAGCCCGAAGGACCAGCCCCCCGGCGACCGCGGCGCGGAAACGGCGGGACCCGGCCACGGCGCCCGCGAGGCGGGGCCGGGAGAACACGGCGGTCGGCGCCCGGGCCCCGGTGAAGGCCCTCCCGGGGAGAGCGGGGAGGAAGGCGGGCCCCGCAAGGCTGCGTGAGTCACGTGAGCCCTGTGAGCCCCGTGAGCCGGGTCCGACGGCCACACCGGTCGGACGGGCCCCCGGCACAAGGAGCGCCGGTACCGCATCCGCGGTACCGGCGCTCTTTCCCTTCTTTCTGTTGTGCCCCCGGCCCGGCCGCTCAGGCGGGCCAGGTGCCCGTCAGACCGCGGACGCCGGTGGCGCCGCCCCGGTGGATCAGACCCTTGACGACGCCGGCGATGGCCCCCTTGAGGGCCAGGGCGGGCAGGATCTCCTTCCATCCGCGCTCCTCGTCGCCGGGGTCCGGTGCGTCGTCCTGGTGAGTGACGGCCTTCCAGACCTTGCTGAAGAGCGCGCTGGCGAGCAGACCGCCGAGAAGTCCGAAGATGATGCCGAAGGGCTTGTAGAGCAGCTTGACCATCGGTTCACCTCATTTCTTTCCGCGCTGCCGGCGCAGCACGAGGAACGTCGCCAGCGCCGCGACTCCGAGACCCCCGACGAGCGCCACGACGGGCCCCGGCCTGTTGAATCCGCGGTTCGCGGCTTCCTCGGCCGTGTGCTGCACGCGGGCCTTCGCCTCGTTCGCCTCGAAGAAGGCCTTGGACTTGGCGTGCGCGGCCATCTCCCGCGCCTGCGCCTTGACGTCCGCCTTGCCGGCGAGCGCAGCGACGGTGTCCGCCAGCTGTTCGCGCGCCTGCTCCACTTCGGCCCTCAGCTGCCGGGTGTCTGCGGAGCCTCCCGCCTGGGCCTTGTGCGTCATCGGTGGGCTCCTTCCTTGATCGCTTCGACATCCGCCTTGACGCTGTCGATGGTTCTCTCGGGTTTGGCCGGCGTCGCGGAGCCGAACTGCTTCTTGCCTGCCAGGGCCAGCACACCGGCCACCAGCAGCAGTCCGCCGCCGATGATCAGGGCCGCGGCCCAGACGGGCAGCACCAGGGCGACGCCCGCGATCGCCGCGAAGACCAGGGACCACAGAGCCAGCAGCCCCATGATCGCGGCCCCGCCGAACATGCCTCCGCCGAAGCCCGCGCGCTTGCCCTTCTCCTTCATCTCCGCCTGCGCCAGACGCATCTCGCTGCGAACGACGTCCGTGAGCTGTTCAGAGGCCTGTTTGACCAGCTCGGCCACGGTGTCGTGGTTCTTGCCGGTTTGCGTCGCGTCAGGCCGGTGACGCACAGATCCGATCATCGCGTCTCGCCTCGCTTCACTGTCGGGAGGCCACTCGGGTGCCCGACAGCGCGGCTGGTACGCGTACGGATACCTCAGCGGCGGGCGGCGGCCCATTCGCGCTGCTTCGCGAGATCCGCCTTCACCTCGCCCAGCTGCACGGCCACCGCGGAAGGGGCCGTGCCTCCGCGCCCGTCCCGGGCCGCCAGCGCGCCCGGCACGTTCAGCACCTCGCGCACCGAGGGGCCCAGGTGGGGCGAGATCGCGGCGAACTGCTCGTCGGTCAGCTCGTCCAGTTCGACGCCTTCACGCTCGCAGACCTGGACGCACTCCCCCGCGACCTCGTGCGCCACCCGGAACGGCACACCCCGCTTGACCAGCCACTCTGCGACGTCCGTGGCGAGCGAGAACCCGGCGGGGGCCAGCTCCGCCAGCCGTTCCCGGTGCACCGTGAGGGTGGCCATCATGCCCGTGAAGGCGGGCAGCAGCATCTCCAGCTGGTCGCAGGAGTCGAAGACCGGCTCCTTGTCCTCCTGCAGGTCGCGGTTGTACGCGAGCGGCAGGGCCTTGAGCGTGGCGAGCAGCCCCGTGAGGTTGCCGATGAGGCGGCCGGACTTGCCGCGGGCCAGCTCGGCGATGTCCGGGTTCTTCTTCTGGGGCATGATCGACGAACCGGTCGAGAAGGCGTCATGCAGCGTGACGAAGGAGAACTCCTTCGTGTTCCACAGGATGACCTCCTCCGCGATCTTCGAGATGTCGACGCCCGTCATGGCCGTGATGAAGGCGAACTCGGCGACGAAGTCCCGGGATGCCGTCCCGTCGATCGAATTGGCGGCCGAGCCGTGCTCGAAGCCGAGGTCGGCGGCGACCGCCTCCGGGTCAAGGCCCAGCGAGGACCCGGCGAGCGCGCCGGAGCCGTACGGGGAGACCGCCGTACGCGCGTCCCACTGGCGCAGCCGCTCCGCGTCGCGGGAGAGGGCCTGGGCGTGGGCCAGCACATGGTGGGCGAAGAGCACGGGCTGGGCGTGCTGGAGGTGCGTACGCCCCGGCATCGCGACGTCGGGGTGGGCCTCCGCCAGACCGACGAGCGCCTCCTGCAGGTCCGCGAGGAGCCCGCCGATGATGCGGGCGTGATCGCGCAGGTACATGCGGAAGAGGGTGGCGATCTGGTCGTTGCGGGAGCGTCCGGCGCGCAGTTTGCCTCCCAGGTCAGGGCCGAGCCGCTCCAGCAGGCCGCGTTCGAGGGCGGTGTGCACGTCCTCGTCGGCGATGGTGCCGGTGAAGGTGCCGTCGGCGACGTCGCGCTCCAGCCGGTCGAGGCCGGCCGTCATCTGGTGCAGCTCCTCGGCGGTGAGCAGCCCGGCCTTGTGCAGTACGCGGGCATGGGCCCGGGAGCCGGCGATGTCGTAGGGCGCGAGCCGCCAGTCGAAGTGCACGGACGCGGAGAGCTTCTCCAGCGCTTCGGAGGGCCCGTCGGCGAAACGTCCGCCCCACAGCCGTACGTCCTGCTCGGCGGGCTCCTGCTGCGGCGCTTCGTTGCTGGGCATTGCTCTGCTCTCCTCGGGGTGTGTCAATGCGACGCCTCCCCACCGGATGCGGCGGGGAGGCGGCTGAACTGCGTGTACGGCCCGCACGGCGGGCGGAGGCCGCAGACTACTGGGCCTGGTCCCGCTTCGCGGCGATCTTGCTCGACATGCCGAACAGCTCGATGAATCCCTTGGACATCGACTGGTCGAAGGTGTCGCCGCTGTCGTACGTGGCGAGGTTGAAGTCGTAGAGCGACTGCTGCGAGCGCCGGCCTGTCACGACGGCCCGCCCACCGTGGAGCGTCATCCGGATGTCACCGCTGACGTGCTCGTTGGCCTGCTCGATGAAGCCGTCCAGGGCGCGCTTGAGGGGGGAGAACCACAGGCCGTCGTAGACGAGTTCGCTCCACCGCTGCTCGACCTGCCGCTTGTAGCGCGCCAGCTCACGTTCGACGGTGACGTTCTCCAGCTCCTGGTGTGCGGTGATCAGCGCGATGCCGCCCGGCGACTCGTAGACCTCGCGGGACTTGATGCCCACCAGCCGGTCCTCGACCATGTCGATCCGCCCGACGCCGTGCGCACCTGCCCGCTCGTTGAGCTGCTGGATGGCCTGCAGCACGCTCACCTGCCGGCCGTCGATGGCGACGGGGACGCCCTTCTCGAAGGTGATGACGACCTCGTCGGCCTCGCGGGGGGTGGCGGGGTTCTCGGTGTACTCGTAGACGTCCTCGACCGGCGCGTTCCAGATGTCCTCGAGGAAGCCGGTCTCCACGGCACGGCCGAAGACGTTCTGGTCGATCGAGTAGGGGGACTTCTTGCTCGTGGCGATGGGAAGTCCCTTGTCCTCGCAGAACGCGATGGCCTTGTCCCGGGTCATCGCGTAGTCCCGGACGGGAGCGATGCACTCCAGCTCGGGCGCGAGGGAGGAGATGCCGGCCTCGAACCGCACCTGGTCGTTGCCCTTGCCGGTGCAGCCGTGGGCGACGGTCGTGGCGCCGTGCTTCTTCGCGGCGTGCACCAGGTGCTTGACGATGGTGGGCCGGGAGAGGGCGGAGACCAGCGGATAGCGGTCCATGTAGAGCGCGTTGGCCTTGATGGCCGGGAGGCAGTACTCGTCGGCGAACTCGTCCTTGGCGTCGGCGACTTCGGCCTCGACGGCACCGCAGGCGAGCGCGCGCTTGCGGATGACGTCCAGGTCCTCGCCCCCCTGGCCGACATCCACGGCGACGGCGACGACCTCGGCCCCGGTCTCCTCGGCGATCCAGCCGATGCAGACGGAGGTGTCAAGGCCGCCCGAGTAGGCGAGTACGACGCGCTCAGTCACGGGGTTCTCCTTACGGTGCATACACTGACTGGCATAAGTATGCACTCCACCGTATGCTTCGTCAACGTGGCTGGTGAGAGCGTCGCGACGGAGCCGAGAGTGGCGTCTCTCCCGCGCACCGGAAGGCGTCCCACCGCTCCGGGCCGCTCAGTCTCAGCCTCAGCCTCAGCCGCCGAGCTCCTCCTTCAGCACCGCCACGTGGCTGCGGTCCAGCTGCTCCTCCTTCACCGAGGTCAGCAGCGTCAGGGTCCGGCCGGACGCCTGCTCCTTCAGCCGTTCGAGCGCCTCGCGGGCCCGGGGCTCCGCGAGTTCTGCGCGGTAGCGTTCGGCGAACTCGCCGTAGCGCTCGCGGTCGTGCGCGTACCACTTGCGCAGTTCCGTCGAGGGCGAGACCTCCTTCGCCCATTCGTCGAGCCGGGCGTCCTCCTTCTTCACACCCCGTGGCCACACCCGGTCCACGAGCACCCTCAGCCCGTCCTCACCGGGATCGGCCTGCTCGTACACCCGCCGCACTCTCACCCGCGATGCTCTGCTCATGCCCCCAGGGTGGTACAGAGCCCGCGGGAACAGCATGCGGAACGCCCGGATGGCGAGACGGGGGTTGCGCCGACGCGGGGCAAGCGCGTTCGATCGCGCGGTGCGAACCGAACGAGAGGTCAGTGAGACCGGAACAGCCGCAGACGACCGCGCCGCGCGGCGTGCAGTCACCCTCTTCCCCTTGCTGGTGCTGCTCGCCGGAGCCGTCGGCCTGATCACCCCCGGCACCTTCACGGGCGCGGCGGAGGCCGTTCCGTATCTGCTGGGTGTGGTCATGTTCTGCATGGGCGTGACGTTGACTCCGCCGGACTTCAAGGGCATAGCCCGACGGCCGTGGGCGGTGGCTGTCGGTCTGGCCGCGCAGTACCTGATCATGCCGGGACTCGGATGGCTGATCGTCAAGGCGCTGGACCTGCCGCCCCAGCTGGCGGCGGGCGTCATCCTGGTGGGCTGCGCGCCCGGCGGCACGGCCTCCAACGTCGTCACCTACCTGGCGCGCGGCGACGTGGCGCTGTCCGTCTCCGTCACCACCCTGTCCACCGCCCTCGCCCCCTTGGTCACTCCTCCGCTGACGCTGCTGCTGGCGGGTGAGTACCTGCCGGTCGACGCGGGCTCGATGGTCACCGACATCCTCAAGACCGTGCTGCTGCCCGTGATCGCCGGTCTGGTCGTACGGCTGCTGGCCGCACGGTACGTGCGGCGGGCCCTGCCCGCGCTGCCCTGGCTGTCCGCGCTGACGATCTCCCTGATCGTCGCCGTGGTGGTCGCGGGCAGCGCGGACGCCATCAAGTCCGCCGCCGCTCTCGTCTTTCTCGCCGTGGTGCTGCACAACTGCCTCGGCCTGGCGCTCGGTTACGGCGCCGCCAGGGTCAGCGGCATGGACGAACCGGCCAGGCGGGCACTTGCCTTCGAGGTCGGGATGCAGAACTCCGGGCTCGCCGCCGCACTCGCCACCGCCCACTTCAGCCCGCTCGCCGCGCTGCCGTCGGCGGTCTTCTCCGTGTGGCACAACATCTCCGGCGCCGTGGCCGCGGCATGGTTCGCCCGCAGGGACCGGCCTCGGGCGTGACCGGGCGCCCCGCCCGTACGGCCTGCGAGATCCGTACGGCCTGCGAGATCGGCAATCCCGGGGGCTGCGGCGCGCGACAGGGCGGGAATCCGGCACCGGGCACGGGCGGCACTCGGGATCCGGGCTTCGACGGTCAGGGGTGACAGAACCGGATGAGGTGACGGCCGGTGCCGCTCGTCGCTAGGGTGCGTCGTTTGGATCTTCGTGGGTCGGCGAGCGGCGTCCGGTGCGTCCAGATGCCGGGCGGAGGATCGCCCTCGTACTGGGCGTACTCGGGCGACTCCGACAACGCAGCAGATGGGCGGGCCGGGCGTCGCGAGCCCCCTAAGCCCAAACGACGTGCCCTATGGGCGGCCCTGATGCTCCTTCTGCGCGAGGTTCAGCAGGTGCTCCGCGAGCGCCTGACCGCCCTCCGGGGCGCGGCTGATGAGCAGGAGGGTGTCGTCCCCGGCGATGGTGCCGATGATGTCGTGCACCCCTGCCTGGTCGATGGCGGAGGCGAGGAACTGCGCGGCGCCGGGCGGAGTCCGCAGCACCACCAGATTCGCCGACGCCTCGGCGGAGATGAGGAGTTCACCGGCCAGACGGGCCATACGGGCCTCGCTGGCGGACTCCCCCAGCGGCGCCTTCGGCGTACGGTCGCCGCCTTCGCCCGGGACGGCGTAGATCAGCTCACCACCGGTGTTGCGGATCTTCACCGCACCCAGTTCGTCCAGGTCGCGGGAGAGGGTGGCCTGCGTGACGGAGAGCCCGTCGTCCGCGAGGAGCTTGGCCAGCTGGCTCTGCGAGCGGACCGGCTGCCGGTTGAGGATGTCGACGATCCGGCGGTGCCGGGCCGTACGGGTCTGCGGTACTGCCTGGCCGGCGTGCCCGTTTCCCAGCTCCCGTTCGTGCGCGTACCCCTCGGTCATCGCCCCGGTCCATCCTCTTCGGCTCATCGGCTCGTGTGCCCGCCGTCCACCGCGTCCAGGACACCGGGGAGGGCCCGGACGAGAGCGTCCACCTCGTCCTCGGTGACGATCAGCGGCGGTGCGAGCCGTACGACATCCGGCGCGACCGCGTTGACCAGGAACCCCGCATCCTGAGCCGCTTGTTGCACTCGGGGTGCGACGGGCTCGGTGAGCACGATACCCAGCAGCAGTCCCGCCCCGCGGACCTGCTCGACGAGCGGATGCCCGAGCGACCAGATCGCGTCACGCAGGCGCGCACCCGACTGCCGTGCGTGTGCTGGGAGTTCGTCCTCGGCGAGGGTGTCCAGCACGGCGAGCGCCGCAGCGCAGGCGACGGGGTTGCCGCCGAAGGTGGAGCCGTGCTGACCCGGAGTCAGCAGTTCCGCCGCCTCCCCGAAGAGCATCGTCGCGCCCAGGGGCAGACCGCCGCCGAGGCCCTTTGCGAGGGTGATGATGTCCGGTTCCACACCCTGCGCCTGGCAGGCGAACCAGTGGCCGGTACGTCCGATACCTGTCTGGATCTCGTCCACCACGAGGAGCGTGCCGGTCTCGTGCGTGATGTCACGTGCCGCGGCGAGATATCCCTCCGGCGGCACCACGACGCCGTTCTCGCCCTGCACCGGTTCGAGCACGAGCAGAGCCGTATCGGTGGTGACGGCGCCGCGCAGCGCGTCGACGTCCCCGTAGGGCACGTGGGTGACGTCGCCGGGCAGCGGCTCGAACGGCTGCTGCTTGGCGGGCTGTCCGGTCAGGGCCAGCGCGCCCATCGTGCGGCCGTGGAAGCCGCCTTCGGCCGCGACCATGTGCGTACGGCCGGTGCGGCGGCCCGCCTTGACGGCTGCTTCGACGGCCTCCGCCCCCGAGTTGCAGAAGTAGACGCGCCCGTCCCTGCCCGCAAGCCGGAGCAGCCGCTCGGCGAGCGCCACCGGGGGCTCGGCGACGAAGAGGTTCGAGACGTGTCCGAGGGTGGCGATCTGTTCGGACACGGCCCGGACGACGGCGGGGTGCCCGGTGCCGAGAGCGTTGACGGCGATGCCGCCGACGAAGTCGGTGTAGGCGTTGCCCTCGGCATCCCAGAGCGTGGCGCCCCGACCGTGGGTCAGGGGGAGGCGCGGGGTGCCGTAGTTGTCCAGCAGGGAGGACTGCCAGCGCCTGGTGAGCGCGGAGTTGGCGTCGTCCGCGCCGTGCCGGACCGCGCCTGCCGCTGTGGTGGTGCGCGTCGCTCCGCTCGCGGTGCTCATGGTGTGGGCTCCCCCTCGCGCTTGTCCGGCACGACCATCGTGCCGATGCCCTCGTCGGTGAAGATCTCCAGCAGGATCGCGTGCTGCACCCGGCCGTCCAGGACGCGGGCGGTACGGACCCCGTTGCGTACGGCGTGCAGGCAGCCCTCCATCTTGGGCACCATGCCGCTCGCCAGGCCCGGAAGCAGTTCTTCCAGCTCGGCTGCCGTGAGTTCGCTGATCACCTCGTCGCTGTGCGGCCAGTCCGCGTACAGGCCCTCGACGTCCGTGAGCACCATCAGCGTCTCCGCGCCCAGCGCGGCGGCGAGGGCGGCCGCCGCCGTGTCGGCGTTGACGTTGTAGACGCCGCTGCCGCCGGAGCCGCCGCTCTCGTCGTCGGCGCTGCGGGCGATGGAGGAGATCACCGGAATCCGGCCGTCGTCGAGGAGCGCCTGGATCGCGCCGGTCTCGATGCTCTCGATGTCGCCGACGCGCCCGATGTCGACCGGCCGGCCGTCGACCGTCGCGTAGCGCTTGGTCGCGGCCATGATGTGCGCGTCCTCACCGGTCATGCCGACTGCCAGAGGGCCGTGCTGGTTGAGCAGGTTGACCAGTTCACGCTGCACCTGGCCGGCGAGGACCATCCGTACGACGTCCATGGTCTCCGGCGTCGTCACGCGCAGCCCGGCCTTGAACTCCGACTCCAGGCCCAGCTTCTCCAGCTGGGCGCTGATCTGCGGTCCTCCGCCGTGCACGACGACGGGACGGAGCCCGGCCTGCCGCAGGAAGACGACGTCCTGGGCGAAGGCCCCCTTCAGCTCCTCGTCCACCATCGCGTTGCCGCCGAACTTGATGACGACGGTCCTGCCGTTGTGCCGCGTGAGCCAGGGCAGCGCCTCGATGAGGGTGCGGGCCTTGGGCAGCGCGGTGTGCTTGCGCGCGGCGGGCACGGACGAGGTGCCGGCGGGGGTCATGGATGTGCTCATGAGCTGTAGGCGCTGTTCTCGTGCACGTAGTCGGCCGTCAGGTCGTTCGTCCAGATCACGGCGGACGCGGAGCCGGCGGAGAGGTCGGCGGTGATCCTGACCTCGCGGTAGCGCATGTCCACCTTGTCCCGGTCCTCGCCCACCGAGCCGTTCTTGCAGACCCACACGCCGTTGATGGCCACGTTCAGCCGGTCCGGATCGAAGACGGCGCCGGTGGTGCCGATCGCGGAGAGCACCCGGCCCCAGTTGGGGTCCTCGCCGTGGACGGCGCACTTGAGCAGGTTGTTGCGGGCGACGGAACGTCCGACCTGCACCGCGTCGTCCTCGGTCGCGGCGCCTACCACCTCGATGCGGATGTCCTTCGAGGCACCTTCCGCGTCCCGGACGAGCTGCTTCGCGAGGCTGTCGCAGACGGCGCGTACGGCCTCGGTGAACTCCCCCGCACCGGGGGCGACCTGAGAGGCGCCGGAGGCGAGCAGCAGCACCGTGTCGTTGGTCGACATGCAGCCGTCGGAGTCGACGCGGTCGAAGGTCGTACGTGTCGCGTCGCGCAGAGCACCGTCGAGCACGCCGGCGTCGAGGTCGGCGTCCGTCGTGAGGACGACCAGCATGGTGGCGAGCCCGGGGGCGAGCATCCCCGCGCCCTTGGCCATGCCGCCGACCGTCCAGCCGTCGCCCTGGTGAACGGCGGTCTTGTGGACGGTGTCGGTCGTCTTGATGGCGATGGCCGCCTTCTCACCGCCGTACGGGGAGAGCTGCCCGGCAGCCTCGCCGATGCCAGGCAGCAGCCGGTCCATGGGAAGCCGGGTGCCGATCAGGCCGGTGGAGGCGACGGCGATCTCGCCGGCGCCCTCCTCCAGCACGCGGGCCACCGCCTCCGCTGTGGCGTGGGTGTCCTGGAAGCCCTGGGGGCCTGTACAGGCGTTGGCGCCACCGGAGTTGAGCACGACGGCGGCGACCTCCCCGCCCTTGAGCACCTGCTCGGACCAGAGCACCGGTGCCGCCTTGACGCGGTTGGCGGTGAAGACACCGGCCGCGGAGCGGCGTGGCCCCTCATTGACGACGAGCGCCAGGTCCAGGCCGCCGCTGTCCTTGATCCCGGCGGCGACGCCCGCTGCGGTGAAACCTTTCGCCGCTGTCACACTCACTCTGCTTCTCCGTTCGCTTCGCCGGCCGTCGTCCGGACACCCCGGGCGTTCACGGGGCGACCCCGACGGCGGGCAGCCCCAGCGCCTCCGGAAGTCCGAGGGCGATGTTCATGCTCTGCACCGCGCCGCCCGCGGTGCCCTTGGTCAGGTTGTCCACGGCGCCGACGACGACGATCCGGCCGGCGTCCGCATCGAGGGCGGTCTGGAGGTGGACGTGGTTCGAACCGGTCACGGCACCCGTCGCGGGCCAGCTCCCCTCGGGGAGCACGGTGACGAACGGCTCGTCCTGGTACGCCTTCTCGTATGCCGCCCGCACGGCCTCGGCCCCGACCCCGGGCAGCGCCTTCGCACTGCATGTGGCGAGGATTCCGCGCGGCATGGGCGCGAGAGTGGGCGTGAACGAGACGCTGACGTGCCTGCCTGCCGCCGCGCTGAGGTTCTGGACCATCTCCGGTGTGTGCCGGTGCACGCCGCCCACTCCGTACGGGCTCATCGAGCCCATCACCTCGCTGCCGAGCAGGTGCGGCTTGAGCGCCTTGCCCGCACCGGAGGTTCCGGTCGCCGCGACGACGACCGCTTCCGGCTCGGCCAGTCCGGCCGCGTAGGCGGGGACGAGCGCGAGGGAGACGGCGGTCGGGTAGCAGCCGGGGACGGCGATGCGCCGCGCGCCCCGCAGTCCGGTACGTGCACCCGGAAGCTCGGGAAGGCCGTACGGCCAGGTTCCGGCGTGGGGTGTGCCGTAGAAGCGTTCCCAGGCGGAGGCGTCGGAGAGCCGGAAATCCGCGCCGCAGTCCACGACCAGCACGTCCTCGTCCAGCTCCGCGGCCACCGCTCCGGACCGGCCGTGGGGCAGCGCGAGGAAGACGACGTCGTGACCGCCGAGGACGGAGGGCGTGGTCTCCTCCAGCACGCGCTCCGCGTACGGCGTCAGGTGCGGCTGGTGCGAACCGAGCCGCGAACCCGCGTTGGAGCCCGCGGTGAGCGCTCCGACCTCCACCTCGGGATGCGCGGCCAGCAGGCGCAGGATCTCCCCGCCCGCGTAACCGCTCGCCCCCGCGACCGCTGCTCGCACTGTCATCGAACCCTCCTCGTCGACAGCATGACTATACGTAGTGCAGCAGTTTTATGCAAAGGCGGGTATCGGCGTCAGCCGCCGCCCCTGCTGCGACCGAGATTTTTAGTTGGCGGACGGGCAAACCAGTTGGCGGACATTGGTCGCGTAACGCTGTGTTGCGATCAGTTCCGAAGAGTGTTCCCCGTAGTCAGCCAGTGAGTGCTGCTGCCGGTGCGTGGACGACGCAGCGAGAGCGAAGATCGCTTCGGCTTCAAGTCACCTGGACCAGTTGCTCGTGGAGCTCGACCGAGATGCCGCGGTGCGGGATCGGCTGCGGCTCGTGAACGGCTGGTTGCGCCGGTGGAGTTCGACGTAGCGGATCGATGGCGGCGAGGTCTGCTGGGACTGCTGCACGGGTTGGTGACAGTTGTGACCAGACCCTGCAGCAGTCCCCTGTCACCAGTGATCGCACGCCCTCACGCCGATGACGGCCACCCGAGACCTGGAGGAAGCTCCCGCCATCGAGGGTTTTCAGGCGGACTCGATCTTTTCGTGGCAACCGCCAGTCGCCCAGCCACCTGAGATCCGGGGCGATGTCGGCGCGCTTCTGGACGCGCTGGACGTCACGCAGCCGGTCCGTCATGCGCGGGAAGACGGGGACGAGGCGGATAGGAGCCACGGCTGCTGGAGAAGTCGTCCACCAGCGTGTGGAGTTGTGGATTGTGGGTGGTGGCGGCCTTTCGACGCGGGAGCAGTGGGTGGCGGTGGACTCTCGACGTGGACACGCGAACCTACAACGCCCTACTCCGCGGCCTGCGATGTCTCGGCGAACGCGGATTCGCCCTGCTCACCGGCCGCCGGCGCGCCCTGCGACGCGTCACACCCAGCCCTCGCAAGATCAGCCACATCGTCAAAGCCGCACTTGTACTCACCCATTTCGAACACGGCAGGACCAGGACCAACTGAAAGTTGGTGAGATCACCTCACTTGCGTCAGCTCAGGCTTTCCGCCACCGAAAGGTAATCGGTGTAGATCTGCGGTGAGCCGGAGAACGAAGCCAGCTGCTTCCATTCCTCGTACATCTGCTTCGTGTCCCGATAGGCCTCGGCGAATGCAGCAGCCTCAGCAGTCGCGATGTCCGCATCAGGATAGAACGCATGGAGTGCCGCGAGGCTGGCAATCTCCATCAGCACAACATACTGATCCAGCCGGTTTCCGCGCTCGCCTTTCAGCAGGCGGAATTTCCAGTCGGGGTAGTCCTCGATGCGATGATGATTTTCAGCGATGAAGCTTTCGAAGGTATCTGCCCGGACGTCGGGGCGCAGCGCGAGATTGTGGATGCCGATCACCCGGGCGAGAGGTTCTTCTCCTGGGCGGCGCTCCTGATAACGCGGCCCATCGGCGACGGTGCTCTTCTTGTTTTCCGCCAGCAAGCGGTAGTCGGTATAGATCGTGGGCAATTCGCTGAATGTGCCGTATTTCCTCCATTCGCGGACAAGCTCCCGGGCCTCGCGACGATCGCGCCAGAACTGGCGTGCCAATTCTGTTTGATTGCCGTCGGCCGCCAGGTAGCGGTCGCGCTGCCCGGCGTCATCGATTTCGAACAGCATCATGTATTGGCCGGCCCGTTCGCCACGCAGGCCGCGCAGCAGCGTCCAGCGCCATCCGGGGTAGCAGGGAATGTGCACGCCTTTATGGCGAACAAAGGCTTCGAATTGCTCCGGCGTCACGCCGGCCTCGGTATCGATAGCGATGTAGTACAGACTGAAGACCGGCGCGTTTGACGTGTCATGGCGTGGCATCCAATCCTCCATGGGTCTCGATTACTATTGGGCGAATCTGCCGGTCTGAGTCGTATTTGGTTTGTCCCGAAGTTCGACAACAAGTCAAGCGCGCCCAGCCGTTGCCGTCTCCGCCAGCCGAAGTCGCCGCCTTGCTGAGGGCTGTCCCGTAATCCGTCTCCGCCCCAGGGACGTGGGGCAGTCGGAATGAACTGCGTAAGGGGACGCGAGATCGAGCAGGGCATCGCGTGGCCAGGTCTCGCCGTCGTACTGGCCGTCATCGCGGCTGTCCCACGGTAGTTCGAGGTCGTCCGTGGCAGGACTGAGCACATGACGGCTGAGCATACGTGGGTTGGCCCGGTGTGCCGGGAGACTGATGGCTCTGCCCCAGGCGGCATCCGCGCCTGGGGCGGACACCGTGCCGGGTCATCCCAGTGCCATGTGGGCGCCGAGTCCAAAGATCAGGGCGCTGGACACCACGGCGGTTGCCTTTCTGCCGCGAGGGCCGGTGATGAAACGGCCGAAGACAGCCCCTCCGCCGGCCAGCAGCAACTGCCAGCTCGCGGACGCGGCGACGGCCGCAACGATGTAGACCACAGTCTCCGCTCCTGATGCGTTCCGGAGCCCCTGTTGTCCGAGGATGAGAGCGACGAAGTAGAGGGCAGGCCACGGGTTGAGTGCAGTGAGCGCCAGGAACGTAGTGAACGACCGCCGTGGACTGATGGCCGCCTCCTCCGTCGGCGCCTGGACCGCTCCACGCTTCTGCCCTCGAAGCCCGGCAAGGGCGATCCGCGCGGCCATCATGGTCAGGACGAGGAAGGCGATCCACCGTAAGGGCTCGGAGAACGGCTGGATCACCGTGGCCACTGCCGCTCCTCCCTCAACAGCGATCACCGCGTAGAGCGCATCTGCCGTCGTGGCTCCGATCGCTGCCGCGGCTCCGACCCGGAAGGAGGTCCGGGCCGTCAGATTGATCATCAGTACGGCCACGGCTCCCACCGGGATCGCCAGGCCATAACCGGCCAGCGCTCCCGCGACGGCTGAATCGAACACAACAAGCCTCCAGGGGGCGCTGAAAGAACAGCGGGGAAAGCAGGATTCGGGCGGCCCCCTGTGTGAGAGGTGGCCGTCCAAGGTTCGGATCTTCATCCTGGTCCGGGCGTCCTGATGGCGTCCATTGGGAAATTCCGCACCGTTCCGTTCGGAGAAACCACATGATCGATCCTCGGCTGCAGGCGTTGCGCGTTCTGCGTGCAGAAGGAACTGTCACCGCCACGGCGGCTGTCCTGCACCTCTCTCCTCCCACGGTCTCGCAGCAGTTGCGTCAGCTGTCCGGCGAACTCGGCCTGAAACTCCTGGAACCCGTGGGCCGAAGGGTCCGGCTGACACCCGCCGCGCTCGCCCTGGTCGAGCACGTGGAGGTTATGAACGCAGAATGGGAACGGGCCAACGGCGTCCTGGACTCCCACCGTGAGGGGGCCGCCGGCCTTCTGCGGATCACCGGCGTGGCCAGCGCCCTGGCCACGGTGATCGCCCCCGCGGCACAGACACTCTGCGAGCAGTTCCCGGGCATGGCCTGCCGACTCGACGAGCACCCCGACGAGGACCGCATCAGCCTGCTGCTCTCCCACCGAGTGGACATCGTCGTAGTGATCGCTACCTTCGACGTGTCGTCCACGGGAAGTGGCCTCGTCGAACACGACGTGCTGATCGAAGAACCCCAGGACCTGCTCGTACCCGACCACCACGCACTGGCCGGCCGTGAAACGGTGCGTCTGTCGGACACTGCTCAGGAGACCTGGATCCAGGCCGGGGACCCCAGGGACCAACACCCGGTCCTCCTGCATGCCGCAGCCGCCGCGGGGTTCACACCGCGAGTCACACACAGCGCGATCGACTGGACTGCCGTGGCCGCCCTTGTCGCCCACGGCCACGGAATTTGTCTCGTCCCCCGGCAGGCCCCGCTCCCTCAGGGTCTGCCCCTCCGTCGCGTACCCCTGGCAGGCCCCACGGCCCCCGTCCGTCGGCTCCTGGCCTGCGTCCGGCCCGGCAGTAGGACACAGATCGCCATCGCGCGCGGCTTGGACGCGCTCCAGGACGCTGCCCTAAGGCTTACCCCATAACGCCAGTTCACGGGTGAGATGATCTTGATATGGCTGGTGCGGCCCGGTGCCGGCCTGGCAACTCCCGTACAAGGGCAGGCAGTTCGGCTGACTTCTCTTCGTGGTCAGGTCAGCGGTCTCAACCAAGGACTCTTCAGCTTGCCTCTACGAGGAACACGAGACGTCGTGGTATGACCCAGGTGCACTACCGGAAGGCGCCGCGGGGCGCATGGTCACATTGCGGCGTACCCGGGTGGTCGGCTTCGTTCGACGACGCCGTTCTCAGCCTGCTTGATGGGCGTCCACGTCGGTGGGTTGCATCAGGAGGTACTTGCTGAGTGTCCGTAGACACCCCAGAGGCATCCCGCTTCTTCGGGGTTGGCAGGACTTGCACAGTTCGAGCTGATTGCTGGTGACCGCGAACCTCACGCACAGTGAGCTCCTCTCGGTCATGGTCCGCCAACAAGAATTCTCGACGCGCTCCCGGCCTCCGCAGTTCAGATCAAGATCCGCCAACTAGCCTCGATCTTGCGTGAGGGTCCTCGTCGGCTTTGTTGGCGAGGACTTGTTGCGTTCTGGGGGTGGATTTGGGTGTGTGGGCATGCTGGTGGCCCGGCTTCGTGCCGGGTGGACGCGGGGTTCCACTGCTCCGGGTGTCCAGGCCGGCTGGGTATGCGTGTGGCCGCGGTGTGGATCTGCTCGGAGATGGTCATGCCCACCGAGTAGGACAGCCACCAGCCTCGGCGGAAGAGCCACTCCAGGAAGGCATGAGTCCCGTCGGCCGAATCGGTGCGGATGAGTGTCTGCCACCCCCGGCGGTGCTGCTTCGGTAGCTGTGCCAGGGCGAGTTGAGCGACGGTGATGTGGTCGGCGGCGGTGTTCGCGCCCGCCCGTCCGGGCCGCAGCAGCGCGGCGGCCGGCTCCCTCGGTGCTTCCGCACCGTGGTCGATGAAGGCGAGCAGCGGGTGATGACCGAAGGTCTTCTTCTTCCAAGTCGGTGTGGCGTCTTCCTTCTGTGAATGCGCCACCACCAGGGCGGCGTCGATGTCCAGGACGACCTGGCCGTCCTTGCCGACGGGGCTGTGGCCGCCGGCCAGGGACCACACGCGCTGCCGCACCGCGGCCCGCGCGGAGCGGATCGCTGCCAGCGCCTTCGGCCCGGCACCGGCGAGACGCTCGACCAGGCGGGAGACCGTGGGATCGGAAGCCATACCGGCCCGAAGAGGCCTGGCTCGGCCCGGAGGGGGTACGAAACACGCGGATACAACCCGGTACGCTTCATCACCTGGAGAGTGCTTTCTTCCTGTGGTGGACAGAGCCTTCGACAAGCCCCATCCTCCCAGGTCAGAAGCACTCTCCTCTTATGTGATCACCCCTCGGACAGCCACCGCGCGAAAACGCGAGGCTAGATCTTCTCGGCGCTGACGGACCGTTCGACCTCAGATACCGGCAGCCGTCGGCTGGTTGGTTCGATGTACCGAGCGGTGAAGTCCGGCGGGCCCGGCTGTTCGGCCACGCGCCAGCCGTACTCAGCGAGGAAGCCCTCGATCTGATCAGGGTTCAGCCCGAAGTGCCACAGTCTGCGCTTGACCACGTACTCCTGGTACAGCTTCTCGGCGCCGTAGGAGGCGCGCCCGTCCAGGAAATCCTTGGCCAGGTGAGTGAAGACCAGTCGGCTGCCGGGTCTGGCCGTGGCGAGGAAGGCGAGGGTCTTCCGGACGCCGTCCTCGGTCAGGTACTGGGTCACGGCCTCCCAGGCGAAGAAGGTCCTCATGTTGCCGCTGTCGTGACCGTGAGCGGCCAGCGCGTCCTTGAGGTCCTGGGTGTTGAAGTCGATGGGGATCAGGGTGACGTGGTCGGGGACCTTCCCGAACATCTTGTTCAGCAGAGCCTGCTTGCGGTCGATGTTCTCCGGCAGGTCGAGCTCATACACCGGAGTCTTGCCCAGGGCGGGCAGGCGGTAGGCCCTGGTGTCGAACCCGGCGCCCAGGGTGACGAAGGCGTCGATGCCCGCCTCCGCGGCGTTGAGGAGCTGGTCGTCGATGTATCGCTTCCGGCAAAGGAAGCTCGCCCACATCCCGGGGACATTCTTCTCCATGCCGGCCACCATCCAGCGCCGCACGGGACCCCATCGGGTGAGCGTGACGAACGCCTTCATCGCGGTCGGCAGCATCCGGTGGGCCAACTCGTCATGGATCAGTGGGTGTTTTTCGTGCTGGTCGACAGCGACGATCACCATCGGGCCCACGGCGGTCTGGGCGAGCCTGCTTGCCATGGTCGTCACTCCTGCGTTCCGGGTGTTATGGGTGGTGCGTTCTCGAAGGCCTTCGCCATCCATTCGAAGGCTTGGTGCGCTTCGCGGATGCGCGCGGCGCGTGCACTGTCGGGTCCGAGGAGGGCCAGGCCGTCGGCGGTGATGTCACAGAACGAGGCGATGCCGGCGATTTGCCGCCGGATGACCTTCTCCGAGGCGCCCTCCACGATGCGGTGGTACACGGTGCGTTCGCCGGGCCGGGTGTGCCGGCCGACGAATCCCATCGTGGTGAGCATGCGCAGGTTGGTTGTGAGGGATGCCCGGCTGGCCCCGATCGCCTCGGCGATCTGCCCGGCGGACTGTTCCGGCGGATCGCAGATCATCAGCCACCCGAGGACCCGCCCGGCGATAGGCGGGACACCGTCCTGCGCGAGATACATCGACACGCGTTCCACCCAGTCCAGGACCTGATCGCGGTCGACGTCGGGTGCGGGCTTCGTCATGGGCCACCGCCTTGGCTCTTGCTAGCTACTTCAGCTTGCACTGAAACAGCTAGCATCGTACAACCGGCCAACGCGGCTTGCACCCCTATCGACGCCACCGCCTGGCCGCCGCTCTCGAAGCGCCCGCGCGGATGCGGTGTTCCGGACGCTCCGGCGGCAGGCACACGGCCGCCCCGCCCGCCGGGCTCAGGTCTGGAGGCTCAGGCTCCACTCCCCCGCCCGCCCGGAGAGGGTCGCGGCGGCGAGCGGCTGTACGTCGATGTGCCAGTACGCGTGCGGGGGCGCCTTCAGCGCGTAGCACAGCGCCGCCCGCAGCACGCCCGGCTCGATGACCGCGACCACCCATCCGCCGTCCCCGACCGGACGGGTGTCGAGCCAGGCACCGATGCGCTGGATGAACGCGACGAGTGACTCTCCGCCGTGCGGCGTCATGCGCGGGTCCGCCATCCAGGCGTTCACTGCGCGGGGTTCGCGGGCCGTGACCTGCTGGAGCGTGAAGCCGTTCCAGCGCCCCATGTCGCAGTCGCGCAGCGCCGGCTGGGCGAGAGGCGCCAGGCCGAGCGAGATCGCGGTCTCCCGGCAGCGCGCCGACGGGGAGCAATAGCGCAGTTCCGCAGCCGCCAGGTAGGACAGCGCCGGTTTCGCCCTGCGCACCTCGTGCCACCCCGCCGGGTCGAGCGGGCGGCTGTCCGCAAACCGCGCGTCGAGCACCGACGCACTGCGGCTGGCGGCCAGCAGGGTGAGGCGAAGAGCCATTCGGCGATCGTAGAACGACCGGCGTCGGTGTTCGACAGATCGTTCGCGCGGAGCACGACCTCCCTGGTCGTGGCCCCGGGGGACTCGGCGGACCTCGGGTGGTGAAATCGTTCTGAACGTCTTGAAGCAGGACGGAACGGTCACTGGAGGCCGGTGTGGACCTGGACGAGGTGGCGGACGAGCTGTACGGGCTGCGGCCGGAGGACTTCACCGCCGCCCGCAACGACCGTGCGCAGCAGGCACGCTCAGAAGGGCAGCGGGAGCTGGCCGGGCAGATCCGCGGCCTGCGGCGTCCCACTCTCGCCGCCTGGGCGAGCAACCTCCTCGTGCGCGAGCGCCAGGAGGAGGTCGCGCCGCTGCTGCGCCTCGGTGAGGAACTGCGCGGTGCCCACCGCAACCTGGACGGCGAGGAGCTGCGCACCCTCTCCCACCAGCAGCACCAGCTGGTGGCCGCCCTCTCCCGGCAGGCGGCGCAGCTGGCCTCCGGGGCAGGTCAGCCCCTCGGCCCGCAGGCACAGCAGGAGGTGGCGCAGACGCTCCAGGCGGTGATGTCCGACCCCGACGCCGCCCGGGAGTGGGCGGCGGGGAGGCTCGCCAAGCCGCTGTCCGTCCCCGCCGGGTTCGACGCCGCGGCCCGCGAAGCCGCAGGTGCGCAGGCCCGCGGCGGGGGAGCCGGCGCCCGGGGGAAGAAGCCGGCCCCTGCACGGACCGCGCGACGTGCGGACGGCGCCGGCCGCGAGAAGGAGGCGCGGACGGACGAGCGCACCCGTGCCGCCGGAGAGCGCGCACGCCGGGAAGCCCGGGAGGCCGCCGACCGGGCGGAAGAACTGCGGCGGAAGGCGGAGTCGGCTGCCGAGGACGCCGGTGCGGCACGGGCGGCACGTGAGGCGTCCGAGGAGAACCTGGGGCGGCTCCGCGACGAGCTGCGGCAGGCGGAGCTGGAGCACTCGCGCTGCCGCAAGAGCGAGCGGGAGGCGGACCGCACAGCGCGGGAGACGCGCCGCCGCGCGGAGGAGGCCGAGAAACGCGCACGGCAGCGGGCCGAAGCGGTCGCCTCCGCACGGGAACGGCGCAGCGGCGGGAACGGCCGGGGCGGGAGACGCCGCTGACCGGTGAATCCGTGCGCTGCGCGTCCCGGGCGGCCGGCGCTCACCGGCGCGGGTCCCTCGTCCGGTGCCCCGGTCCGTTCACCGCTGCTGCGGCTCCTCGCGGACGACGTCCCGCGGATCCTTGTCGTCGCGGAGGCCGAGGAAGCGCGGATGGCGCAGCTTGCCTTCCCGTGTCCACTCGGTGAAGCCGATCTGGGCGACGAGTTCGGGCGACGCCCAGCGGGCGCCCCTCTCCCGGACTGGTTCGGCGAACGGCGAGCGGGATACGGCCAGTTCGTCCAGACGGCGGCGCAGGCCGAGCAGCGTCGCGTGGTCGTAGCCGGTTCCCACCTTTCCGGCGTAGCGCAGCCTTCCGCCCTGGTGGTAGCCGATCAGCAGCGCCCCGAACCCGACCCGGCTGCCCGCCGGTTCCGTGCAGCCGCCGATGACGAACTCCTGGCCCGCTTCGCACTTGAGCTTCAGCCAGTCGGGCGAGCGGCGCGAGACGTACCGTCCGTCCGCCACCTTGGCGATCAGCCCCTCCCAGCCGCGGCGGCAGGCGTCGTCGAGCAGCTGCTGCCCGCCCTGGTTCCGGTGGGAGGTGAAGCGCAGGGGTGCACGGAAGTGGAGTGCGCCGCGGAGCAGTTGCTTGCGCGTGCGCAACGGCAGGGATCTGACGTCTGTCCCTTCGAGCCGCAGCAGGTCGAAGAGGTAGTAGGTGACGGCGACGCCTGTGGCGCGCGCCTGGCGGGGGTCCGTCAGCTGCATGCGCTGCTGGAGCCGTTCGAAGGACGTGCGGCCGTGGGCGAAGGCGACGATCTCCCCGTCGGCCGTGAAGTCGGTGCAGTCCTGCCCGGCGAGGGCGTCGACGATCTCCGGATAGCTGCCGTCGAGCGGCTTGCCCGTGCGCGACAGCAGGCGGATGCCGTCGCCTTCGCGTACGGCGAGGACGCGGATGCCGTCCAGTTTCCGTTCGAAGAGCCACCCGCCGCCCTCGAAGTCCCGCCGGTCGCTGAGGGTCGCGAGCATCGGGTGTGCCGCCAGTTCCCGGCCGGGAGGCGCATGACGGAGACGCTGCCGGTGCTCGGCGGGGAGGGCCTCCAGCAGCGAGTGGTTCATGGGCCGTCCTCTGTGCCGGTGGGCCTGGGCACCGGCGGTCCTGTGGCGTCCGGACGTCGCGCGTACCCCCCTGAGAGCTGGTCATGCTGTGGCGGCGAAGCGCGCTGCGTCCTGACGGCCGCCACAGGACGCGTACGGACACCGTCCCGTTTCCGGCACGGCGCGGCGGGCAAGCGAGGCGTACAGCAGAACACCGCAATGAGCCGGCCCGCCGGTTCGGGGCAGGAACGGAGCTTCGCTCGTGCTGAAGGCGTTGCAGACGTACTGCGGACGACCGGCGGCGCCGTGGCCACCGTCGTGACCCTGCCCCTCCGCCTCGTGGCCAGGCTCTTCGGCGGGGTCTCCGGCACCGCCCACGGCCACCCCTGACGGCCCGGCACCGGCCCGTCCGGTCTCGTGACGCCGGACGGACGGGCGGGTGGCGGAGGAGAACCACCGCGCCCGCCGCGATGTGACGACCGCGGCGGGCGCGGCCGGACCACGGCGAGCTCCCGTCGGGGATATCGCGGCCGGGCTCGCCCGGCTAAGGTCGACCGCCATGACCGACCGATCAACTGGCCGTACTCTGACGTGCGTTGTGCTGTCATGCGGCTTCGCGCTCGGAGCGCTCCTCCTCTTCACCGTCGGGCCGGACGTCGAGTACGGCCACGACTCCTACAGCCCCGAGTACCGGCTCGAAGCCGAGTGCGCGTCCATCGCCGCCGTCGGCTGGGAGGACGGCCGCCTGGACCTGGACGGCAGCGCCGTCAACCACACCTTCTCCATGAGTCCGGATGACTTGGACGAACTCGCCGGCCTGGAGGAGGCGCAGAAGGGCGACAGCGCGAGAGCGAGCGAGCAGATAGCCGCCGACTGCGACCGCAGGCGCACCAGGAACGCCGCCCTCATGAGCGTGCTGCTGGCCCCCGGGGCCGTCTTCGCCGGCCTCGCCGTGCGCGGCGGGGGGCGCAGGGAGCAGGAGGGTACGCCGCCCGCGCCAGGCGCTCCGCCGTCGCCGACGTCCTAGCTCACCGACGTCCCAGCTCACCGACGCCGGGGCTGCCGACCGCCCTGGCCGCACCGCTTCCCGCGGCCGCGGGCCGAGGGCCGCGGGCCTCACCCCAGCGTCTCCTCGCAGGCGGTACGCAGCCGGCGTACGCCCTCCACCAGATCGGCCTCCCCGCTCGCCGGGGCGAAACTGAGCCGCAGATGCGGCGCCGGTGATTCGGCGGCGAAATACGGGCGTCCGGGAGCGACGGACACCCCTGCCCGCAGGGCGGCAGCGGCGAGCGCCGCCTCGTCCGTACCGTCGGGAAGGCGCACCCACACGTGATAGCCGCCCCGGGGCGCGTGGACGGGCACCAGTGCGGGCGCCTCGCGGGCCAGCGCCGTGAGCATGACCTCACGTCTGCTCCTCAACTCCCCCGCCACCGTGCGCAGATGGCGCTGCCAGGCGGGCGCTCCCACGAGTTCCAGGGCGGCCTCCTGCAACGGCCTCGAGACGAAGAAACTGTCCACCGTCTGCACGGCGCGCAGCCGCCCCAGCACCGGCCCGTGCGCCGCGAGCGCCCCCACGCGCAGACTCGGTGAGGTGATCTTGGTGAGCGAGCGGATATGGACGACCCGCCCGTCCGGGTCCGCCGAACGCAACGGGGGCGGCAGCGGGCCGGAGTCCTCGTGGGCGAGGCAGCGCGCGAAGTCGTCCTCGACGACGAACGCGCCGGCAGCCGCGGCGGCCTCCAGGACCGCGTCTCTGCGTCCGGCTGCCAGGACGGCCCCCGTCGGATTCTGGAAGAGCGGCTGGCAGACGAAGACGCGCGCCCCGCTGGCACGGAAGGCCTCGGCGAGCAGCTCGGGCCGGACCCCGTCCGCGTCGACCGGCACGGGGACGGGGCGCAGCCCGGAGGCACGGGCCGCGGCGAGCAGCCCCGGATAGGTCGGGGACTCCACGAGGACGGCGGCACCGGGCGCTGCGAGCGCACGCAGCGCGGTGGTGATGGCGCTCTGGCCCGCCGAGGTGACAAGCACGTCCGCTGCCGTGACGCTTCCCGAGGGGCCGCCGATCTCTCTCGCGAACCAGTCCCGCAGCTCCTCGACGCCGTCCACCGGCGGCCGGGCCCACGCCCCGGGGCGGCGCCCGGCTCTCGCGAGCGCCGCGGACAGCGCACGTTCGGGACGAAGGTTCGCGGGCAGGTACCCGCCGCTGAGTTCGACTGCGCCGGGAGGCGGCACGGCCAGAGTCGCCAGCACGCCTCCGGCGTCCACGCTGCGCGGCACCTGGTCGGCCGAGGCGTCCGCGCTCAGGGCGACCTCCTGCCACGAGGTGTCGCCCTTCGCGGGCGGCGCCGTACGCGGCCCCGCCCGGAAGACCCCGGCTCCGGGCCGGGTGACGACGAGCCCTTCCGCGGCGAGCCGGGCGAGGGCGCGGGAGACGGTGACGGGGCTGACGCGATGAGCCTCGACGAGGTCCCGACTGGACGGCAGCTTTTCCCCCGGCGAGTAGCGGTCGAGGACACCACGGAGGGTTTTCGCCAGCTCAGCGACACTGCTACTCTCATACATGAAACACAACGATAGCGCTACTACGCCAGTGGGGATAGCGGTTCCGCACTCCGGGCCGTCCCGGGCGGAAGAAGGCGCACGACAGGAGAGCGGGCTCGGACCGCCCGGCCCGGCCGCGCCCCGCGCTGCGGGCCGCGGGCTGCTTCTCGCCGCGCTGGGCGTCACGTGCTTCTCCCTCACCTTCCCCGCCACCGCCTGGACGCTGGAGGGCTTCGGTCCCTGGTCGGCGACCTTCCTCCGGCTGCTGCTGGCCGCTCTCCTCGCCGCGGTGCTGGTCGCCGTGTTCCGCGTGCCCGTACCGGCGCGGCGGCACTGGCCGTGGCTGGCCGTCGCCGCGTCCGGCGTCATGGTCGGCTTCCCCCTGCTCACGACGCTCGCCCTGCAGACCTCCTCCACCGCGCACGCCGCCGTCGTCGTCGGGCTGCTTCCGCTCACGACCGCTCTGTACTCCTCTCTGCGCACCGGCGCCCGGCCGTCCCGTGTCTTCTGGGCAGCCGCGCTCACCGGAGCCGCGGCAGTTCTCGCCTTCGCCCTGCACGAGTCCGGCGGCGCCCCCGCCATCGGGGATCTCTTCCTGGGCGTCGCACTGCTGCTGTGCGCCGCGGGGTACGCGGAGGGCGCACGCCTGGTGGGCCAGCTGTCCGGGACGCAGGTGGTCTGCTGGGCGCTCGTGGGGTGCCTGCCGCTTGCCGTACCCGGCACGGCCGCCGCACTGGCACTGGAGCCGTCCGCCGGGCCGACCGCGCACTCCGTCATGGGCCTGCTCTGGGTGGCCGCGGGCTCCCAGCTGCTGGGACTGACGCTCTGGTACCGCGGGATGAGCGTCGCGGGAGTGGCCAGGGCCAGCCAGACGCAGCTCGCGCAGCCGCTGCTCACGCTCGGCTGGTCGGTGCTGCTGCTGGGCGAGGAGCTTTCGCCGGCCGCACCCCTGACGGCGGTGGCGGTGCTGGTCTGCATCGCCGTCGTCCGTCGGAGCCGTACCTGACCCTGCCGCAGCCCGGGCGCAGTTCACCGCTCCGACGTAGACTTATCTGTACAGAAAGGGACAGTGCGGACTGCACGGCTAGCACCGTGCACACCCCTGCGAACAGGAGGGTCCTCCTGATGCGAGCGAAGACGGGCGACAGCCTGCTGGTGCACGGACGAGTCGTGGGCGATCACGACCGCGTCGCGGAGATCGTCGAAGTACTGGGCACGGACGGCGAACCGCCCTTCCGGGTGCGCTTCGACGACGGCCACGAGGCCGTGATGTCACCGGGGCCCGACAGCGTCGTGCGGGAGCGCAAGAAGGCCTGAGGGCCTGCAAGCGGACGATCGAGCGACGGCTGCACGTGAGCGTGCCGCCGTCGTCGCCGTGCGGACGGCCCGTTCCGCGGGGCTTCCCCCGGCCCGGGAGCGCCGGGACCCGGCCGTTCTGCCCCGAAGGGCAAGCGGAAGTGCACCTCCGGTGCCGCTGAACGTCCTGGACGCTCTGCCCCCGCCCCGTCACGCTGGGTTTCCGTACGGCGGTCGGAGGCGGCAGGCCCGAGGGGGAGCGACACGATGCGCGCACATGAGCATGACGGGGAGCAGGGGCACGAGCACGACGAGGTCCTGAAGCGGGACGGGACGTCGCCGGACGCGCGCACCGCGGCGGAGCTGCCGCATATGCTGCGCGCCGCTGCCTCCGGACGTACGGACGTCGTCGGCCGCCCCGGTATGGGCACCCTGCAACGGACGGTGGGCAACAGCGCCGTGACGTCGATGGTGCAGCGGAGGCCGGCGGTGCAGCGGGAGGGCGCCACGGACGGCCGCGAGAGCGAGGAAGCCGGCGAACAGCCCCCTGCCAGGTCCTCCGTCCACGAGGTGATCTCCTCCTCGGGCGGGCAGTCCCTGGACCCCGGAACCCGGACCGACATGGAGGGCAGGCTCGGCGCCGACTTCTCCGACGTACGGGTCCACACCGACTCCGCGGCCCACGAGTCGGCGAAGGACGTCGGTGCCCGCGCCTACACGGTCGGGAACGACGTCGTCTTCCAGCGGGACGCCTACGATCCGTCGTCCCACGAGGGCCGCACCACCATCGCCCACGAGCTCACCCATGTCATGCAGCAGCGCAGCGGGCCCGTCGACGGCACCGAGGCACCCGGCGGGATCCGGGTGAGCGATCCGTCCGACCGTTTCGAGCAGGAAGCGAGCGCCAACGCCGAGCGCGTCATGGCGGAGCCCGCTCCGGCGTCCGGAGCCGATTCCGCTCCGGCCCCGGCGGCTGCGCCAGCGCCCGCCGCACTGCAGCGGCAGGCCGAGGACGAGGAAGAGGAACCCGCGGACGTACAGGGGTCGTTCGTGCAGCGCGCCGCCGGCGACGCCAAGGCCGAAGAGGAGGAGGAGCCGCCTCCGGAGTGAGCTCCCGCCGGGTACGGCCGCCGCAGCGCGGCCTGCGGACTGCGGCGCACGGATCGGAGCGCGTCCGGCATGTGTGCCGTACGCGCCCGCTTCCGGTCGCCGCCCGGCCCCCGCACGACGCTCGTCAGTCGCCCTTCGCATCCCTCAGCGAGCCGCCGAGGAACAGCGATTCGGAGCACTGCGACGGCTTGGGCGCCTTCACGGGCTTGCCCACCTCACGGCAGGTGATGGAGATGGTGATCTTGCCGCCGGCTGAGACCTCGATCGGAGTCACGAAGTGGTAGTCGGAGTCGCGGAAGTTCTCCAGCGCCAGGTCGAGCACCTGGCCGTCCTCGCTGGAGACGACGACGGTGCCCGAATCGCCCTGCGGATTCTGCACGACGATGTCGGTCAGTGCGAAGGTCTTGCCGCCCGGGACCGTGTAGGCGGTCTTGTCGGACGCACCGCCGCCGACGGAGTCCTTGACCTGCGTACGGGCGCTCTCGGACGCACCGCCGCCACCGCCTCCACCGCCGCCGGAGCCGGAGCCGGAGCCGCTTCCCCCGCCTCCGTCCTGGCCAGCGCTCCGTCCGCCCGAGCCGCTCGCCCCGGCGTCCGCACCGCCGGACGCCTGCCCTCCGCCCGCCCCTCCCGATGTGTGCTTCGCCTGCGCGTCCTGGATCGCCTTCGGCGTGATGGCCTCCTTGGCCGCCGACCGCACCGTGGGTTTCAGAAGCCCGTACCAGAGTCCTGCCAGCAGGCCCACCAGCAGCACCGCCACGACGAGTACGCGGGGCAGCCAGCGCGGCAGGATGGCTTCCTGCTCGTACGTCCCGTCCAGCACCACAGGCACCGGCGGTTCGGCACCCTCGCCCAACGACTTCTGCGTCACGAGCACTTGAAAGGGATGCGTGACCGGCGCACCCCGCCACACGCGGTGGACCGGCCGCACCCTCAGCTTCGCGAACTTCGCCTCGCCCGGCGGTACGTTCAGCTCCGCCGGCTCGAAGACCAGACGGGCGCGTTCGGTCTCCTCGCGCGCTTCGAGGTCGAACGAGGCATGCGTGTTGCCCCTGTTGTCGACGGCGACCTCATGGCGCCCGCGCCACGCGCTGTGCGAGGAGCGGGGCACGATCTCGGAGGTGACGTCGCTGAACGGGAGTATCTCGACGGCGCGTTCGGGAACGACCGTCTGCGTCGCGTCACTTGTGGGTACGACGCGCAGACCCAGCGGGGTCTCCCCCGGCATGACGGACGAACTGCGCGGCGGACGCAGCGTGATGGTCGCGGCGCCGGACGCCCCGGGGTAGAGCGACAGGCTTTCCGGCTCCACAGTGGCCCAGCCCG
This sequence comes from Streptomyces ovatisporus, assembly GCF_042653885.1. Classification (NCBI taxonomy): domain Bacteria; kingdom Bacillati; phylum Actinomycetota; class Actinomycetes; order Kitasatosporales; family Streptomycetaceae; genus Streptomyces; species Streptomyces ovatisporus. The sequence continues at coordinate 126,511 of NZ_JBHSFH010000013.1, forward strand.
CGCAGGGCCCGACGACCTCGAAGCGGACTTCCTCGACCGTGGTGCCCGAGTTGAGCACCTGGACGGGCAATGCCGCCTCGCTGCCGGGCTCCAGGCTGACGGTGGACTCGTCGAGGCTCGCCGAAACACTCATGGCGCGCACCGTACGTTCACACCGGCGCCACGAGCAGCGGCCGGACAGGAACGCTTTCGGGCAAATGCGGGTTCTCTCTGAGCCATCGTGTTCTGCCCTCTGTCGCAGGGCACGGACGGCAGGGGAGCCTTCTGCCGCACAGATCGGCAGCGACTGGAAGAGAGATTGTTTGCACATAGGCAGGCGCATCTCGGCGCCTGACCGAGGGGGAGGGGAAGCACGGGATGAACCAGCACACTTCCGTGGACCGCGTCACGGTGGACGTACGAGCCCAGGACCCGATTTCACAGGCCGGACTGGCCAGCCATCTGCGGACACGGCCCGAAGTCCGCCTCGTGGACCAGGACGGGACGGAACCGCCCGAAGTGGTCGTCGTCGTCGCGGACGCCGTCGACGAAGCCGTGTTACAGGCGTTACGGCAGATCCACCGGACCAGCGCCGCGCGGGGGGTGCTGGTCACCACGCACATCGACGAGCAGCAGCTGCTCAGCGCGGCCGAATGCGGATTCGTGGGGATCGTACGGAGGGCCGAGGCCACTCCGGAGCGGCTGGTGAAAGTCATCAGGGCCGTGGCCAAAGGGGAGGGTCATGTGCCGCCGGACCTGCTGGGCACGCTCCTGGAACAGGTCGGCAAGCTCCAGGGCGAGGTGCTCGGGCCACGGGGGCTGAACTTCACCGGGCTGGCCACCCGTGAGATCGAGGTGCTGCGGCTCGTCGCCGAAGGATGCGACACGGCGGACATCGCGCTCAAGCTCGCCTACTCGGAGCGGACGATCAAGAACGTGCTGCACGCCGTGATGACGCGGCTGAATCTGCGGAACCGGTCGCACGCGGTGGCGTACGCACTGCGGCAGGGTCTGATCTGACGGAGCGGTCGGGCCGGTCCCGGGCTCGACCGGCCGGCGCTGACCTGCGGTTCAAGTCGCGTACACAGCACGGGAGTCGACGGGGGCGGGCGCGGGCGCGGAGGGGTGCCGCAGCGGTCGGTGCACATTCGGGCACGGGCCCGTACCCGAAGGGTTGGCTCCCTTCCGCTCTCCACGGACGCGGACGCAGGCGAGGGTGAAGCGCGCATCGGCGGATCACCGAAGGGGGCTTCTGTGCGGGGGGTTCAGCGCCTTCGACCACGCGGCGCGGCAGGATGGCGTACCGCGGCACAGTCCCTCGGGAGTAAGGCGACCGGGACGACCGCTCTGCACATCGGCGCACTGACGCTCGTGCTGGTCCTGGCGATCAGTTTCCTTCCCGGTGTCGTGGCCTGGTCCCGGCCCGGCGACCGCGGTCCGGCCGTCACGCCCCACCGTGTCGACGAATCCCTGTCGCCGGGCGAGTCGTTGACCGTCGACAAGAAGGTGCGCACGCCCGTCGTGCCTCCGCGTCCCGATGTCGTACTGCTCGTCGACGGCACCCGCAGCATGGGCCCGCCGATCGCCAACGTGCAGGAGAACCTGCGGGAGATCACCCGTTCGGTGACCGACGAACAGTCCGACGCCCGCTTCGCCGTGGCCACTTACGGCGACACCATCGACGGGCCGCGCGCCTACACGGTGCTCCAAGGGCTCACGGACGACATGGACGACGTGCAGGAGAACGGAGTCGACCGTCTCGACACCGACCGGGGCGTCAACAGCCCCGGACCTGCCGAGGACTGGCTCAACGCGCTGTGGCAGATCGCCCACGGGAGCGGTGGGCAGACCGAGTTCAGGGAGGGCGCCAGCCCGGTCGTCGTCCTCGTCGGCGACGCGTCCAGCCACGACCCGAGCCTCGGGCACTCCCTCGGTGACACGACAAGCGCCTTGCGGAGCGCGGGCGTTCGCGTGCTGGGCGTCGACGTGACCACGGACCTGGGCGACGGCCTCAACGGCAACGGCGACAACGGCAACGGGGAGGACCAGAACCAGGAACCGACGCACGAGCCGGGCCAGGCGACGAAGGTCGTGGAGGAGACCAACGGCGAACTCTTCGAAGGCATCGACGCCGACGAGGTGTCCGACAAGGTCGTGGAAGGGCTCACCAACCTTCCCACCACCATCAGTTACCAGACCCTCGGCTGCGATCCGTCCCTGTCCGTCTCGCTCGCCCCGGCGACGCGCACGGTGACCAGCGGCAGAACGGCCACCTTCACGGAGACCGTCGAGGCGGCCGAGGACGCGCCGCAGGGCGCCGAGTTGACGTGCACGATCCAGTTCCTCGCGGACGGGAAACTCCCGGACGGGAGTTCACCGGACACCGTCGTCGACGACGCCGCATCCCGGCAGAACAGGGACCCGTACGTGGTGGGACCGGAGGGCGAGGACGCGGGCCCGGCTGCGGGGGGACGCGCCATCGCGGGGGCCGCGGCGGGCGCCATCGGCGGTGAGGACGGTGATGCGGCTGCCGGTGCCGCGGCCGGGCTCATCGCCGGTACGGGCGACTCGGAGGGCGGCCTCGTCGCGGGAGCCGCCGCGGGCGGCGTCGCCGGTTCCGACGGACGGGTCGTCGCCGGCGCGGCGGCCGGTGCGATCGCCGGGACGGGCGGCTGCGACGGCAGCGCCGTCGGCCTCGTGGGCGGCGCCCTCGCGGGACTGACGGGCGGTGACAGCCTGGGGGCGCTGGGCGGACTGCTGGGGGGCCTGCTCGGTGGCTCGGAAGGGTGCGACGACGGGGGCACGACCGAGGGCGATGTGCAGGGGGACGTGCAGGGCGACGTGCAGGGGGACACCGAGGGCGATGCCGAGGGCGACATCCAAGGGGACGTGCAAGGGGACGTACAGGGCGATGTGCAAGGTGACGTGCAGGGAGAGGTAGAAGGAGACGTTCAGGGAGACGTGCAAGGCGACGTACAGGGCGAAACCGAGGGAGACTCCGACGGCGACGACGGGGGCGAGGAGCCCGTACCCGACTACCAGGAGCTCATCTCCATCGAGATCGAGGACGTCGACGCCCCCGAGGTGACCGTCGACGACCGCACGGTGGAAGCCCCGGGCAAGTCCGGTGCGGAAATCGACTTCCCCGCCACGGCGATCGACGCAGTCGACGGCGAACTTCCCGTCAGCTGCGAGCCCGAGTCCGGATCCCGCTTCAAGGTCGGTACGACGAAGGTCACTTGCGAGGCGACCGACTCCGCGGGCAACACCGGCAAGGACTCGGCTGAGTTCACCGTGCTGCCGCCGCCCGTACCGAATGAGGCCGATGTCGCGGTGAAGGCGAGCGTCGCTCCCGCCAAGAACTACGTGGGCAGGCAGACGATCGCCCGCTTCATCCTCACCAACGCGGGCCCCAAGACGGCCAAGGACGTGGTGGTCACTGCCGAGTGGCCCAAGGCCGACAAGTCGAAGCGCCGGTCGCTCGGCCCCCTCACGGGTTGTACGAGCAGCGACCCGTGCAGCATCAAGCCCGGCGGTCGGCTCGTCGTGGCACAGGCAGCCGTCTACCGCGAGGCGGAGAGCGGCGACGTGAGCGTCTCCGTCAGCAGCTCCCCACGTGACCCTGACCGGAAGAACAACAAGGACAGCGCTCATCTTCGCGTGCTGCAACCGAAGTTGACGGTGACGCCGAAGGCCGGGCCGCCCGGCCAGGCCGTACTGGCACGGGGCAAGGACTTCCCGCCCGGCGCCACGGTCCGCCTCACATGGAAACCGGGCATCACGGCGGCCCGCTCGCCGCTGCGGGTGGGACGTGACGGGACGTTCGAGGCACCGGTACTGGTGCTGCGCAAGGACCAGATCGGTCCGCGGAAGCTGCGCGCCGACGTACGTGCGCTGGACCGGTTGCAGAAACCCTTCCTGGTCGTTCAACGGCACCTGGAACCGCCGGACTTCGCGGGCCGCGGCTGATCGGGCGGTTCCCGCGGAAGGGGAACGCAAGGACGCGTAGCTGGGAGGAAACACCGTGATCCATGAGGTCGACGAAGCCCTGCGCACGCTCTTCCGGGCCGAACCTCTGGAGGGCGGACAGATCGCCGTCGTCTTCGACGCGCCAACCCGCGACTGGGCGGCGACGGTCAACGCCCCGACGGTGAACCTGTACCTGTACGACATCCGCGAACACATGCAGCTCCGCGAGCGAGGGCTGCACAACCAGTACGACGAGCAGGGCATCGTCGTCGCCCGCCGTCGCCCGCCCCGGTACTTCAAGCTCTCGTACCTGATCACGGCGTGGACGAAGCGGCCGGAGGACGAACACCGCCTGCTCTCCTCGCTGTTGACCTGCCTGCTCCAGTACGAGGCGCTGCCCGCCGAGCGGTTGACCGGGACGCTGGCGGAGATCGGCGTCGCCGTACCGATGACGGTGGCGCTGCCGCCGCCGGAGGACAGGTCGTTCGCGGACGTGTGGAGCGCGCTGGGCGGCGAACTCAAGCCGTCCCTAGACCTGGTGGTGAGCGTCCCGGCGACCGCGTCCCCTGTCTATCCGGCCGGCCCGCCGGTCGGCGACGAGGGTCTTCAACTCGGCTTCTTCGACGCCCCGTCACCCGAGGACCGTCCCGGCCGGGAGCCGACTGCGTACCGCACCGCACCGAGCGGTGCGAAGCAGCCGATCTACGGCACGCGTCCGGGTGCGCCGCGACGGACGGCCGACGACGGGGCCGACCCCGAGCCCCGCACGCGCACACGCCGGGGCGGCATCGCATCCCGCATCTCCGAGGGCGGCGAATGACGGACGGGGAGCCCTCACCCGACATCGATCGCGACGCTGAACTGGACGTCTCGCTCCGCCACTTGCTCGACCGAGCGGTCATCATCGAGGAACGGGTACGTCGTGCGGTGGCGGCCCGGCAGGCCACCGACCCCCACCCGGACGACGAATTCCGGGGCCTCTACCTCAACGACGAGACGGTGCTCCGGCTCCTGAACGAGGGCCGGTCGATCGCCGCACCGGACGACACCGAGGCCGATCGCCTGTCGGCGGCCGAATCCCGAGCGAACGAGACGTCCCGACTCCACGCCGTGGCCCGAGAGTTCGGCCTTTCAGCGCTGGACGTGGAAGTCCTCCTGATCTCTCTCCTCCCCGACCTGGACGACCGCTTCGAGTCCTTCTACGGCTACTTGAACGACGACGTGACCCGTCGTCGCCCCAGCTCAGGACTCGCCCTCGGGTTGTGCGGCCTGCCGGGGGCGGACTCCGGCGCACGGGCCCGCCTCCACCCACTCTCGCCGCTGCGCGCAGGTGGGCTTCTCCTCATCGAGGAACCTGAACGCCCCTTCCTGGCCCGCGCGTTGCGCGTCCCCGACCGGGTGACAGCGCACCTGCTGGGCGACGACACCCCTGACCCACGCATCACGGACCTACTGGTCCCCCGCCCGGACGTCCCAGGCGTCGGCGACCCGGCTCCACTTGCCCGCGCTCTCAACAACGGTGTGCGGCTGGCCTACCTCCGGGAAGACCAGGGCGGCGCAGGCACGTCCTTGGGCGCTTCGGCGCTCCTGCGCTCCGGCCGCACACCGCTCGGCGTGGACCTCGACCGCCTGTCCGAAGACCCGAACCCGAGCGAAGCGGTACGCGTCCTGACCCGCGAGGCACGCCTTACGGGCTCGGGCATGGTCTGCGGTCCCCTGGACGCCCTGACACCTGAAAAGGTCGGCGTCATCCGCCAGTTGACGAACGCCCACGTCCCCGTGATCCTCGTGGGCCGCGCCCCCTGGGACGCCTCATGGTCGAAGCACCCGCCGCTCCTCCTCCAGGCCCCGCGAGTGGAACCCACAGCGCGGGCGGAACTCTGGAAAGCGTCCTACGGCGCGGGGGTCCCGCCCAACCTGGACCTGACCCGAACCCTCTCCCCGTTCCTCCTCACCCCGGACCAGATCGCGGGAGCCGCCCGCGCCACGTCCCAAACGGCAGCACTCAACGGTGGTTCGCTGAAACCGGACGACGTACGGGCGGGAGCCCGCGCCCAGAACGCAGCGGGGCTCGACCGCCTGGCCCGCCACATCGAACCGGCTGTCGGCTGGGACGACTTGGTCCTGCCGCCCGACCCCCTGGCCCAGCTCCGCGAACTGACGGCCCGCGCCCGGCACCGCGACCGCGTACTGGGCGAATGGGGCATGCGCCCGGGCGGGGGGCGCGGACGCGGCGTCACGGCGCTCTTCGCCGGTGACTCGGGCACTGGAAAAACAATGTCCGCGGAGGTCATCGCAGCCGACCTGGGCCTGGACCTCTACACGGTCGATCTGTCGACGGTCATCGACAAGTACGTGGGCGAGACGGAGAAGAACCTGGAGCGCATCTTCACGGAGGCCGCCGGCATCAACGGCGTCCTCCTCTTCGACGAGGCCGACGCGATCTTCGGCAAGCGCTCCGAGGTCAAGGACGCCCACGACCGCTACGCGAACGTCGAGAGCGCGTACCTGCTCCAACGCATGGAAACTTTCGACGGCTTGGCCATCCTGGCCACGAACCTCCGCGCCAACCTGGACGACGCCTTCACCCGCCGCCTGGACCTGGTCGTCGACTTCCCCCTGCCGGAGGCTGCGGAACGCTTGGTGCTCTGGCAACGCTGCCTGGCCCCGCTCCTCCCCCACTCGGAAGACGTGGACCTCGCCTTCTGCGCGGAGTCCTTCGAGCTGGCAGGCGGCAACATCCGCTCCATCGCCATCACGGCGGCTTACCTCAAGGCGGAGTCCAACTCCCCGTTGACGATGCGGGACTTGATCCACGCAATCCAGCGCGAGTACCAGAAGCTAGGCCGTCTGACACTGGCCTCGGAGTTCGGCCCATACGTAGCGCTGCTGAACTGAAGGTTGTCGGCTGGCAAGTGCGTCGACACTTGTCTGTCCGGGCACGCCCCGCTCGTCACGCTGGCTCTCGGCCGAGCATCGGCGTGGGTAAGTGGCCACAATCAGGAGCCCGGCTCCTTCCAATTCGTGCAGAGGCCCTGATCGCGGCATCGTGCGAGCACTCCGTCGATCAACGGTAGATCGTCGGGGAAGACGAGCACCCCAAGGTCGAGCGCGACCATGCCGTCGAAGACGCTGGTGTCTGCCGAAAGGACGCCTTCCGCAGACACCAGTGGTGCCGGGTCGAGATTGGGGCCGTAAGCCGTGCCCGCAATGACTAATACCCGGTCACGAATTCGCTCCCAGTCTTCGTCCTCGTCTGCGAAGGTGGTGTCGTAGGCGTAGCTGCCATGCGGGCCGGGGGCATGCGTGCCAGCGTCCTCCGGGTCGACATCGCTGTCGGTTTCGATCTGAACGGCCCAAGTCATCACCAGCCTGTCTTCCCACTCGTCGGCGTCAGGGGAGTCGGCGAAGAACGTCGTCCGGTACCGCTCGCTCGACCAAGTGATGTTCACCGCTTCTGCCTGGTCGAGCTCGGCCAGAAACTGGGCCATACACTCCGAGGTTCCCTCGTTGAGCTGGGTGAGGCCCGCGGTAGTGGCCTGGAACCGGCAGCGGAGTCGGCCGTTGCTCGATTCCCAGCAGGGGAGCCACAGTTTGAAATTGAGTGGCCCGGTGTCGGGGACGATGTCCACAGGATCCGTCACGGCGGGTCTCCCGGTCCCCGGAAATCGGGGCCCACATCGGTATTGAAGTCGGGACCGCTCTTGCTGCCATTGCAACTGGTGCACATCGTCACGTGATTGGAAACGTTGTTGTACCACGTCTCACGTGGCGGATGCGGAGTGTTGTGGCCTTCTTCATTCCAGTGCGTGGAGACCTCCCGCGTATGATCAATGGCAGGCAGACCCTTGGAAGTCGACTTGTCTGCAAGGTGTGGGCCGCGGGAGCCGTTACCGGGGCATACGTACCAGTTCGATCCTGTGTGTTTGCCTCTTGGGTCCCACGTAGTTTGTTCTGTGGTCAGGCGGTTAGTGTGCTCCTTGAGCTGCCTGCGCTTCTCCTTCTGAGCGGCTGCGTTCCAGTTGGGGTAGAAGGTCGCGCGGATTGCCTTGCCGTTGCGGTAGTCATCCAGCAACTTTCCATTTGCCGTGTAGTTGCTCTTGGTGAAGTCGAGAAGGTCCTTCATCCCGAATGTGTGACCAAGGAGGTGCAAGGCCCGAGTGATCTCGATCAACTGTCTCTCGATCCGGTCCTTCTTGGCTTGCGTCAACCGACTGGCGTCAGTACTCTCCATTTCCTTGACCTGAGCGTCCATTCCGTTGAGGTACCTCAGCAGATCCGACCGCTTCCGGCCGGCTTCCTCCTTCTCGAGCGCCGAGGCGATGAGGCCACCGATCCACTCCCGCCTCTGCGAGGCCATCTCGACATGGACCTTGCGTTGCTTGACCTCCACGTAGACCGCGTGGTCCTCGCCAGCCATGTCCGTGCTCTGCGTGAGTGACAGGTCACCGACGATCTGATCCTTTTCGCCTTTGCTCTTGTCGCCCTCGCCCTTGTCGCCTTTTCCTTTTCCTTTGAGCCTGGACCAGAGCTTCTTCCCTGCCTTCACGATCTTGTCGACGATCTTGTCGATCGCTCGGTTAACCGGCTTCGAGGCTTTCTGGATGACCTGCTTGACCTTGTTGGCCAGGCCGCCGATGCCGAGGAGGGAGGCGAGCAGCCCGATCAGCAAGGGGATGCTCGCTGCTAACGCAGCCTCGACCATCTTGGGTACGCCTGCCGCGCCGCCGTTCGCTATTTCGATGACCGCGTCGAGCACCGCGTTGACGAATTCGACTATCTGCGCGCCCTGGTTCACGACGAACATGACGATGTCGATGATTGCCTTGACCGCGCGGACGAAGGCGGAGGCCGGGTTGAGCAGGGAGACGATCCAGGTGATGCCCGCGATGATGACCGTGGGGATCAGGTAGGACTTCAGGTCGTCGAGGATCGTCGACTTCAGGTCACCGACCTGTGCCGAGATCTCGTCGGCCGCGCCCGACGGCCCCTCCTTCGCCAGCGCCTTCGCCACCGGGACCTGGGATTCGACCGCTTCCATGGCCTGGTCCGGAACGCCCTTGCGGGTCACGCGTTCACGGATGCTGTCCCACGTCAGGCCCAGCGTCGAGGCGATGAGCTGGATGATGCCCTTGAGGTCGAACTTCGCCGGGAGTTCTATGCCCGCCTTGACCGCCGTGCCCAGCAGCCAGGCGACGAGGCCCTTCTTCAGGTGGTCGGCGATATTGGTGATGAACAGCTGGAGGCCGGCGCCGACCGCCTTGACCAGGTTCTGCAGGAACCCGATCGGGTCCTTGATGATCTTCATGATCGCGCTGGCAGCCTTCGCCAGGATGCCCAGCAGCAGATCCTTGAGCTCGTTGATGGTCTTGATGACGCCGACGATCGCGTCCTTGGCCTTGTCGATCAGACCCTTGTTGGCTTCCTGGAGCTCCTTGATCCGGTCGTCGACCTTGTTGAGCGCCTGGGTGTACTTCGTCGCCAGGTCCGTCACGAGCTGCTTGGACTTGTCGTCGACCTCCGACTCGAGGTCGTCGAACTTGCCCGCGAAATCCTTCGCCGCGTCCTGCCCGAACTTCTTCAGGTCCTCCGGGAGCTTGTCGACTTCCGCCTTCAGCTCCGAACGGCCCTTCCTGATACGGGCCTTGGCTTTGCCGAGCTCCGCGCCGATCGTGTCCGCGATCGAGGAGATGACGCCCTGCATCTTCCGCACGTAGAGCTTGCGTGAGTACTGGTAGAGCTGGTTGGCCTCGTCCGGGAGCCCCTTGAAGAGGTCCTTGGTCCAGCGGAGCTTGCCCGTGAATCCGGAGTAGCGCTTGTCCTTGTACTCCTTCATGCGGCGCGACTGGTCGGCCTCGAAGGCGGCTCGCGCCGCCTTCTCCCCCTTGGTGAACTGGTCGTCGACCTTCTTGTCCAGGCCGTCCAGGATTCCCTCGACGTCCTTCTTCGTGGCGTCGAAGACCTTCTGGAGTTTGGCGGTGACCTGTTCGCGCTTCTGCTCGTCCTTCGACTTGGTCTCGCTCTTGCCGCCGTCGATCTGCTTGCCGGCCTCGCCCCGCTTGGCTGTCATCGCCGCCATGGCCTTGGTGCCCTCGGCGGCGGCTCCCTCCTTGGCCTGGTCGAGCTGTTCCTTCTCCGCCCCCCTGGCCTTGCCCGGGGCCTTCGCCGAGTCCGCCTCCGCCTTCTTCTTCTCCCCCAGCGCGGCGTCGAACTCCGGCTCGTTGCCCTTCTTCAGCTGCTCCTCGGTGACTTCGGCGTCGGCCATCGCCTTGTCGTTGGCCTTCGGCCCCTCGGAGAAGTCCGTCACTTCGGGCGGCTGCTTCTCCGGCACGGCGCCCTCGGCGTCGGGCGCGCCAGGGTTCGCCGGAGGCTTGTCCGGCGACATCGGCGTGACGTCTTTCTCCTTGGCCGCGGACGTGTCGGGTTCGGCCTTGGTGGTGGAGTCGATGTCCTTCGCGGAGGTCTTCTTGCCGTCGGAGACCTTGCCGTCGACCTGCTCCTTGACGTTCTCGGCCTTGCCCGATTCGGAGAACTTCTCCGCCTCGTCGAGGTTCTTCGGCGCCTGGTCAGCGATGGCCTTGTTCACCGCGTCGATGAAGGCCTGCTTGTCGAACTCGCCGGGTTTCGCCTTGTCCATCTTCTCGGAGTTGGCGACCTTGCCCTGCGCCTCCTTGTCGTCGTCCGGCGCCTTCGCCGCGTCCTGCGCGGACTTCGACTCACCCTCCGCAGGCGGATGTTGAGCGACCTTCTGCTTCTTCGCCGCCACATCCGAGGTGACCTTGCGGAAACCGGGCGCGCTGGACGGGGGCGGTTTGACGGGCGCGGTGTAGCGCTGGGCGACAAGGCGGGACACGGCCGCGTTGCCCGCGACTCCCTGGAGGCGCTGCAGACTTCGACGGTCCAGGCCCGGACCGGAAGTGGACGGGGTTGCCGGTGCCGCCTCCGCGGTCTGCTGTACCGTCGCCGAACGGCCCGTCTCCTGCTGGGATCCGGCGCCCGTACCCGAGGGCTTCGAGGACTTCTCCGGGGCCGCCTTCACCGCGCCACCCGGCCGGCACCGCCGACCCCGTGACCCGCGCGCCCCCGACCGTACGTCCCGGACATGGCCGCAGCTTCGCGGCGGCCACGGCTCTCAGCTCAAGCGTGAGTCACCGCGGAAAGGCACGGCCCGCTGCACGTTCGGGCACACGGTTCTGTACGCCGGGGCGGCCGAAAGCCCTTTCAGACGATCCGGCGCACGAACAAGAATCGCCTGCGTTTCCCGACCGAGGTCGAGTCTTCGAGGTCCAGGTCAAGGAGGAGCGTGGCATGCCGTCGTACCTGTCGCCGGGCGTCTACGTGGAAGAGGTGGAGTCCGGCTCCCGCCCGATCCAAGGTGTGGGGACGTCGGTCGCCGCCTTCATCGGATTCGCGCAGAAGGGCCCGCTGAACGAGCCGACGCTCATCACCAACTGGACTCAATTCACCACCGTCTTCGGCGACTTCGTCGAGGGTACGTACCTCGCCACGTCCGTGCAGGGCTTCTTCGCCAACGGCGGCGGCATCTGCTACATCGTGCGCATCGGCGGCAGCGACCAGGACGCGGAGCAGGGCGAGCTGGTCGCCGGTGCGCAGGCGCAGTTGGGTCCCTACGTCGTACGGACGCTCCCCGGCGTGACGGGCGAGATCACGGTCGAAGTAGCAGACCCGGAGGGAGAGGACCCGCCCCGGGACGTCTTCACCCTGATCGTCAAGCGAGACGGCCGCGTCGAGGAGACGTACGCCTCCGTCACCGCCAAGCGCAGCAAGGAGAACGTCGCCACCCGGGTGAAGGCGCAGTCCTCGCTGATCTCGCTGGAGGAGCCCGGCAAGGGCGCCGCGCCGGCCCGTCCGGAGGCGCAGTCGGTGACGCTGGCGGCACCGCCGGGTGCGGCAGCCGGAGGGGCAGCGGCCCCCGGCGAGGTGTCGACGGACACCTACGTCGGCGACCCGGACCAGCGCACGGGGCTCGGCGGCCTGGAAGCCTTCGACGACATCACGATGGTGGCGGCACCGGACCTGATGAGTGCGTACGAGCGCGGCGTGCTGGACCTGGAGACGGTGATATCCGTCCAGCAGGGCATCATCACGCACTGCGAGGCGATGGGCGACCGTATCGCGATCCTCGACACCCCGCCCGGTCTGAGCCCGCAGCAGGTGCGTACGTGGCGCACCGAACGAACGGCCTTCGACTCGAAGTACGCGACGCTGTACTACCCGTGGATCAAGGTGTTCGACGCCGGGGCCGGCCGGAACACTCTCGTCCCGCCGAGCGGCCACATCGCCGGCGTGTGGGCACGGAACGACGAGACGCGCGGCGTCCACAAGGCCCCGGCGAACGAGGTGATTCGCGGCGCCGTGGCCCTGCAGACCCAACTGACCAAGGGCGAGCACGACTTGCTCAATCCGATCGGACTCAACTGCATCCGTGCCTTCCCCGGACGCGGCATCCGCATCTGGGGCGCCAGGACGCTCTCCAGCGATCCGGCCTGGCGCTATCTCAACGTCCGGCGGCTGTTCAACTACCTGGAGGAGTCGATCCTCGAGGGCACCCAGTGGGTCGTCTTCGAACCCAACGACGACGCGCTGTGGGCCCGGGTGCGGCGGACCGTCTCGGCGTTCCTCGTCAACGAGTGGCGAAAGGGCGCACTGTTCGGCCTCACTCCCGACGACGCGTTCTTTGTGCGGTGCGACAACGAGACGAACCCGCCGGAGAGCATCGACAACGGGCAGGTCGTGTGCGAGGTCGGCGTCGCCCCGGTGAAGCCGGCGGAGTTCGTGGTGTTCCGGCTCGCGCAGCTGTCCGGCGGTTCCGGCGCGGTCGACGAGTGACCGGCGGCGAGGCCAAGTCGACGCAGCACGCACGCCGTTGACCGAGACCGACTGGATCCAGCACTCCCGATCCCGCCACCACCAGCAACGACGCGAGCGACGCAGGCAAGGAGGCCGGCATGCCACTCCCCGATCTCGACAGTTCGGTCGGGCACTCCTTCGGACTCGAACTGGATGCCGTGCTCATCCGGCAGATCACCGAGGTCAGTGGTCTGAAGATGGAGCAGGACGTCATCGAGCTGAAGCAGAACAGCACGGACGGCAAGTACGCGATCAAGAAGCTGCCGGGGCGTCCGAAGGCCGGGGAGGTCACCCTCACCCGCGGTCTGACGGAGGACAACAGCTTCGAGAGCTGGATCAAGGACTCGCGGTTCGGGCGGATGCACAGCGCGCGCCGCCACGGGGCCATCATCGTCTACGACTACGAGGGCGTCCCGATCAAGCGCTACAAGCTCATCAACGCCTGGCCCAAGTCCCTTGAGATCAGCACCCTCAAGGCGGGCGACACCTCGGTTCTCACCGAGAAGCTCGTGATCACGTACGAGAACATGGAAGTCGACTGATGCGGCGTACGAACACCGCAGTCGCGCCGACACAGGCGGGGCCTCCGGAGGCGGGGAGCGACGGCGCGTCGGCCGTACGTCCGGAGCCGCTGCGCACGGAGTTCCCCTTCGAGCTGCCGCGGGGGTACGTCGACGAGTCGGGCACCGTGCACCGTACCGGCGTGATGCGACTGGCCACGGCACGGGACGAGTTGATCCCGCTCCGCGACGACCGGGTGCGGGAGAACGCGGCGTATCTGTCGGTCGTGCTCATCTCCCGCGTCCTGGTTCGGCTGGGCACAGTAGGGGACGTCCATCCGGGCATCGTGGAGGACCTGTTCGCCTCCGATCTGGCCTTCCTCCAGGACTTCTACAGGCGCATCAACGCCGAGGGGCACTCCCGGGCTGCCGTGACGTGCCCGTCGTGTCAGGAGAGCTTCGCGGTCGATCTCGCCGGCGGTGGTCGCCTGGGGGAATCGTGACGTACGCGGCGGACCGCATCCACGAGGAAGTCGCGTACGTCGCCTACCACTTCCACTGGTCGCTCGACCAGATCCTCGATCTGGAGCACGCCGACCGTCTGCGGTACGTGGACCAGATCGCCCGGCTGGGCGGCTGACGGCAGCGCGCCGAGAGCGAGAGCGAGGGGGCCGAGGAACTGATGGGACTGCTGTCCTGGCTGAACAGCCGCCGAGGGGGCACGGAATCGTCGCCGGACGTGTCACCGGTACCTGCCGACACGCCGCCGGCAGCTGCGCCGGCCGTGCCCGCCTGGAGCGAACTGCCGCCGCTCCAGCGTGCGTTGGGGACGCCGCCCGGACTGGTCTCCGACCCGGTCGGCTTCCGCGGTTCGCTGAGCGCCTGGCAGGACACGTCGTTCCAGAGGCCGCTCGGGCATCTCGTCAGCCCAGAAGCGCCGTCCGGGCTCGGACACGGGCTCACCAGCGCGTTCACGGTCAGCCGGGAGACGGAGGAGCTCTCTCGGCCCTCGGAGTCCGCGCCCGGGAGCCCGGAGGGCGGCTCGGCGGCTCCTGCGCCGCTTCAACGGACCGCGGAGAGCGTCTCGTTGACGTCCGCACGGCCGCTCGGGACCTCGCTTCACGAACTGCCGCGACTGACTGTCGCGGCCCCGCAACCTGGGGCGACAAGCACGGACGTCGGCACTGTCGACACATCGACGCCTCCTGCGGCTCCGGTGCAGCGCACCGCCCGGCCTGAAGCGTCCGCCCAACGCGCCGTCGCAGGCACTCCACCCGCCGCGAAGAGGCCCCGCGGCTTCGGGCTCGGCGAGCCGCTGCACAGCCTGCCACCCACCGCGCAGCGGACCGCCGTCTCGGACTCCTCCCAGTCTGCCTCCCGTCCCGACTCCTCCGCCGGGGAAGGGACTTCGGAGCCCGGCCCGGCCGTGGCGGAAGGCTTCGAGGAACCGTCCAGGCCGCTCCTCGGTGACGACCCGCCGACGACGGTTTCCCGTACGGACGAGGGCCCCCAGGAGACAGCGCCGAGCCAACCGGCGGTGGAGCAGAGCGCCGCGCCGCCCGTGATGCACGGCCCCGTGCCCCTCCAGCGCGCTGCCGCGGACGGCACGCCGCTCCCCCGGCTCCCCGCGCCGTCGCCGGAGCCGGTCGTCGCACCGCTCGTCGCCCAGCGCTCCATGCCGCTGTTCTCAGGGGGCGAAGCCGCCTCCGACAGCGCTCCGGCTGCCACGCCGGACTCCGCCCCGCCCGCCGTACCCGTCAGGTGGACCGCACCGGACTCCCCCGGCACCGGCCGTCCGCACACCACGCGCCCAGGTGACCCCGTCGGCAGCAGTTCTCCGGTCGCGACGGCACCCGTCCAGCGAACCGCCGCAGCTCCGCCGACCGCCTCACCTGCTCCCACGCGCCTCGTCACCCCCGCACCACCAGTCCAAAGGACGGTCACGAGCGCCCCGCCGAGCACCCCCGCCCCGCCGACCGCACCGCTGACCGCCTCCACAACCCCCGTCGACGCCGGCTCGGTCGCCGTCGCCGCCGGGGTGGCCCAGCGCATGGCGGACGGGTCCGTCGTCTTCCGGCCCCCCACCGTCCAGCGCGACACCGACGCACCGGCAGCGGACACGGCAGCCGACCCACCACCTCCCCCGGACACACCCGACGAACCCGTCGACCCGCCCCCTGAGCCGGACCCTGAGCCCCCACCCGAACCCGGCGCCGATCCCGCCGACCAGCCCGGTCCCCCGGACGCCAACGGCCCTCAAGGTGCGCACTCGGAGAAGGGCGGCACCCCGAAGGTGACCGACGAGCTCGTACGCGCTCTGTTCGCCCCGCTGAGCCGGATGCTCAAAGCGGAGCTGCGGCTCGACCGGGAGCGGGCGGGCTTCCTCATCGACACGAGGCACTGACCGCCGCCGACCCCGACCACGAGCCCCCGGAGAGAGGAGCTGAGCATGCCCGCCACGGACGACCCCGCGGTCAGCGTCTGCTTCGTCGTCACCATCGACGACATCGAGCTCGGTTCGTTCAACAGCTGCCAGGGCCTGGGCGCCGAGGTGGTGCTGGAGCAGCGTGAGGAGGGCGGCAACAACCATCACATCTGGCAGCTGCCGACCCGTCTGAAGTACCCCAACGTGAAGCTGTCGCGGCCCCTGACGCGCGACACGGAGAAGGTGGCGCGCTGGTTCGCGTCGATGACGACGGGGTTCAGCCGGAAGACCGCGCACATCGAGGCGCGTACGGGCGACGGCCGACCGGTCGCCAGGTGGGGGCTGTTGGAGGTGGTGCCGGTGCGCTGGACCGGCCCCGTCCTCAACGCCGAGCAGCCGAAGGTGGCCGTCGAGACGATCGAGATCGCCCACCACGGCTTCGTGATGGAGGGCTGAGATGAGCACACCTGTCGCGTTCAGCGCCGCGGCGTCGGGGGGCGGAGCCGCCCGTGCGGGCGGTGGTGGACGGCCCAAGCTGGAACACGCGTATCTGGAGCTGCGTACGCCTCCGCCGGGCGGCAGCCTCACGCCGGGCGGGCCCAGCGGGCGCATCGATTTCCAGTTCAACCCCAAGGAGTTGAGCCTCACCAAGGCGGCGGCGTGGAAGCGCAGTCCGGCCAAGGGAGCCAAGAGCGCGGGCCCGCCGGAGTACCAGGGGCCGCAGCCCAGCAAGCTCACCGTGGAGATGTTCTTCGACGCGAGCGACACGCAGGACAGCAGTGTCGTGAAGTCGGTCGAGCAGCTCTTCTCCTGCTGCGTGCCGACGAGTGAGACCCGGCAGCAGCAGCGTTCGTCGCCTCCCTGGGTCGTCTTCCACTGGGGCGGGCTCACCGGATTCCCCGGCTACGTCAGTCAAGTACAGGTCAAATACACCCTGTTCACCACTTCCGGGGTGCCCGTCCGCGCGGTGTGCCAGGTGACGATGGAGGAGATCACCGGTGAGACGCCGGGCCAGAACCCCACGTCGGGCTCCCTGCATTCCCGCCGCGTCCACCGGGTCCAGACGGGCGACACGCTGCCGCACCTGGCCTGGCAGGAGTACGGCGACCCCACGGCCTGGCGGGTGATCGCCGAGGCCAACAACATCGACGACCCCATGCGGCTGGCAGGGGGCCGGGAGCTTCTGCTGCCCGCGCTGGACGAGTTGGACCGCCTCCAGACCTCGCCGCACCACCCCGAGGCGCTGTGGGAGGGCGGCCAGGAGGTACCGCAGGGTCGCGCCGGGAACCGGGCCCTTCCCCCGGGCGGCTTTCCACGGTTCCCCGGCAACGCCCTCGACACCCCCGCTCCGGGACGGTGAGGCGGGGTCATGGCCGGACAGAGCGTCGCGAAATCGGTGGTCGTCGAGTTCGAAGGGCGGGCGCTGCCCGCCGCGTTGGCGAACACGCTGGTCGAGGGCTACGTAGACGACAGCCGGACGCTGCCCGACCTGTTCGTGCTCCGCTTCCGCGACCCGAGCCGCACGCTGCTGGAGAAGGCGGGCGTCAAGGTCGGCACGGCGGTACGGCTGTTGGCCAGGGCAGGCGGAACGTCGACGCAGCCGCTGCTCACCGGAAGCGTGACCGCTCTGGAGCTGGAGATCGACGACACGGGCACGTTCACGGTGGTGCGCGGCCTCGACGAGTCGTACCGCCTCTTCCGCGGCCGTCGGGTGGCCAGCTACCAGAACATGACGCTCTCCGACATCTGCGCCCGCGTCGCACAGCGCGCCGGACTCAAGCCCGGCAAGGTCGACGTCGCGGGGCCCGTGCGCGAGCACGTGGCCCAACCCAACATCTCCGACTGGGAGTTCCTGCGCGCTCTCGCCGAGGAGGCGGGTGCGCAGCTGTACGTCGCCGACGGGCGGGTGCACGTCACCAAGCCCACCGAGGCGGCCGGAGCCCCGGGAGTCTCGGCGCGGGCCGCCGGCGAACCCCTGGTCCTGGAGATGGGAGACAACCTGCTGCGCTGCCGGGCCGCGGTCTCGGCGGCCGAGCAGGTCTCCGGCGTCGAGGTGCGCGGCTGGGACGTGAAGGCCAAGCAGGCGCTGGTCGGGCGTGCAGCGGCGGGCAGGACCGGCACTCTCGACCTGGGCGTGACGGCCGCGCAGGTCACCGAACCGTTCGGCGAGGCCGACTTCGTCGTGAGCGACGCCGCCTACGGCACGCAGGCCGAGGTGGACCAGGCGGCGAAGGCCGTCGCGGAACGCATCGCCGGGTCCTTCGCGGAGCTGGAGGCGGTCATCAGGGGCAATCCGCAGGTGCGGGCGGGGGGTGCTGTCACGCTGGCCGGGGTCGGCGCGCCTTTCGAGGGCCGGTACACGGTCACCTCCTCGCGGCACGTCTTCGACTCCCGGCGCGGTTACGAGACTTGGGTGACCGTCTCGGGGCAGCAGGAGCGCACGCTGTTCGGTCTGACGGGCAGCGACGGACGGGGCACGGCCGGCGGAGCACGCTGTACGGGCCTGGTCAACGGAACCGTGACGGACACCAAGGACCCCGACGGCCTCGGCAGGGTCAAGGTCCGCTTCCCGTGGCTGTCCGACGAGTACGCGAGCGACTGGGCCCGTACGGCGCAGGCGGGCGGCACAGGCGGCGGCGAGGCGTTCATCCCCGAGGTGGGGGACGAAGTGCTGGTCGGCTTCGAACAGGGCTTTCTGGACCGCCCGTTCGTGCTGGCGGCGCTCTACAACGGGCAGGACAAGCCTGGCGGCGGGGGCGGAGCAGGTGCCGGGGGCGGGCCCGGCGCGGCGGGAGGCGGAGCCGGGAACGAGGACGGCGAGTCCGTCGACCCGACGACGGGCGCGGTCAACAAGCGCGCCTTCGGCTCCAGGAGCGGCAACAAGCTGGAGGTCCTGGACGCGGCCAACGGCGCGCAGGGCGTCCGGCTGGTGACCGGGGACGGCAAGTTGAAGATCGCTCTGGACCGGAGGGGCACGACGATCGTGCTGCACAGCGACGGCACGGTGCAGATCGACGCCAAGGAGAAGGTCTCCGTCAGGGCCGGGGACGGAGTCGCTCTCGACGCGGGGGACGGCGCCCTCGAACTCTCCGGCAGCTCGGTGAAGTTGACCTCGCGCAGCGGAGTCGACGTCGACGGCGGCAACGGCCGCGTCACCCTCGCGACGGGCGGCGCCATGGAGGTCAGGGGCAGCCAGGTGACCGTGGCGGGCGACACCCGTACCGAGGTGAAGGGCGGTCAGACCGTGTCCGTCAACGCGCCCATGGTGCGCCTGAATTGACCCCGGTGCCGACCGCACGGCGCATCGGGCGAGGAAGAGGAGGAGCACATGTCCGCAGCGGCACGCGTCGGTGACCCCACCGCGCACCCGGGCACGATCGGTCCCCCGGGCGTGCCCAGCGTGCTCATCGGCGGCAGGCCCGCCGCGACCGTGGGCACCTCGCACCAGTGCGCCTCGCCCGCCGCCCATCCGCCCGGTCCCCTTGCCGGGCCCGGGAGTTCGAGCGTCCTGATCGGCGGAAGACCGGCGGCTCGCGTCGGCGACAAGGCCGGCTGCGGTGCCGCCGTCACCTCCGGGTGCCCGACCGTCCTGATCGGAGGGTGAGGTGGCGCAGCAGTTCATCGGCCGCGGCTGGGCGTTCCCGCCCCGTACGGACGCCACCGGCAGCATCGCCCTGGTGGGCGGCGACCGGGAGATCGAGGAGGCCATCAGGGTCGTGCTGGGCACCTCGCCCGGCGAGCGGCCCATGCGCCCCGAATTCGGCTGCGCCCTGGGCGAGTACGTCTTCGCGCCAGCCGATGCCGGCACCGCCGGGCAGCTGTCGTACGAGGTGCGGCTCGCCCTGGAGCGCTGGGAGCCGCGCATCGAAGTGGCGGACGTGGCCGTGCGTTTCGACGGCGCCGACGACGGCGTCCTCTACATCGACATCAGTTACGCGGTGCGCGGCACGAACGATCCGCGCAACCTCGTCTTCCCGTTCTATGTGATCCCGCAGCGCGAGGAGGGTGGAGCATGACGCTCCCCAGTCCCAACCTGGACGACCGGCGCTTCCAGACCCTGGTCGACGAGGCGAAGCGGCTGGTGCAGCAGCGGTGTCCGGAGTGGACGGACCACAACGTCTCCGACCCCGGGGTGACGCTCATCGAGGCGTTCGCGACGATGGTCGACCAGCTCGTCTACCGCCTCAACCGGGTCCCGGACAAGAACTATCTGGCCTTCCTCGACCTGATCGGCGTCCGGCTCTATCCGCCGACGGCCGCCCGTACGGATGTGACCTTCTGGCTGTCGGCGCCGCAGCCCGAGCCGGTGCGCGTCCACGCGGGCACGGAGGTGGCCACGCTGCGCACCGAGACGGAGGAGGCGGTGGTCTTCACCACCAGGCGCGATCTGTCGGTGGTGCCGTGCTCCTACGCGCATCTGGCCACGTGGCCCGGCTCGGGGCGTGCCGCCGACCGTTCCGAGGAGCTGGCGCTCCAGCGTGACGTGCCGTGCTTCCAGGCATCACCGGTGCCCGGGGACTGCCTCTGCATCGGCTTGTCCGTCCCGGTGCCCGGCTGTGTGCTGGTGTTGCGGCTGGACTGCCGTGTGGAGGGCGTCGGCGTCGACCCGCGCAGGCCGCCGCTGCTGTGGGAGGCGTGGGACGGCAGCGGCTGGGTCCCCTGCACCGTCGACAAGGACGACACGGGCGGCTTCAACAAGGCGGGCGAGGTCATCCTGCACATGCCCGCCACGCACGCCGTCACGACGGTCGCCGGACATGCGGGCGGCTGGGTCCGCTGCCGCCTGGTGGAGGCGGTCGAGGGCACGCCGACGTATCTGCAGTCGCCGACCGTGCGGGGTGTCACGGCGTTCACCATCGGCGGGACCGTGGAGGCGGCGCACGCCGAGACCGTCCACGAGGAGCCGCTGGGGATCTCGGAGGGGGTGCCGGGGCAGGAGTTCCACGTGGCCCGGCCTCCGGTGGTGCAGGACGAGGAGCCCTTCGTCGTCGAAGTGGCCGAGGGAGAGGGCTGGGTGGAGTGGACACGCGTCGACAGCTTCGCGCACTCCACACCGGCCGACCGCCACATCACGCTCGACCCCAACTCGGGCCGCGTGGACTTCGGTCCGGCCCTGCGTGAGCGGAACGGAAGCCTCCGGTTCAACGGCGCGGTGCCGCCCAAGGGCTGTCCCGTCCGGGTGCGCCGCTACCGCACGGGCGGCGGCAGCGCGGGCAACGTGGCCCGCGGCGCGCTGCGGGTGCTGCGCAGCTCTCTGCCGTACGTGGCCCGGGTGGAGAACCGGCGTCCGGCCCAGGGCGGCGTCGACGGGGAGAGCATGGAGAACGTCCGCGTACGGGGCCCCATGACGCTGCGCACGCTGCACCGTGCCGTCGTCCCCGCCGACTACGAGCAGCTCGCGGCCGAGGTGGCCCCGGACGCCGCCCGCGTGTGCTGCGTACCGGTGGGCGCGGCCGACGCCGCGGGGCCGGACGACGAACAAGGCGGCGGCGTAAGGCTGCTGGTGGTCCCGGCGGGCAGCGGCGACGCGCAGGGCCGGATCGAGTTCGACCAGCTGAGACCGCCGGAGGACACGCTCGCGACGATCGCCGCGCACCTGGAGTCGCGGCGTCCCGTCGGTGCCCGGCTGATCGTCGGACCCCCCTACTACCAGGGCGTCACGATCGTCGCCTCCGTACAGGCCGTGCGGGGCGCCTCACACGAGAGGCTGCGGGACGAGGCGCTGGCGGCACTGTTCGGCTACTTCAACGCGCTCACCGGCGGCCCTGACGGGCACGGCTGGCCCTTCGGACGTCCGGTGCACTCCGGTGAGGCCTTCGCCGTCCTTCAACAGGTGCCGGACGTCGACCTGGTGGAGGACGTCCGTCTCTTCCCCGCCGATCCGGTCACGGGGGAACGGGACGAGGCCACGAACAAGATCACCCTCGACCGGCACGCCCTGGTCTTCAGCTACGAGCACCAGCTACGCGTGCGGGAGGCGTGACATGCGCGCCTCGGTGCCCGGACTGCCCAGCCCCCGCCCGCTGCTGCGTCAGCTCCCCGCCCTGTATGTCGAGGACGACTTCCTGCATCGGTTCCTCGGCGCCCTGGACGAGGTGCTGGCGCCGGTGCTGCTGACCCTCGACAACCTCCCCGCACACCTGCACCCCGTCACCGCCCCGGACGACTTCGTCGCGTGGCTGGCGAGTTGGGTGTCGGTGGAGGTCGACGAGGAGCGCCCCGTCACCCAGCGGCGCGCCGTGGTCTCCGGGGCTGTCGTACGGCACCGCAGACGCGGCACGAAGGAGGGCCTGGCGGCGGCCGTACGCGTCGAGACCGGCATCGAACCGGAGATCACCGAGAGCGGCGTGTGCACGTGGAGCACGGACCCGCACGCCGCGCTCCCCGGAGACGGACCGCCCTGGGTACGGGTGCGGTTGCGCGCCCCGGAACCGGATCGGGTGGACCGGGCGGGACTGGAGAAGCTGATCACGGCCGAGGTGCCGGCGCACGTGGGGTACGAGCTGGAGATCCTGCCCACGACGGAGGGAGCGGGACCGTGACGACCTGTCCCGAATGCGGCCACCGCAACGCGCCGGACATGCAGTTCTGCACGTCCTGCCAGGCGTTCCTGGGCTGGGAGGACGAGAGCGAGCGGGAACCGCGGGACCGGCCCGCCCCCGCCGGCGGAGCGGACTCGGGCACGCCCGGTACCGTCCCCGACTCACCGCGGCGTCCCCCGAGTTGGAGCACGCCCGACGGAGGAGAGAGCCGGCCCGGCGCACTCGACAGGGGGAGCGCTGCGACTCCGCCCATGCCGCGGCACTCCCCCACCGTTCCGCCGGCACCCCCCGCACCGCACGCCGCGCCCCCGCCCGCGCCGCACACCGCACCCCCGCCCGCGGCGCCTCGCCCGGAGCCGGCCGCCCCGGCAGCGGAGACTCCGGCAGCGGCCGCTCCCCGCCGTCCCGGCGACGAACTCGCCGGAGGGGCGGGCCCCCGCCACGACGAGGAGGAACGCCCCGCACCCACACCCGCGCCCCCGCCCACGTCCACTCCGCCGGCCCCGCGAACGTCCCGTACTTGTCCCCGCTGCCGGACGGTGAACCCCGCAGACCGCAGGCTCTGCCTCGGCTGCCACAGCGTCCTCGACCCGGCACGGACACCGGACACATCCCCGCCCCCGGGTCCGCTCCCGTGGTGGCGGAGGCTGACGGGCCCGGACCCCGAGCGCCGCATGGCAGCGGGCAGCCGGCCACGGCACCGCATCCTGCCCCGACCGCGGATCGCCCTGCCGCTGGTCCTGCTCCTCCTCGCGGTCGTCGCCTGGCTCTCGCGCGCGCAGCTCGCCGAGTTCTTCGACTTCGCCCGGGACAGTACGGGCAAGCCGGAGGCGCTCCAGGTGACAGGGCCGACCGCTTCCAGTTCCGCACCCGGCCACAGGCCGGCCGCTGCCTTCGACAAGCTCAGCAACCGCTACTGGGCCCCCGCGCGGGCCGGCACGTTCACCGGCCACTACGTGCGGGCCTCGTTCGAGAAGCCGGTGCGGCTGCACAAGTTGCTGATCACGCCCGGGACTTCGGCCAAGCAGGACGAGTACCTCAAGGAGGCGCGTCCCTCGCACATCACGCTGACGCTCCTGCAGGAGTCCGGCGAGCGGACCACCAAGTCGCTCCGCCTCAAGGACCAGGCGGGGGACCAGAGCTTCGACGTCCGCGGTTCGGACGTCGTGCAGGTCACGGTGGCGGTCGAGGACGCGTACGGCGCGCGCCCGGCGCGGCGCCCGGCCATCGCCGAACTCGAGTTCTTCGGGCGCCGCTGAGGCGGCGTCCCCGACTCGTGTGCTCCGGCGGCTGCTTCAGCGCCGCCGCGCCGTGTAGTGGTCGGCGACCACGCGGGCCATCGCGCCGATCTTGTCCTCGTCCACCTCCTTGGCCGAGAAGAAGACGTGTCCCCGCACCTCCGGCAGCGACTTGCAGAGTGTGAGGTGCCGGGACAGCTCTGCGGGGTCCTGCCAGGCCTCCGGCTGCGCGGGATCGCCCGCCTTGTACAGCGCCTCGCCGAGGTACAGACGCGTGCCGGTCCCCCGTACGGTCTCCGCCCACCAGGGCGCCAGCTCGGCGTAGTCCGCGTCCTCGAAGCCCATGTGCCAGTAGATCTGCGGAAGGATGTAGTCGATCCACCCCTCCCGCGCCCACCGGCGTGTGTCGGCGTAGTTGTCGTCGTAGCTCTGCACCTGCGCGGCGGTGTCCGAACCCGCCGGGTCGCTGGTGCGGTTGCGCCAGACCCCGAAGGGCGAGACTCCGAAGGGCAGTTGCGGCTTGACCCGGTGTACGCGGTGGGCGAACTCCCTCACCAGCAGGTTGATGTTGTTGCGGCGCCAGGACGCGAGGTCCGGGAAGTCCTTCCCGTACTCCTTGAAGGCGTCGCTGTCGTCGAAGGTCTCCCCGGGCACCGGATAGGGGTAGAAGTAGTCGTCCCAGTGGACGGCGTCGATGTCGTAGCGCACCACCGCGTCCAGCATGGCGTCCTGGACGAAGCGCCTGACCTGCGGCAGCCCCGGGTTGTAGTAGAGCTTGCCGCCGAAGGGGACCACCCACTCCGGGTGCCTGCGGGCGGGGTGGCCGGCCACCAGCTTCCCGGGATCGTCGTGCAGCGCGACGCGGTACGGGTTGAACCACGCCTCGACGGCCAGGTCCCGGCGGTGTGCCTCGCGGACGGCGAAGCGCAGCGGGTCCCAGCCGGGCTCCTTGCCCTGCGTGCCGGTCAGCCACTCCGACCACGGCTCGTACCGCGACGGCCACAACGCGTCAGCAGTCGGACGGACCTGCAAGTACACGGTGTCGAGACGGCGGCGGCACGCCACGTCCAGGTGCCGGACCAGTTCCGCCTGCTGCTCCTCGGCGCTGAGGCCGGGTCCGCTGGGCCAGTCGCGGTTGTCGACGGTGGCGATCCACATGCCGCGTACGTCGCGGTGGCCGCCGCCGTGACCGGGGCCCTGGTCCAGCCGCCTGCGGTCGTACGCCGCCGCGCGGGCGTTGGCCGAGCCGGTGACGCCCCACAGCGTCCCCGCCGCGCCCGCCGTTCCCGCTGCGAAGCTCCTCCGCGTGATCCGTCGCATCTCTTCCCCCTGCACCTTCGTCGCCCTGCCGGTCGGTGAGCCGTGGTCCCCGGCTCCATGGTCCCTCGAAGCGGTGGAGACCAATCCGCCGATGCTGTCGTGCTGACCGCATACGGACAAGCCCCCGCACCGGCTTCCGCCCCCGCTCCACGGGGACAGGGCGCGCGGGGTAACGTCGGGCGGCGTACGGGGGCTCTCAGGGGACGGCTGTGCATGCCCGCGCCGCCCCGGACCACAGGATCAGCGAAAGGCACGAGGTGACGGACATCGAACGCGTCGGAGTGGTGGGCTGTGGCCAGATGGGCGCCGGCATCGCCGAGGTGTGCGCGCGGGCCGGTCTGGACGTCATGGTCGCCGAGACCACGGGCGAAGCTCTGGAGCTCGGCCGTACCCGGCTTGTGAACTCCCTCGGCAAGGCCGCCCAGCGAGGCAAGATCACCGAGGAGGAGCGGGACGCGACGCTCGGCCGGCTCACCTTCACCACGGACCTGGGCGACTTCGCCGACCGCGATCTCGTCGTCGAGGCGGTGATCGAGAACGAGCAGGTCAAGACCGAGATCTTCCAGGTGCTCGATCAGGTCGTCACCCGCGGCGACGCCATCCTCGCGTCCAACACGTCCTCGATCCCGCTGGTCAAGCTCGCGGTCGCCACGTCCCGCCCCGACCAGGTCATCGGGATCCACTTCTTCAACCCCGCCCCTGTGCAGCAACTGGTGGAGATCATCCCGGCGCTGACCACGGCCGACGAGACGATCAAGCGCGCCGAGGCGGCGGTCTCCGGTCTCCTCGGCAAGCACACGATCCGCGCCCAGGACCGCTCGGGTTTCGTGGTCAACGCCCTGCTCATCCCGTATCTGCTCTCCGCGATCCGGATGTTCGAGTCGGGGATCGCCAACCGCGAGGACATCGACAACGGCATGGAGATGGGCTGCGCCCACCCGATGGGCCCGCTCAAGCTCACCGACCTCATCGGCCTGGACACGGTCGCCTCCGTCGCCGACTCCATGTACGCGGAGTTCAAGGAGCCCCTGTACGCCGCTCCTCCGCTGCTGCAGCGGATGGTGGACGCGGGGCGGCTCGGACGTAAGGCGGGCGCGGGCTTCTACGCCTACAGCTGACCCCGGGCCCGGGGATCACGGACAGGAGCACGGCAGCCGCACAGCGACCCGTTCCCTGACTGCGTCCTGTGGCTGCCCGTGCACCCGGCACCGGTCGTTGCGGAGCGCGAGCAGCGCCACGTCGTCCGGTAGCCGGGTGCGTGTGTGGCTGAGCAGTTCCTGCCGTACGTGGCCCACGACGTCCGCCGGCGTGGCGGGCTTCGGGGGAGCCTCCCGTGTCTTCTCGGTGACGGCGGCTCGCACGACTTCGGGCAGCGGGAAGAATTCACCGGACGCGTTCCGGGCGTCCTCCGCCCCGTCCGTGTAGAGAAACAGCGTCTCGCCGGGCGGGAGCCGGAACCGGAACGGCTGCGGCCCCCCGGGCGGCAGCGGCAGCAGGCCCAGCGGGGGCAGCGGTTCGTCCTCAGCCACCGGGTCCACAGCGGGAGTCCCGTCACGCTTCCGGGAGAGCCGGTAGGGCCAGGGATGGCCGCAGTTGAGGGCGGTGACCGTGCCTTCGGGGCGGACCTCCAGCAGCAGCACCGTCACGAACTCCTCGTCGGTGTCGTCGATTCCGCCGGCCGCCCTGTGGTCCGCAGCTCCCGGCGCGGTGACCGGGCCGCCCGCGGCGTGCCCCTGCGCCGAGTGGCCGACGACGTTCAAGTGCCGGTCGAGGGCTCTCTCCAGACGGCGCAGCACCTGTGCCAGGTCCTGCTCGTCGTGTGCCGCCTCCCGGAAGGCGCCGAGCACCGCGGCGACCGTACTGACCGCTCCCAGCCCGTGACCCCGTACGTCGCCGATGACGACGCGTACTCCGTGGACGGTGGCCACCGCGTCGTACAGATCGCCGCCGACTGCCGCGCAGCGGGCCGCCGAGAGATACCCGCCCGCGATGCTGAAGTCCTCGATGCGCGGAGGAAGCGGCCTTATCAGTGCTTGTTGCGCAGCGGTGGCCGCCTCACGGGTGCTCTTCAACTCGTCGGCGAGGCGCGTCCGCCGGCGTACTGCGTAACAACTGGCCAGCGCCACACAGAGGATGGCCGCGGTGGTCGCCGGCCGGCCGGCGAACTGCTCGTACTCGGGGCAGAGACCGAGCGGATAGAGCGCGAGAAGCGCGCACCCGCCGCCGAGCCAGATGCCCGCTCTGCCCGCGCTTCCCGCGCAGGCGAGGGCGGGTGTCGCGGCCAGCAGCGCGACGACGTGCGTCCCCGCGGGAAGCCTGCACTCCCAGAACATGACCCCGACGACCCATACGGCAGGCGCGAGATGGACCACGAGACGACTGGCGGAGAAGTGCCGGGGGACCTCGGGTCCGTCCGTCGCCGGCCCGGCGTCTCCGGGAGCCCTGACGTCGACGCTCACTGCCCGGTCTGCGGTCATACGGTCGGTCCCTCCGGCCTGTGAGGCGATCGCCCGCCTCACCCGTGCTGTCGCTCGGCTCCCTCCCGCGCCTGGGCACGTCGTTCGGCGATCAACACGATCGTGGTCGAGCCCGGAGGCCGGATGACCTGCCTCCGCGATTACTCACTCGATTGAGTGAGCCGCGGGTACTCGTAGCGCGTACACCTGTGCGGACAACGAGAGGGGCGCCCGGACCTCAGTCCGCGCGCCCCTCAAATCCGCTGCTCCCCCGGGCCGTCGGCAGGTGCCCGACCCTAAGCGCCAGGGCCCCGCGGTGGTGCGGGACCTCCCCCGGAGCGGGCGTCCCGCACCACCGCCGTGTGACGGAGCAGGTGGACGTTCCCCGTCAGGGCATCAGCCGGCCGCCGGAGCCCCCGAGCCCGCTTCGGCGCCCCGCAGTACCGCACCCGTACGTTCCACAGCGGCAGCCACCGCCGCGTCCCGCGCCGCCGAGGCCTCCTCCGCCTTGAGCGTGCGGTCGGCGGCACGGAAGCGCAGTGCGTACGCCAGCGACTTCTTGCCCCTGCCGAGCTGCTCCCCGGTGAAGACGTCGAACAGGCGCAGGGACTCCAGGAGTTCGCCCGCGCCGGTGCGCAGCGCCGCCTCCACCTCCGCCGCGGGCACGGACTCGTCCACCACGAGCGCCACGTCCCGCGTCGCCACCGGGAATCCCGAGACACGCGGCGCCGGGACGACACCGCCGCCCGCCCGCGCGAGGAGGTCGAGGTCGAGCTCCATCGCGCTGGTGCGCTCCGGCAGCCCCATCGCCTTCACCACACGCGGGTGCAGCTCGCCGGCATGCCCGACGAGCACCTCCCCGCCTTCGTGGGTGACGTACAGCGCGGCGCAGCGCCCCGGGTGCCACGGCTCGTACCGCCCGTTGCGGACAGTCAGTTCCGCGCCTGCCTCGCGGGCGACGGTACGGGCCGACTCGACGGCGTCCGCCCATCCCGCCGGACGTCCCTCGCCCCACCAGCCGGACGTCTCCCGCGGGCCCGCCAGCACGGTGGCCACGTGCCGCGGCTGATCCGGCAGGGCCTTCTCCAGCGCGGCGACGTCCTCGTCGGAGGGGCGTGCGTCGACCCGCAGCCGGGCGGCGCGCGTCTCGGAGCCCGTCGGGAGGAAGACGAGACCCGTCTCGAACAGGGCCAGGCCACCCTGGCTGTCCTGGCTGCCGCGCCCTTCGTTGCGGCGCAGCGTGGCGAGCAGCCCCGGCAGCAGCGTGGTGCGCATCCCCGGTTCCTCGTCGGACAGCGGGTTGACCAGCGTGACCGTGCGGCGGCGCGGGTCGTCCTCGGGCAGGCCGAGCTGGTCGAACGAGGCGGCGCCTACGAAGGGGTAGTTGAGGGCCTCGACGTATCCGGCGCCGGCCAGCGCACGGCCGGTCCGGCGCAGCAGCCGCTGCCTCCCGGTCAGGCCCCGGCCGGCCGGCGGGCGGGGCAGCGTCGAGGGCAGGTTCTCGTACCCCTCCAGGCGGATGACCTCTTCGGCGAGGTCGTTGGGGTCGGTGAGGTCGGCGCGCCAGGACGGCACGGTGACGGTCAGCTCGTCCTGCCCGTACACGTCGCAGCCCACCTGCTGCAGGCGGCGTACGACTGCCTCCCTGCCGTAGCTGACACCGGCGACACGGTCGGGATGCCCTGCCGCGATCTTGATGGTGTGCGGCCCGTGCGGGGCGGCGAACTCGGTGACGCCGGCCTCTGCCGTGCCGCCGGCGAGCAGCACCAGCAGGTCGACGGTCCGCTGTGCGGCGGCGGCTGCGGCCTCGGGGTCGACGCCGCGCTCGAACCGGCGCGAAGCCTCCGAGGAGATCTTGTGGCGGCGGCTGGTACGCGCCACGGTGACCGGGTCGAAGTGTGCGGCCTCCACGACGACTTCGGTCGTACCCCGCCACTCGCCGCTCTCCGGGTCCTGCTGCGGGTCGGCGATCTCGCTGTTGACGCCGCCCATGACGCCGGCGAGCCCGATGGGGCCTTCGTCGTCGGCGATGACGAGGTCCTCCGGGTCCAGCGTGCGCTTGCTGCCGTCCAGGGTCGTCAGCCGCTCCCCCGGTGCCGCGCGGCGGACGCTGATGTGTCCGTGCAGCCGCTCGCGGTCGTAGGCGTGGAGCGGTGAACCCAGCTCCAGCATCACGTAGTTGGTGATGTCGACGGGCAGCGAGACCGGGCGCATCCCGGCCTTCTGCAGCCTCCGCTGCAGCCAGATCGGCGACCTGGCGTCGGGGCGCAGGCCGGTGACCGTACGGGCGGCGAAGCGGTCGCACGCCTTGGGGTCGGCGACGTCGACCTGGAAGCCGTGCGCGTTGGGCTTGGGGACGTCCAGCAGCGCCGGGTCGCGGAGCTGCTGCCCGTACGCCGTGGCCGTCTCGCGGGCGATGCCGCGCATGGACAGGCAGTAGCCGCGGTCGGGGGTGACCGCGATGTCCAGCACCTCGTCGACGAGTTCGAGCAGCTCGATGGCGTCGGTGCCCGGTTCGTACTCGGGCGGGAGGACGATGATGCCTCCGTGGTCGTCGCCCATGTCCAGCTCGGCCGCCGAGCAGATCATGCCCTCGGAGACCTTGCCGTAGGTCTTGCGCGCGCTGATGGCGAAGTCACCGGGCAGCACGGCGCCGGGCAGGACCACGACGACCTTGTCTCCGACGGCGAAGTTGGTCGCGCCGCAGACGATGTTCTGCGGTTCGCCCGTGCCCCCGGCCTGTCCGACGTCGACCTGGCAGTAGCGGATCGGCTTCTTGAAGCCCGTCAGCTCCTCGATCGCGAGGACCTTGCCGACGACGAGCGGGCCCTTGAGCCCGGAGCCGAGCCGCTCGACGGTCTCGACCTCCAGACCGGCCTCGATCAGTTTCGCCGCGACGTCCCGGCCGGTCTCACCGGCAGGCAGCTCTACGTACTCTCGCAGCCACGAAAGCGGGGCGCGCATCAGATCTCCATCCCGAACGGCCTGGTGAAGCGCACGTCACCCTCGACCATGTCTCGCATGTCCTCGACGTTGTGGCGGAACATCATCATCCGCTCGATCCCGAACCCGAAGGCGAACCCGCTGTACTTCTCCGGGTCCACGCCGCAGGCGGTCAGGACACGGGGGTTGACCATTCCGCAGCCGCCCAGCTCGATCCAGCCCTCGCTGGAGCAGGTGCGGCACGGACGGTCCGGGTTGCCGACGGACGCGCCGTGGCAGCGGTAGCAGACCATGTCCATCTCGGCCGAAGGCTCGGTGAACGGGAAGTAGTTGGGGCGCAGCCGCGTGTGGACGCCCTCGCCGAACAGCTCCCGCACCATGTGGTCGAGGGTGCCCTTGAGGTCGGCCATCGTCAGGCCCTCGTCCACGGCGAGGAGTTCGACCTGGGTGAAGACGGGGGTGTGGGTCGCGTCCAGCTCGTCGGTGCGGAAGACCCGGCCGGGGCAGATGACGTAGAGAGGGGGCCGGCGCTCCAGCATCGTGCGGATCTGCACGGGTGAGGTGTGGGTGCGCAGCACGACACCGCTGTCGCCCTCCTCGTCCTCGCCGCCTCCCTGGCCGGCCCGCACGAAGAAGGTGTCCTGCATGGTGCGCGCAGGGTGGTCGGGGGCGATGTTGAGGGCGTCGAAGTTGAACCACTCGGCCTCGGCCTCGGGGCCCTCGGCGACCTCGTAACCCATCGCGACGAACACGTCCTCGACGCGCTCGGAGAACGTGGTCAGCGGGTGCCGGGCACCGGCGGGCGTGCGGTCGTAGGGCAGAGTGACGTCGACGGCCTCCTCGACCAGCACACGCTCGTCACGCTCGCGCTCCAGCTCCTCCTGCCGCTGCTTCAGCGCCTGGCCCACCGCTCCGCGGGCCTGGCCGACGCGCTTGCCGGCCTCCGCCTTCGCGTGCGGGGGCAGCGCGCCGATCTCGCGGTTGGCGAGAGCCAGCGGAGAGCGGTCGCCGGCGTGGGCGGCCTTCACCTCACGCAGCTCTTCGAGATCACCGGCGGCGGCCACGGCGGAGAGCGCCTCGGCCTTGGCCTGGTCGATCACTTCCGGTTTCAGCGCCTCGACCTCGACAGGGTCGTAGGACTTATTGGGTGCGGACATCATTTCCCGTGCTTCCGATTGGCTTTGGCTGCGCAAGAGTGCCGACAGCCGAGTCTAGAGGGGCCGGCGTGATCACTCGTACACGGATGTGATCACCGGGCCCCCTCCCCGGCGCTGCGCACCGGGAGGGAGACCTGCGGATGCCCCTTGGGGACCGGGAAGCCCGTGCGCGCCGCTCAGGCCATGAAGGCCGGGGCACCCACGGGCAGGGTAAATCGGAACTGGGCGCCGCCGGCGGCCGCCCTGCCCACTGTGATCGTCCCGCCGTGCGCCTCGACGATGCCCTTGACGATGTAGAGGCCCAGGCCGGTGCCGCCCCGCCTGCTGCCCCGCCAGAAGCGGGTGAAGACGCGGCTCATCGACTCCTCGGGGATGCCGGGGCCTTCGTCGCTCACGGTGACTGCCGTTCCTTGTTCGTCGATGCGGGCCGGTGCGGGTGCCACGTCGATGGTGACAGTGCCCGCGCCGTGCCGCACCGCGTTTTCCAGCAGATTGCCCAGCACCTGGTCGATCTTGTCCGGATCGGCCCACAGACCGGGCAGCGGGTCCGCGATGCGCACGACGAAGCGGTCGGCGGAGCGTCCGGCCGCGATGTGGGCACCGACGTGACGGCGTACCGCCGCGGCGATGTCCAGGGGCTGCCGCCGCACCTCCAGCCGTCCGGAGTCGATACGCGATATGTCGAGCAACTCGGCGATGAGCCGCGTGATGCGGTTGGCGTCGGCGTCGACGGTCTCCAGCATCAGCTGCTTCTGGTCGTCGGTGAACCGCTCCCACTTGGCGAGCAGCGTCGCGGTGAAGCCCTTCACGGAGGTGAGCGGGGAGCGAAGCTCGTGGGCGACGGTTGCTATGAGTTCCGCGTGGCTGCGCTCCGCCCGTCTGCGGGCTTCCGTGCCGCGCAGACTCACGACCAGCCGCTCCAGGGGACCCTGGGGGCGCGCGCGTACGTAACGTGCGGCGACCAGCACCTCACGGCCGCCCGGCAGGAGCAGGTTCCGCTCGGGCTGGCGGGTGCGGGTGGCGAGGCCGCCGTAGGGGTCGGTGAGCTGCCACCACCGGCGGCCGTCCATGTCCTCGAGGGGCAGCGCGCTGTGCAGGGGAAGGCCCAGGGCGTCGGCCGGGTCGCAGCCGGTGAGGCGCGCGGCGGCGGCGTTGAAACAGACGATGTGGCCCGTACGGTCGGCGACGACGAGCCCGTCGGGCAGATCGTCGGGGTGCACGGCCTGGGTCTCGCCGACGGGGAGCGAGCCGTGAGCCCCACGGGGGGCTTCCCGCGCGTCTTCCGCGGATGCGGCGAGGCCTGCGGTCGGGGCCGGGCCGGCGCCGGTGCGTCCCTCGAACGTGTTCCCGTGGCTGCCGGCGCCGGAGACCACCCCGCGTTCCTGGGTGCCGTACGCCCGCACGTCCATCGCCGCCGCCCCCCTTCTGACCACTCGCCTCCGCCCCCGGGCGAGCCACCCTACTAGTCGCTCTCCGCACTGTCCCTCCCCGTGACGAGGCGTTGAAGCCGCACTCGAGCGAGGGGAGCGCGCGGGGCGTACGCCTCCGAGCGCACGTCTGCGCTGTGACTATCCCCGTGCCTCGTCGTGCTGCGTCCCCGCGCGGCATCCCCCGGGCGCTCGCTGCGCACGCGCAGAGGCGTACAGGCAGACGGCAGCCGCCGTGGCGAGGTTCAGACTCTCCGCCCGGCCGTGGATGGGGACCCGCACTGCCGCGTCGGCGAGGGCGCGCGTCTCCTCCGGCAGACCCCAGGCCTCGTTGCCGAAGATCCACGCGGTGGGAGAGCCCATGGTGCCGGCGTCGAGTTCGCCGTCGAGGTCGTGTTCTCCGGTGCCGTCGGCGGCCAGCAGACGCACCCCGGCGGCGCGCAGCCCCTCGGCGGCGGCCGCGGCGGGCACCCCCACCGCGACGGGCAGGTGGAAGAGCGAACCGGCCGACGCGCGCACCGCCTTGGGGTTGTAGACGTCGACGGAGGCGTCGGTGAGGACGACTGCGTCGGCTCCCGCGGCGTCGGCGCAGCGCAGCACGGTTCCGGCGTTGCCGGGGTCGCGTACGTGGGCGAGGACGGCGACGAGCCGGGGCCGGGCGGCCAGCAGCTCGTCCAGCGGGCGGTCCAGGAAGCGGCAGACCCCGATGAGCCCCTGGGGATTCACCGTCTGCGCGATGTCGGCCAGGGTGGGGACGTCGGCGAGATGCACGCGTACGCCGCTGCCCCGTGCCTGTTCCAGGATCTCCGGGTGCCGTTCGGCGGCCTCCGCGGTGGCGAACAGCTCCAGCAGCACGGGCCCGTCCCCGCCGGCGGTCCCCGCGGTGCGGGCAGCGCTCTGCGTGACGGCCTCTCGTACGGCCTGCGGGCCCTCGGCGAGGAAACGGCGGTCCTTGGCGCGGAAGTTGCGGCGGACCAGCCGACGGGCTGCGGCGACGCGCGCCGAGCGCGGCGAGATCAGATCGGGGGTGGTGCCCATGGACGGCGGCTCACTTCACGGTTCGTAGCGGCTCGGCGGCTCAGCGGCTCGGCATGCGCGCGGCAGGCCGGCAGGCAGGCAGACGCCCACGCACAGCAGCGGACCGGCAGGCGCGTGCCTGCCGGTCCGCTGCTGTGCGTCATGCGCGTGCGCGGCGCGTGCTTCAGGCGGCCTTCGGAGCGTTGACGTCGCTCGGGAGGGCCTTCTGCGCCGCCTCGACGAGGGCGGTGAAGGCGCCCGCGTCGTTGACCGCCAGGTCGGCGAGGATCTTGCGGTCCACCTCGATGTTGGCGGCCTTCAGACCCTGGATGAAGCGGTTGTAGGTGATGCCGTTGGCGCGGGCGGCGGCGTTGATGCGCTGGATCCACAGCTGCCGGAAGTCGCCCTTGCGCCGCTTGCGGTCGTTGTAGTTGTAGACGTAGGAGTGGGTGACCTGCTCCTTCGCCTTCCTGTACAGCCGCGAGCGCTGGCCGCGGTAGCCGCTGGCCTGCTCCAGGATCGCCCGGCGCTTCTTGTGTGCGTTGACTGACCGCTTGACGCGTGCCACTTGATGACTCCTTGGTACACGGGGCCGGTCTGGTGGACGACCACCCAGCCCGAATCGATTGGGTCCCGGTCGGGCTGGCCTTACTTGCCGAGAAGCTTCTTGACCTTCTTGGCGTCGGCCGGGGCCATCTCGGTCTTGCCGGCAAGGCGGCGCGTCAGCGTGGACGGCTTGTGCTCGAGAAGGTGGCGGCGACCGGCACGCTGGCGCATCACCTTGCCGGAGCCGGTGATCTTGAAGCGCTTACGGGCACCACTGTGCGTCTTGTTCTTCGGCATGTCGCCGTTCACTCCTCGTCGGAGACGCCCCGGTCCGCCGGCGGACCGGCATACGGAAGCGTCGTGTATCGCTGTTTCGGGTTTCCGAGGCGGGGCCCCAGGAGGGCTCACGCCTCGGCGGGCTCCTCGGCGGGCTCTTCCACAGGGCTGCTGTCCTGCTGGCGGCCGGCCTTGCGGGCGGCCTGAGCCTCGCGGGCCTCGGCCATCGCCTCGGTCTTCTTCTTGTGCGGACCGAGCACCATGATCATGTTTCGGCCGTCCTGCTTCGGGTTGGATTCCACGAAACCCAGGTCGGCGACGTCGTCCGCGAGGCGCTGCAGCAGCCTGAAGCCCAGCTCGGGGCGGGACTGCTCACGTCCGCGGAACATGATCGTGATCTTGACCTTGTCACCCTGCTTGAGGAACCGGACGACGTGACCCTTCTTGGTGTCGTAGTCGTGCGGGTCGATCTTCGGCCGGAGCTTCATCTCCTTGATGACCGTGTGCGCCTGGTTCTTGCGCGCCTCACGGGCCTTCATGGCCGACTCGTATTTGAACTTTCCGTAGTCCATGAGCTTGCAGACGGGCGGACGTGCCGTCGCTGCCACCTCGACCAGGTCGAGGTCGTACTCCTGCGCAAGCTCCAGGGCCTTGGCAAGCGGCACGATGCCGACCTGCTCGCCACTGGGACCGACGAGTCGCACCTCGGGGACGCGAATCCGGTCGTTGATGCGGGGCTCGGCGCTGATGGGGCCTCCTCGGGTACACCACGCGGCGGTCTGGCGGACGGCCGCGCGCAGTCAGGTTTCGATGACCACCGCGCCGAGACGCACAAAACGCCCCTGACGGACACAGGCGGGGCTCCTCAAAGACCGGGAGCACCGACGCGACATTCCGCGGGGCGCAGCCTGACCGTTGACCCGCGGTCCCGAGGACCGTCAGGTGGGAGTTCGGAGCCTCCACTTGCGGGCTGAAGAGACGTTCTCCAGCCGGTCGATATCCCAGCATACCAGGGGCCGGGAGCACTCCCCACCGGGGTCGCGGGAAGCCGGAAGCTCTAGGGTGGCACGCATGAGCGACTCCGCACCCACCGGCCCGGCCGGGCCCGCCGACGGCACTCCGGGGACGTCCGGGGCCCCCGACTTCGACAGCATGACCCGTGACATCGCGGACGTGCCGGCGGTGGAGGTGATCACCACGGTCGCCGTCCATCTGATGAGTTCGGCCGCGGTCAATCTCGGCCTCTCCGAGGGGGGCGAGGAGCACCGCGACCTGGACGAGGCGCGGAAGCTGATCCACGCCCTCGCCGGCCTGGTCACGGCGAGTGCCACGGAGATCGGTTCGTACCACGCCGCTCCCCTGCGCGACGGGCTGAAGTCGCTGCAGCTGGCCTTCCGGGAGGCATCGGCCGTACCGGACGAGCCGGGGCAGGGGCCCGGTGAGAAGTTCACGGGCCCGGTCCTCGGCTGAGTTCCCTCCCGGCCCGCCGCCCAGGCCGGAACTGCTCAGCGGGGGCTTCCCGAGGGCTGCAGGTTCCTGCTCAGCTCGGCCCCGGCGGACGGGTGCGTGACGCGGTGCACGACAGCCGCCAGTGCTCCGCCGAGCAGTGGCGCCACGAGGAAGAGCCACAACTGCGTCAGGGCCGCCCCGCCCGCGAAGACCGCCGGGCCGAGACTGCGGGCAGGGTTGACCGAGGCGCCCGTCAGCGGGATGCCGATCAGGCTGACGACGGCCAGCGTGATGCCGATGGGCAGCCCGGCGAAGCCCGCCACGGTCACCTTGTGCGTCATGCACAGGAAGACGTACACGAGCAGCGCGGTCAGCAGCAGCTCGGCCACGAAGGCTCCGCCGAGGGTGATGCGTACCGCTGAGCGGTCGCCGAAGCCGTTGGTGCCGAAGGCCTCACTGGTCCGCAGGCCCGGGACCTGCTTCGCCACCAGGAAGAGCAGCGCCGCCCCGGCGATGGCGCCGGCGACCTGCGCGACCCAGTAGCGGACGGCGGTCTGCATGTCGAGGCGCTTGGCCACCAGCATGCCCAGGGTCACGGCCGGGTTGATGTGGGCACCGGAGACAGGTCCGATCGCGTAGGCGAGAGCCAGCAGCGTGAAGCCGAACGCGAGGGCGATACCGAGCGTGCCGATGTACTCGCCCGACAGCACCGAGGCGCCGACCGCGAAGAAGACGAGAACCAGGGTTCCCAGGAACTCCGCCGTTGTGGTCTGCAGCTCCGTGTCGGCCGAGATGGCACTCCTGACATGTCTGAATTGCTCCATCATCTTTCGAGTCTGGAGCGCCACTGGCGGGCCCGCACGTCGAGCGGGTGAATGCCGCGGGGCCGCCGCCCCGCGCAGGACCGTCAGCGCAGGTGCAGGGCGCCGTCGGGCAGCGCGCTGCCGGGCGGGAGCAGTGCCAGTTCCAGGCCGCGCACAAGCCGGGCGCGCAGCGTCTCGTCGGCGGCGAGGGCGCTGGAGAGGCGCCGCGCCGTGGCGGCGGCGTCCGCGTGCGGCGTCAGGGCGAGAGCCAGGGTGGCGTCGCTGTCCTCACCGCCGGGCAACAGGTGCGCGCCGGCGACGTCCGGTTCGGCGGCCAGGACCGCTCTCAGCGCCGCCGCGACGTCCGGATCCCGGGCGGGCCGCACCCGCGTCCGGCCCTCGGCGAGGGCCCGCAGCGCCGGGCCTGTGAGCTGGTAGGTGACGGGTCCGGCGAGATCGAGGACGAGGGTGTCGGCGTTCTCGTGCGCGAGGGCCTGCAGGGCCTGATGCAGCCGGACGGCGACGGGGCGTGCGTCCTCGCGCCAGCGGCTCAGCGCGGCGGTGCTGGTGAAGGCGGGCAGGGCGCGGCGTCCGCCGGGGGCGGTGAGGGTGGGCACGGCCATGTCGCTGGTCTTCTCCCGGCGCAGCCCCGCGTCGTCCGTCTCGCTCTCGCCGAGCACGGCGACGACGGGAACCAGGAGGCGCGCCTCCTGGAGGGCCCGCAGCACGCGCTGCTCGGCGTCCGGGCCCGTACGCTCCGCGTTCCAGGCCGCGAGGGCCTCCGCGAGCGCGGGGTCGGCCGCACCGGTGTCGTCGGCGAAGCCAGGGTCGGGGATGTTCTTCAGCGCCACGGAGGGTGAGCCTAGTCCGTGGGTCAGGGGCCTCCTCCCGGCGGCCCCGGACGGCCGCCGCTCCGCGCGAACGGGAGGGCCCCCGTCACTGCCGGGGCATGCGGCGGCTCAGGCCGCGAAGCGTCTCCAGGTTCACGCCGCGGTGGACCGCCACCGCGCTCGCGATCAGCAGCAGGCCGACGAAGCCGGTGATGGTGGCGAGCCAGCCCGCGCTGAGGCCGTCGTCCGGGCCGGCGCCGAAGAACTCGTTCTGGTACGCCTGCGGGCTCGGCTGCTGCTTGCGCGGCTTGATGTTGGAACCCATCTCGATGGCCGCCGCCGGATCGACGACGCCGGTCCCGAGGGCGTCGCTGCGGCCGCCTTCGGGTGTGTTCCGGGCCGTGTCGGAGACCAGTTCCTTGATCTGGGCGGGGCTCAGGTCGGGATGTGCGGCACGTACGAGCGCGACCGCGCCGGAGGCGAAGGCCGACGCGGCGCTGGTGCCCCACCCCTCGTAGTAGCGGCGGTCGGGATCGGCTATGAGCACGTCCTTGCCCGGTGCCGCGACGGTGGCGTACCAGCGCCGCGTGGAGAACGCGGCACGTGCGCCGCGCCGGTCCACCGCTGTCACCGCGATCACGCCGGGGTACGCGGCCGGGTAGGAGACGTGGTCGCCCTCTTCTCCGCCGTTGCCCGCGGAGGCGACGACGACGGAGCCCTTGCTCAGGGCGTACCGCACGGCGGCGTCCTCGCGGGCCTCGGGATGTGCGGAGTCGCTGTCGTCGCCGAGGGAGAGGTTGATGACGTCGGCGCCCTTGTCGGCCGCCCAGCGGATGCCCTCGGCCAGGGCTCCCGCGCTCTTCTCGCGGGCTTTCTTGCGCTGCGGGTCGGCGTCCTCGAGCAGCACCCGTACGGGCAGGATCTTGGCCTCCGGTGCGACGCCCGTGACCCCCTGGGCGCCGCCCTTGCCGTGTCCGTGCCCGGCGATGAGGCCGGCCATCGCCGTGCCGTGCCGGGCCCATTCGCGGTCGCCCTTCTCGGCTCCGACGCCGACGAAGTCCCGGCCGCGCAGCACGTTGCCCTTCAGGTCGGGGTGGTCCGACGCCACGCCCGTGTCGAGGACGGCCACCGTGATGCCTCTGCCCTTGGTCGTCTTCCACGCGTCCGGCGCCTGGATGGCCTTGAGCGCCCACTCCTGGCGCGGCACGTCCTCACCGGCGGCGTGGGCACCGCCGGCCGCCGGCAGGAGTGCGAGCAGCGCCACGAGAGGCAGGGCCGCCACGCGGCGCACGAGCGCGCGCCGGGCGCGCGAAGACGGGCGGGACGGGCGGGGCCCTTCGGCTGCGCCGGCCGTGGCGGGTCCGGCCGGCCCGTCGGTCCGTGCGGGCCTCTGCTGCTGTACGCGACGGCTGTGCGTCACTGGTCGCCTTCCCCTCGCCCTGCCGCCGTGTTGCGCAGCCGGCGCTCGATTCGGTCTGCGATGCCCTGTGCGTCGTGCCCGAGTCCTGCCTGTGCCGCGGCGGAGGTCTCGCCCTTCTCGGTGGCCTCCGCCGCGGCCTGCGGATCGCTGACGACGCGCCCGTCGGCGAAGCCGGTGACGGCGTAGACGACGACCGGGGCGTCGGAGAGCACCCGCACCGTCCAGCTGGCGCGCTGCGCGTCGCCGAAGTCGGCGGCGACGGTGCCGCGTGCCGGGTACGGGCGCGGCATCAGGTCCGTGCGCTCGGTGAGGTTCTCCACCGCGAAGCGTTTGCGGAGCGAGCGCATGCCGCTCTGGCCGCTGCGCGTGAAGAGCAGCCCGACCGTGGTGACGCTGCTGGTCGTCTCGTCGGCGTACGTGACACGCAGCAGACGCTCGCAGCCCACGGGCGAGAGAGCCTTGGCCAGCAACGGGTCGAAGGCGTTACGGCAGTTGGTGTCCGGGGCGACGGCGACGCGCAGCCATTTGCGGTCGGCGCTGCCGGGGCCGGCGCCCAGACCTTCGAGGACGCGCGGGAACAGCTGGTCCACGGGCGTGTCGTGCCACATCGTCCCCGCCCGCTCGAACACCTGCTCAGGGGAGGCCTGTTCGGCGGGATCGTCGGTGAGCGTCATCCCGGCGCCCGCACCGCCGAGCAGTCCCACGCCGAGCACGAGACACACGGCGGCCGCGACCGTACGGGGGGCGGGGCGGTTGTGCGCGGAAGTGTCACGTATCGGGCGCAATTGGGCGGTGGGCGGCCCGAACCCGGCTCCCCCGCCTCCCGGGAAGGTGCCTGCCGCCTCATCCGGAGTCCGGTCCGGACCCCCGGCCTCGAACGGCATCGGAGCGCTTGCCGGGAGGGTGCCCGGACCGGCACTCCCCCCGTACGCCTTGCGGCGAAGCGTCTCGGGCGTCAGCGGTTCCCCGGTGGGCGGCGGGGGCTGCTGCGGCGCGGCGGGGGCCGGCAGGCGCAGCCGTGCGTCCCGGGCGGAGGCTGACTTCGATGCGGCGGGCCGGACGTCGTCCGATTCCGAGTCGTGCGGCATCTGTGCGGTGCGCTCGTCTTTCTGGGTGGGCTTCGCGGGCCCGCGCACGCCGCCGCCGGGTGCCGGGCGGCGTACACCGGGCGAACCGGCCGCAGTTCCGGGCCGGTCGGATTGCGGCGGCGAGGTGGGCATCGGCGGGATGCCCGGGCGCGGCGGAACGGCAGGGCGAGGAGGAAAGGCCGGGCGGGCCGGTACCCGGGGGTGTTCCCGTACCGGATCGGGATGCGGTCCGGGAGAGTCCGGAGGCTCTGTGCGGTCGGCGTCAGTGCTCATCTGCACCCCTCCCGCGCGCAGTGCCACCCCACACGAATCCCTTTCGGGGCATGCCGGTTCGTAACGGACAACACGCCGCAGGGTCGGCCTCACGCAGCGTGCGGCCGTCACTCTACGGGGCGAACTGGTGGTTCCGGCAACCCGGTCGGCGCTGCCCGGCCGCCCCTCGTCCTCTGTCCCGGACCGCCGCACTCTGGCAAGCTGCACGGGTGTTCGACACCTCAGCCGACCTCACGGCAGACCGGGCCCGCTACGACAGCGCCACCTCGCGTCTGGATCCGCCCTTCGCCGTCGTGGATCTCGACGCGTTCGACAAGAACGCCGCCGACCTGGTGCGCCGCGGGGGCGGCAAACCGATCCGGGTGGCAAGCAAGTCGGTCCGGTGCCGGGGGCTGCTGGAGCGCGTGCTCGCCCTGGACGGCTTCTCCGGAGTGCTCAGCTTCACGCTCGCCGAGTCGCTGTGGCTCGCCCGCTCGGGCATCGACGACGTCGTGCTCGCGTACCCCTCCGCCGACCGGGCCGGCTTCGCGGAACTCGCCTCCGACCCGAAGCTCGCGCAGGCCGTGACCGTCATGGCCGACGATCCGGAACAACTGGCGTTCATCGACGCCGCACGGGACGGCGGCTCCCAGGAGATCCGGATCTGTCTCGAACTCGACACCTCACTGCGGGCGCTGGGCGGCCGGATCCGGATCGGGGCGCGCCGCTCCCCCGTCCGTTCGCCGCTCCAACTGGCCGAACTGGCCCGCTCGGTGACCCGGCGGAAAGGATTCCGGCTGGTGGGCCTGATGGCGTACGAGGGGCACGTCGCCGGCGTCGGCGACGTCGCGCCGGGCAACTGGCTGCGCTCACGCGGCGTACGCGTCATGCAGGCCGCGGCGAGACGGGAACTGGCCGCCCGGCGGGCCGCTGCGGTGGAGGCGGTACGCCGCGTCGCGCCCGGCCTGGAGTTCGTCAACGGCGGCGGGACGGGAAGCGTCCAGCACACCGCCGCGGAGGACGCCGTGACCGAAGTCGCCGCCGGGTCCGGGCTGTTCGTGCCGCGCCTCTTCGATCATTACAGCTCCTTCACGGGACGTCCCGCGGCACTCTTCGCACTTCCCGTCGTACGGAGGCCCGGCGTGGGCGTGGTGACGGTGCTGGGCGGCGGCTATCCCGCCTCCGGTGCGCCCGGCCGGGACCGGCTGCCCCAGCCCTACCTGCCGCAGGGCCTGCGCTACGACGCCCAGGAGGGAGCCGGCGAGGTGCAGACGCCGCTGCTGGGGACGCCGGCCGACGACCTGCTGGTCGGTGACCGTGTGTGGTTCCGGCACGCCAAGGCCGGGGAGCTCTGCGAACGCTTCGCCGAGCTGCACCTGGTGGAGGGCGACCGGGTGACGGGGGTGCTCCCGACGTACCGGGGCGAGGGCCGCACGTTTCTCTAGCGCTGCGAAGGTTCACCGGCTCGCGCTTCCCGGCAGACCTTCCCGACCACGGCACCAGCGGGTCGGGAGCGGCTTCCAGCGGTCCGGGACGGTCTCAGCAGGTCCGGGCCGCGTTCCGGGCCTGCTGAGACCGGTCCGGACCAGGGCCGGGTCGGAGCCGTCAGACGGCTTCGCCGGGGACGCCGCCGCTCTCCCCTGCCTCAGGACCTTCCTTGACGCCTTCGGCCAGCCTGTCCATGTCCTTCAGCGGGGGCGCGGCGCGGTGGATGTCGAAACCGCTGCGCAGCAGCAGCATCTCCCCGGAGCCGGAAGGATGCGGAAAGGCCAGCGACTCCACGTACGCGTCCGGCTTGGTCCGGTTGACGATCTTCCAGCGCACCCGGTAGCCGTCCTCGCCCGCCACGGTGGTCTTCTCGGAGGCGACGGCCTCGTGCGAGGTGATGCCGCCGTACGTGCCCTTGCTGTAGGCGGTCTTCGCGAAGCGGCCGATGTCGCTCTTCGCCGCGTCCTCCGCGCTGCCGGTGTCCGTCCCGGCCACGACGATGACCGAGGAGCCGCGCAGACACCTCTCGCTCTCGCTGCCGGGGCAGGTGTACTCACCGGTGGTGACCATGGGCGCGAGGGGGTCGTGCCTCCAGCCGTCCAGCACGGGCAGATCGACGCCGCTGGCCGGGACCTCTCCCTCCTCGCCCGGGCCGCCCTCCTCCTCGGGGAGCTCGCCGGAGCCTCCCGACCCGTCGTCGCGGGGCGGAGATTCGGGGGCCGGACCAGTTCCTGCCTCATCACTCGCGCCGCTGCCGACACCCGCCCCGAAGACGAGCACCGACCCCACCAGCAGAGCCGCGACGAGCACGAGCCCGCCGACGATCCCCGCGACGAGGGGACCGCGTACGGCGCCACGGGTACGGGTCTGGCCGCTCCATGCGCTCCCGTCCCACCACCGTTCCTGCGCACGGGACTTGGGCTTGTACGCGCTTCCCGGGTCGGGGTACCAGCCGGGCGGTGTCGTCATGGTCACCTCTCGCACTGTAGGGCAACACGTGTGCGAGTCACATGGACTCCGCCCGGCCGGTGAGCTCTGACCGGAAAACACCCGGAGCGGGAAACACCGGAGCCGGAAGCCCCGGACGCTCCCCGCAGCTCAGCCGCGGAGAGCTCAGACCGGCGTCACGTACGCCCCGGAGATGCCGCCGTCCACCATGAAGTCGGTGGCGTTGACGAAGGAGGCGTCGTCACTCGCCAGGAAGGCCACCGCCGCGGCGATCTCCTCCGGCTCCGCGAAGCGCCCCGGCGGCACGTGGACGAGCCGGCGCTGCGCACGCTCCGGGTCCTTCGCGAACAGCTCCTTCAGCAACGGGGTGTTGACGGGACCCGGGCAGATCGCGTTGACGCGGATGCCCTCGCGGGCGAACTGCACGCCCAGCTCCCGCGACATGGCCAGCACGCCGCCCTTGGAGGCGGTGTAGCTGATCTGCGAGG
Organism: Streptomyces ovatisporus; assembly: GCF_042653885.1. Classification (NCBI taxonomy): domain Bacteria; kingdom Bacillati; phylum Actinomycetota; class Actinomycetes; order Kitasatosporales; family Streptomycetaceae; genus Streptomyces; species Streptomyces ovatisporus. The sequence continues at coordinate 169,943 of NZ_JBHSFH010000013.1, forward strand.
TCGCCGCGCCCATCACCGCGACGAACGAGGCGGTGTTGATGATGGAGCCGCGGCCCTGCTCGCGCATGTACGGCAGCGCGGCCTTGCAGCACAGGTAGACCGACGTGAGGTTGACCTGCTGCACCCGCTGCCAGGCGTCCAGGCCCGTGGTGAGGATCGAGTCGTCGTCGGGCGGCGAGATGCCCGCGTTGTTGAAGGCGATGTCGACGCTTCCGTACGTCTCGTACGCCGCCTTGAAGAGGGCCTCGACCTGCTCGGCGTCGGTGACGTCCGTCTCGGCGTACAGTCCGCCCGCTTCCTCCGCCGCCGCCTTGCCCCGTTCGGCGTCGACGTCGGCGCACACCACGCGCGCACCCTCCGAGGCGAGCCGCCGCACGGCTGCCAGCCCGATCCCGCTGCCGGCACCGGTGACGACGGCGGTACGGCCGACGAGGCGCCGGCACACGGACGTTGCTCCTGCGGGGCCGGTGGGCGAATCGGTCACGGCTGCTCCTCCGTACTGATGAAGACGTTCTTGGTCTCGGTGAAGGCGGTCAGTGCGTCCGGACCGAGTTCACGGCCGAGACCCGACTGCTTGTAGCCGCCGAAGGGGGTCGTGTAGCGCACGGCGCTGTGCGAGTTGACCGACAGGTTTCCCGCCGCCACGGCACGGGAGACGCGCAGCGCGCGGCCCACGTCGCGGGTCCAGACGGAGCCGGAGAGGCCGTAGTCCGAGTCGTTGGCGATGCGCACGGCTTCGGCCTCGTCCTCGAAGGGGATCGCCACCGCGACGGGGCCGAAGATCTCCTCCGCGCTGCGCCGGTCGCCGGGCGCCCCCTCCAGGACCGTGGCCGGATACCAGTAACCCTTGCCGTCCGGCACCTCCCCGCGGATGAGGGCGGGGGCGTCCTCCGGGACGTAGCCCCGCACCCGCTCACGCTGTCGCTCGGAGATCAGCGGTCCCATCTGTGTGGCGGGATCGGCCGGGTCGCCCGCGACGAAGGACCTCACGGCCGGTTCCAGCAGCTCCAGGAAGCGGTCGTAGACGTCACGCTGGACGAGGATGCGGCTGCGGGCGCAGCAGTCCTGCCCGGTGTTGTCGAGGAAGGAGCCCGGAGCGGCGGTGGCGGCCAGCGCGAGGTCGGCGTCGGAGAAGACGATGTTGGGGCTCTTGCCGCCCAGTTCGAGCGTCACCCGCTTCACGCCGGCAGCGCATCTGGCCATGATGTCCTTGCCGACCGCCGTCGAACCCGTGAAGACGACCTTGGCGACTCCGGGATGTTCCACGAGGGCGGTGCCCGCCACAGGGCCCTCGCCCGGCAGGACCTGGAAGAGCCCCTCGGGCAGTCCCGCCTCCAGCCCGAGCTCCGCGAGCCGCAGCGCGGTCAACGGTGTCGTCTCGGCCGGTTTGAGGATCACGGCGTTGCCGGCGGCCAGGGCAGGGGCCGTGCCCCACGCGGCGACCGGCATGGGGAAGTTCCACGGAGCGATGACGGTCACGACACCGAGCGGTTCCGCGAAGGTGACACTGATGCCGCCGTCGACGGGGATCTGCCTGCCGTTCAGCCGCTCCACTCCCCCGGCGGCGTAGTCGAGCAGGTCCCGGGCGTTACCCGCCTCCCAGCGGGCGTTGCCCACCGGGTGACCCGCCTCCTGGACCTCCAGCTGCGCGAGTTCTTCGAGGTGTTCGTCGACGGTGACGGCGAACCGGCGCAGCAGCCGGGCGCGTTCACCCGGCGCGAGCGCCGCCCACATGGTCTGGGCGGAAGCGGCCCGCCGGACGGCCGCGTCGACGTCGGCGGGTGTGGCTGCGGGGACGGTGGTGATCAATTCCTCGGTCGCGGGGTTGAGGACCGGGAGTTCGTGCTGCTGGTGCTCGTCGTGCAAAGTCGCGTCCTTACATCCGTTCGAAGGAGCGGAACCGCTCCCAGTCCGTGACGGCCGTGTCGTATGCCTGCTGCTCCACGTGCGCCATGTTCAGGTAGTGCGCCACGACTTCGGGACCGAACGCCTCACGCGCGACGGTGCTCTCCTCCCACAGCTGCGAGGCCTCCCGCAGTGTGCTGGGCACGTGTTCCGCGTCGCCGGTGTAGGCGTTGCCGGTGCACGCCTCCTGCAGCTCCAGCTTCTTGTCGACGCCGTGCAGCCCTGCGGCGATCATGCCGGCCACGGCGAGGTACGGGTTGACGTCGCCGCCCGGTACCCGGTTCTCCAGCCTGTGCCCGTGGCCGTGTCCGACGATGCGCAGCGCGCAGGTGCGGTTGTCGGGGCCCCAGGCGACGGCCGTGGGCGCGAAGGAGCCCGGCTGGAACCGCTTGTAGGAGTTGATGTTCGGGGCGTAGAGGAGAGTGAACTCCCGCAGCGCGGCGAGCTGTCCGGCGAGGAAGTGCCGCATCGTGGCGGACATGCCGTACTCGCCGGCCTCGTCGGCGAAGACGGGAGAGTTGTCCTCGTCACGCAGCGAGAGGTGGATGTGGCACGAATTGCCCTCCCGCTCATCGAACTTGGCCATGAACGTGAGGGCCTGACCGGCCTGCGCGGCGATCTCCTTGGCGCCGGTCTTGTACACGACGTGCTGGTCGCAGGTGGTGAGCGCCTCGTCGTAGCGGAAGGCGATCTCGTGCTGGCCGAGGTTGCACTCGCCCTTGGCCGACTCCACCCGCATCCCCGCCGCGCCCATCTCGTTGCGGATGCGGCGCAGCAGCGGTTCGACCCTGGCGGTGCCGAGGATCGAGTAGTCGACGTTGTACTGGTTGGCCGGGGTGAGACCGCGGTACGCGCTGTCCCAGGCCTGCTCGAAGGAGTCCTGGAAGACCATGAACTCCAGCTCGGTGCCGATGTACGCGCTCCAGCCGCGCTCGGCGAGCCGGTCGAGCTGGCGGCGCAGGATCTGCCTGGGCGAGGCGACGACCGGCGAGCCGTCGTGCCAGGCCAGGTCCGCGGTGACCATGGCCGTGCCCGGGTTCCAGGGGACGAGCCGCAGCGTGCTGAGGTCGGCGTGCATGGCGAAGTCGCCGTAGCCGCGCTCCCAGGAGGACATGGCGTAGCCGTCGACGGTGTTCAGATCGACGTCGACGGCGAGAAGGTAGTTGCAGCCCTCAGTGCCGTGCTCCATGACCTCGTCCAGGAAGTGGCGGGCCGCGAACCGCTTCCCCTGCAGTCGCCCTTGCATGTCGGTGAAGGCCAGCGCGACGGTGTCGATCTCCTCCCTCTCGACGAGCACTCGCAGCTCGTCGACGGAGATTGGGGGTGTGCGTTCTGCCACGTCCGGCCTCCTGTCGTTCCACGGGAAGTCATAAGGTAGTCCGGAAGACCATTGGTTCGGAAGGGGTTCCGATGAGGGAGAGCCGGTGAGATCCGGGAACGGCCGCGGGGCGCGGCCCGAGGCGGGCCGTCCCGAGCCGGACCGGCTGGCCGCGGTGCTGCGGCCGGTGCGCGCCGGCAACGGCTTCGAGGAGGCGCTGGAACAGATACTCCAGATCGTCCGCCTGGGCCTCGTCCCGGACGGCGAACGGCTCCCGGCCGAGCGTGAACTCGCCGAACGTCTCGGCATCAGCCGCGTGACGCTGCGCGAGGTGCTCAGGGTCCTCGCCGAACAGGGCCTGGTCGTCAGCCGCCGCGGACGGTACGGGGGCACGTTCGTACGCCATCCCCAGCCACCCGTCGAGGGCACGGACCCGCCGGAGGGACTGCTGCGCGCCACCGGGGCGGCCGACGTGGACGTGGCAGACACGCTGCGCTTCCGCGAGGTCCTGGAGTCCGGCGCCGCCGAACTGTGCGCCGCCCGCGGCCTGTCGGAGGCCGAGGCGGCGCGCCTGCGTGCCGCTCTCGACGACACTCGCGACGCCGCCCTCGCCGATTACCGGCGCAGCGACACCCTCTTCCACCTCACGCTCGTCGAGCTGGCGGACTGCCCCTCGCTGACGGCCCAGTACGCCGCAGTGCGGGCGAAGGTCAACGATCTGCTGGGGCGGATACCGCTGCTCGTACGCAACCTCGAGCACGCGCAGCAGCAGCACGCGGCACTCGTCGAGGCGGTCCTCGCCCAGGATCCGGAGCGGGCCCGTGCGGTCGCCCGCGAACACTGCGCGGGGACGGCGGCCCTCCTGCGGGGCTTCCTGGGATGAACGGCCGCACACAGGGGGCGGGCGGGGACGGAGGTGTAACCCCGAAGTAATGTGCAGGGGGTTGCGCTGGGGTCCTCCGCAGGGCAAAGGTATGTTCCCACACCAATGCCGTAGGCAGGAGCGGTCATGGCCGAAGGAACGAAACCCTCGCAACCGTCGCCGGAGACCGGCCAGGAGAGCGCCGAAGAATACCTCCAGCGTCGTTCGCTGCGGCGTGGCAGCGCCGGCTGGCTGCTGCTGACCGGACTCGGTGTCGCGTATGTGGTCTCCGGCGACTACGCGGGCTGGAACTTCGGCCTCGCGGAAGGCGGCTTCGGCGGTCTGGCGATCGCCACCGTGCTGATGGGCACGATGTACGCCTGCCTGGTCTTCTCCCTCGCGGAGCTCTCCTCCATCCTCCCCACCGCGGGCGGCGGTTACGGCTTCGCACGGCGCGCGCTGGGTACGTGGGGCGGCTTCCTGACCGGTACGGCCATCCTCATCGAGTACATCCTCGCGCCGGCGGCCATCGCCGTGTTCATCGGCGGTTACGTCGAGTCGCTCGGCCTCTTCGGTGTGGAAGCGGGCTGGCCCGTCTACCTCGTGTGCTTCGCGCTCTTCATCGGCATCCACCTCTGGGGCGTCGGTGAGGCACTGCGCTTCAGCTTCATCGTCACCGGCATCGCGGTCGCCGCCCTGCTGGTCTTCTGCATCGGCGCGTTCACCCACTTCGACGCGGGCTCGCTGAACGACGTCGCGGTGGACGGCCAGGCCTTCGGCTCCAACTCGTGGCTCCCGCTGGGTGTGCTGGGGATCTGGGCCGCCTTCCCGTTCGGCATGTGGTTCTTCCTCGGGGTCGAGGGCGTACCGCTGGCGGCCGAGGAGACCCGCGATCCCGTCAGGGCGATGCCGAAGGCGCTCGCGTGGTCCATCGGCATCCTCGTGATCCTCGCCCTGCTCACGCTGCTGCCCGCGGCGGGCGCAGCGGGCTCCGACGCGATCAAGGACGCCGACAACCCGCTCGTCGCGGCCCTGGAGACGGCGTCCGGCGGCGACCCGACGACCCTCAGCAGGATCGTCAACTACGCGGGTCTGGCCGGTCTGGTGGCGTCCTTCTTCTCCCTCATCTTCGCCGGGTCGCGGCAGCTCTTCGCCCTCTCGCGCGCCGGCTACCTGCCCCGCTTCCTCTCCCTGACGAGCAGCCGCAAGGCCCCCTACCTGGGCCTGCTGGTGCCAGGCGTGATCGGCTTCTCGCTGGCGGCGTACACCGGCGACGGTGCGCGGATGCTGAACATCGCCGTCTTCGGGGCCGCGATCAGCTACGTGCTGATGACGCTCTCCCACATCGTGCTCCGCCGCCGTGAGCCCGAACTGCCCCGTCCGTACCGCACTCCGGGCGGGCTCGTGACCTCGTCGGTGGGCTTCGTGCTCGCGTGCGCAGCGGTGGTCGCCACGTTCCTGGTGGACCCGAAGGCGGCGGGCATCGCGTTCGTGCTGTACGCCGTCGCCGTGGGCTACTTCGCCTTCTACAGCCGTCACCACCTGGTGGCTGCGGCCCCGGAGGAGGAGTTCGCGGCACTCGCGGCGGCCGAGGCCGAGCTGGAGCGGGACGGCGGCCACGGTGAGCCGGAGGCGCCGGCCGCGAAGGCAGGTCCGTAAGCTGGCAGAAGGCCCGCGGGAACCGCTGGCGGCGACCGTCCTGCGGTCGGGACGCCGGGTTCCCGTCGGCCAAGACCCGTCAAGACCGCCGAGGCCCCGGCACCGGGGCCGGTACGCGGCCGTCCGCCGCCGGAGGCATCCGATGCACACGCCGCTGATCGGCATCAGCACCTATCTGGAGAACGACGTCCGGTGGGGGGTGTGGCAGCACCGCGCCGCGGTGCTGCCCGCCGGATACCCCCGCCTCGTCCAGCGGGCGGGCGGATGTGCGGTCATGCTGCCCCCGGACGTCCCGGAGCGCGCCGAAGCGGTCGTCTCGCGGCTGGACGGTCTCGTCGTCTCGGGAGGCCCGGACGTCGAGCCGGTGCGCTACGGCGCCGCCCCCGAGCCCGAATGCGGGCCACCCGACCGGGAGCGCGACGACTGGGAGCTCGCCCTCATCGAAGCCGCCCTCGCCCGGCACCTTCCGCTGCTGGGCATCTGCCGGGGCATGCAGCTGCTGAACGTCGCCCTCGGCGGCACGCTCGTACAGCACCTGGAGGGCCACCGGGGCGGCCCCGGGGTCTTCGCCCAGCACTCCGTCCGGCCGGTGGCGGGCACACGGCTCGCCCGCGCCCTTCCCGAACCGGTGTCCGTGCCGACGTACCACCACCAGTCGCTCTCCCGGCTGGGCGACGGGCTGGTGCCGGGTGCGTACGCCGAGGACGGCACCGTCGAGGCCGTCGAACTGCCGGGGAGCGAGCACCCCTTCGTCCTCGCGGTGCAGTGGCACCCGGAGGAGGGCGAGGACACCCGGGTGATGCGGGCACTGGTGGAGGCGGCCTCGGGGCCGTCCCCGGTCGGGGAACTGGCCGAGCCGGCGGGGAGCGGCTCGCGCGTCTGACGCCGGGTCCGCGGAACGTCCGCACGCGAACTCGATGCGGCGGCGGTCTGCGGTCTGCGGTCTGCGGTCTGCGGTCTGCGGTCTGCGGTCTGCGGTCTGCGGTCTGCGGTCTGCGGTCTGCGACGGTTCTTCACCCACGGCCCGATACCGCCGTGCCGTCTTCAGCGCCGCCCGTGTCCCCGGACCGTCCGGGCGCTCCGCCGAACATGCCCGGCTCGTTCAGTCCGCGCAGGAGGAACCGGCCGAGAGCGGGCAGCGCGATCAGCGGTGCGAGGGCCGTCTGGAGCGACGTCGCGTCCGCGACTGCTCCGATGAACGGACTGGCCAGCCCTCCCACACTCACGGTCAGGCCGAGGGTGACACCGCCGGCGGTGCCCACCCGCCGGGGCAGGTAGTCCTGGCCGAGGGTGATGTGCAGGGAGAAGGGCACGTAGAGGCCGGCGGAGGCAAGGGCGACGAAGACCAGGACCGACGGGCCGGGTACGAGCACGACCCCGGCGACGGCCAGGACCGTGAGGGTGTAGGACCACTGCACGACCCGGACACGGCCGAACCGGTGGGCCAGCTTCCCCCCGGCCACGGTGCCCACCGCCCCTCCGAGGTAGAGCACGGTCAGCGCGGCGGTCCCGACGGTCGCCCCTCCCCCGGTCCGCTGGCGTACGTACAGCGCGATGAACGTACTCAGGCCCACGAAGACGACCGAGCGGCAGACGATCGCTCCGGAGAGCCTGAGGAAGGACGGCCAGTCGTCCTTCCCGGCACCGGCCGCCCCGGCAGCGTCCTGCGCCGGGCTCCCGCGCCCGACCGAGCGCAGGGCGGCGATGCACAGCACGGCCCCGGCCAGAGCGGGGACGACGAGCAGAGGGGACGCACGCAGCCCGCCGGTGGCCACGACCGCGGAGACGAGCAGGGGGGCGGCGGCGAAGCCGAGGTTGCCGCCGAGCGAGAACCAGCCCATCGCCGTGTGACTGCCACGGCTCGCGAGGCGGGCGACCCTGGCGGCCTCCGGGTGGTAGGCGGCGACGCCCACACCGGAGACGGCCACCACCGCCAGGGTGACCGCGTAGGAGTCGCCGACTCCGGCCAGCGCGACGCCCGCCCCGCCGGTCACCGTGCTCACGGGCAGCAGCCAGCGCACGGTCCACCGGTCGGTGATCGCACCGAACAGCGGTTGCACGACGGATGACAGAAGTGAGGCGGCCAGGACGATCCCGGAGGCCGCGGCATAGCTGTAGGCCCGTTCGGAGACGAAGAACGGCACCAGGGCGGCCACCGCGCCCTGATAGACGTCCACACAGGCGTGCCCGAGGGAGAGGCGCAGCACCGGACCGTTGCGCGAGTTCTGCTTCGTCGTCACCCGTCGATCGTCTGCTCGGCGGCCTCGGCGCGCTTCCGATAATCTGCCGGTTCATGCCGCATATCCGCCACACTCCGCAGGCTCCGACCCGGACGCAGACACTGGCCGCGGGCCAGAGCATCGACGCCCACCGGCACGACGACCACCAGATCGTCTACGCGGGATCGGGAGTGCTGGCGGTCACCACCGACGCGGGGACCTGGTTCGCGCCCGGCACACGCGCCATCTGGGTACCCGCCGGCTGCGTCCACGCCCACCGGGCCCACGGTCACCTGGACCTCCACCTGCTCGGCATTCCCAGCACGGTCAACCCGCTCCGCCTGGACGCCCCCACCGTCCTCGCCGTCAGCCCCCTGCTCCGGGAACTGATCCTCGAGTGCACGCGCGACGCCGGCGACGGCGGGCCGGAGCGGCGGCGTCTGCGCGCCGTCCTCCTCGACCAGGTGAAGGTGTCGCGGCAGCAGCCCGTGCCGCTTCCCGCTCCCCGGGACCCCCGGCTGCGCACGGTCTGCGGCCTCCTGGAGGAGAACCCGGCCGACCCCCGTGGCCTCGCGGCGCTGGGACACGAGGCAGGGGCCGGCGAGCGCACGCTCAGCCGCCTCTTCCGGAGAGAGCTCGGCATGACGTTCCCCCAGTGGCGCACCCAGCTCCGTCTGTACCACGCCTTGCGGATGCTGGCCGCGGACGAGCCCGTCACCACGGTCGCCCACCGCTGCGGCTGGGCCTCCACCAGCGCCTTCATCGACGTCTTCCGCCGCGCCTTCGGCCACACCCCGGGCACCCACAACCGCCGCGCCTGAGTGCCGCCTTCGTCCCGCGGCCGGCGGTCCCCGCAGTCGGCGGTCCCGGCAGTCGGATCGCGCGTCCGGCCCGGTGCGGGTTCGATCCGTCCCGGTGCGGCTCGGTCCGTCAGCCCAGGGCTTTGCGCAGCTGCGCGGTCAGCGCCGCCGGTGCCTCCGTGAGCGAGGGGCCGTACCAGGTGAGGTGGCGCCCGCCGACGAGGGCGGACGGCAGACCGGGAAAGGCCTCAGGTCCGTCGTCGGCCGTGAAGAGGTACGGCTCGTCGGGCAGTACGACGAGATCCGCGTGGCCGGCTTCGTTCAACTCCTGGAGCGGCAACCGCGGATACCGTTCACGATGCCTCTCGTAGATGTTGTGCACGCCGAGGTGGGCGAGGAGCGCGCCCGCGAAGGTGTCACGCCCCAGGACCATCCACGGTCGGCGCCACACAGGCACGAACGCGCGCACGTCGAACTCCGCCCGAGCGTCGCGCCAGGCGTCCTCCGCCTCCTGGAGCCACCGGGGGCGGGCCAGCCCGCACCCCTCGGTCAGCATCCGCTCGAGTTCGCCGAACGCCTGCGGCAGCGTGCGTACTTCGGTGACGAGCACGTCGATGCCGGCGGCGCGCAGCGCGGCGAGATCGCTCTCCCGGTTCTCCTCCTCGTTGGCGACGACGAGATCGGGGGCGAGAGCGGCGATGCGCTCCAGGTCGGGGTTCTTGGTGCCGCGTACCCGGGTCACGTCCAGCCCGGGCGGATGGCTGCACCAGTCGGTCGCGCCGGTGAGCAGCTCGGGCGCGGTCGCTGCCAGCGCCTCGGTGAGGGAGGGGACGAGAGAGACGACGCTCCGCACGGTGCCGGTATTCGTGTGCGCCATACCGGCACCGTACGCCCCCCGCGCGGCGAACCCGCTCCCCCGTACGGCGTTCCGCTCCTCCGGCGGTCCTCCCCCGGCAGGCCCGTCGCGCTGTCCGCGCGACGGCTGCCGAAGGTCCGGAAGCACGTCCTCGTACGGAGAAGAGAGTAGGCGCGAGTAGGCCGATGAGGCAGGCCAATTTGCGCCACACGTACAAGTGTTGGAGGCAGGAAGGCCGGTATGGGCCTTGGCGCGGGATCTCCGCCTCCGCCATATGACAGCACGGGTGCGCACAGCGGCAAGTGCGGCAGCGCAGCGGCTCCCATCGGCCTGCACCGGCTCCTGCGGGCCGCTGGCTCCTGCGGGCCGCTGTCGGACCCGTACGGCATCATCGGCCCCGTGACTACGACGACGCCGCGACGCCTGATGCTCCTGGACACCTCGTCCCTCTACTTCCGCGCCTACTTCGGAGTGCCGGAGACGGTCAGGGCGCCGGACGGAACCCCGGTCAACGCCGTACGCGGGCTGCTCGACTTCATCGCGCGGCTGGCGGGCAACCGGCACCCGGACTCCCTGGTGGCCTGCATGGACTTCGACTGGCGCCCGGCCTGGCGCGTGGAGCTCATCCCGTCCTACAAGGCTCACCGGGTCGCCGCGGAGGCCGACGAAGGCCCGGACGCCGAGGAGGTCCCCGACACCCTCAGCCCGCAGGTACCCGTCATCGACGAGGTGCTGGACGCGATCGGCATCGCCCGGGTGGGCGCCGCGGGTTTCGAGGCGGACGACATCATCGGCACGCTGACGGCACGCGCGGACACGCCCGTCGACATCGTGACGGGCGACCGCGACCTGTTCCAGCTGATCGACGACGACCGCGGCGTGCGGGTGCTGTATCCCGTGAAGGGCGTGGGGAACCTCGACGTCTACGACGGCGCGGCGCTGCGCTCCAAGTACGGCGTGGACGGCGCCGGTTACGCCGAGCTGGCCCTGCTTCGCGGCGACCCGAGCGACGGTCTGCCCGGGGTCCCCGGCGTCGGCGAGAAGACGGCGGCGAAGCTGCTGGAGAGCTACGGGGACCTGGCGGGCATCATGGCCGCCGTCGACGATCCGGCGTCCCGGCTCACGCCCGCACAGCGCAGGCGTCTCGCGGAGGCACGGCCCTACCTCAAGGTGGCACCGAAGGTGGTCCGGGTCGCGAGCGACGTCGCCCTGCCCTCTTTCGACGCCTCGCTGCCGGCCGCCCCGCGCCACCCGCAGGCCCTGGAGGAGCTGGCGGAGCGGTGGGGCCTGGGCGGCTCCCTGGAGCGGCTGCTGACGGTGCTGGCAGAAGGCCGGGACCGCGGAACCGGTACGAGCTGAGCAGGCCGGAGACGGGGCCGAGTGGTAGCTTAGGTAACCCTAACCACTTCACGCGCGCACCGTCCCAGGAGTTCCACGTGGCAGACCGCACGCCCAGCAGCAAGACGCACGTCCACCGGGGCCGCGTGATCCGCACCGAGTGGCTCACTCCCCACATGGTGCGCGTCGTCCTCGGCGGTCCCGGTCTGGAGGCATTCACCGCGGGCGAGTTCACGGACCACTACGTGAAGCTGCTCTTCCCGCTCCCCGACGTGGAGTATCCGGAGCCCTTCGACATCGTCCGCATCCGCGCCGGCTTCCCGCGCCACCAGTGGCCGGTGACGCGTACGTACACGGTGCGCTCGTGGGCCCCCGCCGCCCGGGAGCTGACCCTCGACTTCGTCGTGCACGGCGACGCGGGACTCGCCGGGCCGTGGGCGCGGAACGCCGTCCCGGGTGAGGAGATCCTCTTCCTCGGGCCCGGCGGCGCCTACGCCCCCGACCCGGAGGCCGACTGGCACCTGCTGGCGGGTGACGAGAGCGCCCTGCCCGCGATCGCCACCGCCCTGGAGGCGATGCCCGCGGATGCCCGGGTCAGGGCACTGATCGAGGTCGAGGGCCCGCAGGAGGAGCTGAAGCTCAGCGTTCCGGACACCGCCGGCGTGGTCTGGCTCCACCGGGGGTCGGCCAGGGTCGGCGAGCGGCTCGTCGAAGCCGTACGTGCGCTGGACTTCCCGCCGGGGCGGGTGCATGCCTTCGTGCACGGCGAAGCCGGAGCGGTGAAGGAACTCCGCCGCCACCTGCGGCTCGAACGGGGCGTGGCACGCGAGCAGTTGTCCATCTCCGGTTACTGGCGGCAGGGCCACGACGAGGACGGCTGGCAGTCCTCGAAGAAGGAGTGGAACGCGCAGGTGGAGGCGGAGCAGGAGGCCGGCGGCACGGTGGACGGCGGCCAGGCCTGACCGCCGCGGAGCCGCACCGTCGCAGAGCCCGCAGCCCCGGCCCCGTCGGCCGGGGTCCGTCAGCCGGCCCCGTCAGTCGGAGTCCGTCTCTCCCGTGCGCCCTGCCCCGTCAGGGCTCGATGGGCCCGCCCGGGCACTTCGCCGACGGCACGCTGACCGGGTTGCAGCGCACCGGGCCGCTGCCGCCCGGAAGTTCGGCGACGTAGTCGGAGCCGTAGCGCGCGGCGAGCCCGGGCACGGGGAAGTCGGTGGAGATCATCTGGGCCCCCGAAGCCAGAGCGTCCTCCAGCATGCCGGTGTCACCGCTGGAAGCCTGGTCCAGCGGCACGTCGGAGCGGGTGCGTACGAAGTAGCCCTTCCTCACGAGGTCCTGGATGACGGCCTTGTTGGCCCCGGTCGGGTCGTTGACCTTCATGAACGCGGCATCCGGGCGCCCCGGTTCGGAGTCGGTGAACAGCACCCTGCCCTGCAGGCTCTCCCGGCCGCCCGCGCGGTAGGCGTCCTGGAGTTCCTGGTCGTCGTTGTCCATCAGGAACATCACCTTGCCGCGGGCTGCGGACAGCCGGGGCCAGCCGTGTTCGCGCACCGACTCCTCCAGGGTCTGCCCCGGCCGCCGGACGTCGTCAGCCGTGACGGTCGCCTCGTCGGGGAAGACCGACCGGATCTCCGCGTCGAGCGCGTCGAGCATCTCCGTGTCCCACGGAGGACTCACCGCACCGCCGCGCTCCTCCAACTCCGGGTCCGTCTCCTTCAGTTCGAGGAGCACCGGTACGGGCACATGGCCGGGCCGCCGTTCGGACCACTTCCTCACCTGCCGCAGGCAGCTCCGGAGACTCACGCAGTTGCTGCGGTAGTCGAAGTCCGCCCAGTGCTGGACCTTGAAGCCGCGCCTGCGCAGCTCCGGGTCGGCAGGCGGAGGAAGTCCGGCGTCCTTGCGGATGAGCGGGTCGGCGTACAGGCCGCCGTCGGGGTCGGGGAAGACGTCCAGCTCGATGCCGCGCACCTGCTGACGGGAGAGCTGTACGGGCAGGGACGCGTGGCTGTAGAGCAGCGTCCGGAAGTTGGGGTCGTGTTCGCTCATCAACTTCTGTTCCGCGAAAGAGACTTCACGGTGGTAGCTGTTGTGGGTGGCCATGGCCTGGAGCTGCGTGAGGCGCAACCGGTCTGCGGGGTCGTGCGCCTGCCCGGACGGGGAGGAGGGTGCGAGCGTCGCCGACGTCAGCGTCGCCACGGCGGCGAGGGCAGTGGCCACGGCGGCCCAGCGACGGAATCCGGATCTGGTCGTGGTGCGCACATCGACCTCCGTTGAGGCATGAGAGACGAGGACATGGGCGGTGCCCGGGTGAACATGCCCCGCATGCTCCCGCCGTCAACACCCACCGCCTGCATTGCTCTTCCGCCCCGCGGCGGCCGGGCACCACCCGAGTACCGTCACGGCACCAGTGCCCGGCGCCCTCAACGGCGCGGCGCGGCACGGCACTTCCGCTCGCGCGCCGCTGCCCCGTCAGCCCACGCTCGTGTACGCCACGACGCCGCGCCGCATCGCCTCGACCGCCTTGCGCGCGTTCTTCGCGACGCTGCCGCTCTCCGGCGCTGCCACGGCGATCTGCCCGAGCACGTCGATGCACTGCTTGCACCAGCGCACGAAGTCGCCTGCGGGCATGTCGGCTTCGCGGAGGACCGCGTCGAGGCCGTGTCCCTCGGCCCAGCGGTACGCGGCCCAGGCGAAGCCCAGATCCGGCTCGCGCTGGCCCACGCCCTCCGTCTGGCTGATGCGGTGCTCCTCCTCCAGGGCGTCCAGGCGGCCCCAGATGCGGACCATCTCCTCCAGGGCGCCCCGCGCGCCGCCGCCGGGCAGTTTGGGCGGCAGCGCGTCGTCGGCGGCACGCGACTCGTACACCAACGCCGAGACGCACGCGGCCAGTTCGGACGGGGGAAGGCCGTCCCACACCTTGTCGCGCAGACACTCGCTGGCCAGCAGGTCCAGCTCGCCGTAGAGCCGCCCCAACCGCCGCCCGTCGTCGGTCACTTCGTCTTCCCGCAGATAACCCAGCTCCGTCAGCAGCGCGGAGACGCGGTCGAAGGTGCGGGCGATGGTGTTCGTCCTGCCCTCGATCTTGCGCTCCAGCTGCCGCGTGTCCCGGCGGAGCCGGTGATAGCGCTCCGCCCAGCGGGCGTGGTTCTCCCGTTCGTCGCATCCGTGGCAGGGGTGACGGCGGATCTCGGCGCGGAGCCGCGCGATCTCGCTGTCGTCGGCGGCGGCGGAGCGCTGCTTGCGATGCCGGGGCGGCGCGTGGTGTCCCGCCTTCGTACGCAGCGCCGAGGCGAGGTCGCGGCGCGACTCGGGACTGCGTGCGTTGAACGACCTGGGAATACGCATCCGCTCCAGCGGCTCCACCGGCACGGGGAAGTCGATCGAGCCCAGCCGCTTCACCTGACGCTGAGCGGTCAGCACGAGCGGACGCGGGCCGTCGTTCTGCTGCCAGCCCCTGTGATGGGACGGGCCGCGCCCGGCGCCCGTCCCCGGGTCCAGTACGAGCGCGAGCCCGGCGAACTTGCCGGTCGGCACATGGATGACGTCCCCCGGCCGCAGCTTCTCCAGCGCCGCGGCGGCCTGCGCCCTGCGCTGCACGGCGCCCTGCTTGGCCAGCTCCGTCTCCCGGTCCTTGAGCTGGCGGCGCAGCCGCGAGTACTCCTCGAAGTCGCCGAGATGGCAGGTCATGGAGGCGCGGTAGCCCTCCAGCCCCTCCTCGTTGCGCTGCACCTGACGGGAGATGCCCACCACGGACCGGTCGGCCTGGAACTGGGCGAAGGAGGTCTCCAGCAGCTCACGCGAGCGGTGCCGCCCGAACTGGCCGACCAGATTGACAGCCATGTTGTACGAGGGCTTGAAGGACGAGCGCAGCGGATACGTACGCGTACCGGCCAGGCCGGCCAGCGCGGCCGGGTCCATGCCGCGCTGCCACAGCACGACCGCGTGCCCCTCGATATCGATGCCACGCCGGCCGGCACGGCCCGTCAGCTGTGTGAACTCACCGGGCGTGATGTCCGCGTGCTGCTCGCCGTTCCACTTGACCAGCTTCTCCAGCACCACGGAGCGGGCGGGCATGTTGATCCCCAGTGCCAGCGTCTCGGTGGCGAAGACGGCCTTCACCAGGCCCCGCACGAACAGTTCCTCGACGACCTCCTTGAAGGTCGGCAGCATGCCCGCGTGGTGCGCGGCGATGCCCCGCTCCAGGCCCTCCAGCCACTCGAAGTAGCCCAGTACGTGCAGGTCGGTGTCGGGGATGTCGGCCGTACGCGCCTCGACGATCTCGCGCACACGGGCCCGCGCCGCGTTGTCGTTGAGCCGCAGCCCGGCGTACAGGCACTGCTGTACGGCCGACTCGCAGCCCGCACGGCTGAAGATGAAAGTGATGGCCGGGAGCAGCCCCTCGGAGTCGAGCCGGTCGATGACCTCGGGCCTGCCCGGTGTCCACACCCGGGCGCGGCTGCGCCGCTCACGTTCCCGGTCCGCCTCGCGGCGCGGATTGCCGCGGCGGCGGTCGCGGGGCGAGGTGACCCGGCTGTTCTCCATCCGGGCCATCCGCACGAGGTCCGGGTTGACTTCCCGCTTGTCGGCCTTCTCCTCGAAGAGGTCGTACATCCGCCGCCCGGCGAGCACGTGCTGCCACAGGGGCACCGGGCGGTGCTCGGAGACGATCACCCGGGTGTCGCCGCGGACGGTGTCCAGCCAGTCGCCGAACTCCTCGGCGTTGGAGACCGTCGCCGACAGCGAGACGAGGGTGACGGACTCGGGGAGGTGGATGATGACCTCCTCCCATACGGCGCCGCGGAAGCGGTCGGAGAGGTAGTGCACCTCGTCCATCACCACGTGACCGAGCCCGATGAGCGCCTGCGAGCCCGCGTAGAGCATGTTCCGCAGCACCTCGGTCGTCATCACGATCACGGGTGCATCGGCGTTGACCGAGTTGTCACCGGTCAGCAGGCCCACGCGGTCCGCGCCGTACCGCTTGACCAGGTCGTTGTACTTCTGGTTGGACAGGGCCTTGATGGGCGTCGTGTAGAAACACTTCCGGCCCCGGGTGAGCGCCAGATGCACGGCGAACTCGCCGACGATCGTCTTGCCGGAGCCGGTCGGTGCCGCGACCAGCACTCCCTTCCCGGCTTCGAGGGCTTGGCACGCCTCGATCTGGAAGTCGTCGAGATCGAAGTCGTAGAGGTCACGGAAGGGGGCGAGAGCGGTGGCCTGCTCTTGGGCACGTTTCCGCGCCTCGGCATATCGCTCTGCGGGGGACAGGTCCTCGGTCATCGTGACTACGAGCCTACCGGCCACCCCCGACACCGCTCACGGTCGTTACTCCGCAACGAGAAGCCGTACGGCCCCCGGCACCACCCGCGCCGTCAGCGGCAGCCGCCCGAAGGGCTCCCCGTCCGCGTACCCCGTCACACCGTCCGCCTCCAGGCGCACACTGCGTGCCTTGTACGTGGTGACCGCCGGATGGCTGAGATGGGTGCCCTTGTAGACCCGCGGAAAGACGCGCAGCAGCGTGCCCCGGCTGCAGTCCCCGACCACCGTCACGTCGAGGAGTCCGTCGTTCATCTCCGCCCCGTGGCAGATGCGCATGCCTCCGCCGTACGAGGGTCCGTTGCCCACGGCCACGAGGGTGGCCTCGATGTCCTGCGGCTCGCCGTCGTCCAGCGTGAGCCGGTAGGGGATCGTACGGAAGGCGGCCAGCTCGGCGAGGATCGCCAAGTCGTACTTCAGCCGGCCGGCGGGCCAGCGCATCCGGTTGCCGCGGTCGTTCACCCGCGAGTCGAAGCCGGAGGCGAGCACTGAGCCGAACCAGCGATCTCCCACCCGTCCGAGGTCGAGGGTCCGGCAGTGGCCGGCCTTGAGCGCCTCGCCGATGAGCCGTCCCGCCTCGGCGGGCTCCCGCACGGGAAGACCCGTCGCCCGCGCGAAGTCGTTGCCGGTGCCGACCGCGACGACGCCGAGCGGGGTGTCCGTACCGGCGACGGCCTGGAGGGCCAGGGACGCCATCCCGTCACCGCCGACGGCGATCAGTGCTCCGGTGCCGGCGCCGACGGCTTCACGGGCACGTGCGAGCGCGTCGGGTGCGTCGTTCCCGACGACCGTACGCACGGCGAAACCGGCCTGGCGCAGCGCTTCGGCCGCCGGCTGTGCGGCACCGGCGCCGCGTCCGCGGCCGGCCGTGGGATTGACGAAAAGAGTGATCTCGCTGGTCACGCGCGGACCCTACATGGTCAGGTCGCGTCGTCGAAACCGTCCTGCCGCACCGGACCGTCCTGCCGCGCCGCGCCGCCCTTGCTCCCGGTCTCGCCCTCGCCGTCGGTGAGTGCACGCTGCGAAGGCACCGTCTCGGCCTCGTCGAGGGCCTCGGGCCGGCCGATCTGCGACGCTTCGTCGTCGTCCAGTCCGGCGTAGGGGTCCTTGCGGCTGCGCCGTCGGTCGTTGAGGAGGCAGATGCCCACGGCGCCGAAGTAGAGGAGCACGATCGGCGCGGCCAGAGCGCCCATCGTGAGCGGGTCGCCCGTCGGTGTGGCGACGGCGGAGAAGACCGTGATGCACAGCACCATGATCCGCCACCAGCCCAGCAGTTGGCGCCCGCCGAGGATGCCGGTGAGGTTCAGCATCACCAGCAGCAGCGGCAGCTCGAAGGCCAGGCCGAAGACGATCACGAGCCGGGTGACGATATCGAGGAAATCGTCCAGCGGGATCAGGTTCCCGATGCCCTCGGGGCTGAAGTCGAGCAGCGTCTTGGCGGCCTTGGGCAGGATGAGGTACGCGAGGTAGGCACCGCCCAGGAAGAGGGGTACGCCCGCCGCGACGAAGCTGCGCGCGTACTTCTTCTCGTGGCTGTGCAGGCCGGGCGCGAGGAAGGCCCAGAGCTGGTAGAGCCAGATCGGGGAGGCCACGACGACACCGACCATGAGGCCGACCTTGAGCATCACGGTGAAGGGGGCGATGAGCCCGTTGAGAGTGATCTCCGCACACGTCTCGCCCTCGGACGCCGCGCGCCCGAAGCCCTTCTCGCAGCCCACGGACGCGGCTACGGGGTCGGTGAGGAAAGCGGCGATGGGCTCGTAGTAGACCAGCGCCACGATCGTGACGGCGAGGATCGCCAGCACCGCCTTCATCAGACGGTTGCGCAGCTCCCTCAGATGCTCCGCGAGGGGCATCCGCCCCTCGGGGTCCTTCTCCCTTTTGCCCTCTTTACGGGCCGACTTCAGCAACCCTCGTCCTCATTGTCTGAGTTGTCGGAAGTGCCTCACATTGTCCGGCTCTCTGTGACCGGACGGCAGTTCAGGACTGCTTCTGCTGCTGCTCGGTCGGCTCTGCGACGGGCCGTGAGCTCGCCACGTCCCCGGGTGCGGCCTGGATGGTACGCGGAGCCGCCTGCTGGGAGTCGGCAGTGGTTCCGGCGTCGTTGTCGTCGCCGCCGTCCTTCTTCATCTGCTTGGCCTCGCTCTTGAGGATGCGGGCGGACTTGCCCAGCGAACGAGCCATGTCCGGAAGCTTCTTGGCGCCGAACAGCAGCAGGATGACCAGGACGATCAGGACGATCTCCAGGGGCTTCAAATTGCCGATCATGTGCCACTACCTTCTCGCCGGGGCCGGCGTGAGTCCTTGCCTGCCGTGTGAATCGGACGGGCTGCGTCAAGCGCGTGCTGCCAGCGATCGTAACCCTGAGGAGTGAACGACGGGCAATGCCTGTTCCCACTCGGGATTGCGGTCCCCTTTCACCGCGGACGCGGCACTGTGCAGCTTACCGGTCAAAGGTACGGGCCAGGCAGTACACGTAAGGACCATCGTCCTCAAGGATGCCCGGAGCCCTGCTGACGCCCGTGGAGGCGGCTCTCCGCCGTCACGCCGGCCCCGCGGGCACCACCGGAGTCACCCGCCGCACCCGCCCGTCCCGCGAGCGGTCCGGCCGCACGCTCCAGGTCCTCGGCGGCCCGGGTGATCCGCTCAGAGCTGTCCCCGACCGCCCGGGTGAAACGGCGCACTTCCAGCCCGACCCGGACGGCCAGCACACCGAGAACGGCGATACCGCAGAAGGCGAGCGCGAGAAAGAACATGGGCCAGAGCATGCGCCGAGCCTAGTGGCTCGGCGGCAACCGGAGCCCCCGCCTCCCCTGCCGGACGGCACAGCACCGGCGGGACATGAACCCCGCCCCGCGTGCTCCCCGGCCGTCTCACTCCCCGTAGGCCGCCAGCGCGAGCCGCGCTGCCTCCCGCGCGCTGTCCGCCAGCTCACGCGGCTCCACGATCCGGCCGTCCCGGCCCAGCCGCAGTGCCAGCCGGCGCAGCGACGCCGGATCGGGAGTGCGCAGCCTGACGCGCAACCCGCCGTCGGGGAGTTCCTCGGCGCTGTCGTACGGGTAGTACTCCGCGACCCAGCGACCGCCCGGTCCGACCTCGACGACCACCTCGGGATCCTCGGCCGACGGCTGCACGAGCCCCTCGCTCAGGTCCCGCAGTTCGACCGGCGGCGGGTCAGCCGGCTCGTCCAGCAGCTTGATCTCGGCGACCCTGTCGAGCCTGAAGGTCCGGCGGGCCTCGGAGAGACGGCACCACGCCTCGAGGTAGGTGTGTCCCACCGCGAAGAGCCGGATGGGGTCGACCTCGCGCTCGGTCAGCTCGTCCCGCGCCGGCGAGTAGTAGCGCAGCCACAGCCTGCGCCGCTCGGCGATGGCACGGTCGACGTCGGCGAAGACGCCGCCCTCCGACTCGAAGGTGACCGACAGCCGCGAGCTGGCCCCCGCGTTCTCCCCCGCCGCGGCCTCCAGCTTCGCCGTCGCGCGCTGCAGCGCGTCCCGGTCGCTCTCGCGCAGGCCCGGCAGCGTGGCGACGGCGCGGGCCGCGACCAGCAGCGCGGTCGCCTCGTCGGAGGCGAGCCGGAGCGGCTGTGCGGTGTCGCTGCCCAGCGCGTCGGCGTTGCGCCACCAGATCCGCTCACCGTCGGTGTCGATCTCCAGCAGGTCGCCGCCGCGGAAGCTGGTGCCGCACATCGGCAGCACGTCGAGGTCCGAGATCAACTCGTCGGCGGAGATGCCGAACGCACGGGCCACATCGTCGATCCGGGCTCCGGGACGGTCGCGCAGGTACGTCACCAGCGACAGCATCCGCCGGGTCTGGTCAATGGCGTTCGATGCCACGGCCTTCGCTCTCCCTCAGCCCTTGGCGACGGCGCGCAGCCGGTCGACCACTTCGGCCCGCAGTTCGGCCGGTTCCAGAACGATCACGTCGGGCCCGAACTCCACGAGCCACGCGTCCAGGCCGTGTCCGTACGGAATCTCCAACTCCTCCCAGCCGTCCGGGAGTTCCCGTACCTGCACGGCACGGGCACGGAGCGGGTACCCCGATCCGGCCCGCAGCCTGATGAGGGCGGTGCGCGACGCGCTCTCCCCCGCCCAGCGCTCCACGGCCTCCCGTACCTTCACCTGGTCCGGTACGGGCGCGGTGAAGGCCGCGGCACGCGAACGCACCGCCCCGGTGATCCGGGAGAGCCGGAAGACGCGTTCGGCCTGCCGCCCTGTGTCGAACCCGGCGAGGTACCAGTGGCCGCGCCAGCACTCCAGCGTCCACGGCTCGACCTGACGGCGCTCTGCCCGTACGGCGTTGGACTTGCGGTAGTCGAAGACGACGGGGCGCCGGTCCCGGCAGGCGAGCATCAGCGGCTCGAACGCCGCCTCACGGGCGGGGATGTGGGGCTCCAGCGTGCTGTGCGGAATCGCCGGCTCGGCCCCTTCGGCGCCGCCGTCCTGCTGCGGCATACCGCCCGCGGCGTGCAGCTTCTGCAGGGCGCCGCTGGCGGCTCCGGCGAGACGGGCCTGCTGCCACACGCGAGCGGCGAGACCGAGTGCCGTGGCCTCTTCGGCGTCGAGCGCGATGGGCGGCAGCCTGTTGTTGTCGTGCTTCGCGCGGTAGCCGATGTCGCCGTCGAGGTTCTCCACCGTGTCGATGACGAGGCCGAGTTCGCGCAGATCGTCCTTGTCGCGCTCGAACATCCTGTTGAAGGACTCGTCGCTGCCCGCCTCCATGTACGCCTCGATCGAGGTACGCAGCTCACGCTTGGTCAGCGGGCGCCGGGTTCCGAGCAGGCACAGCGCCAGATTCATCAGCCGCTCGGCCTTGGCAATCGCCATGGGCTCCTCGTGCCTCTTCTCGTGCTGCTCTGTGCTGTTCAGGGATCGCCCGGTGTGATGCCGGGCACTTGACCGTACCGCTCCTCGCCTGCCCGGCCAAAGCAAAGACCGAGGACCCCGCCCCCAGGGCGAGGTCCTCGGATGCCGCGGAGCTGCGCCCCGTCAGACGGAGACCAGATCGCAGACGAAGATCAGCGTCTCGTTCGGCTTGATGCGGCCGCCGCCCGCGCCCTGCTCGCCGTAGGCGAGGTGGGGCGGAATGGTCAGCCGACGGCGCCCGCCGACCTTCATGCCCTGGACGCCCCGGTCCCAGCCGGGGATGACCTGGCCGGCGCCGAGCTGGAACTGCAGCGGCTTGCCGCGGTTCCAGCTCGCGTCGAACTCCTCGCCGCTGGAGAAGGAGACGCCCACGTAGTGGACGGAGACGTTGTCGCCGGCCTTGGCCTCGGGCCCGTCGCCCTCCCGGAGATCCACGATCTCCAGGTCGGCAGGCGGCGCGCCCTCGGGGAAGTCGACCTCGGGCTTCTCGATGCTCACGAAATGGCTCCTACCAACGAATCATTCGGACAACCGCGCCAGTGTTTCACGTCGCGGAGGTCTCACTTCACGCTGAGTACGTCCACCGAGAAGACGACGCCGGAGGAGAACTGCTTCTGCTGCTCCTTCGGGAACTCGTCCTTGGGCACGGAGATCACCACGCGGCTGCCGGCCTTCTTGCCCTTCAGCGCATCGGCCCAGCCCGGGATCTTGGAGACGGGGATCTCCTGCGGACCGCTCTGCGCCCAGGTGTCGTCCAGCTGCTTGCCGCCCTTCCACATCTTCGCCGTGAAGTTGGTCAGGACGGTGCTCTTCTCCGTGATCTTCTTCCCGTCACCCTCGACGACGGTCTCGTCCAGGAGCTCGTCCGGGGCCTTGTCGACGCCCTTCGGCATCTTGATCTCGGGAGCCTCGTTCTTCACGACCTTCGAGCTGACCTCGGGCAGTTCGGGGTTGTGCTCGCCCTCGACCGCCTTGCCGTCGATCGTGCTCGGCAGGATCTTCTCCAGGTCGACGACGAAGACGAGCGTGGCGTTCTTCGGGATCGTCGGCGGCTGGCCCTGCTTGCCGTAGCCCTTCGACGGCGGCACCACGATCTCGACGCGGCTGCCGACCTTCTTGCCCACCAGGGCTTCGTCCCAGCCCTTGATGACCTTCTTGGTGCCGATCTGGAAGGTGGCGGTCTGACCGCGCTTCCAGCTGCTGTCGAACTCCTTGCCGTTCCAGAGCTGGCCGAGGTAGTTCGCGTTCAGCGAGTCGCCCTTCTCGACCTTCTGGCCCTTGCCCTCCTTGAGGACCTCGACCTTGAGGTCCTTGGGCGGCTTGCCCTTGCCCTTCGCCACCTTGGGCTTCTTGTCGGTGGCCCCGGTGACCTGCGGGACGGCTCCGTTCTCGGACTCGGAGCCGTCCTCTCCACCGCATGCCGCGAGGGACACGGCCAGTACGGATACGGCCAGCGCCGCCGCGAAACGGCGCGCGTAGGGCTTCCTGGGGTGGGGGGTTGTTCCCCCGGGAGTCTGCAGCATGTGTCCAACTCGCGGTCTAGGGGATGTCCGGACGGTCGGGGCAACCCTACGACCCCGCCCGCCGGTCCCTGCCACCACTCGACACGACTCACATACCGGCGATCAGTTTCTCGACCCGCTCGTCGACCGACCGGAAAGGGTCTTTGCACAACACGGTGCGCTGCGCCTGGTCGTTGAGCTTGAGATGGACCCAGTCGACGGTGAAGTCCCGCCGCTGCTCCTGGGCCCGCCTGATGAAGTCTCCGCGCAGCCTGGCCCGCGTGGTCTGCGGAGGCACCGACTTGCCTTCGAAGATCTTGAGATCGTTGCAGATGCGGGCCGCCTGACCGTTCCGCTCCAGCAGGTAGTACAGACCACGACGGCGGTGGATGTCGTGGTACGCGAGGTCTATCTGCGCGATCCGGGGATGCGACATCGAGATGTTGTTCTTGGCCCGGTAGCGCTCGATCAACTGGTACTTCATGACCCAGTCGATCTCGGTGTTGATCTTGTCGAGCTCCTCGGTGCGGATGGCGTCGAGTGATCTGCCCCACAGTTCCAGTACGCGCTCCACCCGGCCCGTACGGATGCCCCGGCGCTCGCAGAAGTCCAGTGCCTTCTCGTAGTACTCCTGCTGCACCTCCAGCGCGGAGGCCTCCCGGCCACTGGCGAGACGCACCTTGCGCTGCCCGGTGATGTCGTGGCTGACCTCGCGGATGGCCCGGATCGGGTTCTCCAGGGTCAGGTCGCGCATCACGGTGCCCGCCTCGATCATGCGCAGCACCAGGTCGGTGGCGCCGACCTTGAGCAGCATGGTCGTCTCCGACATGTTGGAGTCGCCGACGATCACATGGAGGCGGCGGTAGCGCTCGGCGTCCGCGTGCGGCTCGTCCCTGGTGTTGATGATCGGCCGGGAGCGGGTCGTGGCGGAGCTGACCCCTTCCCAGATGTGCTCGGCGCGCTGGCTGACGCAGTACACGGCGCCGCGCGGCGTCTGCAGCACCTTGCCTGCGCCGCACACGAGTTGACGCGTGACGAGGAAGGGGATGAGCACGTCCGCGAGGCGGGAGAACTCCCCGTGCCGCGCCACGAGATAGTTCTCGTGGCAGCCGTAGGAGTTGCCCGCCGAGTCGGTGTTGTTCTTGAAGAGGTAGACGTCGCCCGCGATTCCCTCCTCGTGCAGGCGGCGTTCGGCGTCGACGAGGAGCCCCTCGAGGATGCGCTCGCCGGCCTTGTCGTGGGTGACCAGTTCGGTCACGTTGTCGCACTCGGGGGTCGCGTACTCAGGGTGCGAGCCCACGTCCAGATAGAGGCGTGCGCCGTTGCGGAGGAAGACGTTGCTGCTGCGGCCCCATGACACGACACGGCGGAAGAGGTACCGCGCCACTTCGTCGGGGGACAGCCTGCGCTGTCCCCGGAACGTACACGTGACGCCGTACTCGTTCTCAAGCCCGAAGATTCGGCGGTCCATGACTGAACATTACGCCTGACGGCCTGTTCTGAAACCGGGATCGGCGGCACCGTTCCGATCATTTTCCGCCGCCGTGACCGGCTCCTGAGCATGGCCGGGACCTGCGGCGAGGCCCGTGACCGGTGCGGTACGGGACGCCGCGGCGTCCACCGAAAGAGCCCGGCCCGTCAGCAGGAGCACCAGCAGTGCCGCGACGCCGCCGGCACCGACGACCGCGAACCCCGCGGGGGACCCGCCGCGCTCGATCACCGGGCCGACCACGGCAGTTCCCGCCGCGGCGCCCACCCCGAAGGTGGTGACGAGCCACGAGAAGGCCTCAGTGACGGTACCCGCGGGAGCATGCCGGTCCACGACGACGAACGCACAGGCGAGCGCCGGGGCGAGAAAGACCCCCGCGAGGCCCGCCAGTGCCGTCATGGCCACCACGCCGGGCACCAGGACCAGCGGCAGGTAGCCCAACGCAAGAGCGAGAACCAGCCATCTGAGGCGCCGCTCCGGTGCGCCGGGCCAGTGGCGTGCGCCGTACACGACACCTCCGACGAGCGCGCCGAAGCCCAGCGCCGAGAGCAGGTAGCTGGAGATGAGGGCTTCGCCGTGGTCGTCCGCGTAGCTCACCGCCGCGACGGCTATCCCGCCGAGTGCGAGCCCCACGAAGAAGAAGGCCCCCAGCAGCGCGAGCAGCCCCGCGGAGCGCAGCGCGCCCAGCCAGTGCGCCTCACGCGGTGCGGACCGCCACTTCCGCGAGGGCGGCGAGACGACGACGGAGAGGGCGCCCGCCAGTCCGAACGCGTTGATGATCAGCAGCGCGGCGGCCTCGTCCCAGAAGGCGACGCAGAGAGTGACCAGCAGCGGCCCCACCGCGAACATCACTTCCTGCGCCACGGCGTCCAGCGCGTACGCCCTGTGCACCTTCTCCGGCCCGTTGAGGACGCCCGGCCACAGCGCGCGCAACCCGCCCTCCAGCGGCGGCGTCGCCACCCCGGCGACGAGTACGGCTGCCACGGCCACCGCCACCGTGCCGATACCGGCCCAGGCGAACAGTGCCATGCCCAGCGCTGAGAGCAGCGCGGCCGGGAACATCACGCGCGGCTGCCCGTACAGATCGACGAGCCGTCCCAGCAGCGGCTGCCCCACCGCCGTCGCGAGTCCGTAGACCGCGGAGAGGACACCGGCGAGGGTGTAGCTGCCGCCCTCTGCACGCGTGAAGAGCACGATGATCAGCGCAGCCGTGGCGTTGGGCAGCCGCCCGACGAGGGTGCCGACGAGCAGGCGGACCGCGTGCCGGGCCCGGAGCAGTTCGGCATAGCCCGTCGCCATGGCTGGCTCCTCTCCGCGTCACCCCGACACGTTGTACGTATAACTTGCGAGGTAATACGTACCATGTCGCTGACCCGCGGTCCACCTCGGGCACATCGCACGGGCGGAAAGGAGCGTACGGATGGCCAGCAGCCGGGAGCCCGGCACCGCTCCACGGTCGCGCCCGGAGACGTCTTCCGGCCGGCACGCCTCCGGCGACTCCCCTGCCGCCGCGTCCGCCGGTGCCCGGCCCACCAGCCGGGACGTGGCACGGCATGCCGATGTCTCGCAGGCGACGGTCTCCCTCGTCCTCGGCGGGAAGTGGGAGGGGAGGGTCTCACCGCGTACGGCTGAGAACGTACGGTCCGCCGCCCGCGCGCTCGGCTACCGGCCCAACCTCGCCGCACGCAGCCTCCGGCTCGGCCGTACGCGCACCGCCCTCCTCGTCGTGCCCGCCCTGACCCACGACTACTTCGCGCGCGTGCACACCGGGGCCTCACGCGTGGCCGCCGAGCACGACTTCGGCGTGGTGCTCTACCCCTCCCCGGAGGGCACGGGCCCGGCCGTCGACCCCTTCGGCTCCGCCCGCGCCGCCCTCGACGGCGTGATCGCCTCCTCCATGGCCCCCGATGCGCTCGCGGCCCTGCGCGACGGCGGTCAGCTGCCGCTGGTCATGCTGGACAGCGACCCCGAAGCCGACCGCTCCCCCGCCACCGTCAACCTCGACATCGCCGACGGCATGCACCAGGCCGCCGCCCACCTGCTGGAACTGGGCCACGTTCACATCGCGCACCTCGCCGCAGCGGTCGACAGCTGGACGTTCGGCATGCGAGCACGCGCGCTCCACGAGGCGGTCGCGGGGACGGCCGGCGCGGTCGTACGCACGGAACGGTGCGCCCTGAGCGTCGAGGACGCGCTGCGCGCCGCGACCCGCATCCTGGAGACGCGTCCCCGCCCCACGGCCCTCGTCTGCGACGACGACCTGCTCGCGGCCGGGGCCTGCAAGGCGGCACGGCGGCTGGGCCTGCGGGTGCCGGAGGACCTCTCCGTCACCGGCTTCGACGATCTCAGTCTGGCCACCGCGCTCGAACCGGAGTTGACGACGGTCCGGCTGCCCGCCGAAGAGGTCGGCGCGGAAGGGATGCGCGCCCTGCTGGCGGTCCTCGACGGGCGCAGGGCAAGGACGCCCGTACTCCCCGTCGAGCTGGTCCGCCGAGGCTCGACGGCCTCTCCCCCGGCTCACCGCACCTGAACCCGGCCCTTTCCGGCACGGCGGCAGGGCGCGCACGGGGAGCGGACCGCCCACGCGACGCGCCGTGTCCCGGCGGGGCGTCACCCTGCCGGGACACGGCGCATGCGCGATGTCCGGTACCCACAGGGCTCACCCCGCAGGTCCGCGCTGTGGTTACTCCTCCGCGTCGTTCTCCGACGCGCTGTCGTCTCCGCTCTCCGACGCCCCCGAGGACTCGCCGGACGCGTCCTCTCCCAGCAGCCGCTTCAGCTGCGGGCCGAGCACGCGCTTGAACTTGCGCTGCTGCACCCGGCTGCGGTCCAGCAGGGCGACCTCCAACTGGTCGGCGGTCAGCTCACGTTCGCCGCCGTTGTTGTCCCGTGCCAGGGACTCCTTGCCGAGCTTCACGGCCTCGGCCAGCGTCATGTCGTCGCGGTGGCGCTGCTCCAGGAAGCTGTTGATCTGGTCCGAGTTGCCGCCGACAGCGAGCGAGCCGTGCTCGTCCACGATCGATCCGTCGTGCGGCAGCCGATAGATCTGGTCGTCCTCGGGGGCCGGGCCGACCTCCGCGACGATCAGCTCCACCTCGTACGGCTTCTCCGCAGCGCTCGAGAAGATCGTGCCGAGGGTCTGGGCGTAGACGTTCGCCAGACCCCGCGCCGTCACGTCGGCCCGGTCGTAGGTGAAGCCCCGGAGATCCGCGTACCGCACACCGCCGATGCGCAGATTCTCGAACTCGTTGTACTTGCCGACCGCTGCGAAGGCGATGCGGTCGTAGATCTCGCTGATCTTGTGCAGTGACCTCGAGGGGTTCTCGGCGACGAACACGATGCCGTCGGTGTACTGCAGCACGACCACGCTGCGTCCCCGCGCGATGCCCTTGCGGGCGTACTCGGCGCGGTCCGCCATGGCCTGCTGGGGTGAGACGTAGAACGGCGTCGACACCGGCTATCCGTCCCTTCCTGTCCTGTAAGAGGGCACCGAAGGCCCCGTGGCCATTAGGAGAGCGGGGCCTTCGGCCCGTTGGGCTGCTCGAGCCGGCCCTCGTGCATCGCGCGGACGAGCCCGGAGACCTCCTCCTCGGGGAGCCTGCGGCATCCTTCGTCGGAGATGACCGTCAGCGTGGGGTAGATCCGCCGGGTCATGTCGGGGCCGCCGGTGGCGGAGTCGTCGTCAGCCGCGTCGTAGAGCGCCTGCAGCGCGACCGTGGCGACCTGCTCCTCTGTCAGGTCCTCGCGGTGCAGCTTCTTCAGAGAGCCGCGGGCGAAGACGGAGCCCGAACCGACAGCGGTGAAGCCCACCTCTTCGGAACGGCCGCCCGTCACGTCGTAGGAGAAGATCCGGCCCTGCTCACGGTCCACGTCGTACCCCGCGAACACCGGGACCACGGCGAGACCCTGAAGGGCCATGCCCAGGTTGCTGCGGATCATCGTGGAGAGCCTGTTGGCCTTGCCCTCCAAGGAGAGTACGGACCCCTCCACCTTCTCGAAGTGCTCCAGCTCCAGCTGGAAGAGCTTGACCATCTCCACGGCGAGGCCGGCCGTACCGGCGATGCCGACCGCGGAGAACTCGTCGGCCGGGAAGACCTTTTCGATGTCCCGCTGCGCGATGACGTTGCCCATCGTCGCGCGCCGGTCGCCCGCGAGCACCACACCGCCGGCGTACGTCGCCGCGACGATGGTGGTGCCGTGCGGAGCCTGCACGGCACCCTCGACAGCAGGCAGGGGCCTGCTGCCGGGCAGCACGTCCGGGGCGTGCTCGGACAGGAAGTCCATGAACGAGGACGAGCCGGGCGTCAGGAAGGCTGCCGGCAGACGCCCCGTGTCACGAGTGTTGGCTTCCACACGTTTCCTTCCACGAGTCGGAAGTCGAATCAGACGGATCTTGGAATGCTGATCGGACCATACCCGGAGGCTCGAATGTCATCCGTCCTGCGCCCCCGGGCTTCGGGGACGCAGGACGGTGACTCACGCGCCTTACTCTCCGCCCTTCTGAACGAAGGACCGCACGAAGTCCTCGGCGTTCTCCTCGAGGACGTCGTCGATCTCGTCCAGAACGGAGTCGACGTCCTCCGAGAGTGCCTCCTGGCGCTCCTTGAGATCCTCGGAGACCTGCGTCTCCTCGGCCTGCTCCTCGGTCTCCTCGGTCTGACGGGAGGCCTTCTGCTGCCCGCCGCCGGTGTCCTTGGTCGCCATATCCCTCACCCCGCTCGGTTCGGTGTGTACGCGTGACGTACAAGATCAGACCCTACAAGCAGGGACTGACATCGGCCCTTCACTTCTCCCAACGTCGGAGGACCACCCCGGTGATTCCCGCATCCGGTACCGAATAGCCTTTTTCAGCGGCCGGAAAGCACTCTCACCAGCTCCTCCGCCGTGCGGCAGCGGTCCAGGAGCTCCTTCACGTGATCCCGTGTACCCCGCAGCGGCTCCAGTGTCGGCACCCGTTGCAGAGAGTCACGGCCGGGCAGATCGAAGATCACGGAGTCCCAGGAGGCCGCGGCCACGTCGTCCGCGTACTGCTCCAGGCAGCGGCCGCGGAAATAGGCCCGGGTGTCCTCCGGGGGCTTCCCCACGGCCCGCTGGATGTCGTCCTCGTCCAGGAGCCGCTGGATGCTGCCGCGGTTCGAGAGGCGGTTGTAGAGCCCCTTGTCGAGGCGTACGTCGGCGTACTGCAGGTCCACGAGGTGCAGCCGGGCGGCGTCCCAGCCGAGGCCGTCGCGGCGCCTGTAGCCCTCCATGAGCTCCCGCTTGGCGACCCAGTCCAGCTCGCGGGAGAGGCTCATCGGGTCCGTCTCCAGCCTGGAGAGGACGTCCTCCCAGCGCGTCAGCACGTCCTTCGTCTGCTCGTCGGCGTCGGCGCCCCAGCGCTCCTCCACGTACTTGCGCGCCAGCTCGCAGTACTCCATCTGGAGCTGGACGCCCGTGAGAGTACGGCCGCTGCGCAGCGTGATCAGCTTGCCCAGCGACGGATCGTGAGAGACCTGGTGGAGGGTGCGTACGGGCTGGTCGACGGCGAGGTCGACGGCGATGAACCCGTCCTCGATCATGGACAGGACCAGAGCCGTGGTGCCCAGCTTGAGGTACGTGGAGATCTCGGAGAGGTTCGCGTCCCCGATGATCACGTGCAGACGGCGGTACTTCTCGGCGTCGGCGTGCGGCTCGTCCCGGGTGTTGATGATCGGCCGCTTCAGCGTGGTCTCCAGGCCGACCTCGACCTCGAAGTAGTCCGCGCGCTGGCTGAGCTGGAAGCCGTGCTCACTGCCGTCCTGCCCGAGCCCCACGCGGCCTGCCCCGCAGACCACCTGGCGGGACACGAAGAAGGGCGTCAGGTGGCGCACGATGTCGGAGAACGCGGTCTCCCGCTTCATCAGGTAGTTCTCGTGCGTGCCGTACGAGGCGCCCTTGTTGTCGGTGTTGTTCTTGTAGAGGTGGATCGCCTGCGTACCGGGGACCTCGGCGGCGCGCTCGGCGGCCTCCGCCATGATCCGCTCCCCCGCCTTGTCCCACAGGACGGCGTCGAGGGGATTGGTGATCTCGGGCGAGCTGTACTCGGGGTGGGCGTGGTCGACGTAGAGGCGCGCGCCGTTGGTGAGGATCACGTTGGCCAGGCCGATGTCCTCGTCCGTGAGCTGACTCGCGTCGGCGGACTCCCGTGCCAGGTCGAATCCCCGCGCGTCCCGCAGCGGGTTCTCCTCCTCGAAGTCCCAGCGGGCGCGGCGCGCCCGGTGCATCGCCGCGGCGTAGGCGTTGACGATCTGGGACGAGGTGAGCATGGCATTGGCGTTGGGGTGGCCGGGCACGGAGATTCCGTACTCGGTCTCGATGCCCATTACTCGCCGTACGGTCATGCGGCCCTCCTTGCCCGGCGACGGCCCGCCGATGGGCCACCGCTCAAGTCCCGCCGCGCGACCGTCCCGCGTGCGTTCCGCCTCCGGGCACTGCGCGCAGCGGCACTACGCACGAGCCTAGAACGCACGGACCGAAGTCGGGAGATCACTCAGCGGACTTCCTCAGTCTGCTCAAAACGATCCGGCTGCGGACGCCCCCGCCCCCCTGCTCTCGGCGGGGGTCCACCCGGGGCGTCCGCAGCCGGATCGCTGTCTGCTTACAAGTACTGACCGGTATTGGCCACGGTGTCGATGGAACGGCCCGTGTCCGCGCCCTGCTTTCCGGTGACGAGCGTGCGGATGTAGACGATCCGCTCGCCCTTCTTGCCGGAGATGCGGGCCCAGTCGTCGGGGTTGGTGGTGTTGGGAAGGTCCTCGTTCTCCTTGAACTCGTCCACGCAGGCGGCGAGCAGATGGGCGACGCGCAGACCCTTCTGGTTCTGGTCGAGGTAGGCCTTGATCGCCATCTTCTTCGCCCGGCCGACGATGTTCTCGATCATGGCGCCGGAGTTGAAGTCCTTGAAGTAGAGGACTTCCTTGTCGCCGTTGGCGTACGTCACCTCGAGGAAGCGGTTCTCCTCGGACTCGGCGTACATCTGCTCCACCACGGACTGGATCATGGCGTCCACTGCGGCGTTCGAGTTCCCGCCGTGCTCGGCCACGTCGTCCGCGTGCAGCGGGAGGTTCGCCGTCAGGTACTTCGAGAAGATGTCCTTCGCGGCCTCGGCGTCGGGACGCTCGATCTTGATCTTCACGTCGAGACGGCCGGGGCGCAGGATCGCGGGGTCGATCATGTCCTCGCGGTTCGAGGCGCCGATGACGATGACGTTCTCCAGGCCCTCCACGCCGTCGATCTCGGAGAGCAGCTGCGGGACGATCGTGTTCTCGACGTCCGAGCTGACCCCGGAGCCGCGGGTGCGGAAGAGGGAGTCCATCTCGTCGAAGAAGACGATGACGGGGGTGCCCTCGCTCGCCTTCTCCCTGGCCCGCTGGAAGACCAGCCGGATGTGCCGCTCGGTCTCGCCCACGTACTTGTTGAGAAGCTCGGGGCCCTTGATGTTCAGGAAGTAGCTCTTCCCCTGGGGCTTGCCCGTGACCTCCGCGACTTTCTTGGCCAGGGAGTTGGCGACGGCCTTGGCGATCAGCGTCTTGCCGCAGCCGGGCGGGCCGTAGAGCAGGACGCCCTTGGGCGGCCGGAGTTCGTGCTCCTTGAAGAGATCCGGGTGCAGGTACGGCAGCTCCACCGCGTCGCGGATCTGCTCGATCTGTCCGCGCAGGCCACCGATCTTGGCGTAGTCGATGTCCGGGACCTCTTCGAGGACGAGCTCCTCGACCTCGCTCTTCGGAACGACCTCGAAGACGTAACCGGAACGCGGCTCCAGAAGCAGGGCGTCGCCGGCCCGGAGTGTCGACTCCAGCAGCGGCTCCGCGAGGCGCACCACGCGCTCCTCGTCGGTGTGACCGACGACCAGGGCGCGTTCGCCGTCCTCCAGGACCTCCTTGAGCGTGACGATGTCGCCGGCGCTCTCGAACTTCATGGCGTCGACCACGTTGAGCGCTTCGTTGAGCATCACTTCCTGGCCGCGCCGGAGCTCTTCGAGTTCGACGCCGGGGCTGACGTTCACACGGAGCTTGCGGCCGCCGGTGAAGATGTCCGCCGTGCCGTCCTCGTTGGCCTGCAGAAAAACACCGAAACCGGCGGGCGGCTGAGCGAGACGGTCCACCTCTTCCTTGAGGGCGACGATCTGATCACGCGCCTCACGGAGAGTGTTGGAAAGCCGTTCGTTCTGTGCCGAGACGCCTGCCAGGTTCGTCTGCAGCTCGACGATCCGCTCCTCGAGAATGCGAGTGTGCCGCGGAGAGTCGGCGAGCTTGCGGCGCAGGACGGCGATTTCCTGCTCGAGATACGCGACCTGGCCGGAGGGGTCTTCGGAACCCCGACCGGGCCGGATGCCGCGGTTGATGTCGTCGTCGTGGGCTGCCACGGTCCTCACCTCCTCCAGGGGGAGCTGGACGCTTCCTGACCCTACCTGTACCGGTACGGGTTGAAACCCTAGATCAGAAAGACTCTCGCGGTGTGTCTGATCTTCACCCTTGCGCGCTCCCTCACCACAGGGGGATACCCACCCACCACCATCCGGAAGCAGCCGGTTGTAGGGTCGAGGTGGTCAACAGCCCTTGGTGGGCGGCAGCTTCCCTCACGACCGCAGGAACGGCAGGCGACAGGATGAGCACCGGGAACGACGCACTCGAGGTCTGGATCGACCAGGACCTGTGCACCGGCGACGGCATCTGCGCGCAGTACGCACCAGAGGTGTTCGAGCTGGACATCGACGGCCTGGCCTACGTGAAAGACGCCCAGGACGAACTGCTTCAGGAGAAGGGCGCTGCGACGCCGGTGCCGCTTCCGCTCCTCGACGACGTCGTGGATTCCGCGAAGGAATGCCCGGGCGACTGCATCCATGTACGCAGGGTTTCGGACAGCGTTGAGGTCTACGGCCCCGACGCCGACGAGTCCGCAGAGTGACGAAGCGGACACCCGCCGTGTCCGGAAAGGGCTGCTGAGAGCGGCCCGTTGCCCTCAGACGCTCTCCGGAGCGCCTGGGACGGGCGCCGCCTCCAGTGCGAACTTCCCGTCCTTCCACTCCCACTTCACCCTCCGCTGCTTGTCCGGGCAGCAGCTGGGCACGGACGGCGAGGAGTAGCCGAGGAGCTTCGCGGAGACGGTGGTGCCGCGGACCTTCAGGTCCTGGACGGTCATGCGCTCCTTGGTGCGCAGCATCGTGGCGACCACGCGCGGCGGGGCCTCCGGATCGG
This sequence comes from Streptomyces ovatisporus, assembly GCF_042653885.1. Classification (NCBI taxonomy): domain Bacteria; kingdom Bacillati; phylum Actinomycetota; class Actinomycetes; order Kitasatosporales; family Streptomycetaceae; genus Streptomyces; species Streptomyces ovatisporus. The sequence goes on from NZ_JBHSFH010000013.1 coordinate 203,281, forward strand.
CTGCGGCTGCCAGTACGTACAGGGCGTTGGGCGGTGTGCCGGTGCCCGAGTGGCAGCGTACGGAGGCGACCGTCTCGCTCCGTCCGTCCCCGTCGAAATCCGCCGAACCGTGGTCCACCACATCGACCTTGACGCCTGGGCCCTTTCCGCAGTCGACAGGGAAGCGTGCCGCTTCCGGGTCGGGGGCGGGGCCGGCGGCCTTGACGGAGAGCGTGGCCTGGGCGCTGGCGTCGGCGGGCTGGATGAACGACGAGGCGCCGACGACGGCGGCGAGCGCCACAGCCGTGCTCAGCCAGTGCACCATGCGGGTACGGGTGTGCGGCAGTTCCGTCACGCCGGGTGACTCCTGTGAAGTGTGTGCTGGGGGATGCCCAGCATCGTGCCATACGTCACACCGCATCGGAACGGCCGGGTCGGCACTTCTGCCCGCGGTTTCTGGCGGGGAGTCAACTCCTCCGCCCTGCCCCCGAGTTCAGGACCCGGCGAGCAGGGCGGACAGGCGTGCGTGCAGCTGCCTCAGCCTGCGGACGTAGAGTTTCCGGAGTCCTTCCCGGAGCTGCCGGAGGTGCTGCCCGGGCCTGTGTAGTCGTCGCCGTAGGCGCCCTTGGCGGGACGACGGCGGCGCAGCGGCGGCTCCACGCCGTCGGCGAGGCGGCGGGCCGTCAGCAGGAAGCCGGTGTGGCCGATCATGCGGTGGTCCGGGCGTACCGCGAGACCTTCCACGTGCCAGTTGCGGACCATGGTCTCCCATGCCTGCGGCTCGTTGAACGTGCCGTGCTCGCGGATGGATTCGACCATGCGCGCAAGCTGCGTCGTGGTGGCGACGTAGCAGCAGACGATGCCGCCGGGAACGAGCGCCTTGGAGACCGCCTCCAGGCACTCCCAGGGGGCGAGCATGTCAAGGATGACGCGGTCGACCTCGGTGTCCGAGAGATGGTCCTGGAGGTCGCCGACGGTGAGGGTCCAGGCGGGGTGCGGTTCGCCGAAGTAGCGCTCGACGTTCTGCTGGGCGATCTCGGCGAAGTCGGCGCGGCGCTCGTAGCTGTGCAGCATGCCCTGGTCGCCGATGGCGCGCAGCAGGAACGTGCTCAGGGAGCCGGAGCCGACGCCGGCCTCGACGATGCGCGCCCCGGGGAAGATGTCGGCCATCGCCAGGACTTGACCCGCGTCCTTGGGGTAGACGACGGCGGCTCCGCGCGGCATGGACAGGACGTAGTCGGGGAGCAGGGGGCGCAGCGCGAGATAGGCGACGTTTCCCGTGGTACGGACGACACTGCCCTCGGGAGCGCCGATCAGCTCGTCGTGGGGGAAGGCTCCCTTGTGGGTGTGGAAGCTCTTCCCTGCTTCGAGCGTGAACGTGTAGTGGCGTCCCTTGGGATCGGTGAGCTGGACCTGGTCCCCGACCTTGAAGGGCCCGCGACGGCGGGCTGCACCGGTCGGTTCGGACATGCGCACAGACTAACGGGTGTGCGCTGCGGCGTTCACGCCGAGGGCTTCGCCATGGCCGCGACGAAGGCCCGCTCGACGTCTCCGGTGGCGAGGACGCCGTAGATCTCGCCGGTCTCCTCGACGACCAGGTACTCGGTCGCGGGGGTGGCTCGCAGGTACTCCAGGAGTTCCTCGCCGGCCAGCTCCGCGGGGACGCGCATACCCTCCTTCAGGTCCTGCGCGAGGGTGGAGACGGCCACCCAGGGGCGGCGGTGCCCGGGAATCCCGGCGATGGCGGCTTCCCGTACGAGCGAGAGCGGAGCCCCGAGGCCGTCGACGACGACGAGGGCGCGGGCTCCGGCCTCGTTGGCGCGGCGCAGGGCCTCGGAGAGCGGTGTGTCGGCGGTGACGGGGACGGCACGCCTGGTGAGCGCACGGGCGCGCAGATCCGGGAGGTGTTCGCGCAGCCGGGCCATGCGCAGGCTGTTGCCGGCGCCGGTCCAGATGATCGCGGCGAGGATGGCGGCGAGCAGCGCGTCCATGAGGGAGTCGACGCCGCCGATGCTCTGCTGGGTGAAGCCGCCGGCGTAGGTGGCCAGCGGCAGCCCGATCAGTACGGCGACGGCGAGGGCCCGGCCCGTCCAGGCGGCGAAGACGGTGCCGGTCATGGGGCGTCCGCTGAACTTCCAGACCAGCGCGCGGAGCATGCGGCCGCCGTCCAGCGGCAGGCCGGGGAGCAGGTTGAAGACCGCCACGATGAGGTTGGAGATCATCAGGCCGGCCAGCAGCACACCGGGGACGGTGCCGGGCCTGACGACCTGCATCCCGCCGTAGAAGAGCGCCGCGAGCACGAGGGAGAGCAGAGGCCCGACGAAGGCGAGCCAGAACTCACGTCCGGGGTTCTCGGCCTCCTTCTCGATCTCCGAGACGCCGCCGAAGAACTGGAGCTGGATACGGCGGACAGGCAGCTTGAAGCGCAGTGCCACGACGGTGTGGGCGAGTTCGTGCACGAGCACGGACGCGTAGAAGGCGACTGCGAAGAAGAGCGCGATGAGGTAGCGCAGTGCGCCCAGCTGCGGGAGGACGCGGTCGAGCTGGCCGCCGAAGACCCAGGTGATGAGTGCGGCGACGAGGAACCAGCTGGGTGCCACGTAGACGGGGACTCCGAAGGGACGGCCCATCAGGATGCCGCCTCCGAAAGGGCCGTTGCGGCGGACCTTGTCGGTGGCGAGGGGGGTGGCCCGCTGGGAGCGTCCGGACTCGGGCCGAGGAGCCTGCGGGTGCTCGGCGGCGGGGCCGGGAGGGGGGTCGCTCTCAGTGCCGGTGCCGGTGCCGGTGCCCTGAGCGGTCGGGTCCTCGTCGGGCCCTGCCCCGGTGCCTGTCCCCGGGCTGCCGGTGCCCTCGTCGCCGGTGCCCGATGCCGGTCCGGGCGGCACGTCGCTCTCCGGCTTCCCGTCCGGCTGCGTGCGGCTGTCCGGACGGTCAGGGACACGGTCCATGCCCGTTCCCTCCCTTCCGGGTTCGCCGGAGCCGCCGGAGCCGTCCTGCGGCCTGCCGTCGTTGTCCGTGTCCGCCACGGGTTCCCCTCTGCCGCTTTCCTCGCACTCCGCAGCGCTGCCGGTCCCATGATCGGTAGTGCGGTGCGTCGTCCTCGATGGTATGCGTCCGCTGTCGGTGCGGGGCCCTAGGGTCGTACCCCATGAAGACCCGAGTCGCCTCGCCGCCCAACTCCCTTTCACCGTCCCGCGCCAGCGACTTCATGCAGTGCCCGCTGCTCTACCGCTTCCGGGTGATCGACAAACTGCCTGAGAAACCTTCAGCAGCCGCCACGCGCGGAACGGTCGTGCACGCGGTGCTGGAGCGGCTCTTCGACGCACCGGCCGAGCACCGCAGCGTACGGCGGGCCCGGTCCCTCGTCGTCGGCGAGTGGGAGCGGCTGCTGGCCAAACGGCCGGAGCTGCGGGAGCTGTTCGCCACGGAGGGCGGCGGTGCGGCGGGTGCGGCGGGTACGGACAGTGAGGCCGGTGAGGACGGCGGGACCGCGCTCGACGGGGAGCAGCTCGCCCTGTGGCTCGCGGAGGCCGAAGCACTCGTCGAACGGTGGTTCTCGCTGGAGGACCCGACCCGTCTGGAGCCCGCCGAGCGCGAGTTGTTCGTGGAGACGAAGCTCGATTCGGGACTGCGGCTGCGCGGCATCATCGACCGCGTCGACGTCGCTCCCACGGGCGAGGTGCGGATCGTGGACTACAAGACGGGGAAGGCACCGCCCCCGCAGTACACCGACGGTCCGCTGTTCCAGATGAAGTTCTACGCGCTGGTCGTCTGGCGGCTGCGCGGTGTGGTGCCGAGGCGTCTGCAGCTCGTCTTCCTCGGCAGCGGCGACGTGCTCACCTACGATCCCGACGAGAACGATCTGCTGCGTGTCGAACGCAGGCTGCTGGCCCTGTGGGAGGCCATCACCCGGGCGACGGAGACCGGCGACTGGCGCCCCCGGCGGAGCAGGCTGTGCGACTGGTGCGACCATCAGGCGCACTGCCCCGAGTTCGGAGGCTCTCCCCCGCCCTATCCGCTCACCGTCCAGCCCCGGCTGCCCAAGCCGCGTACCGACGGGTCCCGGGAGTCGCCGGCGCAGCCTTGAGCAAGAATGGGGCCACATGCCCCCGCCGCCCGCTGGAGGAGATTCCGTGGCTGTCCGCGTTCTGCTGGTAGACGATCAGCCGCTGTTGCGCACCGGTTTCCGGATGATCCTCGAGGCGGAGCAGGACATCGCCGTGGTCGGTGAGGCCGGTGACGGCCTCCAGGCGCTGGACCAGGTGCGGGCGTTGCAGCCGGACGTGGTGCTGATGGACATCCGCATGCCGAGGATGGACGGCGTCGAGGCGACCCGCCGCATCACCGGGCCCGCGAAGGACGGTCCCGCGAAGGTGCTGGTGCTGACGACCTTCGATCTGGACGAGTACGTGGTGGAGGCCCTGCGTGCCGGCGCCAGCGGCTTCCTGCTGAAGGACGCACCGGCCGCCGAGCTGGTGCAGGCGATCAGGGTGGTGGCCGACGGCGAGGCGATGCTGGCCCCCAGCATCACCCGCCGCCTGCTGGACAAGTACGCGGGGAAGCTGCCCTCCGGCGAGGAGCCCGTGCCCGACGCGCTGCACCAGCTGACGGAGCGTGAGGTGGAGGTGCTGAAGCTGGTGGCACGCGGTCTGTCGAACTCGGAGATCGCCGCCGACCTCTTCGTCTCCGAGACGACGGTCAAGACGCACGTGGGCCATGTACTGACGAAGCTCGGGCTGCGCGACCGCGTACAGGCCGCCGTCTACGCGTACGAGAGCGGGCTCGTCCGTCCCGGCGCGTGACCACCGGGACGGACGGAGTGCCGGACTGCGGGCGAGCGGTCCGGCGCTGACCTCCGGTCAGCTGACGTCGCTGCGGGCCAGCTCCCACAGCTGCAGCACGGAGGAGGAGTTGAGCGCCCACTCCACGCCCGTGATGTCGTCGCGCGCCGCGATGAACTGCTTGCCCTGCCACAGCGGCAGCACCGGCACCTCTTCGGCGACGATGTCCTGCGCGCGTCCGAAGCCGTCGGCGGTGCGGACCCGGTCGGCCACGCGGCGCGTCTGCGGTATCAGCTGGTCGCGGATCTCGGGGTTGGTGTAAGAGCTGCCGAGGAAGTTGTTCTTCTCGAAGAACGGGGCGATGTAGTTGTCGGCGTCCGGGAAGTCGGGGAACCAGCCGTAGCCGTAGGCCTCGTACTTGCCCTTCAGCGCCGCGGTGCGGTACTTCGCCCAGGGCACGCCCTTGGTCTTCACCTTGAAGAGCCCGCTGTCGTCCAGCTGCTCCTCGATGTTCTCGAACTCCTTCTCGGTGACGCTGCCGTAGTGGTCCGTGGTGTAGGCGAGTTCCATCTTCACCGGGATCTCCACGCCCGCCTCCTCCAGGATGTCGCGGGCGGCGTCCTTGCCGGGCTCGCCGTACTCGTTAAAGAAGGAGTTGCGGTGCCCCGTCACGCCGGAGGGCACCAGTGAGTAGAGCGGTTCCGCCGTGCGCGCGTACACGTCCCGTACGAGTTCCTTGCGGTCGATGATCTCGGCCATCGCCCGCCGGACCGAGCGGCGGCCCATCGTCTCGTCCTCTGTGTTGAAGACGATGTAGCGGATCTCCTGCCCCGGCTGCTCGACCAGGTCGACTCGGTCGTCGCCGGCGGCCTCCAGCTTCGCCACCTGCTTGGGCGAGATCGTACGGTTCATCAGATCGATGTCGCCGGCCCGGAGCGCCTTCTCCATCGCCTCGGAGTCCGGGTAGAAGCGCAGCTCGATCCGCTCGTTGCGGATCTTCAGCCCGCCCTTGTAGTCCGGGTTGCGGGTGAAGACCGCCTTGCCGGCCTTGTCGTCGAGATCTTCGAGGAGGTACGGGCCGGAGCCGGTGATCTTGAAGCTCTTGATGAAGCCGTCGTCGGGATAGGTCTCGCTGTCCACGATGGCCGCGGCCGGGGTGGCGAGCTTGTACGGGAAGGTCGCGTCGGGCTTCCTCAGCCGGAACTCGATGTCGCGGTCGCCGGTGGCCTCGACCTTCCTGATGCCGGTGAGCAGCGAGACGGGTCCGTTGGCGTAACGGATGTTCAGTATTCGGCGGATCGAGTACTCGACGTCCTGCGCGTCGAGCTTGTGCCCGTTGGAGAAGGTGAGTCCTTTGCGCAGCGTGCAGGTGTAGTGCTCGTTCTGCTCGTCGACGAAGCCGCAGCGCTCGGCGGCGTCCATCACGGGACGGGTGCCGGAGCGGGGCATCCGGAGCAGTGTCTGGAACGTGTTGCGCATGACGTTCCAGGCGCTGACGTCGTAGGAAGCGGCCGGGTCGAAGGGCGCCGGGGTGGAGTCGGTGACTGCGAAGGAGTCCGTCGTACCCACGACGATCCCTCCTCCGTCTGCGGGCTCCACGCCGCAGCCGGCGAGCAGGGACGTCAGAAGAGCGGCTGCCGCGGGCAGCGCGATGGTTTTGCGGATCATGAACGGCGGTCCTCTCCTCCGGCCGGAATCTCCACGCGGCGGAAGGCCGGGAGGGAAAGCTGAAGCATCGACAGAAAGAATTCCGAAAGGCACGTTCTGCCAACGGACTCGGGGCCCGTGGGGATCACCTCCGATCCGTTGCACGGACAGCTGAACGAACTGTCCGAACACTCGGTCAATATGGACACAGCGGCACTTGCGTCGCACTTCAGGGGACATGCCGCACACCGAAAGCGGCGGCGACGCGGGGTGCGTGATGTATGCCACTGCCCCCTACGCGCCGCGTCAAGGGGGCCTGTTCGCAAATCGCCGCCGAAAAGCCCGCTGCCCGCAGGAAATGCCTAGTGGGACACCATGACGAGCGACCTGAGAAAAGCCAGGCTCACTTCCTCGAGGGACTTCACGATGGTGCGTCCTTCGGCGGCTTCGATCGGTGACACCGACGGCACCGCGACCACCTGACAGCCGGCGGCCTCCCCCGCGGTCACCCCCGTCACCGTGTCCTCGATGACGGCGCAGCGCACGGGATCGGCGCCCAGCCGCCTCGCGGCCGTCAGATACGGGTCGGGGTGCGGCTTGGTGCGCGTCAGCTCGTCACCGGCGATAGTGACGTGGAAGTGCTCCTCGCCCAGCGATTTGAGCATCTCGTCGACGATGCTGCGGTGCGAAGCGGAGACCAGCGCCGTCGGCACCCCGTGCAGGCGCAGCTCCGCCAGGAGGCGCCGGGCCCCGGGGGCGAGCGGCACGCCCCGCCGGAGCCGTTCGGTGAACTTGGCGTTGAGCAGCCCCGTCAGCTCCTCCACCGTGATGTCGGCCCGGGTGGCTTCGATGAGGAAACCGGCACTGCGGGTCATGGGGCCGCCGACCACGATCTGCCGCCATTCGTCCTTCAGGACGTGTCCCAGTTCCGCGAATGCCTCGCTCTCGGCGTCCCACCAGAAGTCTTCCGTGTCGACAAGGGTGCCGTCCATGTCGAGGAGCACCGCCTGCAACGACGGGCCTTCGGCCGTCAGAGTGCCGAGCGCGGGGGTGGAACTGGTCATCCGCGTACACCTCCGTGAGGGACAACAAGGCCGGCCGACCGCTCCCCGAGGAGCGGACGACCGGCCTCTACCGGATCGACCATTCTACGATGGTTCGCTCGTACCCGTTATCGGGCGTTGAAGTACTTGGCCTCCGGATGGTGGATGACGATCGCGTCCGTGGACTGCTCGGGGTGCAGCTGGAACTCCTCCGAGAGCTCCACCCCGATGCGCTCCGGCTGGAGCAGGTCGGCGATCTTCGCCCGGTCCTCGAGGTTCGGACAGGCTCCGTAGCCGAGCGAGAAGCGCGCCCCGCGGTACTTCAGGTCGAACATGTCGGTCATCGCCTCCGGGTCCTCCCCGGAGAAGCCCAGCTCGGAACGGACCCGGGCGTGCCAGTACTCCGCGAGGGCCTCGGCGAGCTGCACGGACAGGCCGTGCAGCTCCAGGTAGTCCCGGTAGGCGTCCGAGGCGAAGAGCTCCGCCGTCTTCTCCCCGATCCTGGACCCCACGGTGACGACCTGGAGCCCGACCACGTCCTGCTCGCCGGACTCCTCGGGACGGAAGAAGTCCGCCAGGCACAGCCGCCGCCCGCGCCGCTGACGGGGGAAGGTGAAGCGGGTGCGCTCACTGCCGTCCTCGTTCAGCAGGATCAGGTCGTCGCCCTTGGAGACGCAGGGGTAGTAGCCGTAGACGACGGCGGCTTCGAGGAGGTTCTCGGTGTGCAGCTTCTCCAGCCAGCCGCGCAGGCGGGGCCGGCCCTCCGACTCCACCAGCTCCTCGTAGCCGGGCCCGTCACCCTTGCGGGACTCCTTCAGCCCCCACTGGCCCTTGAAGAGCGCGCCCTCGTCGATCCACGACGCGTAGTCCTTGAGGCCGATGCCCTTGACCACGCGGCTCCCCCAGAACGGCGGGGAGGGCAGGGGGTTGTCGGTGGCGACGTCGGAGCGCACCGAACCGTCGTTGACCTCGGCCTCCGGTACCTCACCGGCGGCGGACGAGGGACGCTTGGGCACCCGGCGCTGCTTCAGCGGCGGCAGTTCCACGCCCGGGACGCCGCGCTTGACGCCGATCAGGGCGTCCATCAGGCGCAGGCCCTCGAAGGCGTCGCGGGCGTAGCGGACTTCGCCCTCGTAGATCTCGTGCAGGTCCTGCTCCACGTAGGCGCGGGTCAGGGCCGCACCGCCGAGGATGACGGGGAAGTCGGCGGCCATCTTGCGCTGGTTGAGCTCCTCCAGGTTCTCCTTCATGATCACCGTGGACTTCACCAGCAGGCCGGACATGCCGATGACGTCGGCCTTGTTCTCCTCGGCGGCGTCCAGGATCGCGCTGACGGGCTGCTTGATGCCCAGATTGACCACGTTGTAGCCGTTGTTGGAGAGGATGATGTCGACGAGGTTCTTGCCGATGTCGTGCACGTCTCCGCGCACGGTGGCCAGCACGATGGTGCCCTTGCCCTCGTCGTCGGACTTCTCCATGTGCGGTTCGAGATGGGCGACCGCCGTCTTCATCACCTCGGCGGACTGCAGCACGAACGGCAGCTGCATCTGGCCCGATCCGAAGAGTTCGCCGACGACCTTCATGCCCGCCAGCAGCGTGTCGTTGACGATGTCCAGTGCGGGACGCTCCTCCAGCGCCGCGTCCAGGTCCGCTTCGAGGCCGTTGCGTTCGCCGTCGATGATGCGCCGCTGCAGACGCTCGTCCAGGGGCAGCGCGGCCAGTTCTTCGGCCTTGCCGGCCTTCATCGCCTTGGTGTCGACGCCGTCGAAGAGCTCCAGCAGGTGCTGAAGGGGGTCGTAGCCCTCGCTGCGCCGGTCGTAGATGAGGTCCATGGCCGTCTTGACCTGTTCCTCCTCCAGCCGCGCGATCGGAAGGATCTTGCTGGCGTGGACGATCGCGGAGTCCAGGCCGGCCTTGACGCACTCGTCGAGGAACACGGAGTTGAGGACGATCCGCGCCGCCGGGTTGAGGCCGAAGGAGATGTTGGACAGGCCCAGCGTGGTCTGCACGTCCGGGTGACGCCGCTTGAGCTCCCGGATGGCCTCGATGGTGTTGATGCCGTCCTTGCGGGACTCCTCCTGGCCCGTGCAGATGGTGAACGTCAGGCAGTCGATGAGGATGCTCGACTCGGGGATGTTCCAGTTGGTGGTGAGGTCCTCGATGATCCGTTCGGCGATGGCGACCTTGTGCTCGGCCGTACGGGCCTGGCCCTCCTCGTCGATGGTCAGAGCCATCAGCGCCGCGCCGTGTTCGCGGGCGAGCGCCGAGACGCGGGCGAAGCGCGATTCGGGCCCGTCACCGTCCTCGTAGTTGACGGAGTTGATGACGGCGCGGCCGCCGAGCTTCTCCAACCCGGCCTGGATGACGTCCACTTCGGTGGAGTCCAGCACGATGGGCAGCGTGGACGACGTCGCGAAGCGCCCGGCCAGCTCCTTCATGTCCGCGACGCCGTCACGGCCCACGTAGTCGACGCACAGGTCGAGCATGTGGGCGCCTTCGCGGATCTGGTCGCGGGCCATCTCGACGCAGTCGTCCCAGCGGCCGTCCAGCATGGCCTCGCGGAACTTCTTGGAGCCGTTGGCGTTCGTACGCTCGCCGATCGCCAGGTACGAGGTGTCCTGCCGGAAGGGGACCAGCTGGTACAGGGAGGAGGCGCCGGGCTCCGGGGTCGGCGTGCGCGTGACGGGTTCCTTGCCGCGCACGCGCTCCACGAGCTGACGCAGGTGCTCGGGGGTCGTACCGCAGCAGCCGCCGACCAGGGAGAGGCCGTAGTCGCGGACGAACCCCTCGTGGGCGTCGCACAGCTCCTCGGGGGTCAGCGGGTAGTGCGCGCCGTCCTTGCCCAGCACCGGAAGACCGGCGTTGGGCATGCAGGAGATCGGCACCTGCGAGTGCTGCGCGAGGTAGCGCAGGTGCTCACTCATCTCGGCGGGTCCGGTGGCGCAGTTGAGGCCGATCACGTCGATGCCGAGCGGTTCGAGAGCGGTGAGGGCGGCTCCGATCTCGGAACCCAGCAGCATCGTGCCGGTGGTCTCGACCGTGACCGAGCAGATGAGCAGCAGGTCGTGCGCCCCGAGGGCGTCCATGGCCCTGCGGGCGCCGATGACGGCGGCCTTCGTCTGCAGCAGGTCCTGGGTCGTCTCCACCAGCAGCGCGTCGGCGCCACCGGCGATCATGCCCTCCGCGTTGCGCTGGTAGGCGTCGCGCAGCGTCGCGTACGGGGCGTGGCCCAGCGTCGGGAGTTTGGTGCCGGGGCCCATGGAGCCGAGCACCCAGCGGGGGCGGCCGTCCGCCTCGAACTCGTCGGCGACGTCGCGGGCGATGCGGGCGCCCTTCTCCGAGAGTTCGTAGACCCGCTCCGTGATCTCGTACTCGCCGAGCGCCGCGTGGTTGGCGCCGAACGTGTTGGTCTCGACGCAGTCGACACCGGCGGCGAAGTACTCCTCGTGGACCGAGCGGACGATGTCGGGCCGCGTGACGTTGAGGATCTCGTTGCAGCCTTCGAGCTGCTGGAAGTCGTCGAGGCTGGGGTCCTGCGCCTGGATCATCGTGCCCATCGCGCCATCGGCGACGATCACGCGCTCCGCGAGCGCCTTTCGCAGGGCGGCTGCCCGGGGGAAAGCGGAAGCGGGCGTACTGCTCGGCGAGGCCATGAAGGGTTCTCCCTAGGATGCGACGGCTGTCGGCTATGCGGGTCCGTCCACTCCGGAGAGGACGGCGCACCTGATCAGGGTATCGGGCGAGCACAAGAGCGCAGCCGGACATTCCGCACAGTGGACCGCTGGCGCGTGCGGAACGGCCTCCCTCGTACGAGCGACCGAGAAGGACCGGGCTACCGCAGCCGGAAATCAAGCGCTACCGTTCGGCATTGTCGAACCCGTATCAGAGCGGCTCATGGAGAGCAGGTCAGGGAGGTGCCAGATGGCCCGGACCATCCAGTCGCTCGAACGTGCGGCAGCTGTGCTCCGCGTCCTGGCGGGCGGAGAACGGCGGCTGGGCCTCTCCGACATCGCCGCGTCCATGGAACTGCCGAAGGCCACCGCGCACGGGCTGCTGCGCACTCTCCAGCAGGAGGGTTTCGTCGAACAGGACGGGGCGACGGGCAAGTACCAGCTGGGCGCCGAACTGCTGCGGCTGGGCACCAGCTATCTCGACGTCCACGAGTTGCGCTCACGCGCCCTGGTCTGGGCGGACGACCTGGCGCGTTCCAGTGGCGAGAGCGTCTACCTGGGCGTTCTGCACCAGCAGGGCGTGCTGATAGTGCATCACGTCTTCCGGCCCGACAACAGCCGTCAGGTGCTCGAGGTCGGCGTGATGCAGCCACTGCACAGCACGGCCCTCGGCAAGGTGCTGGCCGCCTTCGACCCGGTGGCTCACAGCGAGGCCGTGGACGGCGAGCGGCAGCGTTTCACGGAGCGTACGGTCACCGCCCTGGACGGCTTCGAGGACGTGCTGGAACTGACGCGGGCCCGCGGCTGGGCCGCCGACGTCGAGGAGACGTGGGAGGGCCTGGCGTCGATCGCCGCGCCGATCCGGGACCGCCGGCGGATGCCGGTGGGCGCGGTCGGTGTGACCGGCGCCGTGGAGCGGCTCTGCGAGGAGGTTCCGGTCGGGGCCGCGGCGGGCGCCGCCGGCCCGGGCACCGTGCCGGGCGCCGGGAACTCCGCGGGCGGGACGGGCGGGGAGGCCGAACTGCGTCCGCTGCTGGTCGCGGCCGTACGGGACTGTGCGCGGGCGGTCTCGCGCGACCTGGGCGCCCGGCGGTTCTGAGCCTCCCGGAGGTACGGGCGGACACGGCCGCACCGGGGCGGAGGAGCCCTGCGTGCCCGGGTCGCCGTACCTGTGCGAAAAGTGCACCGAAGAGACCTGAGTCACACCCCTTGACGGGACCTTCACCAGGGACAAAACTGCCCAGTCGGCGGTCGGCATTGTCGAACAGCGGACGGGACCGGCCCGCCCTCCCCATCTGGACAAGACAAAGGAGTCGCGGGTGTCCAGCTCCGACATCTTCTTCGGTGAAGTCATAGGCACGGCCTTGCTCATCCTGCTCGGTGGTGGCGTCTGCGCCGCCGTCACCTTCAAACGGTCCAAGGCGCACAACTCCGGCTGGATCGTCATCACCTTCGGCTGGGGCATGGCCGTCCTGACCGGCGGTTACGTGGCCGCGGGCGTCTCCGGCGCACACCTCAACCCGGCGGTCACCCTGGCCCTCGCCATCGAGGGCACGACCGAGTGGAGCGACGTCCCGCTCTACTTCGCCTCCGAACTGCTCGGCGCGATGATCGGCGCCGTGCTGGTGTGGCTGGCGTACTACGGCCAGTTCCACGCCGACCTCGCCGAACCGGCGATGGCGGAGCGCAAGGGCGAGAACCCCGGCCCCGTGCACGGCGTGTTCTTCACCTCCCCCGAGATACGCAACGCCGCGCAGAACCTGGCGACTGAGATCATCGGCACGTTCGTGCTGATCATCGCGATCCTCACGCAGGGCCTGAACAAGGGCGTCGGCCTCTCCGGCATCGGAGTGCTGCTGGTGGCGCTGGTCGTCCTCGGCATCGGCCTGTCGCTCGGCGGCCCCACGGGGTACGCCATCAACCCGGTCCGTGACTTCGGTCCCCGTATCGTCCACGCGCTGCTCCCCCTGCCGAACAAGGGCGGCTCCGACTGGTCCTACTCCTGGGTCCCGATCGTCGGTCCCCTCGTCGGCGCGGCGCTCGCCGCAGGCGTCCACCAGCTCGCCTTCGCCTGAGACCCAGCCCCGCTCCGCTCGCCGCCCGCTCCGTGACCCGGCCTCGCACGCGCAGGCCGGCAGTCACGGTCCGGGCGCAGAGCCCTTCCCACCGAACACCTTGGAGAGCAGGACATGAGCGACACCGACAACCAGTCCCCAGGCGCCTCCTCCCACGGCGAGGGCCCCTTCATCGCCGCCATCGACCAGGGCACCACCTCCAGCCGCTGCATCGTCTTCGACAAGGACGGCCGCATCGTCTCGGTCGACCAGAAGGAACACGAGCAGATCTTCCCGAAGCCCGGCTGGGTCGAGCACGACGCCTCGGAGATCTGGACCAACGTCCAGGAAGTGGTCATCGGCGCCCTGGACAAGGCGGGCATCACCAAGGCCGACGTGAAGGCCCTGGGCATCACCAACCAGCGTGAGACGACGCTGCTCTGGGACAAGGCCACCGGCGAGCCCGTGCACAACGCGCTGGTCTGGCAGGACACCCGCACCGACGCCCTGTGCCGCGAACTCGGCCGCAACGTGGGCCAGGACCGCTTCCGCCGCGAGACCGGTCTGCCGCTCGCCTCCTACTTCGCGGGCCCGAAGATCCGCTGGCTGCTCGACAACGTGGACGGCCTGCGCGAGCGCGCCGACCGCGGCGAACTGCTCTTCGGCACGATGGACTCCTGGGTCATCTGGAACCTCACCGGCGGTCCGGACGGCGGCCGGCACGTCACCGACGTGACCAACGCCTCCCGCACCATGCTGATGAACCTGCGGACCATGGCCTGGGACGAGAAGATCTGCGAGTCCATGGGCGTCCCGATGTCGGTGCTCCCGGAGATCCGCTCCTCCGCCGAGGTGTACGGAGAGGCGAAGGGCGCGCTCGCCGGCGTTCCCGTGGCGTCCGCCCTGGGCGACCAGCAGGCGGCCCTGTTCGGGCAGACCTGCTACTCCGAGGGCGAGGCGAAGTCCACGTACGGCACTGGCACGTTCCTGCTGCTCAACACCGGTCACGAGGCCGTCAACTCCTACAACGGGCTGCTGACGACCGTCGGTTACCAGATAGGCGACGACCGTCCCGTCTACGCCCTGGAAGGCGCCATCGCGGTCACCGGTTCGCTGGTGCAGTGGATGCGCGACCAGATGGGTCTGATCAACTCCGCGGCCGAGATCGAGACGCTCGCCAGCTCCGTGGACGACAACGGCGGCGCGTACTTCGTGCCCGCCTTCTCCGGCCTCTTCGCCCCGTACTGGCGTGACGACGCTCGCGGCGTCATCGCCGGCCTGACCCGGTACGTGACGAAGGCCCACCTCGCCCGAGCCGTGCTGGAGGCGACCGCCTGGCAGACCCGCGAGATCGTCGACGCGATGCAGAAGGACTCCGGCGTGGAGCTGACCGCGCTGAAGGTCGACGGCGGCATGACCTCCAACAACCTGCTCATGCAGACGATGTCGGACTTCCTCGACGCGCCCGTCGTCCGTCCGATGGTCGCCGAAACCACCTGCCTCGGCGCGGCGTACGCGGCAGGGCTCGCCGTCGGATTCTGGTCCGACACCGACGAGCTGCGCGCCAACTGGAAGCGGGCGGCCGAGTGGACGCCCAGCATGGACGCGGCCGACCGTGACCGCGAGTACAAGAACTGGCTCAAGGCCGTCCAGCGGACCATGGGCTGGATCGAAGAGGAGAACTGAACGACATGAACACCCTGCAGAGCGTCCCCACTCTCGGGACGCGCCCGGCTGCCGGCGGCAATCCGAGCCGCGCCGAGACCAGGGGGCTGCTCGCCAACGCGACGTACGACCTGCTCGTGATCGGCGGCGGCATCCTGGGGACCTCGGTGGCATGGCACGCCGCGCAGTCGGGTCTGCGGGTGGCGATGGTGGACGCCGGCGACTTCGCCGGCGCCACCTCCTCCGCCTCCTCCAAACTGGTCCACGGCGGCCTGCGTTATCTGCAGACCGGCGCGGTCAAGCTGGTGGCGGAGAATCACCACGAACGCCGGGTACTCGCGAAGGACGTCGCTCCGCACCTGGTCAACCCGCTCACCTTCTACCTGCCCGTCTACAAGGGCGGTCCGCACGGTGCGGCGAAGCTGGGTGCGGGCGTCTTCGCCTACAGCGCGCTCTCCGCGTTCGGCGACGGGGTGGGGCGCCTGATCTCCCCCTCGCGTGCCGCCGCCGACAATCCGGGGCTGCGCACGGAGAACCTCAAGGCGGTCGCCCTCTACCGCGACCACCAGATGAACGACTCCCGCATGGCCGTGATGACGGTGCGCGCCGCCGTCGACTCCGGTGCCGTGGTGCTCAACCACGCCGAGGTCGTGGGCCTGCGCCGCACCTGCGGCCGAGTCACCGGCGCCGAACTGCGCGACCGCACGGACGGCAGCGAGTTCGGGGTCGACGCCCGTCTGGTGCTCAACGCGACCGGTCCCTGGGTGGACCACCTGCGCAGGCTGGAGGACAAGGGCGCCGCGCCGAGTGTCCGGCTGTCCAAGGGCGCGCATCTGGTGCTGCGGCGCAAGTCGCCCTGGCGGGCGGCCATGGCCACACCCATCGACAAGTACCGCATCACGTTCGCGCTCCCCTGGGAGGACCAGCTGCTGCTGGGCACCACCGACGAGGCGTACGAGGGCGACCCCGCCGAAGTGGCGGCCACCGAGGCCGACATCCAGCAGATCCTCGACGAGGCCGCGTTCTCCGTGCGGGACGAGCACCTCTCCCGCGACCTGATCACGTACGCCTTCGCAGGGCTGCGCGTGCTGCCCGG
The DNA here is from genome assembly GCF_042653885.1 of Streptomyces ovatisporus. Classification (NCBI taxonomy): domain Bacteria; kingdom Bacillati; phylum Actinomycetota; class Actinomycetes; order Kitasatosporales; family Streptomycetaceae; genus Streptomyces; species Streptomyces ovatisporus. The sequence continues at coordinate 219,217 of NZ_JBHSFH010000013.1, forward strand.
CGGCCCCGGCGGGGTGACGGCCGCCAAACGGGAGACGGTGGTGAGCGAGGGCATCGGCGGGATGCTCTCGGTCGCGGGCGGCAAGTGGACGACGTACCGGCACATCGGCCGTGCCGTGATGAACAAACTGGCCAAGCTGCCGGGCGGTTCGCTCGCGCAGGACATGGAGCCCGTACGGGAACTGGTCCGGCGCACCCCGCTGCCCGGCATCAGCAACCCCAACGCCGTCGCACACCGGCTGCTGGTGGACCGGGAGCGCGAGCCCGGTCCGCGCATGGATCCGATGACGGCACGCCATCTGGCCACCCACTACGGCTCGCTGGCCTTCGACATCGCCCGGCTCGTGAACGAGGACCCGTCGCTGGGCGAACGCATCCACCCGGACGGACCGGAGATCTGGGCGCAGGTCGTCCACGCACGCGACCGGGAGTGGGCCGAGACCGTCGACGACGTGCTGCGGCGCCGCACCACCCTGACGATCCGCGGCCTGGACACCGACGACGTGCGCGAGCAGGTCGGCATGCTGCTGGCGCAGCGGCCCGACTGACACCCCGCCGGCCTCTCGGCGCCGTGCGCCCGTCGCTCTCCCGACGGGCGCACGGCGCCGAGTTCCTCCGGCTGAACGGGGGCCGTCCGCGCGGAGGGCCCCTCGGACGCGGAGCCCGACGAGATGTCGGAGGATCGTCGGCGGTAGGTCGGCGGGGTGTCCATGTCGTCGGCGAGCAGCCGCATCAGGTACGCCAAGGCTCCTGGGCTCCACGTTGCGGCCGCCGTCGGACAACTACCAGTCCGTGGTGGGGTGATGTCGGCGGCCGGGCCTCAGCGGCGGCAGGCTGCCAGCGCGGCCAGGGTGACCCCGACCAGTCGCGCCGTGGTGTCGGGGTCCAGGCGCTCGGCGGGCTGCCAGGGGGTCCGGGGGCGCAGGTAGGCCAGGCCCACCAGGCAGTCGGTGGCCAGTTCGATGTCGAGGTCGGCGGGGAGTTCGCCGCGCTCGACGGCGCGGTGCAGGAGCTGCCCGGCCGCCGCGCGACGGGGCTCCTCGGCGGTGGCGCGCATCGCCTCAGCCAGTCGCGGGTTGCGGGTGGCCTCGGCCGTCAGGTCGGTGAGGATGCGTACCGCGCGCAGGTCCGCCCGCAGGGCGGAGGTGTGCTGCACGAAGCCGGCGACGTCGGTGCGCAGGGTGCCGGTGTCGGGCAGCGGGACGGTCTGGTTGGCGAGGTCGCGGACGACGTCCAGCACCATGGGCTCTTTTGATGGCCAGCGGCGGTAGATGGCGGCCTTGCCGACGCCGGCGCGGCGGGCGACGGCTTCCATGGACATGCGGGTGTAGCCGACCTCGGCCAGCTCGGCGAGAGCCGCTTGGGCGATCGCGCCGGTGACCTCTTCGCGGAGCACCGCCGCGCCGGCCGGTCTGCGCCCGGGGGCTGGAGTGGCGTCGGGCATGGGCGCATCCTCCACCAGAGACGGAACGGTTGCGTTCCATCGTAGCCCCGGCTACCGTCGGGCAGGGACGGAACGCCACCGTTCCGTTCTTACGTCTGTCCCGCTTGCTTGTGGAGATGCGGATGACCGAGTCCACGGACGTCCTGGTGGTCGGGGCCGGACCTGCCGGCCTCGCGCTGGCCTGCGGCCTGCGTCTGCAAGGGGTGGCGGTCCGGGTCGTGGACCAGGCGTCAGGCCCGGCCACCACGTCGCGGGCGAACATCCTGCACGCCCGCGGCGTCGAAGTCCTCGACCGGCTGGGAGCACTGGGCGACCTGCCCGACCGCTCAGCCCCAGCCCTCGTCCTCACTACGCACATCGCGGGGCGACCGGCGATGAAGATCCACTTTGGAGACGCCGGCCTCGGCACCCCGCGCCCGGCGCTGGTGTTGCCCCAGACCGCCGTCGAGGCCCAGTTGCGGGACCGCCTGGCCGAGCTGGGCGGCACGGTGGAATGGGACACTGCGGTCACCGGCGCCGCCCAGGACGACCAGGGGATCACTGCGGCCCTGAGCAGCGGGGAAACCGTGCGGGCCGGGTGGCTGGCCGGCTGCGACGGCGCCCACAGCCTGGTGCGCAAGCTCGCCGGCATCCGGTTCCCAGGTGCCCCGTTGACCGACTCCTGGCTTCTGGCCGACGCGCACGCGGACTTCGACCTTCCCCGCGTCGGCGGGCACGGCTGGGCACACCCGGACGGACCGCTGTTCGCCATGCCCATGCCCGATCACCCCGGCGCTGAAGGCGGCAGCCTGTGGCGGCTGATGGCCTACCTGCCGGGTGCCAAGGACGAGAAGCTCACCGGAGACGAGATCCTCAACCGGTTCCGCCACCTGGCGTCCGAGCGAGCGGGCCTCCCCGGTGAGCGGATCAGGGACGCGAACTGGGCCTCGGTCTTCCGCGTCCACCGCCGCCTGGCCGAAACCTATCGACAGGGTCGGACCCTACTGGCCGGCGACGCGGCGCACATCCACAGCCCCGCCGGCGGACAGGGCATGGTCACCGGGATCGGAGACGCGGAAAACCTCGCCTGGAAGCTCGCCCTGGTCGTCCAGGGCCACGCCGGCAGGGCGCTTCTGGACACCTACCAGGCCGAACGCCGCCCGCTGGCCACCGAGGTGCTCCGCAACACCAGCGCCGTCGCCCGGCTGCAGATCGGCAACAGTGGGCTGGTGCGCCAGCTGGTCAGGTGGGTGCTGGTGCCCATCTTCAGCCGGCCGGCGGTGCAGCGCCAGGGAACCCTGGTCGCCTCCCAGCTTTCGGTGAGCTACCGCCGGGGCCCGCTGGCCGACCGCGGAAGGTGGCCGGGCCGCCGCCCACGACCCGGCGACCGGGTGCCCGATTGGGCCTGCCGGCATCCGCATGGTGGCACCACCCGGCTGCACGCCGAACTGGGCGGGCGCTGGGTGCTGCTGGGCGACGACGACACAGCGACCGCCTGCCTGCCGGCTGTGCGCAGTCGGCTGGCGGACCGCATCACGGCCCTGACCGCAGCCGACACCGAAGCCGGCAGCGAGGGGCCGCGCATGAAGGGCGAGGTATGGCTGATCCGCCCGGACGCGCATCTGGCGTGGCGCGGCCGACCTGGCACCGCCGCTCTCGGGCGCTGGCTGGAGGGTGCGTTGCAGCACGGGCGAGTGCGAGCGTGATCGATCGGGGTGCGTGCCCCGGTCGGTCAGCCGGCGTCAAGGGCGATGCACGAGAAGACCACCAGCCGCAGCACCGAGCACAGTCTGTCCGCCAACTGCTCCCGGCGCACTGGCGGTTCATGCGACCACCGCTCGGTCTGGAAGACCCCGTACGGCGTCGGGTGTGAAGACCGGCTCGGCCTCGACACCCGTACCGACTGTTCGTGAGCAGTTGTTCCAGGACCAGAGTCGTTCCTGTCGTACCGCCAGGTCGCGCCCGGCACGCTGGAACCCCGGGGCAGGTTCAAGCCCCGGGCCGGTCCCGTGCTCGTGCCCGGCCCATGGGAACGGCAGCCACCGGTATCCGACGTGCCGGATGTCCGTGGCCGGCCCCCGCGTTCACGCCGAGGGCTTGATCCAGACCGCCGTGTCCGGTGCGAGCACGCCACCCCCCTCAGGGCTGTCGCTGGCCACCGGCAGAGATGCCCCGGCGGGCAGGGGCAGCGGACGGTCGCCCAGATTGACGCGGCACTCGAACGCTCCGCCCCGGCGGAAGGCAAGCCCCCCTTCCCCCGCCGGCAGCCACTCCAGTTCGCCGCTCCCCCGTACGTCCCTGCGCAGCCTCAGCGCGGTGCGGTACAGCTCCAGGAAGGAGCGCGGATCGCCGGACTGCGGTGCTGCCGAGTACTCGCCCCAGCCTTTCGGCTGCGGCAGCCAGCCGCCTCCCGGCCCGAAACCGTACGAGGGCCCCTCCTCCTGCCAGGGCAGCGGAACGCGGCAGCGCCAGGGCGTGTCCAGGCGCCGGCTGGAGGGTTTCCGTTCCGCCATGGGCGAACGCGGACTCACCGTCGCCCCGGACGCCGTCGTCTCCGGACCCTGGGGCATCGACGGCGGAGCCAGGGCGATGGGCGAGTTGCTGGTCGCTGCGCAGTCCGCCGACCGCTGTCTTCGCGGAGGCGGACGACGTTGCTGTCGAGGCGCCGCGTACGCTGCGGCGCTCAGGTGTGGAGGTACCGGCGGGCATCTCGGTGGTCGGCTTCGACGACAGCCCCGTCGCCGAGCTGCTGGGCCTGACGACGATCGGCCAGTCCGTCCGCGAACAGGGCCTGACCGCGGGCCGGTTGCTGCTGGAGACCGTGCAGCGGAGCAGGTCCGGGAAGCCCCACGTCCAGCTGGAAACGCGTCTGGTCACCCGCGGGACGAGCAGTGCACCGGGCGGTGTGCCACCCGGTGCGTGAGCGCCGCAGGGGCCGACGGCTGCGCGGCGGCATCGCGGCGCGTGGCCGGCGCAGCGCGTGACGTGTGCGTGACCTGCTCTGGTCAGGCACTTGAAGGGCGGCCAGGACTGCGGCGGTCGCCTGCACACGCCGTAGGCTGGTTGCCGCACGGAACTGGATCGGCTGCCGGGCAGGGAGCAGGTGCTCCGTCCCGGCCGGAAGGAGGCGCTGGGTGATCGAGCTCGAGGGAGTTCCCGAGCTGGTCGACCCGGTCATGGTGGCCGCGTTCGAAGGCTGGAACGACGCCGGCGACGCCGCCTCCACCGCGGTCGGGCACCTGGAGAAGGAGTGGAAGGGCGAGGTCTTCGCCGCGCTCGACGCCGAGGACTACTACGACTTCCAGGTCAACAGGCCGCACGTGTGGCTCGACGGCGGCGTCCGCAAGGTCACCTGGCCGACGACGCGGCTCTCGGTGGTACGGATCGACAACGCCGGCGGCAAGGGCGGCCCCCGCGACCTGGTGCTCGTACGGGGCATCGAGCCGAGCATGCGCTGGCGTTCCTTCTGCAACGAGATCCTGGGCTTCGCGCACGAGTTGGGTGTGGAGATGGTGGTCGTGCTGGGCGCGCTGCTCGGCGACACCCCGCACAGCCGTCCGGTGCCGGTGACGGGCATGACGTCCGACCCGGATCTGGCACGCACGATGAGCCTGGAGGAGTCGCGTTACGAGGGCCCCACCGGGATCGTCGGCATCCTCCAGGAGGCGTGCACCCACGCCGGGGTGCCGGCGGTGAGCCTGTGGGCCTCCGTCCCGCACTACGTCTCCCAGCCCCCCAACCCGAAGGCGACGCTGGCGCTCCTCAACCGGCTGGAGGACCTGCTGGAGCTGAGCGTGCCGCTCGGCGACCTGCCGGAGGACGCCCGTGCCTGGCAGCTGGGCGTGGACCAGCTGGCCGCGGAGGACAGCGAGGTCGCGGAGTACGTGCAGTCGCTGGAGGAGGCCCGGGACACCGCCGACCTGCCCGAAGCGTCGGGGGAAGCCATCGCCAAGGAGTTCGAGCGCTATCTGCGGCGGCGCGACGACGGCCCCGCGGGCGGCGGGGCGGCCGACAACGCCCGTGAGTCCGGGGCGAGTTCGTACAGGCGCGGTACGGGCGGGGGAGGGACGCGACGCTCGAAGCCCTCCACGAAGGAGGACAGGTCCGGCGACGAGGACAGCAGCGGCACGGACGGCAGCGAGCGCGCCGGCGACGGGGACGGCGGCACGGAGGACGAGGCCCCACGGAACGGTGCGAGCGCCGAGCACCGGGACACCCCGGAGGGCGACGAGAGCCGGGAGGGCCAGGACCAGCCCGGGACCGGAAAGGGCACAGGCACCTCCGGCGGGAGCAGCAGGAACACCCGGAGCACCCGCAGCAGCGGGACGGCGGGCCGCGCGGGCCCGAAGGGCAGGAAGAGCACGCGGAGCACCCGGAGCGCCAAGAACGCCAAGAGCACGGACGGCGCGGAGGACGGCAAGGCGGCCGGGAAGAAGTCCGAGGACGCGGAGCCGGCGGAGAGCGAAGGCGACGGCGGTACGGCCGACGAGAAGCCGAAGAAGCGGGCGCCGAGGAAACAGACGCCCAAGAAGCAGACGGCCAAGAAGGAAGCGCCGAAGAAGCAGGCACCCAAGAAGCAGGCACCCAAGAAGCAGACGCCCAGGAAGCGGAAGCCCTCCTCGCAGGACGAGCCCGGCGAGGACTCCGGCGAGAAGTGACCGACGGAGTCCGGCTCCGTCGCCGGAGGCCGCGCCTGCCTGCCGCGACACAGCGGCGCAGCAGCGGCAGCAGCGGCAGCAGCGAGAAGTAAGAACGAAGCCGAAGGGCCGGACCGCGTCGACAGTGCGGTCCGGCCCTTCGGCCGGCGTCTGTGAACTCCCTTGTGCTGCCGCGCAGTTGCGGGAGCCGCTACAGGGCGACTCCCAGGAGCGCGTCGACCGCCCGCGAGGCCAGACCGGGCGCACCCGTGTCCGTGCCGCCGCCGGATTCCTGTGCCGCCGCCCACCGGTCGACGGCGGCCAGGGCGGCCGGCGAGTTCAAGTCGTCCGCCAGGGCGGCCCGTACCTCCTCCACCATGGTTCCGGCGGGCGGTCCGTCCGGCCGTGAGACAGCGGCGCGCCACCGGGCGAGCCGGGAGCGGGCCTCGTCGAGCACCTCTTCCCTGTACTCCCAGTCCTCCCGGTAGTGGCGCGAGAGCAGGACGAGCCGGATCGCGGCGGGGTCGACGCCGTCGCGGCGCAGCTGTGAGACGAAGACGAGATTGCCCTTCGACTTCGACATCTTCTCGCCGTCCAGACCGACCATTCCGGCGTGCACGTACGTCTGCGCGAAGGGGTGCTCGCCGGTGAGCGCCTGGGCGTGCGAGGCGCCCATCTCGTGGTGCGGGAAGGCCAGATCGCTGCCTCCGCCCTGTACGTCGAAGCCCATCCCCAGGTGCTCCAGAGCGATGGCCACGCACTCGATGTGCCAGCCGGGACGTCCCGGGCCGAGTGAGGCTCCGTCCCACCGGGGCTCGCCGTCGCGGGCCCCGCGCCAGAGCATCGGGTCCAGCGGGCACTTCTTGCCCGGCCGCTCGGGGTCGCCGCCACGCTCGGCGGACAGCAGCCGCATGGTCTCGGCGTCGAGTCGCGAGACCTCGCCGAAGTGGGCGTCCGCGTCGACGGAGAAGTAGACGTCGCCGTCCAGTTCGTACGCCGCGCCCTGCTCCAGCAGCTTCTCGACCATCGGCACGATGCGCGGAATCGATTCGACAGCTCCGACGAAGTTCCTCGGCGGCAGCATCCGCAAGGCCGTCATGTCCTCACGGAAGAGGGCGGTCTCACGCTCCGCGAGCGCCGTCCAGTCCTCGCCGGTGACACCGGCCCGCTCCAGCAGTGGATCGTCGATGTCGGTGACGTTCTGGATGTAGTGCACCTGCCGCTTGGTGTCGAGCCACACGCGCTGTACGAGGTCGAAGGCGTTGTACGTCGCCGCGTGCCCCAGGTGTGTGGCGTCGTAGGGCGTGATGCCGCAGACGTAGATGCGGGCGACGGGACCCGGGGCGAGGGTCACCCGCCCGCCGGTCGCGGTGTCGTGGATCTCCAGGTCGCGGCCCTGACCAGGCAGGGCGGGGACCTCGGGAGCGGGCCAGGCATGCATTCCACGAGCCTAACCCGGACAGCCGTTCGGCATCTCGGGCGGACGGGGACGAGAGATGAGCAAGTTGCGTGAATGGCTTGATACACGGCCTTGACGGCGGGTCGGGTGCGGTTGCGGGGTATCGCGCCCTTGTCTCCTGCCTGCCGGTGCCCCGTCACTGCCCCGCCGTTGCTCTCCCCCTGCGCCTACGGACCCTCGCTGCACGCCGCTCGACTCCGCCCAAGGCGCACAGCACCGCCCGCCGGAGTGGAACCTGGAACCGGACTCGGCGGGCGGAAGGCCCTACACGGGCGGCCAGGGAATCGCGGGCCAGTCGCCACCGGGCAGCGGGTGCCGTCCGGACTTGCGCAGCGCGTTGACCCGCTTGCGCAGGGCGTCGAGTTCCCCGGGGGTGATGAGTTCGGACAGCCGGGCAGTGAGCGGGGTGCCCTCGGCCAGCTCCGCGGCCAGTTCACGCAGTGCCGCGACGGCTTCCGCCGTGAGCTGCTCGCCAGCCCACCCCCACAGCAGAGTGCGCAGCTTGCCGTCCACGTGGAAGGTGACGCCGTGATCGATGGCGTACAGCCGGCCCCCGGGGACGGGCAGGAGATGGCCGCCCTTCCGGTCCGCATTGTTGATCACGGCGTCGACGACGGCGAGCCGCCGCAACCGTGCGTCATCGGCATGCACCAGCAGTGCAGGGCGTACACCGCCGGTGTCCACGTGGCCGACGGTCTTCCAGCCCGCGCCCGGCTCGTCACCCTCGACCACGGCGAGCAGGTCTCCGAGCCCCTCGCCCGCGGAGGCGTCCGCGTCCTCCCCCACGTCCCCGGCGTCCTCGGGGACTCCGGTGTCGCGGGAGGCTTCGGGCGCCCGGGCCGCCCCGTCACCGGAACCGTCACCGGAACCGCCGCCGGAGCCGTCAGCGGGTTCGTCGGCGGGTTCGTCGTCCGTGCCGGGCAGCGGCCCCACCCATGCCTGGCACATTCCCTGTCCGTGGGGCCCCTCGCGCAGGACCGTGGCGGGGATCAGGTCCCAGCCGACGGCACGGGAGATCTCGTACGCCGCCACCTCGCGCTGCGCGAGAGTGCCGTCGGGGAAGTCCCACAGCGGACGTTCGCCCGCCACCGGCTTGTACACGCACGGCACGCTGCGGCCTTCGTGTTCGACCGCTCCGAAGAGCACGGCGTTGGAGGCTTCCCGGATCCGTCCCAGCACCGTCAGCGAGCCGCGCTCCAGGTGGCGGCGCGTCTCGTCGTCCGCCGGCGAACCGGACGGCCGGCCCGGCCGTGACGGAGAAGCGGATTCGGCCTGCTTGCTCATTCGCCCCGCCGGTAGCCGTTCTGCCGCGGGCACACGTGCCCTTCCGGGTCGAGCGGCAGGCTGCACAGCGGGCACGGCGGACGACCCGCGTTGACCACCTCGAGAGCCCGCTTGGCGAAGGAGCGGGCCATGGCTCCGTCGAGCCGCACCCGGAGCATCGGGGGGCCGTTCTCGTCGTCCTGGAGCAGGCGTTCCTCGGCGTCGGCGAGGTCTTCGTCGGAGTCGGCCTCCAGCTCGACGATGGCCTGCGCCTCCACGACCATCCGCTCGCCGTCGCCGTCCCAGGCCAGTGCCATGGTCCCGACGCGGAACTCCTCCTCGACGGGTGTCTCCAGCGGCTCCTTGTCGTCGATCTCGGAGGGAGCCACGGCCGGCACGGGTGCGTTGCCGCCGGAGCGCCGCACCACTTCGTCCAGCAGTTCGTCGATCCGCTCGGCCAGTGCCTCGACTTGAGCCTTCTCCAGCGCGACGCTCGTCGTACGGCCCGAAGCCGAGGCCTGGAGGTAGAAGGTGCGCCGTCCTGGCAGCCCGACCGTACCGGCGATGAATCGGTCCGGAGGGTCGTAGAGGAACACCTGACGGGACACGTCCTGCTCCGTTGTCGTCGACGTCTACTCGGTCAATGGCACCCTACTGCGCCTGCCGATCTTCGTGCTTAAGCGCCGCCTCCCACAGTGGCGTTGCTGCCCTGCGCGCGGCTTTTGTCTTCCCCGCCGGGCTTCCGTGAAGCGTCTCCGGCGTCTTCGGCGGAGGCTCCTTCCGCGGACGCTCCCTCCGCCTCTTCCGCGGGGGGCTCCGGCGGTACGAGCGAGTCCAGTTCCCCGGTCTCGCCGAGTCGCAGCAGAAAGGGCCGCAACGCGGTGTAGCGGATGACGGTGAGCGAGCAGGGGCCCACGGAGATGCGCTGGAACAGGTCCAGGTGCATTCCCAGGGCGTCGGCCACGACGGACTTGATGATGTCGCCGTGCGAGCACATCGCGTACAGCGCCCCCGGGCCGTGCTCCTCCTCGATCCGGCTGTTCCACTCCCGCACGGCCTCCACCGCCCGGGCCTGCATGTCGCGCATCGACTCCCCGCCGGGGAACGCCGCGGCGGAGGGGTGCTGCTGCACGGTCGTCATCAGCGGCTCTTCGAGGAGTTCGGCCAGCTTGCGTCCGCTCCAGTCCCCGTAGTCGCACTCCGAGATCCGCTCGTCGGTGTGCACGGGCACGTCCGGGCGGGCACGGGCGAGCGGGGCCAGTGTCTCCTGACAGCGCTGCATGGGGCTGCTGACGACCGCGGAGAGCGGCAGTGCGCCGAGCCGGCCGGGAAGCGCCCCGGCCTGCGTCTGCCCGTACTCGTCGAGGGCCACTCCCGGGGTGCGGCCGGCGAGCAGTCCGGAGGTGTTGGCGGTGGAGCGGCCGTGCCGTACGAGGATCAGCGTGGGCATGCCTGCCAGCGTAAGCGAGCGGCCCGTACCGCCGGTCCTGCATCCCGCTGCGGTGGTTGGAGCTGCGACGACGGGGCACAATGACCTGTCGTGATCGTGGACTGCGCCATCTACAAGGACGGGCTGCGCATGGAGCGCCCGTCCGACTACTCCGACGCGCTGGCGGAGGCCAGGGAGTCGGGGGACGCCTTTCTGTGGATAGGCCTGCACGAGCCCACCGAAGCCGAATTCGACCACGTCGCCGAAGAGTTCGGGCTGCACCCGCTCGCCGTCGAGGACGCTCTCCACGCGCATCAGCGGCCCAAGCTGGAGGTCTACTCCGACTCCCTCTTCCTGGTCCTGAAGCCCGTCTCCTACGACCAGTCCACCGCGACCGTCTCCGCCGGCGAGGTGATGCTCTTCATCGGCGACTCCTTCGTGGTCACGGTGCGGCACGGCGAGGCCAATCCGCTCGGTGAGGTGCGGGAGCGGCTGGAGAGGAACCCGACGGTCCTGCGGCACGGTCCGACGGCGGTGATGTACGTCGTCAGCGACGCCGTCGTGGACCAGTACATGGAGGTCGCGGCCGATCTGCAGGTCAGCCTTGAGGGCCTGGAGGAGGACGTCTTCGCCCCCGAAGGCCACTCCGCACGGGACACCGCGAGCCGCATCTACGGCTTCAAGCGGCAGGTTCTGGGCTTCCGGCGGGCGACCGGGCCGCTGGCGGAACCCCTGGAACGGCTGACGCGCTCAGGCGTTCCCTTCGTGCACGAGGAGTCCCGCCCGTTCTTCCGCGACGTCAGCGACCACCTGACCCGCGTCCACGACCAGGCCGACAGCCTCGACCGGCTGCTGTCCGACATGCTCTCGGCGAATCTCGCGCAGATGAGCGTCCGGCAGAACGACAACATGCGCAAGATCTCCGCCTGGGCCGCCATGTTCGCCATCCCGACGGCCATCGCCGGTGTGTACGGCATGAACTTCCGGCACATGCCGGAGCTGCACTGGGTGTGGGCGTATCCGGCCACGATCGCGCTGATCGTGACGGCGTGCCTGATGCTCTTCCGCTTCTTCAAGCACCGTGGCTGGATGTGACGGAACGCCGACGCGGAAACGGGAGCTTGCGGGGAAGCGGCCGCGGCGGACTGCTCCGGCGAGGGGGCGTCCGCGGTGGAGGCGTAACCGTTCTGCACGCGTGACGTTGAGTTGCGTGACGGCCGTGGCGGGGAAGACCCCCGAGCCCCCACCACGGCCGCAGGCATGTCCGGCACCCCGGCCACTCCGGCACCCGGGGCTCGCGGCGGAAGTCCGGAACGCTGTCCCGGCGGCCCGCAGCTAGGACGCCACTCCCGCACGCTCCAGCGCCTCGACTCCCGCCCGCAGCCCGCTGATCCGCTCGTCGAGCGTGAACCCGGCGGGCGCGAGGGAGAGCGTCGTCACACCTGCTTCGGCGTAGCCACGCATGCGCTCGGCGATGCGCTCGACGGGACCGACGAGCGTGGTGGAGTCGATGAGTGCGTGCGGTACGGCCGCCGCCGCGCCCTCCTTGTCGCCGGCCAGGTACTTCTCCTGGATCTCGGCGGCCTCCTTCTCGTAACCCATGCGCTGCGCAAGGCGGTTGTAGAAGTTCTGCTTGCGGCTGCCCATGCCGCCGACGTACAGCGCGGTGTACGGACGGAACTGGTCGGCCAGCGCCGGAACGTCCTCCCCCACCGCCATGGGCACGGTCGGGCAGACGTCGAAGCCGGTGAGCCCCGGGCCCTTGCCGGCCTTCTCGCGCCCCGCGCGCAGATGCTGGAGCGTGGTCTCCTCGGCGTGCTCCGGGGAGAAGAAGATCAGCAGGGCGCCGTCGGCGATCTCACCTGTCTGCTCCAGGTTCTTCGGGCCGATCGCCGCTATGTAGAGCGGGATCTCCTCACGTACGGGGTGCACGGTGAGCTTGATGGGCTTTCCCGGCCCGTCGGGCAGCGGCAGGGTCCAGTGCTGCCCCTCGTGGCTGAGACGCTCGCGGGACATGGCCTTGCGGATGATCTCGACGTACTCCCGGGTGCGCGACAGCGGCTTGTCGAACTTCACCCCGTACCAGCCCTCGGAGACCTGCGGCCCCGAGACGCCGAGGCCGAGCCGGAAGCGCCCGCCGGAGAGCGAGTCGAGGGTGGCGGCGGTCATGGCCGTCATGGCGGGCGTACGGGCGGGGATCTGGAATATGCCCGAGCCGACGTCGATGTTCTCGGTCTGCGCGGCCACCCAGGAGAGGACCGTGGGGGCGTCGGATCCGTACGCCTCCGCGGCCCAGCACACGGAGTACCCGAGACGGTCGGCCTCCTTGGCGACGGCGAGATTGTCCGCGTCCATCCCCGCGCCCCAGTAGCCGAGGTTGATACCGAGCCGCATGTGGTCCCCTTACTGATCAGTAACGTCTCTGTCCGAGGGACTGTAACGTGCGCCCGCAAGTAACCTCAACGCCCATGGAGGCAAGGCATCTGGGCCGCACCGGCCTGCGCGTATCGCGAATCGGCCTCGGCACTCTCACCTGGGCCCGTGACACGGGGGAGCGGGACGCCGCGGATCAGCTCAAGACGTTCTGGGAGGCGGGCGGTTCACTCGTCGACACCGCGGACGTCTACGCGGACGGAGGCGCCGAATACCTCCTCGGCAGGCTCGTCGAAGGGCTCGTGCCGCGGCGCGATCTCGTCATCGCCACGAAAGCGGGCAGCGTGCCCGACCCCGACCGGCGTTTCGACTGCTCACGCGGCCATCTCCTCGCCGCTCTCGACGCGTCCCTGGAACGGCTGCGCACCGACTACGTCGACCTGTGGCAAGTGCACGCCTTCGACCCGGGCACACCGCTGGAAGAGACCCTTCAGGCACTCGACATCGCGGTCAGCAGCGGGCGGGCACGGTACGTGGGGGTCTCCAACTTCAGCGGCTGGCAGCTCGCCAAGGCCGCCACCTGGCAGCTCGCCGCCCCCGGGACGCGCACGACGCTGGCGAGCACGCAGATGGAGTACTCCCTGCTCCAGCGCGGTGTCGAACGTGAACTCCTGCCCGCAGCAACGGACTTGGGCCTGGGCCTGCTGCCTTCCTCCCCCCTGGGCCGCGGCGTGCTGACGGGCAAGTACCGCCGGGCCGCGCCGCCGTCCGGTTCCCGCGGCGCCTCGGAGCAGTTGGCGGCCTTCGTCGCCCCGTATCTGGACGAGACCGCCGACCGCATCGTCGACGCCGTCTCCACGGCCGCCGACGGCCTGGCTGTCTCCGCCCTGCAGGTCGCCCTGGCATGGGTGCGGGACCGGCCGGGCGTCACGGCCCCGATCGTCGGTGCCCGTACGTCGCAGCAGCTCACGGAGGCTCTGTCAGTGGAGGGCCTTAGCCTTCCTGACGAGATCTGCCGAGCGCTCGACGACGTGTCGGCGCCGGTGCACCGCTACCCCGACCAGGACTGGAGCGAGCTGTGACGGACGACAAGGCAGCCGAACTCCTCGCGGCCGTAAGGGCGGTGGAGAGCGGCGAGCGCTCCGCCGCGTCCTTCTTCGCCGATTCCGGACCGCAGGCCGCACCCGCGCGGCGCGCACCGCGCCAGGCGCCGCCCGCCGCGTCCGCGGGCCGTCCGGCCTCCGCAGGGCCCGCGGGAAGCGGCCCCGTGAGCGTGCCGGAGGACCTGCGCGCGGTCCTCGCGGAGGGGGGAGCACCGGAGGGGATGGCCGTACAGGTCGTCGAGGCGCTCGGCGAGGCCGCGGCGGAGCTGCTGCGCACCGACCCGTGGCAGTTGCTGGCCACCCCCGGTGTCCGTCCGGAGCAGGCCGACGGTTTCGCCCGCACCCTGCTGGGCGGGGAGTGCGGGCCGGGCGACGAACGTCGCGCCCAGGCGCTCGTCGTGTGGCTGCTGGAGCGTGCGGCGCTCGCCGGGCACACGGCGCTGGAGCCTGCGGCGCTCGCCAAGGGCCTTTCGCAGCACGGAGTTCCGGAGCCGGACGAGGCGGTCCGCACTGCCGTCGACTCGGGCGCCGTTCTCGTCTTCGAGGACGCACTCGACGCCATGCCCGGCGGGGGACGCGGCGCCCCCGCCGAGACCGGCGGGGCGGACGGACCGGCCGACGGGGCCGGGGAGGAACGCCCCGTCGAGCTGCTGCTCGGGCTCGACCGGTACGCACTCGCGGAGGAGAGCCTGGCGGACGGTCTCGCCCGCGTGATCGGGGCCCACCAGCAGCGGGGGACGGGCAGCGCCACCGGCGACGGCGACGCCTCGGGCGCGGTGACTTCCGGGGGCGGGACCGGCGGCGGGCCCGGCAGCCCCGAGTCATGGGAGGCCGCCGCCTCCTCCGCTCCCTCCCCCTCGGCTGCCGAGCTGATCCGGACGGTCGCCGGGCACGGCCTGACCGTCCACACCGGCGGCGACGCCGCCCGCGCCGAACCCGCCGCACTCCTCGCCGCCGCCCGGCGGTCGGGGCTGAGGGCGTACGCGGCGGCGCACAGTCACGACGGGCGGGCCCGCCTGGCCCGGCTCGTCCCCGCCGACGGGGACGGCTCAGGCGGTGACGCCGGCTCAGGCGAACACGGAGGCGGGGACGGCTCAAGCGGCGGGGACGCGAGCGCCTGCGTCGTCACCGTCGCGGGGCTGCTCGAAGGCCGTGAGGGTCCCGCGAGGGACGAGGACGGCGCGTGGTCACTCGATCTGCTGATCGTCTGCGACGCTCCACAACTGGACGCCGAGACGGCTGCGGCTCTCGTCGAGTCCCTCCCCGACGGTGCACGGCTCGTGCTCAGCGGAGACCCCCATGTGCTCGGGTCGGCAGGCCCCGGCCAGGTGTTCGCCGACGTGCTGTCGTCCGGGGCGTGCCCCCGCATCGCCTCCCGGACGCCGGACCCCGGCCCCGTCGGCGAGCTCGTCTCCGGCATCGGGATCGGAGAGCTGACCCAGGTCGAGGCCCCCGGGAAAGAGGTCGTCATCGTGCCCGTACGGGACGCCCCGGAAGCCGTCCACCGCACCGTCCAGCTCGTCGCCGACTCCGTTCCCCGGGCGCTGGGCGTTCCCGCGGGCGAGACGCAGGTCATCACCCCGGGGCACGGCGGCGCGGCAGGCACCCGGGCGCTGAACGCCGCACTGAAGGAACGGCTGCATCCCGGCCCCGGCCGCTTCGGCGGTTTCGACCCGGGAGACCGGGTGGTCCACACCCCCGCACCGGGCCTGGCGTCGCCCGCGGTGGTCGTCTCGGGCGACGAGGAGGGGCTGCGCGTGAAGTACACGGGCACCGGTGAGAGCGTCCTCGTGGCGCGTGAGCGCGTGGCCGGCACGGTCCGCCACGGCTGGGCGGTCACTGCCCATCAGGCGGTGGGCACGCGCTGGCCCGCGGCTGTGGTGGTACTGCCGGGGGACGCCACAGGGGCGCTGACGCGTGAGTGGGTCTACACGGCCTTCGGCCGCGGTGAACGGCACCTCTCGGTGGTCCACGGCGCCGAGGACGCCCTGCCGCGGGCGGTCGCCTCGGTCACAGCCCCCGAGCGCACGACGCGGCTCCGTACGCTGCTGAAGCAGTCCGCGCAGCAGGCTGCCGCCGCCGCAGCGCCGCCCTCCGGAGAGCAGACGCGGGAGGAGGGCGGCGGGGACACCGGTACGGACGCGGCCGGGCCGGACGCCTGACTGACGATGTGGACGGGCAGGTTCGCCGGCACGCGACGCCCGGTGAACCTTCCCGGCCACAGCACCCGCAGGCACTCACCCGGTGACGCGGCCCCGACACGGGCGGGCCGCTGCGGGGGCGTCCACCCCGCGCTCCGTCAGTCCTCGTCGAACGCCTCGAAGTCGGTCTCGTCGAAGACGGCGCTGACGTCGAAGCGGCAGACGACGCGCTCGGGGTCCGCCTGGTCGAACGGTGCGCTGAGCCACTCCCCCGGCTCGCTCGGTTCGTCGCCCGCCGACACCCACAGCGTCGAATCGCCCTCGTCCAGGCCGAACTCCTTGTGCCGGGTGGCGATCTCGTCCGCCTCGTACTCCCCGAAGAGGACGCCGAGCGCCGCGTGCACACTGCTGCCCGCCGACGTCCCGGCTGTCTCGTCGTCGGCCGAGTCGGGATCGAGGTCAGTGACGCGCTGTGCCTGCGCGAGCAGCCGCTGCGGCTCCACGACGGTGTAGTCCCGCCGGATCAGCACGGTCAGGGCGCTGGGCACCTCGGGGCCGGTGTACGCCGGCATCGAGTCCCCGCCCGGGATCTCGAAAGGCGTGACTTCGTCGTACCTCTCGTACAGCAGCTCGTCGTAGGCCTCACCGGCAGCGGCGAGCTCGTCGAACGCCGCGTAGACAGCGGTGTCGTGGGCACCTTCCTCGCTGCCTTCCGTGGCACCTTCCGCGCGTCGTTCGACCGCTTCCAGATGCCGGTCGAGCGCGGCTTTCACTGCATCGGCGGCGGCACGTACGTCGGCAGCGGTGGGCTGCGCAGCATCAGACATAGTGCAGACGCTATCCGCATCCGTCCTCTGCCCGCACAATAGATGGGATGCCGGAATACGAATTTCGTGACGTGTACGTTCCTCGCGGGGTCTCCCGCAAGGCTGCGACCAGACTGCTGACCGACCATGCCGAGTACGGGCACTGGGAGTTGGCCCGTACGCGGCTCTACCCCGACGGCAGCCGCAGGGTGCGGCTGCGCCGCCGGATCATCCGCCAGCTCCGCGCCACCTGGTGAGCGCAGGAGCGGACAAGAGAACAAGCAGCGGAGCGGGCACCACCCGTGGGGTGCCCGCTCCGCCTTCTTCAGACGCTCCAGGTCAGCGTCGTGACGCGACCCGGGCCCGCCGGTAGAGGACGAATCCGCCGATCAGCAGACCCGCACTCGCCGACGCGGCGATGCCGAGGCTGTCCGACCCGGTCTGGGCCAGCTCGCCGACCGGCTCCGACTCCGCACGGACGTCCGTCTCGGAGTCGGGGGTGATGCCCCCCTCCTCGCCGCCGGGCTCGCCGGGCGTGCCCGGCTCGTCCGGGGTGCCGGGCTCATCGGGGGTACCCGGCTCGTCCGGGGTGCCCGGCTCCTCCGGGTCACCCGGCTCGCCGGGAGTCTCCGGCGGGTCCACGGGCGCGTCGCCCGAGCCTCCGCAGTCCCCCGCACCGTTGCCGCTTCCGAGAGCGCTCACGGTGTTGCCGCACACGTTCACCGGCACGTTGACCGGAGCCTGGACGTTGTTGCCGGAGGCGATGCCGGTACCGCTGCCGGTGTCGCTCACCTGCCCGGAGCCGCCGTCGCCGGAGCCCGCGCAGTTGCCGGATGCCGAGTTGAGGGCACCGAGAACGGTGATCGTGTTGCCGCACACGTTCACGGGGACGTCGACGGGCGCCTGCACATTGTTGCCCGAGCCGATCCCTGAGCCGGAGGCCGACTGGGCCCCGTCCGCGTACGCCGTACCTCCCGAGAACGCAGCGAGCACTCCGCCCGCCGCGGCCACGGTGATCAGGCCTTTCCTTGTGACCTGTCGCATGTGTTTCTTCCCCTGCCTTGCTTTCTGCCAGTGGGTGTTTCAAGGGCGCTCAACGGGGGCGGCGCCTTTCTTCGCGCCGCCCGGGAAAAGCCTTCATGCCGGAGGTGCGCACACACTCCGGCCTTACGGCTTCGTTTCTCCCGCGTTGAGGAATCGGCTTCAGGCGCAGGTGCCGCCCGCCAGGTTCATGTCCCCGAGCACCGAGATCGTGTTGCCGCACAATTCGACGGGGATGTCGACGGGCACCTGCACGTTGTTGCCGCTGAGCACGCCGGGCCCCTTGGAGACCTGGGTGCCGTCGGCGACGGCCACGCCTGCTCCGGCAAGCATCAGGCCTCCGGCGGCAGCCGCGACTGCGGCGACCTTCTTGATCATGATTCCTCCTCGTTGGCATCGCGGTTCAAGCCGCGAACCGCATCACTTGTAACGAGGACGGAGTAACGCGGGTACGAGTGGACGCAGCCATTCACTCGTTCCGGGGACTTACGCACAGTCGCCCGAATAGGCCGCACAAAGAGCGAACGGCACGCCCCTCACGGGACGTGCCGTTCAACTTCCTTACCTGCTACCGCATTTCAGCACTGGTCGAGGAATCGGTCCAGCACACGCACACCGAACTGCAGTCCGTCCACGGGCACTCGCTCGTCAACACCGTGGAACATTCCGGCGAAGTCGAGCTCGGGCGGCAGCTTCAGGGGGGCGAATCCGAAGCAGCGGATTCCCAGATCGTCGAAGGACTTCGCGTCGGTCCCGCCGGACAGCATGTACGGCACGGCGCGGGCGGCGGGGTCCTCGGCCTTGAGGGACGTCTGCATGGCCTCCACGAGGGCTCCGTCGAAGCTCGTCTCCAGGGCCTTGTCGGCGTGCACGTCCTCGCGCCGCACCCGCGGGCCCAGGACACGGTCCAGGTCGGCGAGGAACTCCTCCTCGTGGCCCGGCAGAAAACGTCCGTCGACGTGCGCCGTGGCCTGCCCGGGAATGACGTTGACCTTGTAGCCGGCGCCGAGCTGGGTGGGTGCCGCCGTGTTCTGCAGCGTCGCGCCGATGATCTTCGCGATGCCGCCGAGCCTCGCGAGGGTCTCCTCCATGTCCTCGGGGTCGAGCTCCGTGCCGAGCGCGTCGGAGAGTTCGTCGAGGAAGGACCGTACGGTCTTCGTCACGCGCACCGGGAACTTGTGGCGGCCCAGCCGGCCCACCGCTTCGCACAGTTCGGTGATGGCGTTGTCCTTGTTCGTCATCGAACCGTGGCCCGCGGTGCCGTCCACGGTGAGGCGCATCCAGTGCATGCCCTTCTGGGCGGTCTCCACCAGGTACAGCCTCAGGTTCTCGTTGACGGTGAAGGAGAAGCCCCCGACCTCGCCGATCGCCTCGGTCACGCCCTCGAAGAGGTCGCGGTGGTTGTCGACGAGGTGCCGCGCCCCGTACAGACCGCCGGCCTCCTCGTCGGCGAGGAAGGCGAGCACCACGTCGCGAGGGGGGCGGCGGCCGCTGCGCAGCCGGTCGCGCACGACGGCCAGGGTCATCGCGTCCATGTCCTTCATGTCGACGGCGCCGCGGCCCCAGACGCAGCCGTCCGCGATCTCGCCGGAGAAGGGGTGGTGCGTCCAGTCGTCGGCGTTGGCGGGCACCACGTCGGTGTGGCCGTGGATGAGAAGGGCGGGACGGGAGGAGTCCTCACCGGCGATGCGTGCGACCGTCGAGGCCCGGCCGGGGCTGGACTCGAAGATCTCCGGCTCCAGGCCCACGTCGGCGAGCTTCTCCGCGACGTACTCCGCGGCGGCACGTTCGCCCGGGCCCTCGTTGCCGCCGTAGTTGCTGGTGTCGATCCGGATGAGATCGCGGCAGAGGTCGACGACCTCGCTCTCGGCGTTCCCGCCGTCACCGGTCGGGGAAGGGCTCGACTGGTTCACACTGCCTCCTCGTAGCACGGGTCCGTTCCCATACTCCCGCTTCCCCGGCAGGGCCCCAAGGGGCGGGAGGGCGACGTGATCGGCGAGCTCCGATCGGGTGTTAAAGTTGTGTCGGCCGCAAGCCGATGGCGGGCGGTGCACCTTGTCGGGGTGGCGGAATGGCAGACGCGCTAGCTTGAGGTGCTAGTGCCCTTTACAGGGCGTGGGGGTTCAAGTCCCCCTCCCGACACCAGAAAGACCCTGTCGGCCAGGGATTTTCACCTCCCGCCGTGCCGTGCACAGCACCACGTGACCGAAATCGGACGATCTTGTTCAGGTCGGGCCGGAGAGCCTGCTCCAGGATTCCGCGAGCACGGATCGTCGAAGTACCGGCGGAGAACGTCCTGCGCTCCCCCGCCGGGCGGAGATCCCTCCAGCCCGGGCGGGACCGCCACGCAATGTCATGACCGGGGCGCATTTTCCCGACTCGACCGCCCAATGACGGTTTCCCTGCTTCTTGACTCGTTCTTGACGTGTTCTTGACAATGGCTATGAAAGCGGCCACTCTCATGCCTTCCTATTCGGTGCCACCGTTCAAGGAGAGGCAACCCCACATGAGTTCACGTTCTGTCAGAGTGCTGTTGTCGGTACTCGCGGGTGCGGGCATGGTGCTCGCCTCCCCCGCAGCCGTGCCGGCGATCGCAAGCTCCGCACCTGTCGCAGCCGCTGACGTCGCCGTCACCGACGGTTGCTACACCTGGAACGGAACGCTCAGTGAAGGCGCGTCGGGTGAAGCGGTGCGGCAGCTGCAGATCAGGGTCGCCGGGTATCCGGGGACCGGCAGCCAGCTCGCCATCGACGGCCAGTTCGGCCCGGCCACCAAGGCCGCGGTGCAGCGCTTCCAGTCGGCCTACGGCCTGTCCGCCGACGGCGTCGCCGGCCCGCAGACCTTCAACAAGCTCTACGAACTGCAGGACGACGACTGCACCCCCGTCAACTTCACCTACGGCGAGCTGAACAACTGCAACTCCGACTGGTCCGGAGGCAAGGTCAGCGCCGCCACGGCCCGCGCCAACGCCCTGGTCACCATGTGGAAACTCCAGGCCATGAGGCACGCCATGGGCGACAAGCCGATCACCGTCAACGGCGGTTTCCGCAGCGTCGCCTGCAACAGCGCGGTCGGCGGCGCGGCCAACAGCCGCCACATGTACGGACACGCGGCCGACCTCGGCGCCGGCTCGCAGGGCTTCTGCGCCCTGGCCCAGGCGGCCCGCAACCACGGCTTCACGGAGATCCTCGGCCCCGGCTACCCGGGTCACGACGACCACACCCACGTCGCGGGCGGCGACGGCCGCTTCTGGTCGGCGCCCAGCTGCGGCATCTGATCCGAAGCCCCCGCGCCGAGTTCCATGTCGCGACGCCCGCCCGGTGCCTCTCGCCGGGCGGGCGTCCGCTGTGTGCACCGGTCCCTGAGCCGGCCCCTCTCCCCAGGGCTCGCAAGCCGCGCCGATCCGTGCCGGTGCGAGGGATGTCCCGGGCGGAGCGGCACTCGCCGACTCGTACGGTCAGGCGTCCTTGAGCGTACGGCGGCCGGTGGCGCCGCGTTCGGTCACGCCCGTTCGGTCGAGGTGCTCGAGCAGCGGGACGGCCACCCGCCTGCTGGTACCCAGCGCCCGGCAGCAGTCCCCCACGGTGAACGGCCCCTGGAGGGAACGCAGTCCGGCCACCGCCAGGTCCGCCGCTCCGGGCGGCAGACACACATCGCCGTAGCGTGCGATCACGCCCTCGCGGACCAGTGCGGCCAGCGCCCGGCGGGTCAGGCCGAGTTCCCTCAGGCGCGCTTCCGTCGGCGCCCGGAACGGCGCGGCGTCGAAGTCGGCGCGGAGTTCCCTGGCGGCTTCCCGCAGGGCGGCCGGCAGGCGGTCCGGGGCGTCACGTCGGTACAGCCTGCCGTTGCGCACCAGCAGTCGCTCTCCCGCCAGGGCCTCGACCAGCGCCGGCGCCGGGAGGCCGAGCTCCCGCTGTGCTTCGGCCACCGGGAGGCCGGGTTCGAGGGGTTGTGCCCGGCTGTGCGCGGACACGGCGTCGTGGAGTCTCGTCCGCAGCTCGGCCGCATGCCCGGGGTCGATGAGCCACTCTCCGGCAGCCGGCACGCCTGGGGACGGTCTGTTCGAGGCGGAGCCGCCCGGTTCCGCGCCGCCGGGCTCCGCGCCCGGTTCCGCGCTGCCGGGATCCGGACGGAGCACGGCTCCGGACTCGGGCACCGTGATGCCCATCGCGCGCAGGTCGTCCCGGTGGGCCACGCCCACGCGCCGCAGCTGTACGGCCGTATCGGTGCTCTCCGTCATGGCCGCCAGCCGCCGGGCGCGGGCTGCCGCCGCACCCCTGCGAGTCAGCTCCGGCGGAGCGACGTCCAGCACCACCGCGCCGGTCAGCACCCGGGACCCCGGGTCACGTATCAGCAGCCGGTCGCCGATGTGCAGGTCCAGCGGCGTCCGCAGGCGGAGCCGGGCGGCTCGCGGCCCCAGGGGCCGCACCCGGGCGCTGGTCACCGCCGTTCCGCAGTGGACCAGCGGTTCGGCCGGGAGCACTGCCTCGCCCCCGTCCAGGCGGACGTCCACCACGTCCGTACGCCACCAACCCCCGGGAGTGACAAGGGCGTTGCCCCGCTTCACCGCCTCGCGGGGCGTGCGGCGCAGGTTGACGGCGACGCGTGCGGGTGCGGCCACCGTGTCCGTTTCGGCGCCCAGGCACTGCAGCCCCCGTACGGTGACCGGTCTGCCCTCGGGGGCGAGTTCGAGCTGGTCCTCCACAGTGAGCCGGCCGGCGGTCAACGTGCCGGTGACGACGGTGCCCGCACCGTCGACCGTGAACACCCGGTCGAGCCACAGCCGTACGGGAGCGGCGGCGTCCGCCGGCGGGCCGCCGTCGTGCAGGGCCCGCAGCCGGTGCCGGAGCTCGTCGAGGCCGGTGCCCGTGCGTGCGCTCACCGCCACCGCGTCGACCTCCCCGAGGCTGCTGAGCGCGAGGCGTTCCCGGGCGTCGGCGAGGGCGGCGTCCGGATCGGCGAGGTCGGCGCGGGTCACCGCCAGCAGACCCGTGCGGACACCGAACGCGTCGAGGGCGGCGAGGTGTTCCTGGGACTGGGGCATCCAGCCCTCGTCCGCCGCCACGACGAAGAGGACGGCGGGTGCGGTGGCGATTCCGGCGAGTGTGTTGGCGATGAATCGCTGATGGCCCGGCACGTCGACGAACGCCAGGGGCTGTCCGTCCGGCAGCCGGGTCCACACGAAGCCCAGATCGAGGGTCAGGCCGCGCCTGCGTTCCTCGCCGAGGCGGTCGGGATCGGTGCCGGTGAGGGCACGCAGCAGGCTGGACTTGCCGTGGTCGACGTGACCCGCCGTGGCGACGACGAACACGGCGTCAGTGGGTCCCGGGCTGCGCGGCCAGCACCGCGGCCACCAGCGCGTCGTCGTCCTGCGGCTGGACCGTCCGAAGGTCGAGCAGCAGCTTGCGGCCGTGCTGCCGTCCGACCACGGCGGGGCGCCCGGTCCGCAGGGGTGCGGCCAGCTCAGGGGCCAGACGGACCGCTGCGCTCGGCAGGACGGCGCCGGGAGCTCCCCCTCCGCCGACACGCGCCTCCGTCGCGGTGGCGGTGGCGTCGATGCCCTTGCCGCGCAGCGTGTTCGCGAGAGATTCCGCCCGTGCGTGCAGCCGGGCGGGATCTGCGGTGAGCGCCTGTTCGACGGGAGTGGCCGGCCCGCGCAAAGTGGCTTCCAGTGCGGCCAGGGCCAGTTTGTCCACGCGGAGGGCCCTGGCCAGCGGATGCCGCCGCAGCCGGGCGACCAGGGCTTCGCTGCCCAGGACCAGCCCCGCCTGAGGGCCGCCCAGCAACTTGTCGGCGCTGGCGGTGACAAGGCTCGCACCGGCACGCAACGCGGAGGTGGCGTCGGGTTCGTCCGGCAGGACGGGGTGCGGCCTCAGCAGGCCGGAGCCGATGTCGTGGACCACCGGAACGCCCAGGGTGGCGAGTTCGCCGACTCCTACGGAGGAGACGAATCCGGTCGTCGCGAAGTTGGACGGGTGCACCTTGAGGACGAAGGCGGTGGCCGGGCCGATCGCGGCGGCGTAGTCGTCGAGATGGGTCCGGTTGGTCGTGCCCACCTCACGGAGGCGGGCTCCGGTGCACTCCAGCAGCTCCGGAATCCTGAACCCGTCCCCGATCTCGACGAGTTCGCCTCGGCTGATGACGATCTCCCGGTCCTGCGCCAGTGCGGTCGCGGCGAGCACCAGGGCCGCGGCGTTGTTGTTGGTGAGGTGTACCGCTTCCGCGTCGGCGACCGCCTCTGCAAGAGCCGCCGTGACGCTTTCCCCGCGCCGGCTTCGCCGCCCGGCCGCAAGATCGAACTCGACGTCGGTGCATCCTGCCGCGGCTGCCAGCGCCTCACGCGCCGCAGCGGACAGGGGCGCGCGCCCGAGGTTGGTGTGGACGACGACGCCTGTGGCGTTGATGACCGGCAGCAGCCGGGCGGCGGTCGGGGGCAGCATGGACAGGGCCGTCTCCGCAGCGAGTCCGGCATCCAGACGGCCCTGGCGGACCAGCCCCAGCGCGGCCGTGACGGCCTCCTTCACCAGGGTCCTGCCCAGCCGGTCGCATGCGGCCGCGACTCGTGGGTCTGCGAGTACGGCGTCTGTACGGGGCACTCGTCTTCTGTCGTCGTCCATCCGACCTCCGGCGGAGGCGTACGGGAATCGAACCCGCCTGGCCGGGGTTCCCGGCCACATCGGTGTTGAAGACCGTGAGGGCCACCAGGCACCTGCCCGCCTCCGCCGGGCAGTATAGGTTCCGCGGCGGAGCGTCCCTCAACTGCCGCCGCAGCGCGCGCCGTTCGTGGAGGCACGGTCCACCGCGGCCACCCGGGCCGACGGGACGCGTCCCCCGAGGGCAGTCGGCGGAGGCGTCCCTCCCGTGCCGGCGGAGACCCCAGTAGGTTGACCGCCCATGGACGAGCTGCGATCCGACGACATGCCACGACTGACTCAGCTGGCTCACGGCGGCGGCTGCGCGTGCAAGATCCCGCCGGGCGAGCTGGATTCGCTGGTGTCGTCGTTGTCGGGACGTCACGGGGCTGCCGTGGACCCGGCCCTGGAGCTGATGGTCGGCCTCGACGGGGGCGGTGACGACGCGGCGGTGGTACGGCTCGACGGTGAACGCGCGATCGTCACCACGGCGGACTTCTTCACACCGGTGGTCGACGACCCGTACGACTGGGGCCGCATCGCCGCCGCGAACGCGCTCTCCGACGTCTACGCGATGGGCGGTACACCGGTCACCGCCGTCAACCTGCTCGGATGGCCACGGGACGCGCTGCCGCTCGATGTGGCGGCCCGGGTGCTGAGCGGGGGGCGGGACGTCGCTCACTCCGCCGGCTGCCATGTGGCGGGCGGGCACAGCGTCGACGACCCGGAGCCCAAGTACGGCATGTCCGTCGTCGGCGTCGTGCACCCGGACCGCATGCTGCGCCTGGACGCCGCGGCCCCCGGTCTGCCGCTGACCTTGACGAAACCGCTGGGGACGGGCGTCCTCAACGCCTGCCACAAGGCCACGGGCACGGTCTTTCCGGAGGCGGTCGAGACGATGGCGGCCCTCAACCGTGACGCCTCGCGGGCCGCCGTGGAACGCGGCATCAGGTCCGGTACGGACGTGACGGGATTCGGGCTGCTGGGCCATGCGTACAAGATCGCCCGTGCGGCGGAGGTGACCGTGGTCGTCGACTCCTCCGCGGTGCCCTGTCTCGCCGGTGCGCGGGAGGCCGTCGCCGACGGCTTCGTCAGCGGCGGCACCCGGCGCAATCTCGACTGGATCACCCCGTTCACGGATTTCGGGTCCGCTTCGGGCGAGGAACGACTGCTGCTGGCCGACGCACAGACCTCCGGCGGGCTGCTGCTCGCGGGAGAGCTGCCGGGGCATCCCGTCATCGGGGAGGTGCGCCCCCGCGGGCGCCACCCGCTCGTCGTGCGGGGCCGCCGGCGGGCCAGAAATTGACTGTACATTGACAAAGACTGAGCGGCGTCATTACCCTCCGCCCAACAATCGTGACAGGGGAGGGACATGGCATCGGCTGCCACCGTCGACCATCGTGCCCTCGACGGCACCGCGTACCGTCTCGCGAGCGCACTCGACCTGGAACTGCCCTTCACCTCCGTCGCCGAAGTCACCGTCGACGGCAGGCTGGTGGAGCTGACCGCCGGACCGGCCGGACTCGGTGAGAACATCGCCGCGTCCCTCGGCATCACCGAGTTCGACTCCGAACTGTCCTTCCAGGGCGGGACACTGCGCACAGCGGTCAAGAGCGAATACGACGCACAGTCCAAGACCGTGGAAAAGCCCATGCTGGTGGTGTGGCAGGGCAAGCGGTTCTGCCTGGTGACCCGCCTGTACCGGCTGACTGTGCGCGACGTGCTCGGAATGCTGCGGACACTCCACATCGCCGAACACGACGAAGGCATCACCCTGACCCCGGAACCGGCCGCAGGCAGCCGGTTCGCCGGCCCGGCGAGCATCATCAAGGAAGTCCCGGGCCTCGGCCTCGTCGAGATGTCCAGGGTGACGGCGGAGCACACCGCGCAGCTTCCGCCCTGGAAGGGCGTCACGGTCGGGGACGGTGAGCTGTACCGCGACACGCTCTCCGACGGCAAGCCGTTCTTCGTCCTGGCCGCCCCCGAGGTGTGGGCGACCGTCGTCCCGCTGGCGCACACCGACGTCGAACGCGTACCCGACCGGGTCGGCCAACTCACCCTGCGCATCGCGGACTGACCGCATGACGACATTCCTCGCCCCCGTGGCAGCCGGCATCGTGCTGCTCAGCCTGCTCACCGGCTGCACCGCCCATGTGACCGGTCCCGCCGCACTGCGTGACGCGCTGCGCCTGCACCGGGTCCTGCCCCGTCGCGCGGTCCCCGTCGTGACCGCGGCCGTGCCCGTGGCCGAAGGGCTCCTGGGCGCTGCGGGCCTGGCCGCGGTGGCCGGGGGCAGCCGGACCGGCTTCGTGGCCGTGATGACCGCGAGCGCGGCGCTGTTCGGCGCCTACGCGGGTTACCTCCGGTACGTCCTGTCCACCGGTCGCGGCGGCCCCTGCGGGTGCTCCCGGACGGACATTCCCGTCAGTGGCTGGGCGGCAGGCCGCGCGCTCGTCTACGCGCTGCTCGCCGCCGTCGGCGCCCTTCTGGCGGAGTCGGCCGTTCCGTTGCTCGCCGACCCGGCCGAGCTGATCACGGTGGCGCTCGCGACCCTCACCTTCACCGGGTTGCTGTGGTTCCTGCCGCTCGCCCTGCACAATCCGGCCGAAGGAGACACGTCACCGTGGACTTCGTGACCAGCGCGCTCATCGCCTCCTGGATCGCGATCGCCCTGCTGGCATTCGTGGTCGCGGGACTCGTCCGTCAGGTTCACCAGCTGTCCAGGTCCGGGACGGGCGGCAGAGGTGCTCCCCCGCAGCGGGCGGGCATCGAGCCCGGCCGTCCGGCACCCGGAATCGGTGAGATCGCCGGCGAGGGCAGGACTGCCGTCCTCCTCTTCCTCAGCGACACCTGCAGCACCTGCGAGCAGGTGCTGGCGGTGGCGAACGACTGGGTCGAGGGTGCAGGCGGCGACGGACCCGCGGTACGGGCCGTCTACGCCGAGCCGTCGGTAAGCGCCGCAGGCTCCGCCGTACCGGTCCTGGCCGGCCGCGTGGATCTCTTCGAGGCGTACGACGCCCTCGCGACCCCGTACGCCGTGATCGTCGACACGGCCGGACGCGTGGCGCGTTCGGAGCCGGTGGGTTCCCCCTCGGCGCTGCTGGAGTTGCTGAATCCCGAACTTCCCGGCCCGGTAAGGAGCTCCTGATGCCCTCCCTCGACGACATCCCGATGCTGCGCCGGCCGGGCGGTCCGGCCGCATCCGCTCCCGCCTCCCGGCCCCGGGGGTCGTGGAGCCGCGTGCGCACCCCTGCCGGATTCGCTCTGCCGCGGCGACGCTTCGTCCAGGCCGCGACCGCCGTCGGTTTCGCCGCGCTGGGCGTCTTCTCGGTGACCCGCGAGGCGTACGCCGACGGGTACGACATCTGGACCGGCGACTGCCCGTCGTACGCCTCCGACCACGACTGTTCACCGGGCTGCGGCCCGAGCACCGTGTTCGCGGAGGCCTGTGTCGAGAGCGGCGAGCACGCCGGCTTCCACAAGAACGACGGCGTGACCTGGACCCTGCGCCCCAACCAGTGCTACTCGGGCACCTACGACGGCTGGCTGTGGCGGTTCACCGGCCCGTGCGGCAGCTGTGGCTGCGGTATCGAGCGCCGCTGCCACGACGGCTACCGCAGCACGGAGTCGGGATGGGTACGGTCCATCTGCCGCTACACCACCGACTGCGGCTGCCCCGGCAGCGTCACGTGGCCGAAGGTGGCCAGCGGCGCCAAGGGCCCCGACGTCCTCACGGTGCAGCACCTGCTCACCCAGGGCGGCTTCACCACCGAGGCCGACGGCATCTTCGGCGCGGACACCGAGGCCCAGGTCAAGGCGTTCCAACTCGCCGCCGGGCTCGGGGACTCCGGCACGGTGGACGCCGCCACGTGGCCCGAACTGGCGGTGACCGTGCGGAACGGCGACAGCAACCACGCGGTGCGCGGAGCGCAGCAGCAGCTCAAGAAGCACGGCTACGACGTGGCCGTCGACGGCGTCTTCGGTCCGGCCACCCAGGACGGTGTCACCAAGTTCCAGACCCGGCACGAGATCGACGCGGACGGCATCGTCGGACCGGAGACGTGGCGCACCATGACGGGCTCCGCCTGATGGCCGACCGTGCCGAGCGCACCGGTGACGCCGTCGGAGCCTGGCGCGAGCGGTCGACCGACCCGGCAGCGGTGACTGCGGTGATGGCTGTGGCGGCCGTCTGTGCGGCCCTGTACTCACCCGCGCTGACCTGGGCGGTCACCGGCGGCCTCGCGGGCTTCTCGCTCTCCGGGTCCGTTTGAACGCGGAACAGCGCGTACGCGCTGGCCACGCCAGGTTGGCGGGCACTTCACCGGCAGGCCACCGTGCTTGCCGTTCTCACCGCGGGTCTGCTCCTCGGCGCTCTGCTGTCGGCGACGGTGCTCTGGCTGTTCTCCGGTCTGTTCTCACCTGTCCCGCCGGAGTGGCGGCACGGGATGATCGTCGTAGCGGCCCTGGTGGCGCTGCTGCGTGACACGGG
This sequence comes from Streptomyces ovatisporus, assembly GCF_042653885.1. Lineage (NCBI taxonomy): Bacteria > Bacillati > Actinomycetota > Actinomycetes > Kitasatosporales > Streptomycetaceae > Streptomyces > Streptomyces ovatisporus. Next base: position 248,012 of record NZ_JBHSFH010000013.1, read on the forward strand.
CGTGCTCCGGTTCCCGATGCCGCAGAACGCCCGGCAGATCCCGCAGGACGTCCTGCAGCGCGACCTCATGCGCGGCACCCTGCAGTTCGGCTTCGAACTCGGCACGGGTGTGCGCACCTACGTGTCGGCGAGTGCGCCGTACGTGATCGCGCTCGGTGTGCTGCTCGCGGGGGACGGGATCCTGACGGCGGTCGCCGGCGGCATCGGCTTCAGTCTGGGACGCGCCCTGTCACCGGTGGTGCGGCTCGCTTCGGGGGACGTCGGGGCCTGGGACGTCCGTCTGACGGACCGGCTGGTCCCGATGAACGCGGTGATCTGCGCGGCGACGGCCGTGACCTTCGCAGTGACGGGGTGGACGACCGTCTGGGGCGGGTGACCAGGAGGGCCGTGGCGACCCGCGGCTCCCGCTCCGTCCGTTCCGGCGGCGCTGCGTGACGCGGGGGCGTCCACGGCGCCCCCGCGCGGGAAACGCCTCAGGTGACCGTCCACAGAGCGGCCGCGACGACGAAGGCCGTCAGGCCGAGTGTCGTCTCCATCACCGTCCACGTCTTCAGCGTGGTCTTCTCGTCCATCCCGAAGAAGCGGCTGACCAGCCAGAAGCCCGAGTCGTTGACGTGGGAGAGCACGGTGGCGCCTGCGGCGACGGCGACGACGAGGAGGGCGATCTGGAAGTCTCCCAGGTTCGCCTCCCCGACAGCTCCGCTGATCAGTCCCGCGGTGGTGGTGAGTGCGACCGTGGCGGAGCCCTGGGCGACCCTCAGCAGCGTGGAGATGATGAACGCCTGGACGATCAGCGGCATGCCGAGGCCGGCGAGCGATCCGCTCAACGCGTCCCCGATACCGCTGAGTTCGAGGATTCCGCCGAACATGCCGCCGGCGCCGGTGATCAGGATGATCGAGCAGACCGGACCGAGGGCGTCGTCCAGCAGCTTGGTGATCTTCGACAGGGACGCGCGGGGGCGTCCCAGCACGACGATCGCGACGAGGACGGTGGTCATCAGGGCCACCGGGGTGTCGCCGAGCAGGCTGAGGAAGGCGACCCAGGCGGCGTCCTTGTCGACGGACTTGGCCGTGACGAGGGTCTCCATGACCGTGCCGAGCGAGATGAGCACGAGCGGCAGCAGCAGAAGAAGCAGAACCGTGCCGAAGGCGGGAGTCCCCCGGCCCGGGCCGGTTCCCTCCTCGGCGTCCTGCTCCGCCGCGTCGTCCCGGCCGTCGTTCATCTCACCGAAGAGCGCCTCGGGCACGGAGACCTGGATACGCGCGCCGAGGTACCGCGCGACGGGCATCACGCCCACGTACCAGGCCACCACGGCGATGGGGATGCCCACCAGCATCGTGACGGCGATGCTGCCCCCGAGAGCCTCCGCAGCCGCGACCGGCCCCGGGTGCGGCGGGACGATGGCGTGCATGGCGGCGAAGGCCCCCGCGGCGGGCAGCGCGTAGAGGAGGAGCGAGCCGCCGAAGCGCCGCGCCACGGTCAGGATGATCGGGAGGAAGATGACCAGTCCTGCGTCGAAGAAGATCGGGAAGCCGAAGAGCAGCGAGGCCACGCCGAGTGCCAGCGGTGCGCGCTTCTCGCCGAAGCGGGTGATCAGCGTGTCGGCCAGGGCCTGCGCGCCGCCGGTGACCTCCAGCAGCCGGCCCAGCATGACGCCGAAGGCCACGAGCAGCGCCACGGGCCCGATCGTGTCGGCGAAGCCGTACATCATCGCGTCGGGTATGTCGGCGAGCGGGAAGCCGACCGCCAGGGCCGTGACCACACTGACGAGGACCAGAGCGATGAAGGCGTGCAGTTTCACCTTCATGATCAGGAACAGCAGCAGGGCGACTGCTCCCGCGGCCATCAGCAGCAGCGTGGCCGTGCCGTATGCCGGCTCGATCGCTTCCATGCAGGTGCTCCAATTCGGCGTCGCGACTCCGTGGGGTCCGTAGGCGACTGCTGCGCCGTGGCGGACCGTCGTGACGGGCACTGTGCTGCCCTTGCCGGGCACCTGGGAAGGGGTCGTGCGCCACTGATCGCGCAGAACGCGGACGCGGAGGGCCTGAGATCGGGCAAGGCGGGCATACCCGGCGGGGCGCGGCGACGGGCTGCCCCGCCCGGCCGGTCGGGCTGCGCCCGCAGTCAGCTCTCCTTGCGCCGGCGGCTCGGACGGCTGCGGAACGGGATGAACTGCACGATCCGCGCAAGCTTCGGGGACTGCTCGCGGGTGTAGCGGTCCAGTTCCTCCGCGAGGCGCTGCGAGCGGTTCTCCACGGACAGCTCGTCCAGGACGCGGTCGATCTGGGCGAGCAGAGCACCGCGCAGTTGCCACTGCTCCGGGTCGCGCCGTACGCGGTCCAGCAGCAGCAGGGCGAGCCGGTCCCTGGCGAGATGAGCGCCCGAGAGCTCCTCGACCAGCCGGGCCTCCGCGGTGTCCGCCTGGGAGCTGACCTCGGTGGTGACGAGCACGGTGAACGCCCGCAGCGCACCGTCCAGATGGGAGTACACCTCGCCGAGGACGGTGGCTTCCTGCTCCGTGACGAGGTGCTTCGTCTTGTGCGTGCGGGCGAGGTCCGTGAACGTCCTGGCCATGACGCGCAGGACGACCGCGCAGATCTCCAGGGTGTCCAGGCCGGTGCGCAGGACGACCCGGGAGAGCAGGCCCTCCTTGACCCGCGGGTTGAGTTTCATGCTCTCCTCGGCCTGGACGAGAGCGGCGTCCACCTCCACGACGTCGTGGTCGAGACGGCGGGCCTCCGCCAGCCGGTCGGCGGCGTCCTCGACCGGCCTGTGACTGTCGAGCTCCTCACCGATGAGACGCAGAAGGTGGCGGAGCCGGGCGCCGAGATCCTCGATGGACTCCCCCGCGCTCTGCGTCCAGACCGGCGGGACGAAGAAGACGTTGAAGAGCAGCCCGACGACCGCGCCGATCACGGTCTCCAGCACGCGGTCGAGCGCCGTGTCCGCCACACGCGTCACGCTGACGCCCAGCACGAGCATCGCGCTGATGGCGACCTCGGGGACGAACTCCTTGACGCGGACGAGGTGGCCGACGGTCAGGGAGGCGAGGATGAGCACCCCCAGCGACCACCAGCTCAGTCCGACCAGGGAACTGAATCCGACGGCCACCAGTACGCCGGCGACGACGGCGTTCACCCTGCGGATGCCGCGGGTGAGGGTGGCGTAGAGCGTGACCTGGACGACGAGCAGGGTGGTCAGGGGTGCGAGCAGCGGAACCTTCGCATCGCTCAGCCACAGTGCGGCGAGGTAGCTGAGGACGGCGGCTGCGGTGGAACGGACCGTCTGTACGAACGCGGGGTCGCGGCGGCGCCGGGCGAGGTCGGCGAGAGGCTGGGGAACATCCGGCACGCGCTGCCCCTTCTCGGTCCGTGGAGAGGGAGGGCACTGCCCGTTCGGCCGCCGAGGCTGATGACCGGGCGGCGGCCGCCCGGCCGTGCCGTGAGGGACCCGGCGGGTCCGGGGAACTGCTGCGGAGCAGTCGCCGGCCGGGAGGTGTCCGGCCGGTCTTCTCGGGGCCGCGACGCCGGCTAGCCGCTGAGCTCCGGCTTGCCGAACAGGGGCGCGTATCCGGACGGCAGCCGGCTGATGATCTGGTTCAGCTCTCCCCCGGAGACCGCTTCGCCGAGCGTGGAGAGCACGGCGCCTGCGTCCCATTCGGCGGTCCGCGGCCGTGCGCCGGTCAGTCCGGCCACCCGCTGCAGGAACTCCTCCACGCCGAAGTTCCCGGATTCCGCCGCGGACTCGTCGAGCAGCGGCCGGTCCAGCGGCTCGGGCAGCTGTGCGGCCAGGTCCGTCGCCTCGCTGCCTCTGATCCGGGACGCGAGCACGCCGAGGACGGCCGCGGTGATCTCCTCGGCCTCCTTCTGGTCGTGGTACTCACCGCGCTCGCGCACCTGGGCGAGGAACTCGTCGTGCCTCATCGCGGACCTTCCTTCTCCTCGGAGCCACTGGGTCGCGGGCGGCCGGGTTCCCCCCGCTTCCCCGCTCACGCCCTGCGGCCGCCGGCTCACCCGTGTGCGTGACGTCCGGGGCGGGGTCCGCGGCAGGCCGGTGGATGTCTCCTCACTCGTTTCACCCGCCCACCGGCGCGCCATCGGCGGGCCTCGGCCGCGCCAGGAGCCACGGTGGACTCCCGGTCCCGCACCGGCCCTCCCCGGTCGCACGCAGAACCCTCCGCGGCCGGGCGGTGCGGCGGAGAGAGCCCGGCTTGTCGTCTCCAGCGCACCCGCTGGGAAGGAGTCGTCGTGAGGCATCAACCCACCAGATCTCCCATCGGCACCGCCGACGGTTCCGCACGCCCCTCCTGCCTCCCGTGCGCTTCCCGTCCGCCCCGTCCGCCCCGGCCTCCGGGCCCCGCCGGGACCCGACCTCCCCGGCCTCCGGGCCCCGCCCGGGCGACGTCCCCCCTGACCGGAGCGCGCCGATGAGGACGCTCCGCGGACGTACGGACCGTGTCGTCGTCGTGGGCGCGGGCCTCTCCGGACTCTCGACTGCGCTGCACCTCGCGGGTGCGGGCCGGAACGTCACGGTGCTGGAGCGCGCGGCGGAACCCGGCGGGCGTGCGGGGCGCATCGAGCTCCGGGGCTACCGCCTCGACACCGGACCCACCGTGCTGACCATGCCGCACCTCATCGAGGAGGCCATGGCAGCAGCCGGGTCGCGGATGTCCGATCACATCGAGCTGGTCCCGCTGCATCCCGCCTACCGCGGCCGGTTCGCCGACGGCTCGCACATCGACGTGCACACCGACGCCGAGGCGATGGAGGCCGAGGTCCGCAGGGCCGCGGGCGGACGGGAGGCGGAGGGCTACCGGCGGCTGCGGCAGTGGCTGGAGCAGGTGTACCGCGTGCAGATGCGGTCCTTCATCGACGCCAACTTCGACTCGCCCTTCGGTCTGCTGACGGCCGACCTGGCCAGACTGGCCGCCCTGGGCGGCTTCGGCACCTGGTACGGGCGGGTCGCACGGTTCGTACAGGACGAGCGGCTGCGCCGGATCTTCTCGTTCCAGGCGCTCTACGCCGGGGTGCCGCCCACCCGCGCTCTGGCCGCCTACGCCGTCATCGCCTACATGGACACCGTCGCCGGTGTGCACTTCCCGCGGGGCGGAATGCACGCCGTGCCCCGCGGCATGGCTACCGCCGCGCAGCGGGCCGGTGTCACGTTCCGCTACGGCGCGACCGTCACCACGGTCGAGCGTTCGGCGACCGGGCGGGCGAGCGCCGTGCGTACGGCGGACGGTGAGCGTTACGTGTGCGACGCGCTGGTCCTCACCTGCGATCTCCCGGTGGCCCACCGTCTGCTGGGCGGCGCACCGCGGCGTGCCGTGCCGCTGCGCTACGCGCCGTCAGCCGTCGTGCTGCACACGGGGGGACGGCGGAACTGGCCCGGCCTGGCCCACCACACCCTCTCCTTCGGAAACGCCTGGCACCGGACGTTCCGCCAACTGACCCGCTCCGGCGAGCTGATGAGCGACCCCTCACTGCTGGTCACCTGCCCCACCGCCACCGACCCGTCCCTCGCACCGGAGGGCCGTCATCTGCACTACGTGCTGGCACCCTGCCCCAACCTCGCGACGGGACCGCACAACTGGTCCGCCATCGCGTCCCGTTACCGCGACAGCCTGGTCTCCGTGCTGCAGAGCCGCGGGCTGGACGGCTTCGGCGACGACCTGGAGGTCGACCGTCTGGTCACGCCCGCCGACTGGGCCGCACAGCACCACGCGGCGGGCACTCCCTTCTCCGCCGCTCACACCTTCGCGCAGACGGGCCCGTTCCGGACGCGCAACCTCCCGGCCGGGTGGGACAACGTCGTGCTCGCCGGCTGCGGCACCACTCCCGGCGTCGGCGTACCCACCGTGATCATCTCCGGGAAGCTGGCGGCGGCCCGCGTCACGGGCGTCCACCGCCGCACGCCGGCGGGCGCACCGGCGCACGCCCCGGCCGCACCGGCGGTCTCCGCCACGCGAAAGGCAGGTGCCCATGACCTCGCGTGAGCTGAGCGCCGCCGGCATCGAGGACCCCGCGCTGCGCTCCGCATATGCACGGTGCCGGGAACTGAACTCCGGTCACGGCAAGACGTATTTCCTCGCGACGCGGCTGCTGACGCCGAGTCAGCGGCCCGCGGTCCACGCCCTGTACGGCTTCGCACGCTGGGCGGACGACATCGTCGACGCCTCCGATCCGGCGCTCACCCCCGAGGAACGAGCCGCCCGGCTCATGCGGCTGGACTCCGAACTGCGGGCGGCACTGCGCACCGGACACAGCAACCACCCCGTCGTCGCAGCGCTCGCCGACACCGTCACCCGGTACGGCATCGACCCGCAGCACTTCACCGACTTCATGCACTCGATGCGCATGGACCTGCACGTCACCGAGTACGGAACCTTCGAGGACCTGCGCCGCTACATGCACGGCTCGGCAGCCGTCATCGGCCTGGAGGTGCTCCCGGTCCTCGGCACGGTCGTGCCCCTGGGAGAAGCGGCACCGCATGCCGAATCCCTCGGCCTGGCCTTCCAGTTGACGAATTTCCTGCGGGACGTGGGCGAGGACCTCGACCGCGACCGCGTCTATCTTCCGCAGGACCTGCTCGGCGCGCACGGCGTGGACCTGGCACTGCTGCGCTGGTGCCGGCTCCACCGCCGCACCGACGAACGGGTACGGGCAGCTCTGCGGGAGCTCAGTGCCACGACACGTCGCATCTACGGGCACGCCGCGCACGGCATCCCCATGCTCCACCCCGTCTCCCGCCCGTGCGTGGGCACCGCCCTGGTCCTCTACCGGGCGATCCTCGACGAGATCGAGAAGGCGGACTGCGCGATCATCCACCGGCGCACCGTCGTTCCGCGCCGGCGCAGAGCGCGGGCGGTGGTGCCCGCGCTCGCCCGGATCGTCGCGCTGCGTGCGAGGCACGCGCTGCACGAGCCCCTGCCGACGCCGCCTCCGTGGAGCGACGCCCGGCGCACGCCCCGACCGCTCGCCGCCCGCCACGGGGACGGCGGAGGCGGCGGCTGGGACGGCGACGGGGACGGCGGCGCACCGGAGAAGAAGGTGATGTCATGAAGCAGGACCCGAGCCGGCGCGGCCCCCTGCGGCTGCCCCCCGCACCGCCCTGGGAACGGCAGTCGCCGACGTGGCAGGCCGCCCGTCCCTCCCTCATCGCGGACGCGCTGAAGCGAGCCGTCAACCGGCCCTCGGGCAACTGGTACGTGATCGGCGCCTCGCGGGACATCCCCGCGAGCCGGCCGACCGGCCGTACGGTCGCGGGAGTCGAGCTGGTCGCGTGGCGCAACGCCTCCGGTGCGCTGGTTGCCGCCCCCGGCGCCTGCCCGCACCTGGGGGCTCCGCTGCGCGAGAGCGCGCTGTGCGGGGGACGCCTCGTCTGCCGTTGGCACGGCCTGGCCCTCGGCGAGGACGGCCTCGGCGACTGGCAGCCCTTCCCCGCTCACGACGACGGCGTCCTGGCATGGGTGCGTCTCGACCGGGCGGGGGGTGAGGCGCCCACGCCCGCGCCGTTGCTGCCGGCCCGTCCGCAGCCCGGCCGTACGCTCGACGCGGTGACCACGCAGGCGGGCCGCTGCGAGCCCGAGGACGTCGTGGCCAACCGCCTCGACCCGTGGCACGGCTCGTGGTTCCACCCCTATGCCTTCACCCGGCTCACGGTGCTGGAGGAGCCCGATCCGAACAACGGCGACCGCTTCGTCGTCGACGTCGCCTACCGGCTCCCCGCGGGCACCGGGATCCCCGTGCGCGCCGCCTTCACCGCGCCGGAGCCCCGCACCGTCGTGATGCACATCCTGGAGGGAGAGGGGGCGACCTCCGTGGTGGAGACCCACGCGACTCCCCTGACGCCACCGGGACACCCCCGCCCCCGTACGGCGGTGGTCGAGGCGGTGCTCGCCACGTCGGAGCGGCGGGGCTTCGACGCCGCACGCCGTATGGCGCCGCTGCTGCGGCCGCTCGTGAAGCGCGCCGCCGCGCGGCTGTGGCGTGACGACCTCGCGTACGCCGAGCGGCGCCGACAGCTGCGCAGTGAGGGCAGGTTCCCGGGATGACCGCGGCCGGAAGGACCCCGGTGCCGGAGCCGGTGCACGGAGCGGGAGCGGGGACGGACCCGGTGGTGGACGCGGAGGTCGTGGTGGTGGGCGCCGGTGCCGCCGGGCTGTCGCTGGCCTGGCGGCTGGTGACCGGGACGCCGGGCGCGGGGAGCGGTGCCGGAGCCCGGTCCGCGGCCGGGCGTACGCCGGACGTGCTGCTCATCGAGCCACCGTCGGGGCCGGTGCGCAGTCCGGCACGGACGTGGTGCTTCTGGGAGGAGGGGCCCGGTGAGTTCGACGACCTGGTCACCGCTTCTTGGACGCGCCTGTCCGTCACGGACGGGGACGGGCGGTCGACGTCCGGCACCTGCGGGGCGACGTACAAGATGATCCGCTCGGGGGACTACACCCGACGGCTGGAGGCGTGTCTCGCGGAGTCGGACCGCGTGCGACGGGTGACCGGGACGGCCGGCGAAGCGTACGACGTGCCGGGCGGTGCGGAGGTCGCCGCGGTGGACGCCGGCGGCAGGCCGTTCCGCGTGCGCGGCAGGTGGGTCTTCGACTCCCGCCCGCCCCGGCGGCTGCCGCCCGCCCGTACCACGCTGCTGCAGCACTTCCGCGGGTGGTTCCTGCGGACGGGACGGCCCCGGTTCGACGCGTCCGCAGCCGAGTTGATGGACTTCCGCACCGGACAGCCGCACCGGGGACTCGCGTTCGTCTACCTGCTGCCGCTGGCCGCAGACGAAGCGCTCGTGGAGTACACGGTCTTCTCCTCGTCGCTGCTGCCTGCGGACGCGTACGACGGGGCCCTGCGCCGCTACGTCGAGGAGACCCGCGGCCTCGGTTCCTGCGAGGTCACCGCGGCCGAACAGGGCGTCATCCCGATGACCGACGGAGACTTTCCGCGCCGGGCGGGCAGGTCGGTCCTGCGCATCGGTGCCGCCGGGGGCGCCACACGGCCCTCGACGGGATACACCTTCGCCGCGATCCAGCGTCAGACCGCCGCCGTCGCGGCGTCCCTGCGCGCTGGACGTACGCCGGTGCCGCCGGACCCCCACAGCCGGCGGCACCGCGCCATGGACGCGGTGCTGCTGCGAGCGCTCGCGGAGGGACGCGTCGACGGGGCCGGCTTCTTCACGGATCTCTTCCGCCGCAACTCCCTGGACACGGTGGTGCGTTTCCTCGACGGCCGCTCGACTGCGGCCGAGGAGTGGGCGATCGGCCTGCGCACACCCGTCGTCCCCATGCTGCGCACGCTGGCGGGCCTCCCCTTCGTGCCGCGCCGTCCGGGACAGCCCACGGCCGTCATGCCCGGCCCGCCCGAGGACACCTCTCCTGCCGGGCCGGGCGTCCCGCCCGGAGAGGCGGAGCACGCCGCGCGTTCCGATCCCGGGGAGGCCCGGCGGTGACGCGCAGATCCGGCGGCGTACCGCGTCCGCCGCACGTCCGCGACCGGCGTGCCGTCCTGTGGCCGGCGGCGCCGGGTGCCGCACGCGCCGGGGATCCCGTTCCGCATGCGGCCGTCGTGGGCGGCGGCATCGCCGGCATCGCCGCGGCGACCGCCCTGGCCGAACGGGGCGTACGCGTCGACCTGCTGGAGGAACGCGACACGCTGGGAGGACGCCTCAACGGGTGGCCCACGCAGCTCTCCGACGGCACCACCGTGACCATGAGCCGCGGCTTCCACGCCTTCTTCCGGCAGTACTACAACCTGCGCAGCCTGCTGCGGCGGGGGCACGGGTCCGGGTCCGCGGCACTCGTTCCCCTGGAGGACTACCCGCTGCAGCGCAGCGGCGGCTCCCGCGACAGCTTCCGGCGAGTGCCGCGTACCCCGCCGTGGAACCTGCTGGGATTCGTCGCCCAAAGCCCCACGTTCACGCTCTCCGGCATGGCGGGGATGAACCCCCGGGCTGCTCTCGCGCTGCTGGACGTACGCGTTCCGGAGGTCTACCGGCAGCTCGACGGCGTCAGCGCGGCCAGCTTCCTGGACCGGGTGCGATTCCCCGAGGAGGCCCGCGATCTGGCCTTCGAGGTCTTCTCCCGCAGCTTCTTCGCCGATCCGCGTGAACTCTCCGCCGCAGAGCTGGTGTTGATGTTCCACATCTACTTCCTCGGATCGGCGGAAGGACTGCTGTTCGACGTTCCGGGCGAACCGTTCCCCGCTGCCCTCTGGGAACCCCTCGCCCGTCACCTCGAAGGTCTCGGCGTCACGATCCGCACCGGGAGGCGCGTGCACCGGGCGGTGCCCGACGGTGCGGGTTTCGCGCTGTCCTCCGCCACCGCACAGGGCGACGGCGGCCAGGAGGACGCGCGCTACGACGCCGCCGTCCTCGCGCTCGACAGCCGCGGACTCCAGAGTCTCGTGCACGCCTCCCCCGGCCTCGGCGACGCGAGTTGGCGTGCGGGCGTCGCCCGGCTGCGTCAGGCCCCGCCCTTCCTCGTCTCCCGCTACTGGCTGGACCGTCCCGTCGCGTCCGGAAGGCCGGGATTCCTCGGTACGAGCGGCTACGGACCCGTCGACAACGTCAGCGTCCTCGACCGGTGGGAGGGGGAAGCCGCACGCTGGGCCGGACGAACCGGCGGCTCCGTCGTGGAAGTTCACGCCTACGCCCTCCCCGCCGGGTGCGACCGCAGGGGCGTCGAGGCACGCATGAGGCAGGAGCTGGACCGGATCTACCCGGAGACGGCGCGGGCCGCCGCTCTCGACGTACGCCACGAATGGCGCGCGGACTGCCCGCACTTCCCCGTCGGGGGGTATCAGCACCGGCCCGCCGTACGCACGAACCACGCCCGGCTCGTCGTCGCGGGAGACGCGGTCCGCACCGAACTGCCGGTCGCCCTGATGGAACGCGCGGCGACCACCGGGTTCCAGGCCGCCAACGCGCTGCTGGAGACCTGGGGTCTGCGGGGGCATCCGCTGTGGTCCGTGCCCGTGACCGGCCGTTCGGCGGCGCTGCGCCTGCTCGGCCGCCTGGCGTGACGTACCGGGCCGCCGGCCGTACCGGTCAGCCGTACCGGGCCGGCTCCCCGCAGGCGGCTCAGCCCGCGGTGCGGCAGCGGACATGCTGCCGCACTGTGGACGGATGGCAGACGCAGAACGGCGTTGGTGCTTCGCCGACCAGCTCGGCCCGCACTTCCTCGACAGGGAGGACCAGCCGGTCCTGCTGATCGAGTCGAGGGCGGTGCTGCGCCGTCGCCGCTTCCACCGGCAGAAGGCACACCTGCTGCTGTCCGCGCTGCGCCACAGGGCGGCCGAGCTGGGCGAGCAGGCGTACTTCCTGCGCACCGGGACCTACCGCGAAGCCCTCGGCGGCGTACGCGAACCGCTGAGCGTCTGCGGACCGACGTCCCGGGCCGCCGCCGACTTCGTGCGGGGGCTCGACGGGGTGACGGTGCTGCCCTCCCGCGGATTCGCCACCTCCCGCGAGGAGTTCGAGGAGTGGGCGGCCCGGCGGAGCGGGAGCTCACTGCTGATGGAGCACTTCTACCGCAGGGCCCGCACGCTGACGGGCACGCTCATGGACGGCGACGACGCACCCGCCGGCGGGAAGTGGAACCTCGACAAGGAGAACCGCGAGCCTCCGCCCCAGGACGGGCGGCTTCCGCTGCCCGGGCCCTACCGTCCGGAAGAGGACGAGATCGACGAGGAGGTACGCGCCGACCTCGACGCGGCCGAGGCAGCCGGCGAACTCTCCTTCGTGGGCCGCGACGGACCACGGCAGTTCCCCGCGACCCGCGCGGAGGCCCTGGCTGCGCTGGACCACTTCGTCGAGCACCGGCTGGCCGCCTTCGGACCGTACGAGGACGCGATGCTCGCCGGCGACCCGGCCATGAGCCACAGCCTTCTCTCGGCGGCCATGAATCTCGGCCTGCTGGACCCCGTCGAGTGCGCGGCCGCCGCGGAGGCGGCCTGGCGCGCGGGCAGGGTCCCGCTGCGCAGCGCCGAGGGGTACGTCAGGCAGCTGATCGGCTGGCGCGACTACATGTGGCACACGTACTGGCACTTCGGGCGGAAGTACGCCCGGAGCAACGCGCTGCGGGCGCGGCGGCGGCTGCCGGAGTGGTTCGCGGAACTCGACGCCGACGACGTCCGGGCGCACTGCCTCTCCAGCGTGCTGCGGGACGTACGCGACCGGGGCTGGACCCATCACATCCCGCGGCTGATGATCCTCGGCAACTACGGCCTGCAGCGCGGGTGGCACCCGGCCGCCCTCAGCGACTGGTTCCACCGCTGCTTCGTCGACGGCTACGAATGGGTCATGGCCACCAACGTCATCGGCATGTCCCAGTACGCGGACGGCGGCCGGATCACCACGAAGCCCTACGCGGCCGGAGGCGCGTACATCAACCGGATGAGCGACTTCTGCCATGACTGCGTCTACCGGCCCACGGCCCGCTCAGGCGACGACGCGTGCCCGTACACAGCCGGGTACTGGTGGTTCCTCGCCCGCAACGAGGAGCGGCTCGCGGACAACTGGCGGCTGGCACCGCAGCTGCGGAACCTGAGCCGCATCCACGATCTGGACGAGGTCGTGGCACGCGAGCGCAACCGGAAGCGGCCCTGAGGCCGCGGTCTTCGAAGCCCCCCGGGGAACGTGTCCCCCGGCGGGCCGGCAGGCGGCTTCAGCCGCCCTGACGATCCAGCCAGCCGGTGACGATGAGGTACTGACCGAGGATGTATCCCGCCATGATCAGCACTTCCTGCGACGGCAGCTCATGGCCGGCGGCCTGCAGCCCGATCAGCAGGTCCGACCCGAGGAACGCACCGGCGCCCGCTCCGACCCGGCCGCCCACGCCGAGCGCGGCGGCACCCATCAGCGTCAGGGCGAGGCTGTAGCCGGCCACGGGAATCCGCAGCCGCTTCTCCAGTGAGGGACCGAGCACGGCGTTCACCGCGGCCCATCCGGCGAGACAGCCGACGGCCGGCCACGGCTTCCGGCGGACCGAGCGCAGCGCACCGAGACGGGTGTAGCCGGCCGTGTAGCTGACCTGGGTGCCCAGGAAGGCGGCCATGCCCAGCAGGAAGGCCGGCTCGTGCTCGTCGAAGAGCAGCGCGGTGTCTCCGGCCGTCGCACAGGCGAGCCCCGCGAGGAGCGTCTTGGGCACCTCCGCGTCCTGGCCGGTGCGCCGGCGCAGTGCGTAGGAGGCCAGCGCGGGCATCAGCAGGGGTTTCGCCGCCCGGCTCATCCCGCGGTGCCGGCCGCCCGCGACCGCCGCGAGGTCGGCAGCGGCGAGCGCGCCGAAGGCGACGAGGGAGCCGCGCCCCCGGCCGTCCGGGCTGACGGCTCGCGAGGCCGCTGCTCTTGCGGCGCCGATGATTCTCTGCCGTGCGGGCCGTCTGGTGATCGTCATGGCTGGAAGTCTGTAGCCCCCGCTCACAGCGGGTCAACAGGGCCCCTCGCGTCCGGCCCCGGGCCCTCCGTCCCCGGAGCAGAGCACCCGGACCGCCCCGCCGGGATGCGTTTCCGCGTGGGTGGGAGCAGCCTGGAAGGCATGACACCTCCGATCGTCGTGCATCCTCCGTCGGACAAGGGCGGCCGACGGGTGACGGCCCACGCCGAGCAGCTGGGAGTGGCGTACCGCTTGGAGGACGTCGCCGAGTTCCTGCGGCATGCGGGCCTGAGCGAGGACGAGATCCAGCTCGACGACCCGAACCTGATCGAGTGGCGCGGTGGCGGCCCCGACTCCTGGCGATGACGGATGGCCGGGCGGCGTACGCCGTCCGGTCCGTGACGTGACGAGAACCGGCGCGACGGCCGGTCCACTCCGGCGAGACGAACGGGCACGGCGGCCAAGGAGGCGGCACATGCAGAAGATCACGACGCATCTGTGGTTCGACAGTCAGGCCGAAGAAGCGGTGCAGCACTACACCTCCGTCTTCCCCGACTCCCGGGTGCTCGACGTGCAGCGCTACGGAGAGGCGGGGCCCGGCGAGCCCGGCACCGTCATGACCGTCACCTTCGAACTGGCGGGGCAGCGCTACATCGCGCTCAACGGCGGTCCGGAGTTCAGCTTCAACGAGGCCGTCTCGCTCTACGTGGAGTGCGCCGACCAGGACGAGGTCGACAGATACTGGGCGAAGCTCGGGGAAGGCGGCGAGGAGGGACCCTGCGGGTGGCTGAAGGACAAGTACGGGCTGTCGTGGCAGATCGTCCCCAGGGCACTGCCCGACCTGCTGAGGGACCCCGACCCGGCCCGGTCCGCACGCGTCATGAAGGCGATGCTGAGGATGCGGAAGATCGACGTGCGGGAGCTGGAGGACGCCTACAACGAGGAGACGGCGCCGGTGAGTTGACACCTGCCCGCCCCCGCGCATGTCCCCGTGAGCCTCCCCGGTGGAGATGCGGCAGGCGGCCCGAGGACCCGAGGTGCGGGACCGAGCCGGACTTGGTCCCGCAGCTGCGTGCGGCCGCCACCGCGCTCCGAGAGGACGAGACCGATGACCCCCGAGCAGTGGGCCACTGTCCGCCGCCTCGTCGACTGGCTGGACACCGCCAACGGCCACGGCGAGCAGGAGACGGCGATGCGCCTGATGAAGCTGGGCGAGGAGACGGGCGAGGTGATGCAGGCGTACATCGGTACGGCCGGGCAGAACCCGCGCAAGGGGCGCACCCACACGGCGGCGGACGTCGCGGACGAGCTGTGCGACGTCATCCTCACCGCGGCCGTCGCGCTGCACCGCTTCACCGACGACCCCGCGGCGGCCCTCGACGGGAAGATCCGCCAGGTCGCGCTCCGTTCCCTGCCGTCCGGGACCGTCGCCGACGCCGTGGAGTGAACAGGCGCGGCCCGGCACACGTCCTTCCCGCATGCGACGCGCCGCCGGGTCCGGTGTCAGGGGGCGGCGGGCGCGTCCCGCAGGCGTACCGACAGGCAGGTCACGCAGCCCTCCAGCTTCTCGAACTCACCGATGTCGACGACGACCGGCTCGTAGCCCCATCCCGAGTAGAGCTCCGCGGTCCTCGGCGCACTCGCCGCCATCAGCAGCCTGTCGTCGCCGAGGAGCACGACGTGCGCTCCGGCCTCCTCCGGTACGGGTTCGAAGCGGGGGAAGAGCTCACGGAAACCGGTCAGCGCCGGGTGCCCCACCACGGTGCCGTCGGGGAGGGCGGTGACGGCGGACTTCAGATGCAGCACCTGCGTGAGCGGCACGGGCACGACCCGTGCGCCCAGCGGTTCGAAGGCCGCGCGCAGCTGCCGTACGCCTTCCTGGTTCGTGCGTCCGCCGGTCCCCACGTACACGGTGTCGCCGGTCTTGAGCACGTCGCCGCCGTCGAGCGTGGCCGGGGCGTGAAGACGCCGGACGGTGTAACCCTGCGCCCGGACCGCCTCCTCGACCGCCGCCGTCTCCGCCCGCCGCGTCGGAGCGCCGGAGCGGCAGACCAGCGCGACGTCGCGGAGCACGACCACGGTGTCCTCGACGAACACGCTGTCGGCGCAGTCGTCCCGGGGCGGCACCCGGAGGATCCGCCAGCCGTGGTCCCGCAGTGCCGCGACGTACTCCTCCCACTGCCGCACCGCGCGCCCCCGGTCCACCGGCACCCGTTCCACATGTGTGACGAGGCCCTCCGCGAGACGTGAACTGGGCGCGCGTACGAGGGCTTTCCGAGTTGCCATCTCTTCCTCCGGTGCGGCGGCGGGGCGGCCGTGGTCCTGGCTGCTCAGTTTCCGGAAGGCGCGGCAACGGGCAGCGGGCTCTCCCAGTCCAGTTGCACGGTCAGCAGGTCGTCCGCCTGGGACGGCGGCGGCCCCGGCCGCCGGAAGCGGTCCCGGTAGTTGCGCACGGTCCGCCGGAGGCGGTTCGGCGCCTTGCGCGTCGTGAGCCGGGCGCTGCTGACCGTGTTGCGCTCGACGCGCGGGCGGCGGAGCTGCTCGTAGGTCTCCAGGGCGGCGTCGGTGCTGGGGGCGTCCCGCAGCGACTTCGCCAGCACCACCGCGTCCTCGAGCGCCATGGACGCGCCCTGTCCCGTGGCGGGCGAGGCGGCGTGGGCGGCGTCCCCGATGAGCAGCATCCGGGACGTACGCCACCGCGTGACCGTCGACAGGTCGCTGGCGTTGGTCACCGTCAGACGCTCCCCCGTGGCTGCGACGATCTCGGCCGCGGCCGTCGCGTCCGGCCGCAGCATCGGCAGGAGGTGGTCGCGCCACTGCGTGGGGGTGGTCCCGGCGATCTCGGCCCGGGTGAGTTCCTCGCCGGAGACGCGGGCGAACCAGTAAGTCTCCCCCTGGGGGGAGACCGCGTATCCCATCGCGGCGGAGCTGCCGCGGAGCATGTCGATCCGCCCCGGTTCGCTGGGCGGCGCCGCATCGGCGGTGTAGCCGTAGAACACGCGCTGGCCCGCGTAGCGAGGTGCGGTGGCCTCCGGGTCGGTGAGGGAACGTACGACGGAGTGGATGCCGTCGGCCCCCAGCAGCAGATCTCCGCGGGCGGTGCTGCCGTCGGCGAAGACGGCGGTGACGCCGTCCTCGTCCTCCTCCGCGCTGACGAACCGCTTGCCGTGCTCGACGCGGATCCCTCTGCGGACGGCCTCCGCCCGCAGGGCCGCGGCGAGTTCGGCGCGGCGCAGGCAGCGGTAGCGCCGCAGCGGGTCGTCGACCTCGCCCAGCGGAACCGTGGAGACCACTGTTCCCGTGTCGCCCGTGATGCGCATCGTGGTCAGGTCGAAACCGACCTCGGAGACGGCTTCCGCGGCGTCGAACTGGGCGAGCGCGAGCATGCCGTTGCTCGCCAGGGTGAGGAAGGCGCCGATGTCCGCGCCCTCTTCGGGATGCGCCTCGTGAACTGTGGCCGCGATGCCGGCCTTGTCCAGGGCGAGCGCAGCTGCACTTCCGGCGATACCGCCACCGATGATCAGGATCCGCATCTTCCGAGCCCTCGTTCGCTGGTCGGTATCCCCGGGTCGTGCCCCGTCAACGAGCCCTGCACGAAAGCGAGTTGGCCGTCCTGCCTGCGCGGCGGCGGCCCTTGCCGGGTGCGGGCCCGAAGTTGTTCTGGTGAACCGTACCCGCTGCCTGCCGCCGCAGTCCGGGGGCCCGCCGTCACTGCTGTCCGTGCGGGCTCGTCACACGGCGTGACCACCCTCATCCCCCGGGGCGTCACCACAACTTGCGTGCCACGCCGCCCAGCACGGGAAGACCTGCGCCGCCCGCAGCGGGCTGCCGGGCGGAAGGACGCCACAGCGGGACGGGAACGACACCGGGTTCGACCAGTTCGAGTCCGGAGAAGAAGCGGGTGATCTCTTCCGGGGAGCGCAGCCGGCAGGGAAGCGCACCGGACTCGCCGTAGCGGCGCATGGCGGCGCTGTACGCCTCGTCGGTGTCCGTACCGTCCCGGATCGCGAGGCAGCTGCCCGGGGGGAGGTCCTGCATCAGGCGGTGCACGATCGCCCGGGCCTCGGTGTAGCGCTCGATGTGGGCGAGGAGGCCCATGAGCATCACCCCGACGGGTTCGTCCAGGTCCAGCGTCCGGGACGCCCCGGCCAGGATGCGGTCCGGGTCGCGGGCGTCGGCGTGGAGACAGGCCGAGGCGCCCTCGGGCGACCAGGTCAGCAGCCGGCCCGCATGCGCCAGGACCAGGGGGTCGTGGTCGACGTAGACGATGCGCGCCTCGGGGGCGAGTTGCTGCGCGACCTCATGGATGCTGCCGGCGGTGGGCAGCCCCGTGCCGACGTCGAGGAACTGCCGTACGCCTTCCTCCTCGATCAGGTGGCGTACGACGCGGCCGACGAACTCCCGTGAGGCGCGGGCGAGTTCCGTCATGCCGGGGAACGCGGCAAGCACCTGCTCGCCGGCGCTGCGGTCGGCCTCGAAGTGGTCCTTGCCGCCCAGCCAGAAGTCGAAGATCCGGGCGGAGTGGGGCACCTCCGGGTCGATGGAGGCGGCTTCGGAGGCTTCGTCCTGGCCTGTCAACGCGGAGTCCGTCCATGTGCGAGGAGAGTCGGTGAGGGGCGGCGCCGAGGCTGCCGGTACGTGCGCTCCGGGGGCGGCCGGTGACGTGCCGAACGGCGGGGTTCCCGGGCCAGGGCCGGACCGGGGGGCGTGCGCGGGGTCGCACTCCCCTGTAGTGCGACCCCGCACGCCCCCATCCCCGGCTCGGCGGCGGAAGGCTCCCGTGCTCGTTTCCGCACGCCGGTGAAGAGCATCACGGAGCCACTATGTCCCTGTGGCCTTCAGGCCGCAAGCATCGTTCTGATAATTTCAACGGTAAGTCGCAAAGAAATTGGCTGTGTTGAGCACTTCCGGCTGATGAGCGGCCTGCTCCTGTGCGCGCCGAACCCCCGGCCGTAACGATTCACCTCCGTAAGGAGTCCGAACGATGAACCCCGAGGCCGTCACCGACCCCACCACCGGCCGTGTGTACAACGGCATGCCCGCCCGAGAACTGGGCGCCGAGGGCTGGCACAAGCCCTGGAGCGGACAGAACGGAGGCGCCTGCCTGGAGGCGAAGAAGCTGCCCGACGGACACGTGGCCCTGCGCCAGTCCACCGACCCGGAAGGGCCCGCCCTGCTCTACACCCCCGAAGAGATCAACGCATTCATCCAGGGAGCCAAGGCCGGAGCGGCCGACTTCCTCACCAGCTGAAACATCCCCGGGGGGTGAGTGCGCCGTCCCACTGCGGAGCCGTACGGGCGGCGTACCCCTCCCCCGTCTGCTTGCCTTGGAGCGCGCTCCAATTCGTAGCGTTCCGGGCATGACCACACCTCAGCACAGCATCGGCTCGGGCTTCGGGGCCCGCAGCACCGCCGCAGACGTTCTGCGGGGCATCGACCTGACCGGAAAGCTGGCCGTCGTCACCGGTGGCTACTCGGGACTCGGCCTGGAGACGACGCGCGCGCTGGCCGCCGCGGGCGCCCATGTCGTCGTGCCGGCGAGGCGGCGCGAGGCAGCGCGGGAGAAGGTCGGGGCGATCAGCGGCGTGGAGATCGACACGCTCGATCTCGCCGACCTCGACTCGGTGCGCACCTTCGCCGACCGGTTCCTGCGGACCGGCCGCGGCATCGACATCATGATCAACAGTGCTGCCGTCATGGCCTGCCCGGAGACCCGGGTGGGCCCCGGCTGGGAGGCTCAGTTCGCGGTCAACCACCTGGGGCACTACGCGCTGGTCAACCGGCTCCGTCCGGCGCTCGAGCCCGGTGGCGCCCGCGTCGTCTCGGTGTCCTCCGCCGGACACCGTCTCTCGCCGGTCCGCTGGGACGACGTGCACTTCGAGCAGGGCTACGACAAGTGGAAGGCATACGGGCAGGCGAAGACGGCGAACGCGCTGTTCGCGGTCCAGCTCGACGCACTGGGCCGCGACCAGGGCATACGGGCGTTCTCGCTGCACCCCGGCGGCATCCTCACGCCGCTGCAGCGCCACCTTCCCCCCGAGGAGATGGTCGCCGCGGGGTGGATCGACGAGGACGGCGCCCCGCTCGACCCCTCGTTCAAGACGCCCGAGCAGGGCGCCGCCACCCAGGTGTGGGCGGCGACGTCCCCCCTGCTGGCCGGCATGGGCGGCGTGTACTGCGAGGACTGCGACATCGCCGGACGCTCCTCCGGCAGCCCGGCCGCCCCCGCCGGCGGCGTCCAGGGCCACGCGGTCGATCCGGAACAGGCGGCGCGTCTCTGGTCACTCTCCGCGGAGCTCACCGGCCTCGACGCGTTCGCCCTCGGGGCCACGCGCTGACGCCGACGTCAGGGTGGGAACGGGCACCCCTCTCGTACCCCGGGTCGCGGACGGCCGCCCCCGGCGTGCCGCGCCGTGCGCGGAGCTGCCTGCTGCACGTGGCGCGCACGCTCGCGAACGGCTCACGGTGCGTCGCGCTGGGCGGACGGCGGCCGGGCGAGAAGGCGACGACTTCGCGCCGGACGCCTCCGCTGCCGGGAAGGATCTCCCCGTCACGGATCGTCCGCCCCCTCCCGACCACGCCCCCTCCCGGCCACCGCCACGTCCCGCCCGCTGCCACCTCCGCGACGAAGGAGTGTCCGCCATGACCGACGACCGGCGCCCCGGACACATACGGACCCGGCCCCGCCTCGCCGTCGCCGGACTGGGCGCCATCGCCCGCACCGCGCATCTGCCCCTGCTGGAGAGGCGGCGCGACCTGTTCGAGGTCACCGCGCTGTGCGATCTCTCCCGAAGCGCCCTCGACGAGCTCGGCACCAGATACGGGATCCCCGCAGAGCACCGGCACACCAGTACCGCCTCACTCCTCGGACGGGGCGGCTTCGACGCCGTGCTGCTGCTGACGTCCGGGTCGCACGGCGACGACGCCGAGGCGGCCCTGCGCGCGGGTTACGCGGTGCTGTGCGAGAAGCCGCTCGCCTGCACGCGCGCGGAGGCCGCCCGGGTCGCCGCCGCAGAGCGCGAGCAGGGGCGCGGTCCCCGCCTGATGGTGGGTTACATGAAGCAGTACGACCCTGCCGCCGTGCGTCTCGCGCAGCTGCTCGAACAGGCGGGCGGGGCCGCGGACGTACGCTCCGTGGAGGTGTGCGTGCTGCACCCCGCGGGCGAGGCGCAGCTGGAGTTCGCCCACCTGCCCGCCCCCGTCCCGGACGCCGACCCGGAAGCGCTCTCGGCGCTGCGCGCGCGGAACGCCGAGCTCACGGCCGAGGCACTGGGCCCGGACGCGCCGGGGCCGGTACGCGACCTGTACGACACCGTCAACTCCTCCGTCTGCCATGAGTTCTCGCTGCTGCGGAGCTTCATCGGCAGCCCCGCGTCCGTCGACTTCGCAGCCCACTGGCCGGGGAAGGCCGCCGGCCCGGGCTCCCTGGAGCTGTCCGGGCGGCTGCCGGGTCCCGCCCGCTACAGCATCCGGTGGCACTACTTGCCGGGGCACGCCGCGTACCGCGAGACCGTCGCTGTGCACCACGAGGGCGGCACGCTCGAACTCGCCTTTCCCTCTCCCTACTTGATGAACGCCGCGACGGTGCTGACAGCCACGGACAACGTCGGCGGCACCGAGATGCGCGCCGAATACCGTTCGGTCGTGGAGGCGTTCGAGCAGGAACTCGTGGCCTTCCACGCCATGGTCACCCGGGGCAGGCCGCCCAGGACGGGCGTGAGTGGCGCGACCGAGGACCTCGTCACGGCCCAGCGGGCTGCGGCACGCTTCGCGGAGCTGGCACAGCTCCCCTGTGCCGGAGAGGCATCGTCTGCGTGAGTTGCGGGCAGGAGGACCGTACCTGCCGCGCTTTGCGGTGCCGCCCGCATGGCGGAGCGGGCGGCAGGAGAAACGGACAGCCGCCGTTCGGCCCAGTGGCGAGCCGTGCTGGCAGCGACCGGCGCCTGTCGCCGCGTCACCTGACGGAGCAGCAGCGGCGAACGCCGTGCCGTCGCGAACTGCGGTGCCGCGCAAGCTTGTTGTCACTTTCACTGGGCGTACCACGGGAGGCGGAGCCCGGTTCGCTCTGCTACAGGTGATTCGTGGGCCCGTCGTTCTTTCAGATTCCGAGAAAGTCGCGACGCATCGCCTCCTTGGGGTTGTCGCGTTCATGGCGGACTGCATTTACTGGCCGGGCGCGGAACCCGATTTCAGCCCGTGCGGGGAGGGGCGAACCTGCCCCTCCCCGCACGGGTCCCCCCACCCATCGGTGACGGAACTCCGAGCGAGCGAGCCGCCGTTGCCAGTCCTGAAGGAGATCGAGATGGCTGCACAGCCAGGTTTCGACCGCCGCTCGCTGCTACGCGGTGGCGTGGCCGCCACCGCCGCGGGCGCCATCGGCCTCAGCACCGCCGGTACCGCCAACGCCGCCGGAACGGCCGCCGCACCCGCCGGCTCCCTGGGCGCCGCACGCGCCCGCGCCGCCGAACCCCGCATCTACAGCACGGAGGAGTGGGGCGCGCGTGCCCCGTCCAGCGCGATCGTCGTCGAGGACCACCGCCCGACGTTCATCGTCGTCCACCACACCGCCGAGCCCGGCAACAGCGAGGACTACTCGCTGGAGCACGCGAAGAAGATCTGCCGGGACATCCAGAACTTCCACATGGACGGCAACGGCTGGTCCGACACCGGCCAGCAGTTCACCAACAGCCGTGGCGGCTTCCGCCTCGAAGGCCGTCACCGGAGCCTCGAAGTGGTCCGCGGGGGCACCCAGCACGTCCAGGGCGCCAACGTCGGCGGCCACAACAGCGAAGTCATCGGGATCGAGAACGAGGGCCTCTACACCGAGGTGGACGTACCGCAGGCCCTGTGGGACTCCCTCGTCCAGCTGGTCGCCTGGATCGCCGCGCAGTACGGCACGGACCTGGCGAACATCAAGGGGCACCGGGACTTCAACTCCACCGAGTGCCCCGGCGAGGTCCTCTACGGCCGCCTGCAGGAGCTGCGCGACGCCGTCGGCAACGCCCTCGGTCTCGCCTCCGTCGGCGAACTCCTCAACTGGCCGCTGCTCAAGCCCGGTTCGGTGGGCCCGCAGGTACGCGCCGCTCAGCACCTGCTGCGCGCCAAGGGTTACGCGGTGCCGGTCGACGGCGTCTTCGGGACGTCCACGAAGCGCGCCGTGGCGGAGCTGGCGGACACGCACAACATCGACCGTCACACCTGCTCGGCGATGCACCACAGCAAGGTCGACGAGACGGGTTACCTCGGGTCCGACATCTGGCCGCTGCTCACGCCGGCCGACCGTACGCCCGAAGGCGGCGAGATCGAGGAGGCCGTGGGCACCCTGCTGCGCAGCAAGCGGGGCAAGGCACCCTCCCTCGACGCGCTCACGGAGACCGCCTGGAAGCGGCTGCTGAACTGATGCAGCAGCCGTGATCCGGCGGATGCGGTCGTGCCGAAGCCCCGGCCGCATCCGCCGGGTCGCCGGGTGCGCGCGGACACGGGGTGTCCGCCCGAAAGCGGCGCCGGTACGCGGCGGCGGTCTGCCTGTCGGCCGCCGCGCCGCCCGCGCCGCGTCCGCCGCACCCGGCGGGTCGTGGGGCGTCCGGACGGTCCGCAGTCGGCGGGCCGCAGGGGGGAGGAACCTTCCGGCAGCCGTCTGCGATGCTGACCCGGTGCCGCTCACGCCCCGCGATCCGCTCCCTCCTCCGGAGCCCCAGCCCGTCACGGCGGACCCCCCGCACCGGACGGCCCGCCCGCTGCTGACGCAGTCGTGGCTCGACCTGGCCTTCGTGCACTGGGCCGCCGATCCCGAAGACGTGGCGCCGCTGCTGCCGCCGGGCACCGTCCCCGATGTCCTGGACGGCAGGACGTACGTCGGTCTGGTCGCCTTCCGCATGCACCGTGTGGGGTGGTTCCGGCTGCCCGGCATCCCGTATCTGGGCAGCTTCCCCGAGACGAACGTCCGGCTGTACTCCGTGGACGGGCACGGGCGGCGCGGTGTCGTCTTCCGCTCGCTCGACGCCTCGCGCCTGATTCCCGTGACGGTCGCGCTCGCCCTCTTCCGCATGCCCTACCGGTGGTCCCGGATGTCCGTGCGCCGCCACGGAGACCACGTCGGCTACACCAGCACCCGGCGGTGGCCGGGGCCCCGGGGGGTGCGCTGCCGGATGTCCGTACGCATCGGGGAACGGATCTCGCAGCCGACGGAGCTGGAGCACTTCCTGACCGCCCGCTGGGGCATGCACAACACGTTCTTCGGACGCTCGGTGTATCTGCCCAACGACCATCCGCGCTGGGCGCTGCACCGGGCCGAACTGACCGAGTGCGACGAGGACTTGATCACTGCGGCGGGGCTGGCACAGCCGTCCGGGGAGCCGGTGAGCGTGCTGTACTCGCCCGGCGTCCCCGTGCGGTTCTCGCGCCCTTCACGCCCGGCCGGTGTGCCGACACCCTGACCGCTGCCGCGGGGGGCGACCACTGCTGCGAGGGGTCGCCCTGCCTCAGTGCGGGCCCCGGCGCAGCCGCACGCGGTACGAGTACTGCTCCGGCAGGAAGTGACTGATCGCCAGTTCGACGCGCTGCCCGGTCGCCGTCGCGTACAGGCGGTCGATGCGCAGCAGAGGATGATCCGGCCCGCACTGCAGTTCCCGGGCGACGGCCTCGGGCGCGGGCGACACCGTGATGCTCTGCTCGGCGTCGGTGATCGGGGACGAGAGCCGTCCGTCGAGCAGTCCGATGACGGTGACGGTACTGACGGCACCGGTCTCGGTGAGTTCCGGAAGCGCCTGGAGCGTCTCGCCCGCCTCCGGCGGCAGCCACACCGAGGTGTGACAGAAAGGCACACCGTCGTGGAGGCGCCGCAAGGAGAGCGTGTGCACGACGTCGCTCTCCAGTCCCAGCCTGCCGGCGGCGTCCAGATCGACCTGGCGGCGCAGGGGGCCGGTCAGTTGCATGGTGGTGTCGACGGACAGGCTCATCAGGTCCTCGACCGAGCCGAACTGCCGCAGATACCGGCCGCCCCGCGGCGCCGTGAACGTGCCCCGTCCCGGCACCCTGTGCACCAGCCCCTCGGCGACCAGGTCCTGGAACGCCCTGCGCACGGTCTGTCTGCTGACCCGGTACGTACGGGCCAGCTCGGCCTCCGTGGGCAGCCGTACGCCCTCGGGGTAGCGCCGGCCGAGGATGTCCGCGCGCAGATCGTCCGCGAGGCCGCGGTACGCGGCACGGGCACGTCCCGTGCCGCCGCTCATGCGAGGGTCGCTTCTGCCGTGGCGTGCGCGTCCGCACGGCAGCCGGCCACCCGCAGCCGCACCTCGTCGCCGCCGCTGCTCTCCCCGCACGTGAGGAGCCGCTCACCGCAGAAGACGGGCTGACGCAGCCGGTACGAGAGCCGCCGTACCGTACGCCCCGGAGCCTCCCGTCGCAGGAGCTCCAGCATGGAGAGCACCAGCAGCGGCCCGTGCACGACCAGGCCGGGGTATCCCTCTGTGGCGGTGGCGTAGGGCTCGTCGTAGTGGATCCGGTGCGCGTTGGCCGTCAGCGCGCTGAAGCGGAAGAGCAGCGCGGGGTCGGTCTGCCAGCTCTGCTGCCAGGGAGCGCCGGCGGTGGGCGTGGCGGCCGTGTCCAGGGTGAGCCCCGGCGGGACGGGTGCCTGGCCGCCGCTTCTGTAGACCAGGTCCACCTCCTCGGTGACGCTCGGCCCGCCGTCCTGCCGGAAGTCCCCGCGCACGGTCACGAAGAGCAGCTCGCCGCTCCGTCCCTCCTTCACCTCGACCGCCGCCACGGAGCTGGTGAGTTCTGCCGGACGCCCCACGATCAGCGGTGTGTGGATCTCCAGTCGTCCGCCCGCGAACATCCGGCGCCTGTCCGGGATCGGCGGCAGGAAGTGGCTGTCGCGGAGGTGCCCGTCGCTGCCGAGTTCGCTGTGGCGCGGCCACTGCAGGAAGTGCAGCCAGTGCCACAGCGGCGGGAGCCGCGCGCCCGCCTCGGCGGCGGGTGCCGGCAGGTCGAGCACCGCGGACAGGGCGGCGCTCGGTCCGGGATCGAGCGGATCGAAGCTCCGCGTGGGAGCGGGGCGCCACGTGCGCGCCACCTGGTGGAGGACCTCGCCGGGTGCGCTGGCGGGCTGGGACACGGACTCTCCTCCTTCGCACCGGGCCGACAGCCGCGTGCGGAGCTGGAAGGACAGGGCGGCGCAGAGTACGTACAAATCCAGGGCATTGTGTTGACACGCGCACCGAGGCGTCAAGCCGAGGGCGGGTTTCCGCAGTTCAGACCGGCGTTGACACGCATCGGATCGGGCCGTACAAATCTCGGAGCCGCGGGGGCGCCGCCCGTCTTCCCTCCGCCGTGAAGGGAGCGGCGCCCCGACGCAGACCGGGAGGTGAGTTGTGAGGATGGCCGAGCGACCGCTGGAGGGCATCACCGTCGTGAGTCTCGAACAGGCGGTGGCCGCCCCTTTCGCCACCCGCCAGCTCGCCGACCTCGGCGCCCGCGTCATCAAGATCGAACGTCCCGGCGGTGGTGACTTCGCCCGCCGCTACGACACGACCGTCCACGGACACTCCAGTTATTTCGTCTGGCTCAACCGCTCCAAGGAGTCCCTCACCCTCAACGTGAAGGACGAACGAGGCCGCGCCGTCCTGGACCAACTCCTCGCGAGGGCCGACGTGTTCGTCAACAACCTCGCGCCCGGCGCGGCAGGCCGCCTCGGGCTCTCCCCCGCGGAGCTGTCGGACGCGCACCCCCGCCTGATCCCGTGCACCGTCTCGGGGTACGGGACGAGCGGGCCGTGGTCGGACCGCAAGGCCTACGACCTGCTCGTACAGTGCCAGACCGGTCTCGTCTCCCTCACCGGCACCGGAGCGGAGTACGCCCGCGTCGGGGTGTCCGTCGCGGACATCGCGGCCGGCATGTACGCGTACAGCGGCGTTCTGACGGCCCTGTTCACCCGTGCCACCACCGGCGTCGCCCGGCCCGTCGAGGTCTCGCTCTTCGAGGCGCTCGCCGAATGGATGGGCCAACCCGCGTACTACACAGGGCACTCGGGGGCGCAGCCGCCGCGCATCGGCACCCAGCACCCCACCATCGCCCCGTACGGGGCGTACACCGCCGCCGACGGCAGGGACGTCCTCTTCTCCATCCAGAACGAACGTGAATGGGATGCGCTGTGCTCGGAGTTCCTGGAGCAGCCGGAGGTGCGGGACGATCCGCGCTTCGCCACCTCCTCGGCCCGCGTCGCGAACCGCGAGGCTCTCAACTCCCTCGTCTCGGCACGCTTCGCCCGTTCCGGCGCCGACGCCGTCACCGAGGTCTTCGACCGCATCGGCATCGCCTACGCCGAGGTGAACACGGTGGCGGACTTCCTCGAACACCCCGTCCTGAGCGGGCGTGACCGCTGGCGCGAGGTGGGCGTTCCGGGTGCGTCGGTCCAGGCGCTGCTGCCACCGGTCGACATCGCCGGTACGAGCGCGCGCATGGACCCGGTGCCGGACGTCGGCGAGCACACCGACGCCGTCCTCGCCGAGCTGGGCCACTCGGCGGACGCGGTGGCGGCGTTGCGGGCGGACTCGGTCGTCTGACGTCGGACCTTCCGCCCCACCGGTTTGCCCGTTGACGTGTCCTGTGATCAAGGTGCCTGCTCAAGGTGCCTGCCCCGATGGGCACTTCAGCCGTCCGTCCGAGCTGGATCGCCTCGCCGTACGCGCCGTCGGCCATTCCGTCGACGACGAAGTGAGGCCGGTCGCGAGGGGGTTGAGGCCGGACGCAAAGGGGGTTGCAGTCTCCGGCTTCCGCGACGCTCCACCGCCGCTCGTCGTCGGCGAGGGCGTGACGGGATTCGTGGGAACCTCATCGCCTCCGAGCTGTGCGAGCACCACTTCCCGGGCCGGACGACCCGGTCAGGCCCCGGCGCCACCCGCGCTCTCCCGGCCGGGCTTCCGGCCCGCCCGCCGGTCCGCCCGCCGTCCGCGGTCCGGCCTCGTGCCCCGGAGGCGGGCTTCCGTGTGCGGGCTTATCGTCGAGGCATGCGCGCAGGTGAACCGCACTACGACATCGTCCTCAAGCCGCAGACCGCCGACGCCGAGGGGCATCCGGTGCACGGCCCCGTCCTGCGCGTCATGAGCGTGCGGGCGACGGGGGCACGCGGTGAGACCGGCTACCCGCGCTACGCGGGAGAAGGCGTCGAGGCCGATATCGATCCGCGCACCCGCACCGTCGAGGCCGTGACGGTCGACGGCGAAGAACTCCCCTACGGCTGGGTTGCGTTGGTCGCGGACGAAGGCGAGGCGGACGACGAGGACGAGGCGGAGCGCGCCTGACGGGCCCCGGATCACCCGGTGGCAGCGCCGCAGCTCGGGCCGGGTCGGTCCGGCCGGGACGGGTTCGGTCGGTTCCGGTCGGGACGGTTTCCGGCCGCCCGGGTTCCGGTCAGCCCGCCTTGTCCGCCCGGATCCTGACCTGTTCGGCCAGCCTGTCCAGGCTCTCGTCCAGTGCCACGGTGATCCTGTGGTCCGGCGGGGCGTCCCCTTCGTCGAAGAACGACAGGTGCACCGTGACCGCGCTGGCACCGCCGCCGATGCCCTCGACCTGGAGCCAGCCCGCGTAGCGCCCGTCGTCGCGCGTCCCCCATTCCAGGCGGAGCTGTTCCCGCCTGGCGCGCAGCAGCGCGGGTTCGTCCCGTCCGGTGTCGTCGTCGTGGACGGTGACGGCCGGCATCTCCTCCGGGTGGACGTGCAGCTCCCTCGGCAGCCACGTGTCGATCTGCTCGACGTCGCATGCCTGGTCGAAGACCTCCTCCGGAGGGGCCGCCACGGTGCGGGAACGCTCGTGTTCGCTCATCGGGCCCGCGTTCCCGGCCGCCGCGGAGCGAAACGGGCGGCAGAGGTGACAACCCGGGAGGCCGACTCCCGCCTGCGCGATCGGCTGCCGCGCCGTACCGTGCCCCCGCGGCAACCGGCGGGCAGCGGGAGGGACACGGGATGCCGACCGGCAGGCGACTTTCCTCACCGCAGGGAGCGTCGCTGCCGCGGCGGCCCTCACCTCCACCGGGTGCGGCTCCAACACCGGCCGCGGGCACAGCGGTTCAGATGACGGACAGGCGTTGCCGCACCGCCGACCCGGCTCCGGCCCCGGCGTCTTCGAGGTCGACGGCACGGCGATCGACCAGACCCAGGGCGGTCAGGCGCTCGACCCCACGGTCTCGACCCCACGGACCAAGTGGCAGGCGTGCGCGACGACTTCCACCAGGCTGTGCTGCGACCCGAGGTCCGGGACGACAATGTGTGGGGGTCCCCAGGTCGTCTCCGGCATCGACGACCGGCATGCCGGGGCGCAGGCGGGGCTCAGGTCCGCACCCCCGCCAGGGCGAGTTCCGTGATGCGCTGCGCGGCGTCCGTACGGAAGAGCGACCTGCCGCGTGCGATGCGCTCCTCGCGCACCGGGCCGGGCTCCAGCACCCGTCGCAGCGCGGCCGTCAAGTCACCGCGGTCACCGACGAGTTCGGACACCCCGGCATCGGCCATCGCCCGAACACCCTGGGCTCCGTGTCCGGGCAGCGGCCGGTGCCCGATCACGGGCAGGCCGGCGGCCAGTGCCTGCGCCGCCGTCTGTCCCGCCGCGTTGTCGATCAGGGCGTCGGCCGCCGACATCAGTTCCGCCATGTCGGCCACCCAGCCCAGCGCCAGCACCCCGGGCAGCCGTGCCGCACGGCGCCGCAGCCGCTCGTCACGGCCGCACAACAGCACGGGCAGGACAGGCAGCACGTCGGCACCGTCCGCCAACTGCCGTACGGTGCTGAGAAGTTCGGAGCCCACGCCCCAGGCGCCCGCGGATACCAGGACGACACGGCGGCCCGGTGCCAGGAGCCCGAGTTCGCCACGCCATGCCTGCCCCTCCCCGGCCGGCCCGGTCTCCCCCGGCGCGCCCCCGTCCCCCACGCGCAGGAAAGCGGCGGGCACCACCGGCCCCGTCGCCTCGGCATGCCTGCCGGTGACCGCACCGGCCGTACGGGCCGCCGCCCCGGTGACGCACAGGTGCGCGTCGTTGCCCGGATGGAGCCAGCCGCGGTGCACACCGAAGTCGATGACGCTCACCACACTCGGCACCCGCAGCACGCCGCGCTTCCGCAGTCTCCCGGTCACCTGCGCGGAGAGGTGAAAGGTCGAAACGACCCCATCAGGCTGCCACTTGCCGACGGCCTCCATCAGCGGACGTTCGGCGAGCAGCGCCAGCGGTGCGCTGCCCGGCCGTGCAACCGACTCACCGCGTGTCCCCCGCTCCGGCTCCGGGTCGAGGAAGCCCCGGTAGACCGCCCCGTACAGCGCGGGCACCCGGCGCACCGTGCCCCGGTAGGCAGCACGCAGCGCCGCCCCTACCCCCGAGGGGAGCAGTGCGAGCACATCCTCGGTCCGCACCAGGTGACCGCGCGCCCGCAGCCTGGCGGCGAGCTCTCCCGCCACCGCGTCGTGGCCGGCGCCCATGCTTGCGCTGAGCAGCAGGAACCGTTGCCGCATGAGGCTCCAGAAGTCGGATGGTTCAGCGCCGGGCCGCGGCCCGCACGCCCGTTCCGAGTGGCTGGGTGCCGCGGTACGGCACCGGCGAACCGGGCCCGATCGGGTGATCGGGGCTGCTGCGCGGACTCCCGCGCAGAGGCGGCGCAAGCCGACAGCCAGCATGCTGAGAGTCCTGCTCCTGATCACCCGGAGGGTGTCATGTACGACAGTTCTGGGCGGCAAGTGCGGAACGGAGCGCAGAGACCGGTCGCGCTCATCACCGGTGCCTCCTCGGGCATCGGCACTGCCGTCGCCGAACAGCTCGCCTCGGAGGGCAGCTGGCGCCTGCTGCTGAACGGGCGGGACGAGGAGCGGCTCTCGGACGTCGCAGTCCGTACCCGTGGAACCGCACTGGCCGCCGACATCACCGACCCCCAGGCCCGTGCCCGGCTGGCCCGTGAGGCGCTGGCGCACGGAGGCCGCGTCGACGCGCTCGTCGCCGGGGCGGGCATCGGCTGGGCCGGTCCCTTCGCGAAGATGCCCGTCGAGTCGATCGACCGGCTGCTCGAGATCAATCTCACCGCCGTGGTGCATCTGGTGCGCCTCGTGCTGCCCGGCATGATCGCCCGGCGCAGGGGCCGCGTGGTGCTGATCGGCTCGGTGGCCGGCTCGGTGGGGGTGCGTGACGAGGCGGTCTACGCGGCCACGAAGGGCGGACTGATCGCTTTCGCCGACAGCCTGCGCTACGAGCTGGCCGGCTCGGGCGTGCGGGTCTCGGTCGTGATGCCGGGCGCCGTGGACACCCCTTTCTTCAGCCGTCGCGGCGTTCCCTACGGACGGTCCCGGCCCCGCCCGGTGCCTGCCGGGCAGGTCGCAGCCGTCGTACGCAGGGCGCTGGTCTCCGGGCGCGCCGATACGTATGTGCCGGGCTGGCTGAGCATGCCCGCCCGCCTTCACGGGCTCGCCCCCGGCCTCTTCCGCAGCCTCGCCCAGCGCTTCGGCTAGGAGTCAATACGACGTGTTGCTGCTGATCGTCTCTGTCGTGCTGGCGCTGATGGCAGCGCTCGCCAACGCCGCTGCGTCGGTGCTTCAGCGGCGTGCCGCTGCGACGGAGAAGGCGGCTTCCACCGGCAGGAGGTTCTCCTGGCTCACCCATCTCCTGCACCGCCCGGTGTGGATGTGGGGGTCGGCGATGCTCGGGGTCTCGGGCATCTGCCAGGCCGGTGCCCTTGCGGCGGGGCCCCTCGCCGTCGTCCAGCCCGTGATGGCCACGGAGCTGCTCTTCACCCTGGTGGTGGGCAGCGTCTTCTTCCGCCGGCGTCCGGACACCCGGGCATGGTGGGCGTTCCTGGCGATGGTCGTCGGGCTGGCGGTCTTCCTCGTCCTCGTCCATCCGACCGCGGGCACGACCCGCGTCCCGGTGGGCAAATGGCTGGCGGCCGGAGCGGGACTGCTCGCCGTCGTGATCGCGCTGCTGGTGATCGCGGCCCGTCTGCCGTCGGCGCCGCGCGCCACGGTGCTCGGGGCGGCCACAGCCATCGGATTCTCCGGAACAGCGGCATTGATGAAGGACGCCATCGCACGCCTGTCCGACGGACTGGTCGCGCTGCTGACGGCATGGCAGACGTACGGCGTCGCCGTACTCGGCCTGATCAGCTTCCTGCTGCTCCAGGTGACGTTGCGGGCCGGGACCCTGGTGGCCTCCCAGCCGGCTCTCACTCTGGGGGACTCGCTGACGAGCGTCGTGCTGGGTGCGGTGCTCTTCGACGAGAAGCTGACCCTCGGGTGGTTCGTCGTGCCGGAACTCGTCGCCCTCGCCCTGGTCGGCGCGGGGAGCGTGCAGCTGGCCCGTACGCCCGAGGTCTCGGGAAAGGAACAGGAGGAGGTGTGGTGAAGGCACCCGCTCACCGCCGCACACGCACCGCCGCAGACGGGGGCCGCGCGGGTACGGCTGTCATCGGCGGTGCCTGGGCGGCGGCTGCCGCCCTGGCCACGGCCGCCTGGCATCTGGGTCCCGCGGCGACCTGGCTGCCCGGCCTGCGCCGCGTGATCAGCCCCGCGCTGGACGGCCGCGGCGACCCGGGCCACGTGGCCCTCACCTTCGACGACGGACCCGACCCGCGCACCACCCCCCACTTCCTGCGGGAGCTGGACCTGCTCGGCGCACGGGCCACGTTCTTCGTCCTCGGCAGCCAGCTCGAGCGGTATCCGGAGCTGGGCCGGCGCATCGTCGCTGGAGGGCACGAGCTGGCCGTGCACGGCTGGCAGCACGAGAAGTTCTGGCACCCGAGACCCCTCGCCGACCGGCGTGACCTGGCCCACACGATCAGGGCCGTGGAGCGTACGGCCGGACGGCGCCCGCGCTGGTACCGGCCGCCGTACGGTGTGCTCACCGCGACCCGCCTGAGCGCCGCGCGGAAGCTCGGGCTCCAGCCGGTGCTGTGGACGGCCTGGGGCCGCGACTGGACCTCGCGGGCTGACGCCGAGAGCGTGCTGTACGAGCTGGACCGGCGACTGTGCGGCGGAGCGACCGTCCTGCTGCACGACACCGACCGCTCCAGCGTCCCGGGTGCCTGGCACTCGGCACTGGACGCGCTGCCGCGCCTGGTGATGCGGTGCCGTGCCGCCGGGCTGAGCGTAGGTCCGCTGGCCGAACACGGCGTGCGGGGCGGCCGGAACGTACCGGCGGGCTCGTCCTGAGCGCCCGGACCTGCTCCGGCCCGCCCCGCAGACTCAGCAGATGCGCGGCAGCTGTTCCCCGACGGGAAGGTCCACGACCCGTGTGCCGCCCAGCCCGGTGCGGGCGACGACCATGCCGGGGTGCGCCTCGACGCACTCGCCGATCACCGCCGACTCGGCCCCCAGAGGGTGCTCACGCATCGCGGCCAGCACCGCGTCGGCGTACCGACGGGGAACGAAGGCGACGAGCTTGCCCTCGTTGGCGACGTACATGGGGTCCAGGCCGAGCATCGCGCACGCGTTGGCCACGGGGGCCGGCACCGGTACGGCGTGCTCCTGGATGACGACACCGACCGTCGCGGCGACCGCGATCTCGTTCAGTGCCGCCGCCAGGCCGCCCCTCGTCGGGTCGCGCAGCACGTGGAGGTCCGGTGTGACGCTCAGCATCGCCTCGACGAGGCCGCCCAGCGCGGCGCAGTCGCTCTCCACCTCCACGCCGAACTCAAGCCCGTCCCGCACGCTCATGACCGCCACCCCGTGCACGCCGATCGCGCCGCTGACGATGACGACGTCGCCCGGTTCCGCGCGCTGGGGCCGGATGTCGACACCGTCGGGGATGAGCCCGATCCCCGCGGTGTTGAGGTAGATGCCGTCTCCGCGCCCCGCCTCCACCACCTTGGTGTCACCGGTGGCGATCTCCACCCCGGCGCTTCGGGCGGCGGCACCGAGAGCCTCGGCGACGCGTGAGACCAGCGGCACCTCGACGCCCTCCTCCAGGATGAAGCCGCAGGAGAGGTACGCCGCGCGTGCGCCGCTCATGGCGAGGTCGTTGACCGTCCCGTTGACGGCGAGGTCGCCGATGCTGCCGCCGGGGAAGAACAGCGGCCGTACGACGAAGGAGTCGGTGGAGAAGGCGAGACGTGCGCCGCCGAGTGTGAACGCCGCGGAGTCGGCGAGCCCGGCGAGCAGGTCACCGCCGAAGGCCGGGGCGAAGATGTGCTGAACGAGCTCGGAGGAAAGCGCTCCGCCGCCTCCGTGCCCCATGACGACCCGCGGCTGGTCGCGCAGCGGAGCGGGGCAGGTCGCCCCCGTGAAGTCCGGCGCTGCCGGTCTCGGTCCGGCGAGGTCGGTGATCTCAGACAACGGGGCTCCCCTCCAGCGGTGCGGTCGCGGACGTGCTGATCACGTTCCCGGTGGTGCCGGTGCCTCTGGCGCCGGCTCCGCCCGGGATCACCGCTCCGCCGGTGGTGCCGAGCCTGCGGTAGAGGTAGTACGCGGCGCACGCGCCCTCGCTGGAGACCATCGTCGCGCCGAGGGGCGTACGGGGAGTGCACACCGTCCCGAACGCCTCGCACTCGTGCGGCTTGATCAGGCCCTGCAGGACCTCGCCGCTGCGGCACTCGACGGGCTCCCGCGTGTCGATCCCGGTGACGGAGAAACGGTGCTCGGCATCGAACTTCCGGTAGCGCTCGGAGAGTCGCCACCCGCTGCCGGGGATGACCCCGATCCCGCGCCAGGCCCTGTCGGTGACCTCGAAGATGTCGGCGAGCATGGCCTTCGCGGCGGGGTTCCCCTCCGGAGGCACGACGCGCGCGTAGGCGTTGTCGACGGTGTGCTCACCGCGCTCCAGCTGCCGCACCGTGCGCCGCACGCCCTCCAGCACGTCCAGCGGCTCGAATCCCGTCACCACGATCGGCACCCCGAACCGCTCGGCCAGCGGCGGGTATTCGCCGAGGCCCATCACGCTGCACACATGGCCCGCGGCGAGGAAGCCCTGGACCCGGCAGGACTCGGACTGCATGATCGCCTCGATCGCGGGAGGCACGCGCACGTGGCTGACGAGCAGGCTGAAGTTCTCGATGCCCAGCTTCTGCGCCTGGTGCACGGTCATGGCGTTCGGCGGCGCCGTCGTCTCGAACCCGATGCCGAAGAAGACGACTTGGCGTTCCGGGTGCTGCTGGGCGATACGCAGGGCGTCCAGCGGCGAGTAGACGACGCGGACGTCCCCGCCCTCGCTGCGCACCTGGAAGAGGTCGCGGCCGGTGCCGGGTACCCGCAGCATGTCGCCGTAGCTGCAGAAGATCACGTCCTTGCGGGATGCGATCTCCAGGGCCTTGTCGATGACCTCCAGCGGCGTGACGCACACCGGGCAGCCGGGCCCGTGGATCAACTCGATCCCATCGGGGAGCAGTTGGTCGATGCCGTGCCGGATGATGGAGTGCGTCTGACCGCCGCACACCTCCATCAGGGCCCAGGGCCGCGTGACGATCGCCTGGATGTCGTCCAGCAGTCTGCGCGCAAGCTCCGGGTCCTGGAACTCGTCGATGTACTTCACTTCGTCGCCTCCCGTGCAGCCAGCTCCCACGGGTCGCCGAACTCCTCTTCCAGCAACCCGAGTTCTTCGAACAGCGCGAGCGTCTGCCGCGCCGAGTCCTCGTCCAGCCGCTGCAGCGCGAAGCCGACATGGACGATGGTGTACTCACCGACCTGCAGGTCGGGCAGGTATTCGCAGCACACCTCCTTGGCCACCCCGCCGAAGTCGACGGTGGCCATGCGGGTGCCGTCCCGCTCCTCGATGTCCAGCACTTTTCCCGGTACCGCCAGGCACATGGTCTGCTCCTCGCTCTGCGTCGTCTCAGGGGGTGGCCGTCGCGTGGCCGCGGTCCGGCTCGCTCTCACCGCGCTGCTCCGGTCCCGGGCGTCGGCCGGCGGCCGTCCGGTCCGGACCGTCCGGCAGGTCCTGCCTCGCCGCGATCATCAGCTGGCCCAGCGCCAGGCCCCCGTCGTTGGGCGGGACGAGGCGGTGCCGCAGCACGGTGAACCCGTCGTTGCCGAGCGCACGGGCGCAGGCGGCGGAGAGCAGGGAGTTGGCGAACACGCCGCCGCTGAGCGCGACCGTCTCCAGCCCGTGCCGCTCGCGTGCGGCGCCGCAGACCTGCCGCACGAGTTCCGCCACCGCGCGGTGGAACCGCGCGGCGATCAACTCGGCGGGCACACCGTCCTGTACGTCTGCGCTGATCCTCGCCAGCATCGGCGCCGGGTCACCGGCCAGGGCGCCCTCCGCGGTGGCGCGCAGGGCGAACTCGTAGCCGGCAACGTCCTGTTCGTCGTGACAGCCGGCTGCGGCCGCTTCGAGCTCCATGGCGGCCTGTGCCTCGTACCCGGCGTGGTGGCACACCCCGGACAGCGAGGAGACCGCGTCGAAGAGACGCCCCATGCTGGTGGTCGGCACACAGCCCACACCCCGCTCCAACTGGACGGAGAGCGCCCTGCGTTCGGGCTCGGGGCAGACCGCCGTGCACGGCAGAGCAGGGGACCACGCGATGCCCGCCGCATGCAGATGAGCGAGCGCCATCCGGTACGGACGCCGCACGGCGGCATCGCCCCCGGGCAGCTTGACCGGGCTGAGGTGCGCGAAGCGCCGGTAGCCGTCGTAGTCCGCGAGCAGGAACTCTCCGCCCCACACGGCACCGTCGTCGCCGTAGCCCGTCCCGTCGAAGGCGACGCCGATCACCGCTGCGCGGCCGTCCAGTCCGTGTTCGGCCATGACCGAGGCGATGTGTGCGTGGTGGTGCTGGACGCGCCGCAGCGGCCTCTTCCCCGCGTTGCGCAGGGCCCATCCCACCGAGCGGTATCCGGGGTGCCGGTCCGCGGCGAGAAGCCGGGGCCGTACTCCGGTGATCTGCTCCATCTGCCGTTCGGCCTTCCCGAACGCGGTGAGCGTGGCCAGGTCGTCCATGTCGCCGATGTGCGCGGAGAGCCAGGCGTGGTGGCCCTCGCCCACGCAGAAGGTGTTCTTCAGGTCGCCGCCCAGGGCCAGCGCGGCGGTGACGGGCCGCGGCAGATTCACGGGGAAGGGCGCGTAGCCGCGTGAGCGCCGTACGGGCAGCTGCTCCCCGTTCGCGACCCGTACGACCGAGTCGTCGCACGGCACATGGATGGGCCGGTCGTGCAGCAGCCACGCGTCGGCGAGGGGCGCGAGCCGGGAGAGCGCTTCGTCGTCGTCGGTGACGATGGGCTCACCGCCGAGGTTGCCGCTCGTCATCACCAGCAGCCGCGGCCCGGGCGGGTCACCGGGCAGCCCGAACAGCAGGTGGTGCAGCGGCGTGTACGGCAGCATGACGCCCAAGTCGGCGCTGTGCGGCGCCACTTCGGCTGCCACTGCCAGCTCGGGCGCTCTCAGCTCGACACCCGTACGCCTGCGCAGCAGCACGATGGGGCGCCGGCCCCCCGTCAGCAGATCACGTGCCACGGCGTCGAGATGTACGAGGCGCCCCACGTCGTCGATGTCCCGGCACATCAGCGCGAAGGGCTTGTCGCCGCGTGCCTTGCGCTGCCGAAGCAGGCGGACGGCCGCCCCGTTCGAGGCGTCGCACCCCAGGTGGTACCCGCCCAGCCCCTTCACCGCGACGACGGCCCCGGCGGCGAGCAACTGCCGTGCTGCGGCGACAGGTTCGGCATGGCCCGGACCTGAGTCCGCAGCGGCGCCGGACACCCGCAGCCGCAGCCGCGGACCGCAGTCGTGGCAGGAGAGCGGCTGTGCGTGGAAGCGGCGGTCGCCCGGGTCGCCGTACTCCTTCTCGCAGCAGGGGCACATCGGGAAGCGGGCCATCGTCGTGTGCTCACGGTCGTACGGGAGCCCCGTCACGATGGTGAAACGCGGGCCGCAGTGCGTACATGTGATGAAGGGATGCCGGTACCGCCGGTCGGCCGGATCGCGAAGTTCAGCCAGGCAGTCCGCGCAGGTCGCCGTGTCGGGGGCGACGAGGGTACGTGCCGTGGCGCTGCCCGTGCGGGAGGCGGCGATCGTAAATCCGCTGGTCCCGGCTGCCGGAACCGGCTCGTGGGTCACCGACTGGACCACTGCCAGAGGTGGGGCGTCGGAGCCGACACGTCCGCAGAAGGCGGCGAGCGCCCCGGGGTTCCCCTCGACCTCGGCGACGACACCGTCGCCGGTGTTGGAGACGTGTCCCGAGAGACCCAGCTCACCGGCGAGCGCGTAGACGAACGGCCGGAATCCGACACCCTGCACGACCCCGCGCACAGTGACCCGGCGGCGCTGCGCCTCGGCGGTGACGACGGCCGTGCTCTGCTGCCCGCTCACGGGTGGCTGCGGACAGGCACGTCGGACATGTGAGCCTGCACGGGCGCGCCGCCGGGCGAACGCACGCCGGTGTGCGAGTGCACGCTCCCGTGGGAGAGCGGGGCCGAGGGCGCATGCGTGTGCGTGTGACCGTCCTCCGCCGCCGCGCCGGCACGTGCCATCACCGGCCGGTGCACCTCGGCCCCCTCCGCGACGGCCTCGGCACGCTCCAGCAGCAGGCCGACCCCCTGGTTGCGCCGTGCCGAGGTGAGAAGCACCTCGACGCCGGGGTTCACCTGCCGCACGTTGGCGCGGAACTCCTCCTCGTCGAAGCCGACGGCCTCGGCGATGTCGTCCTTCGTCACGACGACCAGCTGCGCCAGCCCGAACGCGGTCGGGTACTTCAGCGGCTTGTCCTCTCCCTCGGTGACGGAGGCCAGCACCACCCTCAGCGACTCCCCCAGGTCGTAGGAGGCCGGACAGACCAGGTTGCCGACGTTCTCCACGAACAGCAGCCGGACGCCGTCGGGCAGCCAGCCCTCCAGGTGCCCCCGGAGCATGTCGGCCTCCAGATGGCACAGCCCGTCGGTGAGCACCTGCTTGACCGGAACGCCCGCACGGGAGAGACGCTGCGCGTCGTGCTCGGTGGCGAGATCGGCCGTCAGCGCCGCCACCGGCACCCCACGGGCCGCTGCGAGGGTCAGCTCGGCCTCCAGCAGGGCCGTCTTGCCGCTGCCGGGGCTGGAGAGGAGGTTGACCACGACGGTCCCGCGTGCGGCCAGTTCCTCTCTCAGTGTCCCCGCGCGCTCGTCGTTCTTGGCGAGCACCGCCTGCTGCAGGTCGACGACACGGCACATGTTCTCTCAGCTCTCCTCGATGGCCTGTACTGATGCGGGACGGGCGTCGGCGCGGGGCTCGTCCCCGGCCCGGCGGACGCCGGTGATCTGCAGCTCGCGTCCCGACACCAGCTCGGCGGTGCCGCCCTCGCACTGCGGACAGCACAGCTGCGGCGGCATGCCCGTGGCCCACTGCGCGCCGCAGGGCAGGCACCGGGCGCGGCCGGGTACGTGGTCGATGAGCAGTTCGGCACCGTCCAGGGCGGTTCCCGTGCAGGCGAGCGAGAAGCAGAAGTGCAGCGAATCGGGTACCACACCGGCCAGTTCGCCCAGCTGCAGTCGTACGGCGGAGACGGTGCAGGAGCCCTCGTTGCCGGTTGCTTCCGTGACCTGCTCCACCATCGCCACGGCGATGGACATCTCATGCATCCGGGGTCCCTCCGCTCGCGGTTCATTACAGAGCGGGCCCCTCCGGGCGCTTCCCTGACACGCCGCCCCCGGGAGCAAGGTGGTCCGTTCGGCTCACCCGCCCCGGCGCGGTGCCGTTGTGACGTATGAGGCTATATGTCAGATTTATCGGCAATGCTCTGACAGCTGTCTGCGCCGGTCGGCGACCGGCCGTGGAAGGGACCGTTCGCATGGACGACGAGGCGTCAGCAAAGGGATTCGACGAGATCCATATCCTGTGGACCTCGGAAGGCATGAGCTGCGACGGCGACACGGTCTCGGTGACGGCGGCGTCGCTGCCCAGCCTCGAGGACGTGCTGCTGGGGTCCGTCCCGGGCCTTCCGAAGGTGCACCTGCACAACAAGGTGCTGGCCTACGAGACCGGAGAGGACTTCGTCGAGGCCTTCCGCAAGGGGGCCCGCGGCGAGCTCGGGCCCTTCATCCTCGTCGTCGAGGGTTCCATCCCCAACGAGAACATCAACGGCGACGGCTACTGGACGTCCATGGGCAACGACCCGGACACGGGCGAGCCGATCACTCTCAACACCTGGATCGACCGCCTCGCCCCGCACGCCTGGGCGGTCGTCGCCATCGGCACGTGCGCGACCTACGGCGGCATCCACGCCATGGCGGGCAACCCGACCGGCTGCATGGGCCTGGCCGACTATCTCGGCTGGGACTACCGCTCCGCCGGAGGCATGCCGATCGTCAACGTGCCCGGCTGCCCCGTCCAGCCCGACAACTTCACCGAGACGCTGCTGTGGGTGCTGCACCAGGCCGCCGGGCTCGCACCGACCATCCCTCTCGACGAGAACCTGCGGCCCACGTGGCTGTTCGGCAAGACGGTGCACGAGGGCTGCGACCGGGGCTCCTACTACGAGCAGGGCGACTTCGCCAAGGACTACAACTCCCCCAAGTGTCTTGTGAAGGTCGGCTGTTGGGGCCCGGTCGTCAATTGCAACGTCACGAAGCGCGGCTGGATGGACGGCATCGGGGGCTGCCCCAACGTGGGCGGCATCTGCATCGGCTGCACGATGCCCGGCTTCCCCGACAAGTTCATGCCGTTCATGGACGAGCCTCCCGGCGGCACGCTCTCGTCCTCGCTGATGAGCCTCTACGGGCCCTTCATCCGCAGCATGCGCTCGATCACCAACCGGTCCGCCAACCGCGAACCGAAGTGGCGGCACAACGAACCCGCCCTGACCTCCGGCTACCAGCGCCGCTGGACCGGCCGCAACTGACACGAAGCTGACTGCGAGAGGAACGACCAGTGGCGACCGCTCAGGACACTGCCAAGGCGTCCGGCCCGGACCAGCGCGAGCTGACCGAAGTGGCCTTCGACCCGATCACCCGGATCATCGGCAACCTCGGCATCTACACGAAGATCAACTTTCCCGGCCGTGAAGTCGTGGAGTGCCGCAGCACCTCGTCCATCTTCCGCGGCTACAGCGTCTTCATGAAGGGCAAGGACCCGCGGGACTCGCACTTCATCACCAGCCGTATCTGCGGCATCTGCGGCGACAACCACGCCACTTGCTCCGTCTACGCCCAGAACATGGCGTACGGGGTGAAGCCGCCGCCGCTGGCCGACTGGATCATCAACCTCGGCGAGGCGGCCGAGTTCATGTTCGACCACACGATCTTCCAGGACAACATGGTCTTCGTCGACTACTGCGAGCGGATGGTCGGGGAGACCAACCCCGAAGTGCTGGAGCGTGCCGAACGCACTCCGGCGCCCCGCGGCGAGCAGCACGGGCACCGCACGATCGCCGACATCATGCGGTCCTTCAACCCGTTCGAGGGCGAGACGTACAAGCAGGCGCTGGTGATGAGCCGGCTGACCCGCGAGATGTGCTGCCTGATGGAGGGACGTCACGTCCATCCGTCGACGCTCTACCCGGGTGGCGTGGGCACCGTCGCGACCCCGCAGCTCTTCACCGACTACCTCGTACGGCTGATGCGCTGCATGGACTTCGTCAAACGCGCGGTCGCCATGAACGACGACGTCTTCGACTTCTTCTACGAGGCCCTCCCCGGCTACGAGGAGGTCGGCCGGCGGCGCACCATGCTCGGATGCTGGGGCTGCTTCCAGGACCCCGACGTCGTCGACTACGACTACCGGACGATGAACACGTGGGGGAACTCCATGTTCGTCACCCCCGGCATCATCGTCGACAACGAGCTGGTCACCACCGACCTCGTCGACATCAACCTCGGCATGCGGATCCTGCTGGGCAGCAGCTACTACGAGGACTGGGCGAGCGAGGAGACCTACGTGGAGAGGGACCCGCTCGGCAATCCGGTCGACAAGCGCCACCCGTGGAACCAGACGACGCTGCCCGCCCCGCAGAAGCGCGACCTCGACGGCGGCAACTACAGCTGGGTCGTCAGCCCCCGCTGGTACGACAAGCGCACGGGCGACCACCTCGCCCTCGACACGGGCGGCGGCCCCATCGCCCGGCTGTGGTCGACGGCGCTGGCCGGCAAGGTCAGCACTCCCTACGTACGTTCGACCGGGCGCAGCGTGCAGATCGACCTGCCGAAGACCCCCTCGACGCCCGAGACGCATCTGGAGTGGACTCCGCCGCCCTTCCCCAACACCCTGGAGCGCAACCGCGCCCGCATGTACTTCGTCGCCTACGCCGCCGGTATGGCCATGTACTTCGTGGAGCGGGCCCTGGCGGAGGTACGGGCAGGGCACACCAAGGTCTTCGAGGACTTCAAGGTCCCCGAGGAGGCCATCGGCGTCGGCTTCCACGAGGCGGTGCGCGGCGTCCTCTCCCACCACCT
This sequence comes from Streptomyces ovatisporus, assembly GCF_042653885.1. NCBI lineage: Bacteria > Bacillati > Actinomycetota > Actinomycetes > Kitasatosporales > Streptomycetaceae > Streptomyces > Streptomyces ovatisporus. Next base: position 289,686 of record NZ_JBHSFH010000013.1, read on the forward strand.
CGTGATCCGCGACCGCAAGATCGCCAACTACCACCCGTACCCGCCGACCCCGTGGAACGCCAGCCCGCGTGACCACTACGGGACGCCCGGCCCCTACGAGGACGCCGTGCAGGGGATGCCGATCTTCGAGGAGAACAGCCCCGAGAACTTCAAGGGCATCGACATCATGCGCACAGTGCGCAGCTTCGACCCCTGCCTCCCGTGCGGCGTGCACATGTACCTCGGCGGGGGCCGCACGGTGCGCGAGCACCACTCCCCCACTTTCGGCGCGCTGGCGTAAGGGCGGCGCCGCGATGGTCTGGGAAGAGCGCGAAGCACGTGAACACGTGGTCCGTACCGAGAAGTTGCTGTCCGGCCTCGGCGGGATCGCCGACGCCGGCGCCCGCGAGCAGGCGCTGGACGCGCTGCACGCCCTGGCGGAGCTGTACGGCGAGTGCCTCGCCAGGGTGATGCACTGCGCGGACGAGGAGACGGCCGGTGCTGTCGCGGCCGACGAGCTGGTGGGCCATCTGCTTCTGGTGCACGACCTGCACCCCGACCCGGTCGGGGAACGCGTGCAACGGGCGCTCGACGGTCTCCCGGGAGTGACACTGCTGGGCGTGGAGGAGCCGGTGGTCCGTGTCTCTCTGCGTCCGCAAGGCTGCGGCGCCCCCTCGGAGGAGCAGCTGGAGAGTGCCGTACGGGACGCAGTGGCCTGGGCCGCACCCGAGATCGAGCGGGTGGAGACGGAGAAGGCGGCACCGGAGACGCAGACCCTGATTCCGGTGGACTCGCTGTTCCGCGGGCCGCCGCAGCCTGCCGGAAACCGGTGAGCAGGGTGGACGGGGTGGACGGGGTGAGCAGGGTGGACGGGGTGAGCAGGGTGGACGGGGTGGACGGGGTGGACGGGGTGAGCCGGGAGGCTTCGTTCGCTCCGGAGGACGCCGCAGGCAGCGGCGGTCCCGGCGGCCTGCGGGAGCTGCTGCGCAGACCGCGAGCCGGATCCCGGCCGACGCCCGAGCGGTGCGACCTGTGCTCCGAGGCGCTGCCGGAGGCACACCGCCACATGCTGGACGTGGCTCGGAACGCGGTGCTGTGCACGTGCCGGGCCTGCTCGCTGCTCTTCGACCAGAGCGCGGCAGGCGGGAGGCACTACCGGCTGCTGCCGGAGCGGCGGACCGAGCTGAGCGGCCTGCGCATCGACGACGCACTGTGGGCGGCCCTCGGGGTGCCCGTCGGTCTCGCGTTCTTCGTCCGCGACGGAGCCGCCGGAGAGGTGGGCGTCGGCTATCCCAGCCCGCTGGGCGCCACGCGGGCCACCGTCGATCCGCAGGTCTGGGAGCAGGTGCTGCAGGGGTACCCGGGTCCCGTGGATCTCGCGGACGACGTGGAGGCACTGCTGGTGCACCGGTCCGGCACGGCCCAGGAGCACTGGATCGTCCCGCTGGACGACTGCTACCGGCTCGTCGCGCTGGTCCGCACCCACTGGCGGGGGCTGTCGGGCGGTTCCGAGGTGTGGGACCGCATCGGCGCCTTCTTCGCCGGACTGTCCGAGAAGGACTGAACACGTACAACCGAGGAGTTGGCATGGGCGACATCGCGATCGGCAAACCGGACGTTCGACTCGACAAGAGCGCGCACACACCGGGCGTACGGCAGGGCAACCACGAGGGCGGCTTCAAGCACCAGCCCGGCCACCTGCCCGACGACACCTCCACGGCACGCCGGTCCACGGGCATCAGCCCGAAGCACATGGACCCGATCATGCCCGGCATGCCCCGGCTCTCCCCCGCGTGAAGGCGACTGCTGCGGCCTCCGCCCCGGGCGGCGCTGCCGGGGTGTGCGAAGAGGGCCCCGACCTGGACTTCGCCGTCACCTCGGCACACCCGATGCCGGGCCAGGCCCTGCCGACAGTGGCGTTCCGGCTCGCCGTCACCCGCACCGGCGGCGGGCCCGTACGCTCGCTCAGTCTCACCACGACGGTGCGGATCGCCGTGGCGCGGCGCCGGTACGAGCACGCGGACCTGCTGACCATGGCCCGGCTGTTCGGGCAGCCCGAGCAGTGGGCGACCAGCATGCAGCCGCTCACCTGGGCCAGGGTCACGACCGTCGTGCCGCCTTTCCACACGCGGACAGAGACCGATCTGCCGGTCCCCTGCACGAGGGACACAGAGCTGGCGGTCACCTCCTACTTCCACTGCGTACGCGACGGGGAGGTACCGCTGGACTTCCTCTTCAACGGAACGGTCTTCTACGAGGGCCCGGAGGGCAGGCTGCGCACCGCCCAGATCTCCTGGACGAAGGAGGCCGGCTACCGGCTGCCCGCCGGCCTGTGGCACGAGACCCTGGGCCGCTACGGATCCGGCACCAGCTGGGTCCCGCTCTCCTCCGACGCCCACGACGCACTCGTCGCACACCGTGACCGGCACGCACTGGCGGGCTGGGAGGAGACGGTCAGAGATCTGCTCGCCCGCGCGGAGACGACCGACCGGGCCGGGCACAGAGCGGTACGGGGAGCCACGTGGACGCCGTAGAGAAGATCGCCCGCACCTGCCTCTACGAGGGATACCTGCTCTGGCCCTACCGCAGGGCCGCGCTGAAGAACGCACAGCGCTGGACGTTCGGCGGTGTCTACCCCCGGGGCTGCGCAGACGTGCTCGGCGAGCCCGCACGGATGCGCACCCAGGTGCTGCTGGAGGCCGGCCCGGCGGCGAGGCTGACCGTGCATCTGCGGTTTCTGCAGGTCGTCGACCGTCAGGTGTTCAGGCACGGGCGCTCCGGTCCCGTCCCCGTGGACGAGCTGCGCGTCGCGGGAGAGAGGCACCTCACCTGGCAGGAGGCGACCGAGCGGCGCTGGGTGTGCCCCCCGTGGTCGCCCCGCCGCGGTCCCCGCACGTCCAGCGTCGACATCGCGGCGGGCACGGACCGCGAGGCGCTGCGTGCCGAGTCGGGCAGCGTCGCGGGCACGCTGGTACGGGGGTGGAAGCGGCTCACCGGAAAGGTGCGGCTGGAGACGGAGGCAGTCACCGACAAGGTGCTGCGGGTGACCGTCGACGTCGAGAACACCTCACCCTGCCCGGTCCCCTCCGCCGGTGCGCGGGGCGCAAGGGACGCAGCGGCTCCGTACGCCTTCGTCTCCACGCACACCGTGCTGCACACCGACACCGGCGCGTTCGTCTCGCTGATCGACCCTCCCGACGAGCTGCGTGAGACCGCCGCGGCATGCCGCAACGAGGGCGCCTGGCCCGTGCTCGTCTCCGACGACCCGGATGCGGCGAAGAACAGTCCGCACCGTGCACGCGATGTGCTCTCCTCGCCGATCACGCTGTACGACTATCCGGCAGTGGCCCCCGAGAGCCCGGGAGACATGTTCGACGGGGGCGAGATCGATCAGCTCCTCATCCTCGGCATTCTCAGCCTCACGCCGGAGGAACAGGAGGAGGCCCGCGCCACCGATCCCCGTGCGCGGGAGATCCTGGACCGCTGCGCCGCCCTCGGCCCCGGCGAACTGGCCGCGCTGCACGGCACCATCCGCGGCTTCCGCCCCGTCCTGGAGGAGAGATGAACGAGGTACGCAACCGCACGGTGCTCGCCGGTGGCGTGGAGGTGGGCCGCGGCAGCCGGGTCCGGCTGCGGCCCGGCCGGCCGTCCGACATCTTCGACCTCGAACTGAGCGGCCGTACCGCCGAGGTCGAGGCGGTGGAGGAGGACCTGGAGGGGCGGGTCCACCTCGTCGTCACGCTGGAGGGGGACGACGGGCGGGACTTCCGCACCGGCCTCGGGCACCGGTTCTTCTTCTCGCCGGAGGAGGTCGAGCCGGTCGCGGGAGGGCGCGCGGGGCCGCGGATCCTCATCGCGGGGATCGGCAACGTCTTCCTCGCCGACGACGCCTTCGGACCCGAGGTCGTCGCGGCGATGCGCGGCCGGGAGGTACCGGCCGGGGTGCACGTGGCCGACTTCGGCATCCGCGGCATGGACCTCGCCTACCGGCTGCAGGACGGGTACGACGTGGCCGTCCTGGTCGACGCGGCCCCACGGGGAGGCACCCCGGGGACGCTCTACGTCATCGAGGCCGAAGACCCGACCGACGCGGGCGCGGAGGCCGGGCAGCCCGGCGCCGCTCGGCAGCAGGGTCTGCCGGAGGCGCACGGCATGGACCCTGTCCAGGTCCTCGCGCTGGCCGGGCAGCTCGGCGGCGAGAGGCTGCCGCGTGTCGTCGTCCTGGGATGTGAACCCGCTGTGCGGATGCGCGGCGACGAGCCCGATGTCGTCGTCGGGCTGAGCGAACAGGTGAGAGAGGCGGTCGGTGAGGCGGTCGTGCTGCTGGAGGAGCTCACCGGCGAGCTGCTGCGCGACCCGAGTGGTGATCTGAGCAGGCGGACAGTGAGGAGTTGAGGGCATGAAGCGAGGGATCTTCGTTCCGGCGTCGGCCGTACGCATCGTCGTGGGCGCCGTGACCGTGGCGGTCGTCGCGATGGCTGCGGCCAGCGCACCGGACGCAGTGCGCTACTTCAAGATGAAGACCATGTAGCGCGACGCGGGCCCGCGAAGGGGCCGGACGCAGAGAGCACGAAGCGCGGTGCCACGTCGGTTTCTCCACGGGCACCGCGCTTCGTGCTGTACGGCGGGCGCACGGCCGCGCGTCAGGTCCGTGCGTGGGAGTGCACGGTGAACAGGCCGCCCTCGGGATCGAAGAGGCGAGCTGTCCGTCCGAAGGGGTTGTCGTCGGGGCTCATCGCGACGGCGCCGCCGGCCGAGACGGCGGTCTTGGCCGCCTCGTCGACATCGTGGACGTAGAAGGACACATGCCAGCGGGGGCGGATGTGCGGGTCCGGGGCCGACTCCACGGCTCCGCCGCGGATCGTGGCGACGGCACGCCCGTCGACGCGTACGACCACCGCCTCGTACTGGTAGTCGACCTCGCAGCGTCCGGTCTCCGACGCCCAGTCGAAGACCTCGGCGTAGAAGATGGCCGCCGCGAAGGCGTCGCGTGTGCGCAGTTCCAGCCGTGCGGGCGGGGCGATCCGGGCGGCGTCCCAGGCGGACAGCACCAGACCCTCCCAGAAGCCGAACGTGGCACCGGCGAGATCGGCGGCCAGCGCGGTGCGTCCCTCCCCCATGCGGATGGGGCCGACCGCGACGGTCGCACTCCGCTCACGCACCCGCGCGGACGCGGTGTCCGCGTCGGGCACGGAGAAGAAGGGCGTCCACTGGACTGCCACCCCCATCGTGCGGGCGATGGCCCCCATCCCGGCGACGGGGACGTCGCCCGAGTAGGCCACGCTGAAGTTCTCACCGAGACTTCCCGGCCGGAAGGACCAGCCGAGCACCTCGGCGTAGAAGCGCTGTGCGGACTCCATGTCGGCCGTCGCCAGGCTCACCCAGCACGGCGCACCGTGCACGGGAGCGACTCCGGAGCGCACTCCCGGCCTCCTCGCTTCGCTCGCGTAGCCGATCAGCGTCCGAGCGCTTTCTCGAGTTGCCGCTTGTTCATCGAGGAGCGTCCCTCGATGCCGCGCTGCTTCGCCTCGTTGTAGAGCTGCTCGCGGGTCGGGCCGCTCTTGGGGGGCATGCGGTTCCCGGAGCGCTTTCCTCCGCGTTCCGCCGCGGACTTCCCCCTCAGGGACGTACGGCTCTTCCGGTCGGCCTCGCCGGTGCGCGCCCGTTCCTTGTTGACGGTGCGGGAGGCTATCTCCTTGGCCCGGCCGGTGGAGGCACCGCGCTTCTCGGCGCCCTCCTTGATGTGCTCGTACTGCCTCTCGCGCTTGGGGTTCGATCCTGCAGGCATGACTCCTCCTGTTCCGTTCCGGAAATCAGCTCCCGATTACCCCTCCAGCCCGTTTGCTAACAACCCCGTGCGAAACGGCACACACATCCGCAATCGGACCCGGCGAAAAGGTTGAACGTGCGACAAGTGCCGGGAACCCTCAGGGCTTACGGGCCACGGCTCCGTAGCAGGCGGCCTCCGCGTCGGTGACCTGGGAGAGGTCGTGCTCGGCGTCGGGACGCCAGCGGTGGGTGACGGTGACCCCGGGATCCAGCAGCTCCCAGCCGTCGAAGAAGCGGGTGAACTCCTCGCGACTGCGGGCCTGGACGGGCGAACCGGCGGCCTTGTAGGTGCGTACCGTGCTCGCGATGGCGTCGGGGTCGAAGTCGGGCGTCACGTGGCTGATCGTGAGGGTGCTGCCGGAGGGCAGGACGTCCTTGAAGTACTCGACGATCTCGTGCGCGGCGCGCTCGCCGGGAATGAAGTGGAGGAGCGCGATGAGGCTGAGCGCGACGGGGCGGTTCAGATCGAGGGTCTCCGTCAGCTCCGGGGACTTCATCAGCGCTTCGGGATCCCGGGCGTCCCCCTGCGAGTAGGCGGTGCGTCCCTCGGGACGGCTGCGGAGCAGTGCCTGGGCGTGGGTGAGCACGATGGGGTCGTTGTCGGTGTAGACGACTCGCGCCTCCGGTACGACCTGCTGGGCAACCTCGTGCAGGTTCGGCGAGGTGGGTATGCCGGTGCCCACGTCCAGGAACTGACGCATGCCCAACTGCGCGAGGTGGCGTACGGACCGGTGCATGAACTGGCGGTTCGCCCGCGCGGCGACCAGGACGGCCGGGAAGACGGCCATCGCGCGGCCCGCCTGTTCCCGGTCGGCGGGGAAGTTCGTGGTGCCTCCGAGGAAGTAGTCGTACATCCGCGCCGAATGGGCCCGGTCCAGCTCCAGGTCCACAGCGCCTTCGTCAGCGGCCACGGGGCCCGCCTCTCTCGTCTCACCGAACGGATGGGGCCGTCATGGTGCGTCATTCCGGCCGGCTTGCCCACTCCGGGCCCCTGGGAAGGGGGAAGTCAGGCCACGCCGGGGCATGGTGAAGCAGCGAGGGCGCAGGGGTGGCGGGGTAGCCACGCATTCACCCTGTGTAGTATTTTCCCGGACCTCCACCGGACTGCTGAGGGAGCGTCAGCGAGGCCGGCAGTCCGATATACAACTTCTGCCGCGAGAGGGCTCCTTCATGGGCGCCGAGGACGACCGACCCCGAGGCCTGACCGAGGCGGACGCCCAGTCCTACGACGTCCGTCGCCGGCTGCTGCTCTCCTTCGACGCGTTCGACACCGCGCACCACCGGCTGTGGCTGCGCTACGCGCACACGCAGGTCGGCAGCCGGGAGGCCGCGCAGAGCGTCGTCGAGGACGCCTGCCGGCACCTGCTGGAGCACTGGGAACACGCCCTGCGCCAGGAGTCGCTCCCCGGCTACGCGTGGACCGTGCTCAAGGAACACGTCGCAAAATGGCTGGCCGAGCACCGGCATCGGCCCCGGCTGGCCGAGACGGCCGCCTTCCACGCGGCGTTCCGCAAGGCGCTGCTCTTCGAATTACGTGACGAATTCGCCGTGCTGGAAGGCGAGATGGGACTCTACGCCGCCATCGCCAGGCTTCCGGAGCGGCAGTACGACGCCGTCGTGCTGCGGTACGTACTGGGGTGCACCGAGGAAGAGGTCGCCGACTATCTCGGTTTCGAGACCGCGACGGTGCGCTCCCACATACGCTATGCGAAACGGAAACTCGCCCGGGAACTGCGTACCCCTCCCGGGCCCGGGACGGGGAACGGTTGATGCGGGGGCGGCACGAACACCGCACCATCGACGCGCTGTTGAACGAAGCGGAAGTCCTCGCCGAGGACTACGACGAGCGCGACGTGACGGCCATCTGGGACCGGGTGCTGGTCGATCCGACGCTCTCGCCTGTCTCTTCGGCGCCGCGCGGCTCCACGGGTTCCGGGTCGTCCCCGCGTGCCGGGACCGGCGACGCCGCCGTGAACCCCTCGACCGCCCGCGCGCCGCAGTACTCGACCGACTGCGAACAGGCAGCCCACGACCTTGACTTGGCGGTCTCCCTGGTGCTCAACGCACCCGAGGCGGCGGCGAGTCTTTCGCGCTTCGTCGACGACGAGGAGTGCGCGGCGCCGGAGGGCGCTCTGGTCTTCGGCTGCCTGCTGCACCTCGCCCGGTACCGCGAAGCCGCCCAGTTCTGGTGGCAGTTCGCGGCCGGCGGCGGATCCCGTACGGCCGCCTTCTGCCTGTGTCTGCTCCACCGCCGCCACGGCGAGTTCCGCGACGCGACCTACTGGCGTGCGCAGTCGGAGCGGCTGGCGCGGCACCAGCGGCCCGCCGGCCCGCCGCGCCCGCCCCGCACTCCACAGCCCCTGCTTCCCGACGGTGTTCTGCACGGACTGCTCAGTGAATGTCACGGGGGCGGTCATCCGCGGCTGCCGCATGCGCTGGAGAGCGTCATCCACCGTCTTCCGGTGGCGGACGACGACGAGGACTTCGGCGAAATCCCCCAGCCGGCACGGGATCTGGCCCGTCGTCTGACGGCGTCCCGACCGCAGCCCTGACCGCCCCCTGGGCTTCCCCTCACCCTCTGACCGACACCGGCGGACTCGCCGCGGCGGCCGGGGCCGCCCCTCGCCGGACAGGGACGGAGAGCCGATGGGGCTGTGCTTACAGCCGCCCGCCGGTCAGCCGGGTGAACGGGCCGGCCTGCCGCTTCGCCGAGTAACGCCCGGCGGCGAAGGAGGCGGCGACCGCCGTGACGGCTCCGGTCCCGATGCCGGCCACGATGCCGCGGCGGTTCTTGACGACCGTCCAGGTCGCGGACGCAGCCGTGGCGGCGGTGCTGGAAACGGACGCCAGCTTCTTGCGCCCCAGTTCGGCACCGTGGCCGGCGACACTGCCGACGCGCTTGGTGGCCGCGCCGACGCTGCGGCCGCCGCCCTCCACGGCCTCGCCCACGGAGTGGGTGGCCGCGCCGGTCTTTTCGGCGGCCTTGCTGATCCCGCGTCCCGCCTTGTCGCCTGCCTCGGCGGGCTTCTTGGTGGCGTTCGCGGCCTTTCCTGCGGTACGTGTGCTCTTGCCGTTGTCAGTCATGGCCAACGGGTTGCCGAGAGTGGCGCGTTTGAAACGTCCTGTACTGCGGTGGCTGCTGTGGCCGTTCCCCGGACGGGACGGGACCACGCCGCACGTCAGCCCTCGTCACGCGGCAGCAGCGAACCCAGCGGCCCCAGATCGAGGTTGAGGTCCGCCATGGTCAGGCCGTAGCGCTCGCACAGTTCCGTCATGCGCTCCTGGAGGATCATCAGCGTCATGCCGATGCGCTCCTCCTGGTCCTCGGTCAGGTCTCCCTGGTCGACCCGGTTCAGCGCGGTGCGTTCCATGAGCTGACGCAGCAGCTCCACGATCGTCAGGACGAGTTTCATCAGGTCCCGCTCCACAGTGTCGGGATCCGTCCTCAGCCGCTGGGCCAGCTTCCCCTCCCCCCGGGGCCCGGCCTCGTCCGGACCCGGGGGGAGCAGGTCGAAAGCGCGGGCCGCCGAGCGCGCGACGTCGTCCAGCCTGCTCCCGGACGAGAGCGCCTCGGGGAGCTGCTCCGGGGGCCGCGCGTCCTGCTGCTGTTCAGCCTCGTCCGTCATGGCTGCTGCTCCTCTCCCGCACGCCGCAGACCGTCCTCCGGACGCCGGGCGGCCCGTCGGACGTCACCACGGCGCCGGGTCGTCCGGTGTGACCGAGTGGATGACCGCGCGCAGGTTGACGCGTACGAGGTCGACGTCGGCGATGGACAGCACGAGATCGCCGGTCAGGACGGCCCCGCCGGTCAGCAGCCGGTCGAGCAGGTCGATGAGAGCGACCTGCCGGCCGGCGAGGGACTCCTCCTCGGCGAAGCCGTTCGAGGCCGAACGTGCCCCGGCCTCCACGGCGTCGGCGAAATCCTTGCCGGGCAGCTCAGGTTCCATCGTCGTCCGGCTCCCGGAATCCGCCCGGCCGCTGCGGAGCGGAGGGCGGAGTGGCGAAGGAGTACGGCGCCCAGGGGCCCGTCAGCTCCACCCGTACACCCGGTACGTCCTCGGCGAGGCCGCCGACCGCCGTACGGAAGTCCTCGCTGCGCCCGGCGGGAACGAGGTAGGCGTCGTTGACGATGTTCTCGCCCGGCCCGGAGGCCAGTTCGCCCTGCTGGGGCCGGTGGGACACCTTCGCGGTCGCGATGCCGTCGGCCAGTACGGTGACCTGTTCGGCGACCGCTCCGGCAGCGCGATGGGTGTCACGGTGAGTGTTGCGCTGCTTCCTGCGCTGCTGCAGATAGGCCCGCCCGGGGCTGCTCTCCGAGGGGGAGGCCGGACCGGGGGCTGCCCCGGCCGGAGCGCCGGACGTCTCCGCGGGCGTCGCCGCCGAGGCCCCACGGGGATCGGCGTACACCTTGACGCCCCATTCCACCTGCCCCTCCAGGCGGCCCAGGAGAGCGTCGAACTCGTCCTTGCGCTCGGCCAGCATGGCCTCGACGCGTCCGTCGTCGAGATAGACCGTGGCCAGCCGCATGGGCAGCACGGTCGTGTGCGCGCAGGCGGCGGCGACCACGGCGTGGTGCGCACGGGCGAGCGCCTCCAGCCGCTCCATGTCCTCCAGCTGGGCCTTGAGCCCCTCCTCGTCGTACAGTCCCGCCGGAACGCTGCTGACCAGCGCGCCCAGCCCGGCTGCGTACACCGGCCGGACCTCGGCATCCGCCGGTCCGGTCAGGCCCTGTGCCGCCGCCCGGAGCGGTGCGTCCGCGCGGCCGACCGCGAAGACGTAGCAGACCTGGGTGGCACTCTGCTCCTGCTGTGCGCCGGGGCCTGGCACCGCCATCAATTCCGTCCTCCACGCTTGCGGTCGTCGCCGGATGCTGCCGCCTTGCCGCCGGACTTCCCGGCGCTCGTCCCGTCCCCGGAGCGCTCTTCGGCGGCGGGCAACTCGGACTGTGCGCGCAGCCGTTCGATCTCCTTGCGCAGGCGCTCGTTCTCCTCGGCCAGCTCGCCCTGTCCGTCCGGCTCGCCGGAGACCACGGCGTTGTTCTGCCGCCGGAGCTCGCGTGCCCCCGAGGAGAGCGACGGGTCGCTCTCCCACCAGTCGATCCCCATTTCCTTCGCCTTGTCCACGGAGACGACCAGCAGACGCAGCTTGATGGTGAGCAGCTCGATGTCGAGCAGATTGATCTGGATGTCGCCCGCGATGACGACACCCTTGTCGAGCACACGTTCAAGGATGTCCGCCAGGTTGGCGGAGGTGCCTTGCTGCCCGTACGGGACGGCCCTGGTGGAGGACGGTCCCATCTGTCCGGCCAGTGAATCGGACACGGGGCATCAGCCCTGCCTGCTGGGAAACGGTGGCCTCCGTACCGGCGTGCCGGGCCCGGCCCCGAGAGGGTCAGCGGCCCGCGGCGGCGGTACGACGATCGTCATCTTCTTCCTCCTCGGCTGCTTCCGCGTCATCGGCCTCGAAGCCGTCGTACTCGGCTTCGGGGTCCTCCTCCGCTTCTACCTCGTCGTCTTCGTCGTAGTCGTACTCGTGCTCGGCCTCGTACTCGTCGTCGGCCTCGTCGTACTCGTCGGACTCTTCGAGGTCCCCGGCATCCCCGGCATCCTCGTCGGACTCGTACTCGTCGTCGGCCTCGCCGTGCTCCTCTGCCTCTTCCGCCTCGACGGCCTCGTCGTGGCCGAAGACGACCTCGCCGTCCCGGATCTCACCGCGCCAGCCGTCCGTCGCCTCACCGCGCATCATGATGAACTTGCGGTACAGCTTCAGGTCCAGCCGGGCACGGCGGCCCTGGGCCCGCCAGATGTTGCCGGTCTTCTCGAAGAGCCCCCCGGGGAAGTACTCCAGGACCAGCAGCACCCGGGTCAGATCGCCGGTGATGCGGTGGAAGGTCACCACACCCTTGACGGTGCCCTTGGCGCCTTCGGTGGCCCACGCGATGCGCTCGTCCGGGATCTGCTCGGTGACGTGCGCCCTCCAGCTCCGCGTGGACTTGGCGACCTTCACCTTCCAGTTGCTGCTGACGTCGTCGGCCTTCTCCACGCTCACGACGCCCTTGGCGAAGGTGCTGAACTCCTGGAACCGGGTCCACTGGTCGTATGCCTCGCGGACAGGCACGCCCACGTCGATGTCCTCGACGATCGTCACGCTCCTGGACTTGCCGCCGCCGCTCTTGCGTCCCTTGCCGAACAATCCCCTGACCTTGTCCTTGAGCAGCTCCTTCACGTGCGACGAGCCCACCGCCATCGCGGCCTGCGCCGGGGACTTCCCCTCGCCGAGGGCCTTTCCGCCCTTCGCCAGGCTCCCCGCCAGCCGGCCGCCCGGAGGGCCCTGGCGCGGGTCGGCGAGCTTGTTGACGCTGTCGCCGAGTTTCGTGCCGAGATCGGTGACTGCCTGGAACGCACGCGCTTGGAGATACGCCTGAAGCTCTTCCTTCAGACGGTCGGTCGCCGGGTTCTTCGCCACCTCGTCCTTGAGTCCGCTCAGGGTGGAGTCAGCCATTGCGTCCTCCCCGGCCGGTGGCCTTGCGCGCCCCGGAGGCGGCCCGCTCACGTGCACTCCCGCCCGCACGGCCGCCGGAGGCGGGCTTCGCCGCCTTGCCCGCGGTGCTCTTCGCACTCCGGCTCCCCGCAGCGGACTTGGCCGTCTTCGCGGCCCCGGCGGGCTTCCGGGCCGAGGCCGGCGCCTTGCGGCGCGGACGCGGCCGCGGCCGCTCCTGCGGCTCGTCGTCCTCCGGCACGTCCCCGGCCTCGTCCCCGGCGTCGTCCGCGCGCTCGTCCCCGGGCAGGTCCTCGTCGTACCTGTCGTCCTCGTCGTCCCCGCCGTCTCCGCCGTCCTCGGCCTCGGACCTGCGGCGGCGCCCGGACGGGTCGTTGATGTCCAGGGTCCGCTCGTGCAGGGAGTCGGCGAGGCTGTTGGCGCGCCTGGTCACCGCCGAAGTCAGGGCGGACTTCGTACCGTTCATCAGGTCCTTGCGAACCTGGTCGCTCAATCCGCCGATGACCGGCGAGTCCGCCGCCATCTTCGCCAACTGCTGCGGATTCAGGCTGAGTTTCCTGCCGGCCAGGAACATTCCCAGGCCGACGGCCAGCTTGGCCTTCTTCGTGCGCCCGAGCAGGTATCCGCCTACCAGGGCCATGCCTATCCTGCCGTTGTCGTTCATCTCTCGGTCACCTCGGTCTCCCCGTACGCGCGGGGAATCGTCTGTGGCTGTTCATGAGCACCCCCGCATCTGACGCTGGTACGCCTGACGCCACTCGAGTTCGTCCAGCAGTTCGTCCTCGCGCCGGTCGAACTCTTCCTCCGCGATCCGGCCGTCGAGCAACTCCTGTTCCAGCTCGGCGAGTTGCCGGAGTACGGGCTCTGGGTCGTAGTACTGCTGCTCCGCAGTGAGAACGACCTGGTCCATGACCCATACCGCTCCCCGCACAGGGGCGAGCGGCAGGGTCAGGAGCTGGGTGATGAGGCCCATTGCCAGGCTCTCCGATCACGTCTTCTCAGACGAAGCTGTACGGGGGCAGCGGTCCGTAGAGGCTGAGGCTGTACGCCTCGCCACGCCGCCGCGACTCCTCGTCCACGGCCTGGGAGAAGGCAGCTGCCTCGTCGCGCCGCACCAGGAACGAGGCGTTCAGGAAGTGCTGCTGAGTCGGCTCGGCGACGCTGTACCGCTGGGCGCCGCCTGCCAGCCGCTCCACCAGATCCTTGCCGTCCGCTTCGTGGCGGGCCTGGACCTCGTTGCTGACCAGCTCACCCAGGCGCATCTTCTCGTCCTGGGCCTCGGGGTGCTCCCTGGTGAACTCCCGGAGACGGCTGATCTCTTCGGACTCGGTGATGATCTCGCGCAGCAGGTCGTCCTCTTCCCGCGCCGCCTTGAGGTTGTACTCCAGGCAGCCGTCGAGCTCCGAGAGCCGCTGGGTGTACCCCTCCTCGTTCTCCTCCAGCACGGAAGTGACGGAGGCGTCGTCGGGACCGACCAGGCCGAAGCGCATCGGCAGTGTCGCTCCGTCTGCCATCAGCGTCTCCAGGACGGCCTGATGCGCGGCAAGATCACGGCGCTTGGCCCGCAGGTCCTCCGGCGCGTCGCTGACCACAGCGCTGAGGGCCTTGGTCCTGACGGTCCGCAGCCGCCCTGCCGGGTCTCCGACTCCCGTCAGGCCGTCGAGCTTCTGCGGGTGGCCGGCTGCCGTGATGGCGTAGATGTAGGTCGACACGTTCAGTCCTCCTTACGGCGGGCGGTACGGCGGCCGGCAGAGCTGGACGACGCCTTCCGCGGCTCCCGCTCGTCCTCCTCACCGTCGCGGCCCCGCTGGAGGGATTCGCTGAACGCCTCGACGGCGCCGGTCAGCGCGCCCTTGGACTTGCCCCTGGCGCCGCTCTCCATCGATTCGCCCACGATGTCGGTGAGCTGGGTCGGAGCCTTGCGGCCGGCCTCGAGGTCCAGCCTGTTGCACGCCTCGGCGAAACGCAGGTAGGTGTCGACGCTCGCGACGACGACCCGGACGTCGATCTTGAGCAGTTCGATGCCGACGAGGGAAACGCGGACGAACGCATCGATCACGAGACCGCGGTCCAGGATGAGTTCGAGGATGTCGTAGAGGTTCCCTCCACCGGCACCGGCGCTCGGCTGGGAATTCGTCTGCGGTACTACAGTCACGCTCTTTCTCCCTTTCGGATTGGTGCGCGCAGCGGATGCACCGGTGACCGGAGAACACGGATCACCGGGCGTCTGTCAGTTCCGCTGATCGATCTGCCCGCGTGCGTAACGGCGGGTCCGCTCGTAACCGAGCAGGTGTCCCCGACCGTCCAACTGCACGCGGTAGGAGCCCATGACGCTGGTGGTCTCCGGCACACGCTCGACCTCGACCACTTCGACGTCGGCCGTCCAGCCTTCGTCGGTGGGTTTGACGGAGGAGACCGAACCGGGTTCGCACTGAAGGAGTTCAGCGAGCTGGCCGGCGGCCAGTCGCATCGCCTCGGCGATGGGGACACGGCCGTTCTGTGCGCCTGTGCTCCTGGCCTGCTTCTCTTCCTTACTCTTTCGACCGTCTTCATTGGTTTTGTCACCAGTTGTCGCCATGTCCTCACCTCTTTCCGTTCGGTTGGGCTATATACGTGTGTTCCGGATCTCGCCGTGAAAGGCGAGAGGTCTGGTTGGGTGCCCTTGGGGCGCGGACCTATGCGCAACGCTTGGCGCACATCACACTGCCCCGGGGTCACGTCTGGTCGTCGTAGACGGACGTCATGGGGCTCAACAGCCGCCGCAGGAAAGGGAGTTGGACGCCCGCGGGCCGACCCGGCGGACGCGCCCGTACGCGGCGCGGGGCAAGAGCTCCGAACGACGTGCCCCAGGCGGAGCCCCAGGTCAGACGGCGCTCTCGCGGACGACGAGCCGGTGCGGGACGGTGACTTGACGGGCCGGGAGATGACCCAGCCGCCCGTAGACACGGTCGGCGAGGCACTGCAGCGCGCGTTCGGCGATCTGGGGCTTGTCCGGTGAGACGGTGGCCAGGGACGGTACGCAGTAGCGTCCGTCCTCGATGTCGTCGAAGCCGATCACTGCGACGTCCGCCGGAACGCGCAGACCGTGATCGCTGATGGCGCGCATCGCGCCGAGCGCGAGTTCGTCGCTGAAGCAGAAGACGGCGTCCGGCACAGGCTCCGCGGCGAGCAGTTCACGCATCGCACGGACACCCTCGTCACGGTGGAGCGAGGCGACGGACTTCATCAGCGACGGTTCGACGGGCAGAGCCGCAGCGGTCAGGGCCTCCCGGTAACCCTGCGCGCGTTGCTCGGCCGTGCCGTTGGACAGCTGCGGCTGAAGACCGACGGCGGCGATCCGGCGACGGCCCAGCCCCGCCAGATGGGCGGTCGCTTCACCGGCGGCCGTGACGTTGTCGATGGCCACGTGGTCGGCAGTGCCGCCGGTCTCCTGCTCGCCGAGGACGACCAAGGGCATCGTGGCGCTGTGCCGGCCGAGCTCTTCGGGCGTCAGCGACCACGGGCTCATGATCATGCCGTCCACCGTGTGCCGCTCCGAGCCCTCCAGCAGACGGCGTTCACGCGCGGCCGTGCCGTCCGTACGGTCGATGAGCACGGTCCAGCCGCGGTCCTGCGCCGCGTCGATGAGCAGCTCCGCGATCTCGCCGAAGTAGGGGGAGCTGACCTCGGGGACCGCCAGGCCGATCAGACCCGTCCGGCCCTGGCGCAGATTCCGGGCCGCGAGGTTGGGGCGGTACTGGAGCTCGTCTATGGCGACCAGGACGCGTTCCCGCGTGGCGGGCGCCACAGCGGGTGCGTTGTTGACCACGTTGGAGACGGTCCGCACGGACACTCCGGCGCGGGCCGCCACGTCCTTGAGCTTCGCCGCCACCTGGAACCTTTCCTTCCGCCTGCCTCGTCCCGCGTCCCTCGTCACGGGCGGACCCGATCATCCCACGCCGCGCCCGGCTCGAAGAAAGTTTGTTCCATCCTGTTGCCACGATGCATGCAACGTTGCAAAGTGGCAGGTCGTGTGGCCGGCACCGGCAGCCGCATCGAGAGAGGAGAGCGACACAGTGACCACCGTGAGCACCCACCCGGCGGGTGGGAACCGGGCCGCGGAGACTCCGGGAACCGCCCGGAGCGAGGCCCCGCAGGTCGATTTCGCGACCGTCGGCAACGTCGTACGGGACCTTTACACCGACGGCGTCAGCGCATGTAAAGGGGCCTTCACCCCCCAGTGGGCGGACCGCATGCGCGAGGACATCGAGCACGCCTTCGCAGAAGCACGGCAACGGCCCGGCGGGGCCGTGGGGCGCGGCCCCGACCGCTACTACGTGGAGATACACCCCGAGCAGCTGCGCGGCTTCGTCGACCTCGTCGACCACCCGTGGGTGCGGGCGGTGTGCGAGGCCGTACTCGGCCCCGACTACTCGATCGTCGAGCTGGGCTTCGACATCCCCTTCGCCGGAGCGGTCAACCAGCCCTGGCACCGGGACTTCCCCATGCCGGACGTCACCCGTGAGCAGCGCCGGCTGAACTCCCTCGCCTTCAACCTGACCGGCGTCGACACCACCGAGGACATGGGTCCCTTCGAGATCGCGCCCGGCACGCAGTGGGACGCGGACGACGGTTTCGAGCACTCCATGTTCCCGCCCCGGGAGGACTACGCCCGCTACCGCGAACTCGGCGTACGCAAGTTTCCGCAGCGCGGCGACGTTTCCGTACGCTCGGCGCTGACCATCCACCGCGGCACCGCAAACCGCTCCGGTCTCTCCCGGCCGGTGCTCGTGCTCGGGGTGGACGCCCCCGGCGCGGGCAACGACGCCCATCACGACATGGCCGTCACCCGCGAGTACTGGGAGACCCTTCCGGAGCGCGTGCGCGCGCACCTGCACTGCCCGGTCGTCGACTCTCTCACCCCCATCACGCAGAAGCACACGATCGAGGGCCTGGTCATGGGCGACGCGGAGCCCGACTCCCCCGACGACGACGGCGCGGCAGGCACCGGTACGGCCGGCACCGCCCCCGAAGAGACCGCCGGCGGCGAGCGCTGAGTCCGTGACGCCGTGAACCACCGCAAGACGAAGGAAGTACCGCACGTGACCTCCCCCGCGCCAGGGCAGACCGCCGATTCCGCCGCACCCGTGAGGCAGCCTCCACTGCTCTACGCCGTCGCCGCGATCTCCGCCCTCGGAGGTCTGCTGTTCGGCTACGACACCGGCATCATCTCCAGCGCCCTGCTCGACCTGGGGCGTGACCTCCATCTCTCCTCACGGGCCCAGGAGATCGTGGTCAGCGCCATCCTCGTGGGCGCCATGGTGGGCGCGCCGGTCTCCGGGACGCTCGTCGCCCGCCACGGACGGAAGCCCGTCGTGACCGGCGTCGCCGTCTTCTTCGCCGTGGGCGCCGTGGCAGCGGCCGTCGCTCCCGGGACAGGCACGCTCATCGCCGCCCGTTTCGTCCTCGGGCTGGCCGTCGGTGCCGCTTCGAACACCGTCCCCGTCTACATCGCAGAGACCGCGCCCGCAGCGGTACGCGGCCGGCTCATGGTGCTCTTCCAGCTCATGGTCGCCATCGGTCAGCTGATCTCCTACCTCGTCGGATACGCCCTGGCCGGCCCCGGGGGCTGGCGGTGGATGTTCGCCCTCGCCGCCGTCCCCGCTGTGGTGCTCGCCGTCGGCATGCTGCCGTTGCCCGAGAGTCCCCGCTGGCTCGTCGGGAAGGGACGTACGGACGAGGCGGCCGCCGTCCTCACCAAGCTGCGCGTGCCCGGCTCGGACATCGGCGGCGAGATCGCCGAGATCGAGGAGGTCCGCACCCGGGAGAGCGGCGCGGGCTGGCGTGCGCTGCGCGGCAGCTGGGTGCGTCCGGCGCTGGTCGTCGCGCTGGGCATCGCCGCGTTCTCGCAGCTGACCGGCATCAACGCGATGGTCTACTACGCGCCGAAGCTGCTCACGGACGCCGGATTCGGGGACAGCACCGCGCTGCTCACGGGCGTCGGGATCGGCGTGATGCTCGTCCTCGCCGGTATCGCCGGCACGCTCCTCGTGGACCGGACGGGACGGCGCCGGCTGCTGCTGTGGCTGCTGCCCGGATCGGGGCTCGCCATGGCCGTACTCGCGCTGGCGTTCCTCGGCGCCGGGGGCTCGCAGGGACAGAAGTGGACGGTCATCCTCTCGCTGTTCGCCTACATCTTCCTGAACGGGGCGAGCATGCAGGCCGTCGTGTGGCTCATCGGCCCCGAGGTCCTGCCGCTGGCGGTGCGCGGGCCGGCCATGAGTCTGGCCACGACCGCCGTGTGGGGCTTCGACCTGGTCATCGCGCTGACCGCGCTGACGGCCGTGGACACGTTCGGTCGCACGGCCACCTTCATGGTCTACGCGCTGATGAACGCGGCCTGCTGGATCTTCGTGCTGCGACGCGTCCCCGAGACGCGGGGACGGACGCTCGAGGAGATCGAGAAGGCGCTGCGCAAACCCGCCGGCGGGAGGAAGGAGCGGGTGGACGCGTAGGGCCGGCTCTCCGGTCCCCTCCGGGTCAGCGGCGAGCCCGCGGCCGGGCCGCACGGCGGTGCGGTCCGGCCGCGCTCACTCCTTCACCGCACCCGTGAGCATTCCTTCGACGAAACGGCGCTGCAGCGCCAAGTAGACGACCACGACCGGCAGGGCGATGAGCACCGAGGCCGCCGCGAGCAGCGCCGTCTCGGAGGTGTTCCGGCCCTGGAAGAACGCGAGTCCGAGCGGGACCGTGCGGTGTGCCTCGTCGCTGACCATCACCAGCGCCATCAGGAACTCGTTCCACGTCCACATGAAGACGATGACGACCATGGTGGAGACGGCCGGGCGCCCCATCGGCACGAGGACGCGCCACAGCGTGCCCCAGCTGGACGCACCGTCGAGCCGGGCCGCCTCGATGACGGAGCTCGGCACGCTGCGGAAGTAGCCGCGCATCCAGAACACGCCGAAGGCGAGGGACTGGGCGGTCTGCGGCAGGATCAACGCCCAATAGGTGTCGGTCAGTTGCCAGTACCGCAGATCGAAGTACAGGGGTACGACGAGAGCTTCCTGCGGCAGCGTGAGGCCGAGCACGAAGGCGTAGAAGAGGAGGTTCGAACCGGGGAAGCGCATCACCCCGAAGGCATAGGCTGCCGGAAGCGCCAGCAGGGACGTCGTGAGGACGACCGCCACGGCGACCAGCACCGAGTTGGTGAGGTACGTGCCGAAGTGGCCGCGGGTCCAGGCGTCCGCGAAGTTCGCCCAGTTGAGGCCGTCGGGCAGGGAGAAGCCGGTGTTCGGGGAGGACTGCCGGCCGAAGGCGCTGGAGAGGATGCCGACGACGGGTGTGAGACTCACGGCGGCGAAGAGGACGAGAATGCCGTAGGTGACGGTGCGTTCGAGACGTCCGGTCATCGGTTCCGCCCTTCCACGAGGCGGGACACGGCGACGGTCAGCGTGAAGATCAGCAAGGTCAGCCCCATCCCCATGGCCGCGGCCGAGCCGACCTCGTTGGTCTCGAACGCCCGGTGGTACACCTCGTACGCGGGGACCGAGGTGGCGTTGCCGGGTCCGCCGCCGGTGGTGATGTAGATCAGGTCGAAGTTGCGCAGCCCCGCGATGATGGTCAGCGTCAACGCGACCGCGATCTCGGCGCGCAGCCCCGGCAGGGTGACGGCGAAGAACTCCCGGACGGGGCCGGCTCCGTCCATGCGTGCCGCCTCGTACAGCTCCCGCGGTATGCGCTGGGTGCCTGCCAGGAAGAGCACCACGCACAGGCCGGTCTCCACCCAGGTGCCGACCGCGCCGACGGCGGGGAGGGCCCAGGTGTAGTCACCCAGCCAGGATCTCGTCAGCGACTCCAGTCCGACGGCCGTCAGAGCGTCGTTGAGCAGTCCGTCCGGGGCGAGGATCGAACGCCAGGCCACACCGACGACGACCATCGCGAGCACCTGCGGCAGGAAGAGCACGGTACGGAAGAAGGTCGCCCCCCGGAGGCGGAACCGGGAGAGCGCCGAAGCCAGCAGCAGGCCGAGCGCCACGGGCAGGGCGGCGTAGAAGAGCAGCAGGAAGAGAGCGTGCAGGAAGGGCCCGCGCAGTGACGGGTCGGTCAACAGGCCCTTGTAGTTGTCGAGTCCCGCCCAGGTGGCCGCTGTCAGGCCGTCCCAGTGCAGCAGCGACAGCCACGCCGTCTGGCCGAGGGGGACGAGCAGGAACAGCCCGTAGAGGGCGAAGGCCGGCAGCACGTAGAGGTAGCCGACGGCGCGCGGCCTGCCCGGCGCCCGGCGGCGGTACCGCCCGGCCGCGCGGGCCGGTGCCTTCACGCGCACGCGCACACGCCCGCCGGGCCGGGACGGTTGCTTGCCGGGACGGTCTCCGGCGGGCACGGCGCTCACGGCTTCGGCTTCCTGCCGGTCTGCTTCTCCTGGAAGGCGGCGTAGGACCGCTGCATGCGGGTGGAGAGCTCCTCGGGTGTGATTCTTCCGTCGATGACGCCCTGGAGGTCGGCGGAGAGGGAGTCGTAGAAGGTGGGCGTGGTGTAGTCGAGATACGGGACGAGTCCGTCGTCGGCGTTCAACTGCCGCCAGCCGTCGACCATTTGAGCGTCGACGCTGCCTTCGGGCAGTCGGCGGGCCGCCTTGCCGGGAAGGGCGGGCAGCACGCCTTCCTCGGTCATCACGTCGGCTGCGTGCGCGCTGGTGATGAAGTCGAGGTAGGCGGCGGCCACTTCGGGGTGCCTGGCACGTGAGGTGACCGACCAGGCCAGCCCCTGTCCGCCCGTCGTGACCGGTGGCCTTCCCTCCTCGGCCGGTGGCGGCGGCATGAATCCGAGCTTGCCGCCCATGGACTTCTTCAGGTCCGCGAGCTGCCAGGTGCCGGTGATGAGGAAGGCGCCCTCGCCGTCGGCGAACTTCTTCGCCGCGTCGTCGTAACCCGTGCCGTTGGCGCCCCCGGGGATGTAGCCGCGCTTCTTCCAGTCGGCGAGCGTACGGGCGGCCTCCCGCGTCGGGTCGTTGTCGAAGCCCTTCCCACGTCCGAAGACGCTCTCCCGGGACTCTTCGGCTCCCCCTGCCTGGTTCTGGAGCACACCGAACGAGTGGATCGCCGGGTACTTGTCCAAGTTGCCGAACTGGACGGGCAGATGACCCTCGTCCTTGAGCTCGGGCAGGGCGTCGGTCAGGTCCTGCCAGGTCTCGGGCGGTTCGAGACCGGCGTCGTCGAGGACGTCCTTGTTGTAGTAGACGCCGATGTATTCGCCCGTCTGGGAGATGCCGTAGAGACGTCCCGTCCCGAAGTTGCGGGCGTCGGCCGAGACGCGGTTGAGGTTGAGCAGGGTGGCCGGGTAGCGGGTGTTCCAGGCGTAGATTCCCGCGTAGTCGTCGAGCGGGCGCAGCAGGCCGGCCTTCACGAAGGCGACCATGTCGGGGTAGCCCTGGTTGGCCTGGATGACGTCCGGCGGCTTGTTGCCGGATATGGCCAGCTTCAGGGTCGTCTTCAGGTCGGAGAAGCTGCGGGCCACGCGCTTGATGCGCACGTTGGGGTACTTCTCCTCGAACTCCCCGTTGAGGCGCTCCAGTTCCTCGTTCTGGCCGCCGCGGATCTCCTGGTCCCAGACCGTCAGCGTCGCCTTGCCGGCCTTCGCGGGATCGGGCACGGCACTCGCGGCGGCGCCCGACCCGCCGGCGCCGGGTGCGGCGGAGCCGTCCGTGCCGGGCACGCAGGCGCCTGCGAGGAGGGCGGTGGCGAGGGCGGCGGCGAGCGCCGCGGTCCGGCGGGCGGCCCGCAGGCCCCGCCGGCATGGCGGCGCCGTGGTTCCGCGGCCGAAGACACTCGCGCGGGCCGTCGGGCTCACAGAGCGCATGGGGTCTCCTCTCGGCGTCCCGCGGTGCGCGGGCCGCGCCTCGCCCGTGGCGGCCGTCTGTGCCGGGACGGAGGACGGTGTGTCAGGAACGGACTGTCGGTCGTGTGTCAGGTCGGTGTGTCAGGAGCGGCGGTCAGGACGGGCGGAATCCGATGGTGGGAGTGGCCCGGCGAAGGGCCGAGCCCCGGTCGGCGCCGGGCAGCAGACCGGACAGGAAGCCGTAGCGCCGCATCACGTCCTCGCTCTGCCCCCCGCAGCGGGTGGCGTACTGCCACCAGGCGGCGACCTCGGGCCAGCCGGGAGCGGACAGCGAGCCCCCGAAGTGCTGTACGGACAGGGCTGCCGTGAGATTGGCGAAGGCGAGCCGGTCCGCGAGGGGCCAGCCCGCGAGCGTCCCGCTGATGAATCCGGCGACGAAGACGTCGCCCGCACCGGTCGGGTCGAGCGCCTGGACGGGCAGCGCCGGCACGTCGGCGCTCTCGCCCGTGAGCGAGTCGACGGCGACCGCGCCGCCCGCACCCTTGGTGACCACGGCGATGGGGACGAGCTCGGCCAGCGCCCGTACCGCCTCCTCGGGGGAGCCGGTACGCGTGTAGTGCTGGGCTTCGGCGGCGTTGGGCAGGAACGCGTGGCAGTAGGAGAGGTCGGCGAGGGTGTCGGGGTCCCAGGCGCCCGTGTCGTCCCAGCCGACGTCGGCGAAGATCTTGCTGCCCTCTTCGTACGCGTCACGCGCCCAGTTCTCCATGCGGCCGGGCGTCAGCGCGGTGAAGCAGGCGCGGGAGCGCGGACGCTGGGCGACGCTCACGCAGGGTGCCGGTGCTTCGTGGCCGTGCGAGACCATCGTCCGCTCGCCCTCGTAGGCCATGGAGACCGTCACCGGCGAGTGCCAGCCGGGGGCGCGGTGGGAGGGCGCGAGGTCGATGCCCTCGTTGTCGGCCAGGGACTCCCAGCAGTAGTCGCCGTACACGTCGTCGCCGAACGCCGCGGCGAGCGAGGTGCGCAGCCCGAGGCGGCGCAGCGCGGTGGCCATGTTGGCGACGCCGCCGGGGCTGGAGCCCATGCCGCGCGCCCAGGACTCGGTGCCGCGCACAGGGGCGTGGTCGAGCCCCGTGAAGACGATGTCGAGGAAGACGGTGCCGGTGAGGAAGACGTCCTGCTCCGGGCCGCCGTCGTCGCGCAGCGCCGCCAGCGGGTCCAGGGCCGCCGGCGTCGGCGCGGGCTGTGCGCTCCCGGTCGTACTCACTGCTCTTCCCGCCCCTCGTGCCGACTTGCCGCCGCGACGCCCGGGAGTTCCCGGAGCTCCCGGAGCTCCCGGAGCTCCCGGAGCTCCCGGAGCTCCCGGAGAGGGGTTCTCCGCCGCTCCCGGCGTCACGTGTTGAGCGGTACCTTGCACGTCAGACCCTGAAAGTGCAAGAGGCCGGTCACACTCGCGCATAGTCGCTCACGCGCGCTACATTGCCGTGCATGTTGCGTGAGCACCGGCACGAACAGCTGCTGCGGCTCCTCCGCGAGGAGGGTGTGCTGCCCGTCGGGCAGATCGCCGAACGCCTCGACATCAGCGAGGCCACCGCGCGCCGCGACCTGAACGACCTCGGCAGGGCGGGCAGGCTGACGCGGGTCTACGGCGGCGCGGTGGCCCGGCAGCCCGCCGAGCGGCCCTTCGAGGAGGAGGCCGTCGACGATCTCGCGG
Source organism: Streptomyces ovatisporus (assembly GCF_042653885.1). Taxonomy (NCBI): domain Bacteria; kingdom Bacillati; phylum Actinomycetota; class Actinomycetes; order Kitasatosporales; family Streptomycetaceae; genus Streptomyces; species Streptomyces ovatisporus. The sequence continues at coordinate 313,519 of NZ_JBHSFH010000013.1, forward strand.
ACAAGGAGGCCGTCGCGCGCCGTGCCGCCGCCACGGTCGAGGACGGCGAGGTGGTGCTGCTCGACATCGGCACCACCACACTTCAGCTCGCCCGTCAGCTCCACGGACGGGAGATCACCGTGGCGACCAGCAACCTTGCCGTCTACGAGGAACTGCGCGACGACCCCGACGTCTCCCTCGTTCTCCTCGGCGGGCAGGTACGCCGCAACTACCGCTCTCTCGTAGGTCACTTGACCGAGGCGAGCCTGCGGAGCCTCTACGCCGACCGGCTCTTCCTCGGCACCAGCGGCGTACTCCCGGACGGCCGCGTCCTCGACACCACGGACGTCGAAGTGCCCGTGAAGAAGGCCATGCTGGGCTCCGCCCGGCAGGTGGTGCTGCTCGCCACCGCACGGAAGTTCCCCGGCAAGGGGACGGCCCGTATCTGCGGGCCGCAGGACATCGACGTACTGATCACGGGTCAGGCGTCCGACCCCGGCACCCTCGCGGTCTTCCGCGAAGCCGGAGTGGAGGTAGCTGTGGAGGTGGCCGGGCCATGAGGCTGACCGTGCTGGGCGGTGGCGGATTCCGTGTACCGCTGGTCCACCGGGCCTTGCTGGAGGACACCGGCGACCCGGCCGGACGCGTCACCGAACTCGTCCTCCACGACACCGGACAGGCCCGGCTGGACGCCGTACAGGCCGTCCTCGCCCACCAGTCGGAGCAGCACGCGGCACGGCGGGACGGGTCCGGCCGGCGTCCGGACGGCTCGCCGCCGCTGGCCGTACGTGCCACCACCGACCTCGACGAGGCCCTGCGCGGCGCGGACTTCGTCTTCTCCGCCATCAGGGTCGGCGGGCTGGAGGGCCGGACGCGCGACGAACGCATTCCCCTCGCCGAGGGTGTGCTGGGGCAGGAGACGGTGGGCGCGGGCGGCGTCCTCTACGGCCTGCGCACGCTCCCCGTGGCGGTGCGCATCGCGGAGCGTGTCGCCGAAGTCGCCCCCGACGCCTGGATCGTCAACTTCACCAACCCCGCCGGGATGGTCACCGAGGCGATGAACAGGACCTTCCGCCAACGGGGCCTGGGCGAGAAGGTGATCGGCATCTGCGACTCCCCCGTCGGGCTGTGCCGCCGCACCGCCCGCGCCGCCGGGGTGGACCCGGACCGGGCCGACTACGACTACGTGGGCCTGAACCATCTGGGCTGGCTGCGCCGCGTCGTCGTGGACGGACGGGACCGGCTCCCCGGACTCCTCGCGGACGGGGACCGGTCGACGTCCTTCGAGGAGGGCAGACTCTTCGGCGCCGAGTGGCTGCGCACCCTGGGTGCGGTGCCCAACGAGTATCTGCACTACTACTACTTCAACCGGGAGGCGGTGGCCGCGATGCGGGACGCGGAGGCCACCCGGGGTGAGTTCCTGCGGCAGCAGCAGGCCCGCTTCTACGAGGTGTCGCGGCGCTCGGCTTCGCCCGCCGAGGCGTACGCGGCCTGGGAAAGCACCAGGCGGGAGCGCGAGGAGACGTACATGGCCGAGAGCCGCGAGGCCACGGGCGGCTGGCAGCGCGACAGCTGCGACCTGGAAGGCGGCGGCTACGACCGTGTCGCGCTCGCCCTGATGCGGGCGATCTCGCGCAACGAGCGCACGAAGCTGATCCTCAACGTGCCCAGCCGCGGGGCCGTTCCGGGCATGGACGAGGACGCCGTGGTGGAGGTGCCCTGCCTGGTCGACGCGGGCGGCGCCCGGCCGCTGTCGGCCGGGGCCGTGGCCCCGGACCAGCTCGGGCTGATGCTCTCCGTCAAGGCTGTGGAGCGGTCGGCGATCGAGGCGGCGGCGGACGGTTCACGCCGCGCGGCGGTGAGGGCGCTCGCCCTGCACCCGCTGGTGGATTCCGTACGGGTCGCGGAACGCATCCTGGACGCGGACGGCTTCTGACCGTGTCCGGCGGCCCCCCGATCGGTGCGGGCGGACCCGAACCGGCGGCTACTCAGCCGCTGTTGCGGAAGACGAGCAGATAGCGCCAGAAGAGCAGTCTGCGGATGCGGCAGCCGGGCAGCAGGACGGCAGCCTCACGGCGGATCTGCGGCAGCGTCAGTTCCGGCCGCCGGATGGGGGCCGTGACGCGCCCGGCGCCGGACGGGCCGCTGGCGCCCGGTGCAGGCCCGAGCCGCTCCCGCACGGCGACGGCAAGCCGGGTCACGGCGTTGACGGGTACGGCCGCCAGGCTCCAGGCCCGGTCCGGCCAGGTCGTCTCCGGGTAGCAGCCCAGGATCACCAGGACCCCGCCGGGCGCGAGGGCGTCACGCAGCGCGGCGACCGTGGAGAACGACACGTGGTGGATGCTCGCGAGGCACGAGATGAAGTCATAGTGCCGCGGGGGCAGTTCGAGCGCCGTGACATCGGCCTGGCGGTAACGCGGAGCGGGGAGGCCCGGGTTGCGGGCCGACAGGGCGCGGGCGTGGGCGATCACCTCTTCGGATGTGTCGACCGCGTCGACGTCCAGACCCAGCCGTGCGAGCCGCCGCGCCAACCGGCCGGTCCCGCACCCGACGTCCAGGGCGGCACCGCTCCCGCCCGGTACCTGGCGCAGCAGCAGCCGGTGGTAGTGGTCGTTGTGGTCGAAGGGCATGAGGCCGACCCTCGCACACGGACGCCCGGGCCGGCGGTGAAGCTGCCGTACGGCCCGGGCGGTGCGGGCGAGTTGCTCAGCTGCCCCGCGCGGGTTCACCGAGCGCCACGCCCGCGTGAGGTCCGGCTCGCCGCGACGGGCACGGCTCACCAAGCTCCATCAGCCCCTGGACTTCCCGCAGTCGGCGCTCCGCCCTTCCCGCCGGAGACAGGCGCGCCGTCGGCGGACGTCCGGCATCAGGCCCGGGGAAAGGCGTTGAGCAGCGGCTCGCCCGCGGCGTAGCGGCGGACCTGCTCGACGATCAGACGTTCGGCGCGCGGACGGAACGCCGCGGAACCGCCCGCCACATGCGGCGTGATCAGCGCACCGGGACACTGCCACAACGGGTGGTCCGCGGGGAGCGGTTCGGGATCGGTGACATCGAGTGCGGCCCGCAGGCGACCCGCCCGCAGTTGTGCGACCAGTGCCTGCGTGTCGAGCGTACGTCCTCGGCCCACGTTGACGACGAGCGCGCCGTCAGGCAGCGCAGCCAGCTCTGCCTCGCCCAACAGCCCCTCGGTGGCGGGGGTTTCGGGCAGCACGAGCACCGCGATCCCGACGTCGGGAAGCAGCTTCGGCAGATCGGTGACGGCGTGCACGTCCTCCTCCGGACGGGCCCTGCGAGCGACGCGCACCACCTCCGCCTCGCACGCCAGCAGCCGCCGTTCGAGAGCCGCGCCTATCGATCCGTAACCGATCACGGCGACTCGGCAGTCGGCGAGGGAGCGGGTGAAATGCGGTTCCCAGCGGCCCTGTCGCTGATCCTCGGCCCATCGCGGGAGATCGCGCTGCGCGGCGAGGATCAGACCGAGGGCATGTTCGGCGGTGCTGGCGTCGTGCAGCCCCCGCCCGTTGTGCAGGCTCGTTCCCCCGGGCAGCAGCGGCAGCACCTTCTCCACACCGGCGCTGAGCGACTGCACGGCGCGGAGGCCGCGGAACCGCGGAAGCAGGCGTTCGACGCCCGGAACCGCGTAGGGCATCACCCAGAAGCCGGCCGACTCCAGCACTTGCGGGGGCAGTTCGTCCTCGGGCGTGAGTCCGTCCCACACGTGGACGCGCACGCCGGACGGCCAGGGCCCGTGCCTCTCGTCGAGGTCGCCCCAGGGCAGGAGCACGTCGAGAGCGGAGGCGGAACCGGGGTTCGCGTGGGTCTCGGGCATCGGTGCGCGGCCTCTCATTCGTTCTCGGTACACGGCGGACGGGCGGACGGGCGTGAGCGGTCTGTGGGGTCGGCCACGCCCGCAACTGTTGACCCACCGGGCACACACTCGTAACGTCCTTCCCGCCCAGTGAAACACTTTCCATCTCACGGAAAAAGGGGGGTCGGGAATGACAGGGTCGTCTTCATCCCGCCTCGGCGGCGGGGGCTTCTGGTCCTCGACCCGAGCCCGTTATCTGATGCCGATCGCGTTCGTCACCTACTCGCTCGCCTACCTCGACAGGTCCAACTACGCGATCGCCTCGGCGGGCGGCATGGCCGAGGAGCTGAACCTCTCGGCGGGGACCGACTCGCTCATCGCCGCCTCCTTCTTCCTCGGCTACTTCTTCTTCCAGATCCCGGGAACGATCTACGCCGAGCAGCGCAGCATCCGCCGGCTGGTCGCGGGATCGACGATCGCCTGGGGCCTGCTCGCCACGGCGCAGGGCCTGCTCAGCAGCCCGGAACAGCTCATCCCGGTGCGCTTCGCGCTCGGCGTCGTCGAGGGCGCGGTGCTGCCGTCGTTGGTGGTGCTGCTGAGCCGCTGGTTCACCAAGGGCGAGCGCGGTCGCGCCAACTCCCTGCTGATCCTGGGCAATCCGATCACCGTGATGTGGCTGTCGGTGCTCTCGGGATGGCTGATCGAGGTGTCGGACTGGCGGATGATGTTCGTCATCGAGGGGCTGCCCTCGGTCGTCTGGGGTCTGGTGTGCCTGCGGGTCATCAAGGACCGTCCGGGCGAGGCCCGTTGGCTCCCCCGGGCGGAGCACGACAAACTGCGCGCGGATCTCGCCGCCGAGCAGCGTGCCGCCACCGCCGCCCCCGGTTCGGCCCTGACCGCCGCCGACGTGAAGGCCGGTACGCCCCGCTCCCCCGGCGAGGAGACCGGCCCCGGCGCCCGGGCGACCACCGCGGACGCACCTCGGGCGACGGCAGGCGACTACGCCAGGGTGCTGCGCTCCAGGCCCGTCGTCGTCCTCGCCACGCAGTACTTCTTCTGGTCGTTCGGCATGTACGGCTTCGTCTTCTGGCTGCCCTCCATCGTCAAGCAGGGCTCCGGCGAAGGCATCGGCGCGACCGGGCTGCTCTCCGCCATCCCGTACGCCTTCGCCGTCGTGGCCATGATGCTCAACTCCCGTGTCTCCGACCGCACCATGCGCCGCCGCATCGCGGTGTGGCCGTGGCTGAGCGCGGGTGCCCTGGCGCTGTACGCCTCGTATCTGGCCGGTTCGAACTTCCCGCTGGCGATGACGCTCCTCGTCGTCGCGGGCCTGTGCATGTACGCGCCCTACGGCCCGTACTTCGCGCTCGTCTCCGAACTGGCCCCGGCCGGGGTGGCCGGCGCCGCCGTGGCGGCGGTCAACTCCTTCGGTGCGCTGGGCTCGTTCGCCGGCACCTATCTCGTGGGCTGGGTCCGTGGCACGGATCTCGGCGACGCCGGAGCCTTCGGGTTCATGGCCGGGTGCACGCTGCTCTCCTCGGCGCTCATGTTCGGCGTGAAGGAACCGCGGGCGGCAGTCGCCGCCGCCGGTACGGTGAGCGTTGACCAGCCCGCACCTGCGGCCGGCAACCGACACGGCTGACGTGCCGCGCACGATCATCGAGGGAGCACCGACGGTGACCGCACCGCCCGGCGACGACATGCTGAGCCGGGGTCTGCGCCTGCTGACCGTACTGGCCGACAACCCTTCGGGCCTGGGTGTCAGCGCCGCGGCGCGCATCGCCGGGCTGCCCGTCAGCAGCGCGCACCGCCTGCTGGGACGCCTGGCCTCCGAACGGTTCGTCGCCTACGACGAGGACACCCGCCGCTACGCGTTGGGCGTGCGGGTGCTGGAGTTCTCCCGGGGCTTCCAGCGCTCCCCCGCCGGCTACTCCGCCGCCGCCGACCCGATGCGGCGGCTGGCCGCCCGTACGGGACTGCCGGCGATCGCGGGGATCCTGGACGGCGACGAGGTGCTGCTCGTGCTGAGCGTCCAGGGCAGCCAGCATCTTCAGCTGCGCAGTGCCGAAGGCACCCGCAACCCGTGGCACGCGACCTCCATGGGCAAGGCCCTGGTCTCGACCCTGCCGCCCGCCGAGATCGAGACCCTCCTCGCGGGTGAGCTGGCCCCCACCACCTCCCGCACCCTCACGGACCCGGAGGTGCTGCGCGGGGAGGTGGCGCGCGTACGGGCGCGCGGCTGGGCCGAGGTCGACGAGGAGAACGAGGTCGGCGTCCGCTCCGTCGCCGCCGCCGTGCCCCACGCCGACGGCTCGCGCAGGCCGCGGATGGCGGTCTCCCTCGGGGCTGCCGTCGTCCTCACCTCCAGGGAGGAACTGCACGCGTACGTACCGGCGTTGCTGGCCTGCACGGAGGAGATCGCCTCCCTGCTGGCGTGACGCCCGCCGCATCCTCGCGGGCTCCGCGCGCCTCACCACTCCTTCGCGTGATCGTCCGCCGTCCCGGGTCGATCAATGTGCGCGCGGGTAGGGAGGGGGTGCAATCGGAAGCGAGCGGCCGGGGAGGGTCGCGGGGGAGGAGAACTGTGCGTACGGGCATCAAGACCCTGACCTTCGTCGTCGGCACCGGCCGAAGCGGCTCCACGGCGCTGTCCGGGGTGCTCCGGCTGCATCCGGACGTACTCAGCCTCAACGAGCTGTACTCGTGTATCGACGGCCCGCCGGCCCTGAGCCGGCAGCCGCTCACGGGGCGGGAGTTCTGGCGGTGCCTCAGGGAACCCATGGAGGTCTTCGACCGTATGGTCCGCAGCGGCACGCCGCTGCCGGAGTTCCTCTACAACCGCCACCCCGAGTGGCGTTACTCGGCGGAGACGACCGGCATCCCCGCCGTCAGCATGATGGCGCTGCCGCACCTGACCGACGACCCCGACGCGCTCCTCGACGCGCTGGAACCCGAGGTGACGGCCTGGCCCGAGCGCCCCGCGCCCCAGCAGTGGGAGGCGTTCTTCGGTGCACTGGCGGCCCGGATCGGGGGACGGGAGGCCGCCGTCGAACGCTCCGGCTACTCGCTGCACCGGGTGGAACTGCTGCACCAGCTCTTCCCCCACGCCCGCTTCGTGCACCTCTTCCGGGACGGCCCCGACTGCGCCCTGTCCATGAGCCGCCACAACGGCTACCGGATGATCGCCCTGCTGCGGGACATCCATCGCCGCACGGGCGCCGGCTGGGCCGGGTCGCCCGACGAGCTGACGGAGGAACAGCGCAAAGAACTCCCCGAGGATCTGCTGCAGTTGCTCGAACCGAAGTACGACCCGGCTCTCGTCCTCGACCGCCCGATGCCCGTACCGGAGTTCGGCACGCTGTGGTCGGAGCTCGTCTGCGAAGGTCTCGGGCAGCTTGCCGCCGTACCCGCGGAGCAGCGCATGACTCTCAGCTACGAGAAGCTCCTCGACGCGCCCCGCCAGGAGCTGGCCCGGCTGGCCGACTTCGTCGGCGTCCAGCCGTTCGCCGAGTGGCTGGAGGAGGGCGACCAGATCATCGACGGCACCGGCCGGCGGGGGTCCGCGCTGCGGCTTCCCGGGGACGAACTCGCGGCGCTGCGCGAGAACTGCGCGCCGGGGGAAGAGGCGTTGCTGTCGGCCGGGGCCCGCACGGCCCGCTGACGGCCCGCCCCGGCGGGGTGCTCCCGACGGCCCGGCCTGCCACCGCCGGTGCTGGGGACGACGGCGCGGTCCCGCGCCGGAAACGTCCGCGGCCCGCGGCCGGTGCATTCGGCGGGGGGGGCCGCACGCGGTCGGCTGGCCGGCTGGCCGGCTGGTCGGCCAAGGGGGCCGTTTCCCGGCCCCGGGCCCGGGTACTTGCGCCGTGCATTCGCAGCGTGCCCGTACCCGTGACCGTGCCCGTCAGGTCGTACGGACGTGGGACGGCCGACCGTCGGCGGAAGAGGAGATCCATGGCTGAGAAGGATCAGGCCGGGAGGAAGGGCCAGGGAACGACGCGCCGCGCCGACCCCGCGGACCGGGGCCCCGGCGCCCACTCCGGGCAGGAGCAGCAGGCCCGGCCGCACGTGGTTCCCGGCGTCGCCAGCGGTTCGGAGGGCTACTCCCCCGGAGGCACCGGCGCGGGTGATCCGCTTCAGGGCGTACGGGCCGACGAGAACGGCGAGCGGGAAGCCGACGACGAGGCGTCGACCGGCCGGGACAGCGGGGACCGGACCGGGGCCGAGGGCGAGGGCGAGGGCGACGGCGACGGCGACAGCAAGGCCGAGGACTGAGCGAGCGACTGGAGGGGCCGGGCCTCGGGCTGAGATGGCCCGCTCCCCCGGGGCCCCGCGTCCCCACGTGCCTCCCGTCCCCACGGGGCCCGGGTGCGTACCGGGGCGCCGCGTAAGCTGCTGACGGCGGGCCCGGCCGCGGCGCACCGGTGCTCCGCGTTCAGGTCACCGAGTTCGCCGGGGGTTCGAGGCGACCTTCCGGGTCCGGCAGGAGCAGAGTGAGAGCACACGACCCGGCCCTCGGCCGCCCGCCCGGAGCAGGCCGCTACAGGCCCCTCGCCGCTGTGCTCGCCGCGATGGGGGTGGCGCTGACCGGCACCCGCATCTCGGTCATCGCCCTGCCGTGGTTCGTGCTCGTCACGACCGGAAGCGCCACGCAGACGGGCCTGATGGCCTTCTGCGAGATGGCTCCGTATGTGGCGGTCAAGGCGTTCGCCGGTCCGCTGGTGGACAGGACAGGTCCCCGCGTCATCTCCTGGTCGACCGACGTGGTCAGTGCCGCGACCGCATTCTCCATCCCCCTGCTCCACAGCCTGGACAGGCTCTCCTTCTGGCTGCTGTTGCCTCTCGTCGCGCTGATCGGCGCAGCCCGGGGCCCCGGCGATCTCGCGAAGGAGATCATGATCCCGGAGGCGGCCGAACGCGCCCACGTGCCGCTGGAGCGGGCGACCGGGCTCTCCGGCGTCACCGAACGGCTCGCCTCGACGGTCGGCCCGGCGGCAGGCGGCTCGCTCGTGGCGCTGCTCGGCCCGATGGCGGGCCTCGTCGTCATCGGGGTGTGCTTCGCATCGGGGTCGGCAGTCATCGCACTGGCGCTCCCCCGCGGCATGGGAGTCCCAGCCGCACCCGGCCCCGGCGACCGGCAGCCCGGTTACTGGACGCGCTTCGGCCAGGGCTTCCGGTTCCTGCGGGGCGAGCCGCTGCTGCTCACCGTCATCGTCATGGTCGGGATCACCAACCTGCTGGACGCGGCGTTCGCCACGGTGCTGATGCCGGTCTGGGCGAAGGAGTCCGGGAACGGTCCGAGCGCGATCGGGCTGAACAGCAGCGTCATGGGGATCGCAGCCGTCGGCGGAAGCCTCATCGCCGCGGCGGTGGCTCACCGTCTCCGGCGCCGTCTGGTCTTCTTCGCCGGTTTCCTGCTCGCGGGAGCGCCGAGATTCCTCGTCCTGGCGGCGGACGTGCCGGGATGGGCGGTGCTGACGGTGTTCGCCGTCGCGGGGTTCGGCGCGGGCTTCCTCAATCCCATCCTCGGGGCGATCGCCTTCGAGCGAGTGCCGCGTCGACTGCTGGGCCGCGTCAACGCGTTGGGCGATTCGGTGGCCTGGAGCGGCATACCCCTCGGCGGGATGGCCGCCGGAGCGGCAGTGGCCTCCTTCGGGCTCGTACCGGCCCTGGTGGCCGGTGGCGTCGTGTACTTCCTGACCACCAGCCTCGCCGGACTGCGCCCCGAATGGCGGCAGATGGACCGGCTGCGCGCCAAGTCCGTGCCGCAGCAGACGGTTTCGCCGCCCGGGGTGCCGCAGGGCGCACCGGATCCGGCCACGCGCACCGCACCCGAGCCGTAAGGACTCTCCGACACGTCGCCTGACGGGTTCGTGGGCCCCGCGTACTGCCGACGAATATCCGGCTCGGGCCGGCCGGGCCTGTCCGGCGGATCGTGCCGGACAGGCCGTGGTCCTGGAACGTCTCAGAGCTTGAGCATGAAGGTGAAGCCGGCGGAGGTCTTGCCGTTCAGCCGGTCCGCCGAAACGAGCCTCCCCTCGGTGATCAGTCGCCCGACCTCGGCTCGCGAAAGACCTAACCCTGTCGCGATCAGCCGGACGGGCCGGACGGGGATGCGCGCCGCGAAGCGGACCGAGACGTCGAGGACCTCGCCGTCCACGGGCTCCGGCCCGCCGGTGTCGAGGCGCCAGGCGTCGGCCCAGTCGAGGGCGATGCGATTACGGCGCCGCACCCCCGGGTCCTGGAGCAGTTCCGCTGTCAGGCCGGGGTCGTTGTCATGCAGCCGGTCCAGCAGCTCCGGGCGCAGGGAGCGGACGTGTACCCGCTCCAGGACAGTGAGTTTCGTGGTCTCCCCGCAAGCGGTACAGAGCGCGAGGAGCCAGGCGTCGAGGACCTTGTGGCTTGCGTTGACGCGAAATCTGCCGCTTGCCCGGAAGCGCTCGGACGAGCACGCGTGGCAACGGCGGACGATGAGAGGAAGGCAGGTGGGCACGACCACCCAGGTGCTGAGCACAGGTGTACACCAGTCCGGTGAGAAAGACCGCAGCGAAAAGGGGCGCGGCGCACAGCGGCGACGCGCGACGAATCAGCGCTCGGGGTGTCTCACGCGGTGTACAACGGCCCTCCCTCGGCAAGACGGCAACGTGCGGCAGCACGGTAGCGGCGCGCAGCGGCGCGGCTCCATCGGTTTTCGGGCCTCTGACACCGCGGGTGGCCGGCCACTCGGTGATCTTCGAGTTCAGCGAGAGCTGGGTACAACGTCCACCGGCCGCACGGCAGCCCGGGCTACCGAAGTCCCACCGCGTACGAAACCGCCTTCGCAGCCGTTGCGTCCCGCCCGGTTCGACGCCGGTCCGGAGAGACGACGAGCGCGGACACGGCCGGAGTCGTGCCGTGCCGACGGGCGTTCAGGAGAAGGGCAGCGGCCGCCGGGCCCTGGCCCGCCGGAGAACGGCCCACACGAGGGCGAACAGCACGACCCCCGCCGTCACCAGCCAGGCCGGCACGCCTCCCCAGGTGAGGAGTTGATCGTCGTACACGACGGTGCGGAAGGCGGAATCCGAGCGGGCGCGGCGCAGTTCGTGGTCACCGCTGATCCGGCCGGGCACCGGGAAGTACTGGTCGTACGCAGTCAGAAAGACGTCTTCCTGCGCGGCTCCGCCCCCGGTTCCCCCGGCGAAGCGGCGGACAGCATCCGACGGCCGGTCCACCCGTCCGGCGAACCGCAGACGCGGCTCGTCGCCGCCGATGGCGCTGACCGGGCGCATCCGGTGCGCAGCCAGCACGTACAGCCGGAGATACTGCGGCTTGCTCGCCGCGCGGGAGAGCCGCATCGGGTAGACGAACTGCTCGGACTCGAACGTGAGGTGCAGCGGCTCGAGGGTGCCGCCGAGCACGTCCCCTCGCTCGTTGCTGCCGGGCGCCAGCCGGATTGCGACGTACTCCCATCGGCGCTCGACGTACGGTTTCAGCTCCCGGCCGAGACGCTCCGGCAGAGCGAACCCGTTGTCGTCCAGCCAGTCTTCGAGCGCGTCCGGATCGGTCGCGGTGAGCGTGGCGACGTCGAAGGGCCCCAGCCTCTTCCAGCCGACGACATCCACCGCCCCGCCCGGCGCGGCGGCGCCGTCCTCGTCGTCGTAGGGCCAGTCACCGGACCGGGGCCAGAAGTGGTGCCGGTCACGGTGGACCGGGGCGGTCAGCCGCCCCAACTGCGTGAACAGCCGCGGGCCGCCGAGCCGGACGGTCGCCCTCTGCGGCACCGGCATGATCCACGCCGCCTCTTCGGCGTCGCCGCTGACCTTGAGGCTCATCAGGATCTGCTCCGTGCGCCCGTCCCAGCTCACGGCCGAGGTCTCGTGCTCGACCGCGATGCGTGACCGGTCGCGGGTGACCATCCCGCCGCATCCGCACGCGTACGCGGGCCATGCCAGTGCGGCCAGTTGGGCCGCCAGCAACATGACCACCACAGCCGTCGCACGGCTGCGCCCGCTCCCCCGGATTCTCTTCACACGGACCGGGACGGCCGGCCGCGGCGGCCGGTTCCCTCGCTCACGGCGAAGTCCAGGGCCGGGACGTGCCGTTCTCCAGGCGGAAATGGGTGCGCGCGGTGGAGAGCCGTTGTGGGATCATCCGCGCGCAAGCTCTCACGCCCCAGGATTCACCGGAGCTCATCGAGACGTTGCCGGGAGAAGCATGAAGACCGGTGAGCCCACCGGTGGAACACGTTTCTCGCGCACACGACCGGCCGTCGACGCGCACCCGACTCGACCGTGGAGGTCACGGTGTTCTCCGTACCGCTGAGTGACGACGGCGCGCAGCTGCGCCCCCTGGAGCCGCAGCAGGCCGCGGAATTCCTGGCCCACATCGACCGGGGACGGGAGTTCATCGGGCGGTACGTCGGACTTCCGGACGTGGTCGAGGACCTGGAGTCGAGCCGCGCCTTCCTGAAGTCGTACGCGGAGAAGGCTGCGGCAGATGCCGGGCGGATCTACGGCATCTGGACGGACGGCGAACTGGTCGGCGGCGTCCTCTTCCGGACGATGGACGTCGAGCAGGGCACAGCCGAGGCGGGCTGCTGGCTGGAGCCTTCGGCGGTGGGCAGGGGGCTGGTGACCACCGCGGTCGGCGTGATCATCGACTGGGCCGTCGAGGAGCGCGGCATCCACCGCGTGGAGTGGGTGGTCTCGGCGGCGAACGAGGCCAGCATCGCGGTGGCGCGGCGGCTGGGCATGACGAAGGAGGGCGTCCTGCGGGAGAGTTACCTGCGTCGCGGCGAGCGGCACGACATCGAGATCTGGTCGGTGCTCGCACCGGAGTGGCGGGCGCGGCCGGGGCGCGGGCAGCCGGCGTGAGCGGCGCGGCGCTCCGTGTGCGGCACCACGCCGACGGCCCGCACCGCTCCCGCCGGACGGGCCGGGGTCAGGCGTCCGCCTCGATCTCCGCGAACTTCGGGGCCTTCTCCACCAGTCCGCTGGCCTGATGGAAGCGCCGCGCCGTCTCGTACGGCCCGCGCTCGACCGACGGTGATCGCGGCATCTCCTTCTGGAGGATCGGCACCAGGGCGTCCAGTGCCTTGGCGTCGGTGTCCTTGAGGTACTTCTCCAGCAGTTCCCGCACCTTGTCCGGGTCGCCGTGCACGTCTGCCTGTGCGCGCTTCATCGCGCTCTGGAAACCGTCGGCCTCCTTGGACTTCTTCTCCAGCAGCTTCTGCGTGGAGAAGACGACGCCGTGCAGCGCGCCCTTCATGTCCGGCACATGGCCCGCGGCCGGGGATATCAGGATCCGGCCGGTGCCGTCGGCCTCTGCCTGCTGCCCGATCGGCTGGAAGAACGAAAGGGCGTCGACGCGGCCGGACTTGAGCGCCCCGATCGCCGAGGTCGCCGCGCTGCCGAGGTTCACGAGCGTCGCGTCGGTCTCCGCCTTCTTGCCGATGCCCTCGAAGAGATGGCTGACCAGGGCCTCCGTACCGCTGCCGGGCCCCGTGATGCCGATCTTCCTGCCGACGAGCGACCTGGTGCGCTCCTTCAGGCTCGCTCCCTCGTCCGGCCCGTCGAAGGACTTGCCCACCACGATGTCCACGTAGTACTCGGTGACGAGACTGGAGAGCACGCGGGCGCCCGGGTCGTTCTGGGCGAGGTTGAACGCATCGGTGAGGACTCCCGCTCCGAGGTCGATGGAACCGGACTTGAGGGCTGCCGCCACCTTCGCACCGGTACCCAGCCGCGGCCGGTCACCGAGCTTGATGCCCTCGTCCTCGAAGTAGCCCTTCTCCTCCGCGACGAACAGCGGGAAGAAGGCCACCGAGTTGCTGATCTGGCCGATGTTGAGCGTGCCGGCCTTGGTGGCGGAACCGTGCTTGGCGCAGCCGGCGGCCAGGGGGGAGAGAAGCACGGGGGCCGCCGCGAACGACTTCAGCAGCGCCCTGCGCTCGATGGGTGAGTTCATGTCTGCAGCTCCAGTCGCCGAGTTCGCAGCGGATCAGAGGATCAGGGGATCAGGGGATCGGGGGATCGGGGCGGACTGCCGAGTCGGCGGTCGGCCTTGTACGTCGATCGGTCAGCCTTGTGCTTCGACCGGCTTCCACCGGTTGACCCGCCGGCCGATGAGGCCGACGAGGACGTTCAGGACGGCCGCGATGACGCTGAGCACGACCAGCGTCGCGAACACTCCGGCGGTGTCGAACTGTGCCGCGGCGTCGTTGATGAGGTAACCCAGCCCCTGGTTGGAGGCGACCAGCTCCCCGATGACCGCGCCGATCAGGGCGTAGGGGATCGCCACTTTCAGACCGGTGAGGACTCCGGTCATCGAGGACGGAAGCACGACCTTGAGCGCGATGTCGCGGCGGTTGCCGCCCATCAGGCGCACTGCGTCGACGAGTCCGCGGTCCACTTCCCGTACGCCCGCGGCGGTGTTGAGGAAGACCAGGAAGAAGACGGTCGCGGCGGCGAGCAGCACCTTCATGTGCATGCCGATGCCGAACCACACGATGAACAGCGGGGCCAGCGCCACCTTCGGGATCGAGTAGAGCGCCATCATGAACGGGTCGATCACCCGGTACGCCAGTTGCAGGGACGCCAGCAGGAAACCGACGAGTGCGCCCGTCGCCGCACCGAGCAGGAAGCCGTAGACGATCTCCTGGATGGTCACCAGGCTGTGCGTCCACAGCGTGCCGTCCGCGGACCACTCTCCGAGACGTTCGGCGATGGCGCTGGGTTTGCTGGTGAAGGTGATGTCGAAGAGGCTGCCCGCCGCCATCTGCCAGCCGGTCAGCAGCACCACGACCAGCAGGAGACGCAGCGCCCACACGGTCGTGGTACGGCCGTGCCGCTGCCACCAGGTGCGCTCCACGGGGATCCGGACGGGGCCGCCCCCGGGTGCCTGCCGCTCCGGGCTCACGAGCTGTTCCGTCATGAGGAGCCCTCCTTGAGAGCGGCGGCCATCGCCGTGTGCAGTCCGACGAATGCGGGGTCGACGCGCAGCGTGTCCAGCGCACGGGGCCTGGGCAGGTCGATCTTCTGGTCGGTCACGATGCGCCCGAGCCGGCCGAGGACCACGATGCGGTCGCCCAGCAGCAGTGCCTCTTCGATGTCGTGAGTCACGAACACCACCGTCTGGCCGCTGCCCTGCCACAACTGCAGGAGTTCCTCCTGCAGTTCGGTGCGCAGCTGTGCGTCGAGTGCGCCGAACGGTTCGTCCATCAGCAGTGTCCGCGGAGTGCCGGCGAGCATGCGGGCCAGGCTGGCGCGGCGTCGCATGCCGCCGGAGAGTTCGCGCGGATAGTGCTTCTCGAAGCCTGCGAGACCGACGCGCTGCAGGAGCGCGGCCGCTGTGCCGCGGCGTTCCTCCGCCCCCACGCCGCGGATCTCCAGCGGCATCTCGACGTTGCGCTGCACGTCCCGCCAGGGCATGAGCGTGTCGGACTGGGTGAGGTAGCCGATGTCCATGTCCGGCCCGGTCAGCTTCTCCCCGCGGTGGGAGACGACGCCCTCGCTGGGTTCCGTGAGCCCGGCGAGGAGGTTGAGCATCGTCGACTTGCCGCAGCCGCTGCGGCCCAGGACGGTGACGAAGCTGCCTTCCTCGACGCTCAGGGTGAAGTCCCGCAGGGCGACGATCGCCTGATCGTCCTTGGCGAACTGCTTGGTCAGCCGCTCCGCGGCGAGTACGACCGTCATGACGGGGCTCCCGGAGTCGCGCCCGGAGATACCTCCGGCTGTGCGGTCTCCCGTTCGTCGGCCTCGCGCATCCCGTAGGCGTCGTAGCTGAACTCGCCCGCTGCCCAGCGCCTGCGCAGCCCGTCCTCCTTGGCGACGCGCCCCCGTACGGCCCGGACGGTCTCCGCCACGTCGGCGGCGGCCACCGCGGTGACCCCGTCGTCGTCGAGGACGATCACGTCGCCCGGTTCGACTCTCGTGCCGCCTATCTCGACCGGTACGTTCACACTGCCGCGTTCGCTCTTGGTGGCGCCCCGGGCACGGCGCCAGCGCGTCCATGTCCCGAAGTCCAGCCGCGCCAGGTCGGCGCTGTCCCGCACCGCCGCGTTCACCAGCACGGCCGCGGCTCCGCAGGCGGCGGCCTGGGTGGCGAGGAGGTCGCCGAAGAGGGCGACCGGCTCCGGATCGGGCATGGTCAGCACGAGGACCTCTCCGGGCCGCAGGTACGGCATCACCTCGTGCACTGCCCGGTTGTCGCCCTGGCCGCAGAACGCGATGCGCGCGGGGCCCGCGGTGCGACGTCCCGGGGTCAGCGGCGTCCAGTCGGTGTCGAGCAGGCCGCGGCGCCCGTACGCCTCGTAGACCGTCGCCACTCCGGCGTCGGCGAGTTCGGCGAGCGCGGCGTCGGTCGGCGGCGCAGCCGTGCTTGCGGCGCTCACAGCGCACCGACCACGTGGGGCAGCAGACGCTGGAAGGCTTCCGCCTGGCGGATGTCCTGGTCGCCGGTCACCTTGCGTGCGTGGTTGCCGCGCTGATCGGCGCGTTGCGCGTAGTACTCCTGGAGATACTGCTGAGCAGCCATGCAGCTCATGGCGTCGACCTTACGTTTGAATACGGGCGTTATGTCCACGTAGACGGTGGGTGTGAAACCGCACAGCTCAGGCTGGTGCGGTTCGAAGACCAGGAACTCCGAGGGCGGCGCGGTGCGGAATCCGCTGGCGACCCCCGCACCGGAGGTCAGCAGCCTTGCGCGGGCGACCGACTGGTGCGCCACGGGGTGATCCGGGTTGAAGGGGTCCTTCTCCGGGTGGGTGAGCACGACGTGCGGCGCGAAGTCGCGCATGAGCTCCGCCAGCCGCTCGACGTCCTCCGGGGTGACGTGCAGCGGGTAGTCGCCGAGGTCGAACGCGCGGAAGCCGGCACCCACGGCCGAGGCGGCCTTCGCAGCCTCTTCGTGCCGTATCCGTTTGACGTTCTCCTCGGTCTGGCCCTCCTGCTTCCACAGCACTCCGGATTCGCCGCGCTCTCCATAGGAGAGCGCGACCACCAGCGCCTCGCCGCCCGCCGCCGTGTGCGCGGCGACGGCACCCGCGGCCCGCCAGACGAAGTCGGCGCTGTGCGCACCGACGACCAGCATGCGTCGTTCAGTCATGCCGTGCTCGCCTCCCGGTGACGGGCGGGGGCGTCGGGCAGCGGTTCGGCCCCGACGAGCCACCGGCTGTTGTGCACCGTCATGGTGCGGATCTCTGCCTCGCCGAACCCTTCGGCGAGCAGGCGGTCCGCGCACAGCGCGAGCCCGTCCTCGACCGGCGGATTGAAAGGCTGACCGAGGTCGCTGGAGATCACGGAATGCTCGGGCCCGGCCTCTCCGACGGCTCGGAACCAGACGTCCCACTCGACCTTGCCGGTGTAGGGCGTGGTGAAGCACCGCTCCAACAGGGCGCCTCGCGCTGCGAGTTGCTGCTGGCGCTCGACGGCGACGCGCTGCGAGGTGAACTCCGGGTGGGTGACGACGATCCGCTCGACGCCCTCGTACGCGGCGGCGTCGACGACGGCGGAGATCTCGTCCGCGTGCAGATGGCCGGTGGCCAGTACCATGCCGTGCCGTGCGATCAGACGGAAGACCTGCCGCGCGGCCTCGACCACCGTGCCGTCCGGCGCCACGACCTCGACGGGCTCGGCCGCCATGCCGTCCGCGCGCAGATCGTCCTGGAGCTTCGCCCACATCGGAGGCGTCGCACCTTCGGGCTCGGCGGCCTGGCACTGGCGCTGGTTCGCGCTGTCGACCGTGGGGAGCCACACGAACTTCGCACCCCCACGGCCGGCGATCTCGACGGCGACGGGGTTGAGCCCACCGACAGAGGCGTTGAGCGTGATCGCCCCCAGCGCGGAGGCTCCCGGCGCGGCTCTGCGGACGACGGCGGCCCGTTCCGCGGTCGGGGCGTAGTGCGATTTGAGGACGAAGCCGGCCAGACCTACGGCCGCGAACCGCTCGGCGAGCGTCACGTCGTCGATGCGTCGGCGCATCACATCCGGTGCCACGTGGATGTGCACGTCGTACGCACCTCGGACCAGCTCCCTGGCACGGTCGGACGGCTGGGGGTGATCGGCCATGTCTCTCCCTTGCGATCCTTTGCAGCCATAATCTCCGTGCAGATTGTCAACAATCTTGGCTACAGGAGTCAAGGGGTTGCTCACAGCCGAAGCGAAGAAGAGGGGGCCAGGAGCCTTGCCGGACGGACCCCTGGGCGGAAGAACGAGAAAGCCCCGGGGGCACCCGATTCAGAACTGAGCGGGTGCTCCCGGGGCCGAGGAGCCCACACGGGGGCAGGCCGGAGCCGGCGGCGCGAGCGTCAGAGCCTGTGACCCGGACCCTGGGCGTCGACCTCGCGGAGCGCCTCGATGACGCTGCGCAGATGCGCACGGGCGGCGCGCTCCGCGGCCTCCGGGTCGTGCGTGCAGATGCCGTCGATGATCGCCAGATGCTCGGGCAGCGAGACAGCGGGCCGCCCGGGGTGCATCGCGAGCCGGAACTGGTGACGGACGTTCTGACCGCGCAGCCGTTCCAGCACCCGCGAGGCGGTCTGCTGGCCGCCGATCTCCCGCACACGGCGGTGCAGCTCCTGGTTGAGCGCGGAGTATCCGAGCAGGTCCCCACCCGAGACCGCCTCGCGCATGGACCTGCCGATGCCCTGGAGCTCGCGGACCTCCTCGCCCGTGACGGCCTCGGCGGCCTTGGCCGCACAGAGCCCCTCCAGCACCATCCGGACCTCGGAGATCTCGATGGCCTCGTCCAGCGGGACCGCGCGCACCCGGGCGCCGCGGTTCTGTATCCGCTCGACCAGCCCTTCGTTCGTCAGCTCCAGCAGCGCGGAACGGACGGCGGCACGGCTCGCGCCGAACTGCGTGGAAAGATCGGCTTCCACGAGCCGCTGGTTGGGCACGAACTCACCCCTGATGATCGCCTCGCGAATGGCTTCCACCAGCGGCACCCCGGCCTCGTTGCGCGCCCCGTCCTCTGCCACGATCTCCCCGGTTCCTCTCCGCACCACAAATGCACACCGATATTGTCAACAATTTTGTCCGAGCCTAGTGTAGCGGCATGCCCTCGGACACCTCATCGGAAGAAGACCCGCAGACCGTGGTCGCAGTCCTCGGTCTGGGTGAAGCAGGCGGCTCCCTCGCCGGGGACCTGGCGAGCGCCGGCGCCACCGTACGCGGCTACGACCCTGCCGCCGTGAAAGTACCGGAAGGCGTGACCAGAACGGGCAGCGAGGCCGAAGCAGCGGCAGGCGCGGACGTCGTGCTCAGCGTGAACAGCGCCTCGGCGGCGCACGCGGCGCTCCTCGCCGGAGCCGGCTCGGTGCGTCCCGGAGCGGTGTGGGCGGACCTCAACACGGCGTCGCCGGGCGCGAAACGGGAGTTGGCCCGTACCGCCGCCGAACACGGCGTGGACTTCGCGGACTTCGCCATCATGGCGCCGGTCCCCCGCCGCGGTCTGCGTGTCCCCATGCTCGCCGCCGGGCCCGGCGCCGCGGGGGCGGCGCGGCTGCTCTCGGACCTGGGCGCGTCCGTCGAACTCATCGAGGGACCGCCGGGCCGGGCCGCCGAACGGAAGCTGCTGCGCAGCGTGTTCTTCAAGGGCCTCGCAGCGGCTGTGGTCGAAGCCCTCGAAGCAGGCCGCGCGGCGGGCTGCGAGGAGTGGGTCCGGGAGAACATCGTCAGCGAGCTCAGCCAGGCGGACTCCGGCACAGTCGAACGTCTCGTCGAGGGCACTCACCGGCACGCGGTGCGCCGTACCGCTGAGATGGCCGCCGCCGCGGACATGCTCGCCGAACTGGGCGTCCAGCCCAGCGTGGCGGCGGCGAGCCGTGACCTGCTTGCGCGGCTGGCAGCCGGTAAGTCCCCGCAGGAGCACGAGTAGCGGACCGCCGCCGGGGACCGGGCGGGACGGCGTCCCGGCTCCCCGGCCGGGGCCGGCTCGCCCGTGCACCAGGCCGGTTGGCGCCGACGGGCCGGCGGGCGTCCCGCGGCTCTCAGCCGACCGCCTTCGCCGCGGCCCTCCCGGCCGTACGTCCCGAGAAGAGACACCCACCGAGGAACGTCCCCTCCAGGGACCGGTAGCCGTGCACACCGCCGCCCCCGAAGCCCGCGGCCTCCCCCGCCGCGTACACGCCCGGCAGCGGGTCGCCGCCCTCGGCGAGGACCCGCGCGTCGAGATCGGTCTCGAGGCCGCCGAGCGACTTGCGGGTGAGGATGCTGAGCCGTACGGCGATCAGCGGCCCCGCCTTCGGATCGAGGAGCCGGTGGGGCGCGGCGACGCGGATCAGCTTGTCCCCGAGGTATTTCCGCGCGCCGCGGACCGCCGTCACCTGGGAGTCCTTCGTGAACGGGTTGAGGATCTCCCGGTCACGGGCCTCGACCTCCCGCCGCAGGGCGGTCTCGTCGATGAGGTTCTCGCCGGTCAACTCGTTCATCCGCCGTACGAGCGGGCCCAGTTCACGCTCGATGACGAAGTCCGTGCCGTTGTCCATGAACGCCTGCACCGGCCCCGGCGCACCACCGCTCGCCCGCCCCAGCACGCCCCGTACGTCCTTCCCCGTCAGGTCGGGGTTCTGCTCGGACCCGGAGAGCGTGAACTCCTTCTCGATGATCTTCTGGCTGAGCACGAACCAGGTGTGGTCGTGACCCGTGTGCATGATGTGGTCGAGCGTGCCGAGGGTGTCGAACCCCGGGTAGAGCGGCACGGGCAGCCGCTTGCCCGTGGCGTCCAGCCAGAGCGAGGACGGGCCGGGCAGGATGCGGATGCCGTGCAGGTTCCAGATCGGGTTCCAGTTCTCGATGCCCTCGGTGTAGTGCCACATCCGGTCGCGGTTGATGATGCGCCCGCCGGCCTTCTCGGTGACGCCGAGCATCAGCCCGTCGACGTGGGCGGGCACACCCGAGAGCATGCGCGCGGGCGGAGTGCCCAGCCGTTGCGGCCAGTTGGCACGTACGAGGTCGTGGTTGCCGCCGATGCCCCCGGACGTGACGACGACGGCCTGGGCCCGCAGTTCGAAGTGGCCGGCGACGTCGCGGCTGCTGGCGACACCGCGTTCCACGTCGCTGGGTTCGAGGATCTCGCCGCTCACCGTGTCGACTGTTCCCGCGCTGCGCCCGAGCCCCGTGACCCGGTGCCGGAAGCGCAGTTCGACGTTCCCCCGCTCCACCCCGGCCCGCACGCGCCGCTCGAAGGGCGCGACGAGTCCCGGCCCCGTCCCCCACGTGATGTGGAAGCGGGGCACGGAGTTGCCGTGGCCGCTCGCGCCGTATCCGCCGCGTTCCGCCCAGCCGACGATGGGGAAGATCTTCAGGCCCTGTTGCCGGAGCCACGCCCTCTTCTCCCCGGCCGCGAAGTCGACGTACGCCTCGGCCCAGCGGCGCGGCCAGTGGTCCTCCTCGCGGTCGAAGCCGGCGGTGCCCTGCCAGTCCTGCCACGCCAGTTCGCGGCTGTCGCGGATGCGCAGCCGGCGCTGTTCCGGCGAGTCGACGAAGAAGAGACCCCCGAAGGACCAGTGGGCCTGACCGCCCAGTGACTGCTCGGGTTCCTGGTCGAGGAGGATCACCTTGCGGCCCGCGTCGGCCAGTTCGGCCGTCGCCGCGAGCCCGGCGAGGCCTGCTCCGATCACGATGACATCGGCGTCGTACGCCATTGCGTCCCACCTGTTCCACACCCGGCTGAGCGCCCGGACGTTCCCGGAAGATCTCGTGACCGGAGAGTAGCCCTCTGCCGACGCCGGCGGCACCCTGCGGCAGGTGAGGGAACCCGGTGATGGAATGGGGCCATGAGGGAGAACCGATGAGCGGGCGGCCAGGGCCGGAGGACGAACTGCTCGACATCGTCGACGCCGAGGACCGGGTGACCGGGCAGGCCCCACGCGGCGAGGCGACAGCGCGACGGCTGCGGCACCGTTGCACGTCGGTCCAGGTGCGCGATCCGCACGGACGGATCTTCGTCCACCGCCGCACGCCCGGCAAGCTGGTCTTCCCGTCGATGTACGACGTCGTGGTCGGCGGTGTCGTCGGCGCGGGAGAGAGCTACGACGAGGGCGCGCTGCGGGAGGCCGGGGAGGAACTGGGCGTGGCGGGGCTCCCGCGGCCGGAGCCGCGGTTCACCTTCCTCTTCGAGTCGCCGCAGCACCACTGGTTCGTGCGCGTATACGAGTTGGTGTGCGACCTGCCCGTACGGCCGCAGCCCGAAGAGGTCGACTGGTGGGACTTCCTCACGGAGGAGGAACTGGAGCGCCGGCTGCCCGGCTGGGACGTCGTACCGGACGGACTCGAGTGTCACCGGCGCCTGCAGGCCTGGCGCGCGGGCGGCGGTGCTCAGCGCTGAACCGCCCGTACCGCCGGACGTCCGTGCCGTGCCGCCGGGCTCACGCTGCGGGCCTCACCCTCCGAGCCGGGCGGCAGACGGGTCACGCACCTGCCCCGGGGCCGTAGGCTCGTCGGCATGATCGACCGGTTCCTGGCGACGCTCCGGCTGTGGTTCGCCCCCCAGCGCCTGCGGACGGAGGGTTCCACCCCTGACTACCGCTTCTCACTGGCCAACGAGCGCACGTTCCTCGCGTGGATCCGTACGGCACTGGCGCTCGTCGCGGGCGGCATCGCTGTGGACCAGTTCCTGACGGGTCTGCGGTGGGCCGTGCGTACGTCCGTCTCCGCGGCGGTCCTGGCGTGCGCGGCGGCGTGCGCGTTCCGCGCCGTCAACCACTGGATGCGCTGCGAGCGCGCCATGCGGCGCGGCGAGGACCTGCCGGTCTCCCGCTTCCCGGTGCTGCTGGCGACGGCGACCGGTGTGGCGGCGGTGCTGGTGCTCGTCGCCGTCGCGCTGGGAGCGGGGAGCTGAGCGGCGGACGCGGGCAGCGGACCCGTGACCCGGCGGCGCAGCCCGAACGCACCCGCTTCGCGTGGCGGCGCACCACCCTCACGTTCGCGGTGGCTGTCGCACTGGCCGTACGGGGAGTGCTCTACGGCAGCGGCGGAGCGTCACCGGTCGAGGCGGCTGCCGCGGCGGGGGGCGTACTCGCCTGGCTGGCGTTCCTCGCGCTCGCCCACCGGCGGATCGCCGCGATGGCCGCGGACCGTCCGGCTGCTGCGGGCCCGGGGGTGGTGCAGGCCGCGGTGCTGTGCACACTGGCTATGGCGATGGTGGGAGTGGTGCTGCTGTGGTGAACGAGGAGCAGGAACGACAGGCGAAGGCTCCGGTGCCTCCGGTGCCGCTGGTGGTCGTGATGGGCGTCGCCGGGTCCGGGAAGTCCACTGTGGGTTCGATGATCGCGCGGCGCCTGGGCGTCGAGTACGCGGAGGCGGACGACTTCCACCCTCCGGCGAACGTGGCGAAGATGTCGGCCGGTACACCGCTGAACGACGAGGACCGCCGTCCCTGGCTCGATGCGATCGCGGTGTGGCTGTCCGAACACGCCGAGCAGGGCGGGGTGGTGAGCTGTTCCGCCCTGCGCCGCCGCTACCGCGACCGGCTCGGCGGGCAGAGCGGTACGCGGCTGTTCTTCGTCCACCTCGAAGGGTCCGAGGAGCTGATCTCCGCACGCATGGCAGCCCGCAAGGGACACTTCATGCCGCCGGCGCTGCTGCGCTCGCAGTTCGAGACGCTCGAACCGCTGGAGGGGGACGAGCTGGGCGCGACGGTGCCCGTCGGAGGACGTCCGGAAGAAGTCACGGATGAGGCACTCGCCGCGCTGACGGCGTAGCCGGGCGGCACCGGAGCCTGACAGCCTTGGCGCCACCGGGAGCCGTAAGGCCCGGACGGTCGGGGGGAGTTCCCGCCGACAGGGACGACGAGGGAGAGAACCACGGATGGCGTCTGCGTCAGGAGTGGAAGAGGACGGAAGCGGACCGCCGCCCGGAGAGCCGTACACCGAGCAGGTGGCTGACGGCGTACACGCCTACATCCAGCCTGACGGCGGCTGGTGCCTCAACAACGCCGGCTGGGTCAGCGACGGCAGTTCGACGCTGCTCGTCGACACCGCCGCGACGCAACTGCGTGCGCAGCGTCTGCGTGAGGCACTGCTGGCGAGCGGCGCGCCCGCGCCTTCCACCGTCGTCAACACCCACCACCACGGCGACCACACCTACGGCAACGCCGTCTTCAGCCCCGGCGCCACGGTGATCGGACACGAGTCGTGCCGCGCGGAGGCTCTGCGCGCGGGACGCCAACTGCACGTGATCTGGCCGGAGGTGGAGTTCGGCGACATACGGGTCACTGCCCCGGCGCTCACCTTCCGCGACGAACTGACGGTGCACGTCGGTGAGACGGAGGTACGGCTCCTGCATCCGGGAGTGGCGCACACCACCGGTGACACAGTCGTGTGGCTGCCGGAGCAGAGCGTCGTCTTCACCGGCGACATCGTCTTCCGCAACGGGACCCCCTTCATCCCGATGGGTTCGCTCAGCGGATCGCTGCACGCGCTGGACCGGCTGCGCGCGCTGGGTGCGCGCACTGTCGTCCCCGGCCACGGCCCGCTGGGAGGACCGGAGGTCTACGACACCGTGGAGCGCTATCTGCGTTACGTGGAACGGTTGTCCCGCGAGGCGTACGCCCGGGGTCTCTCACCGCTGGAGGCGGCCCGGCAGGCCGGTCCGGGTGAGTTCGCGGAACTGGCCGAGAGCGAGCGGCTGGTGGCGAACGTGCACCGCGCCTACGCCGAACTGGCCGGACGTCCGCAGGGGGAACCCCTCGACATCCTCGCCGTGTGGGCCGACATGGAGCAGATGAACGGCGGCAGGCCGGTCGCGTGCCACGCGTGACCGGCGCCTGCCGCCCCGGAGCGGCAGGCGGCCCGCCGGGCCGTGCTCCCGCCGGCCGGGCACTCGCGGGGCGCGGCCTGCCCGGACGTGGCACTTCCGTGCGCGTGCGGGTGCGCCCCCACGCGTGCGTGGGTCTCGTCACATGCGGGGCTCTCGGCACGGTCCGGGGCCGTCCACCCCTAGACGCCATACCGACTAGTCGGCATGATCGATGCCACTGCCGGTCGTCCGTTGTTCGCCGCCCGTGGAGGGGCAGCTTGTCGGTGTGGCCCCGCCCCTCCCCCGGGACGGGCCCGCCCGCACGAGTCCGTCCTGACCGTCCCGTCCGAACAGTGGCGTCCCCGATCACGCAGAGGAGCGCGCAGGCATGACCAAGGAGAATCCACCCGGTCTCGATCTCGGGCGGCTCGCCGGACATCTGGACCGGGAGCACCCCGGGCTGGTGCGGGGGCCGCTCAGCGCCGAGGTCATCCAGGGTGGCCGTTCCAACCTGACGTACCGGGTGACCGACGGGGAGAGCCGCTGGGTCGTACGGCGCCCACCGCTCGGCCATGTGCTGGCCACTGCCCACGACATGGCGCGCGAGTACCGCGTGATCACGGCGCTGCGCGGCACCGACGTGCCTGTGCCGGGAACGGTGCTGCTGTGCGAGGACCCCGACGTGATCGGGGCGCCGTTCTACGTGATGGAACAGGTCGAAGGGACCCCGTACCGTACGGCCGGGGAACTGGCCGAACTCGGGCCGGAGCGCACACGGGCCCTGGCTCTCGCACTCCCCGACACGCTCGTGGCTCTGCACGCCGTCGACCCGGACAGTGTCGGTCTCGGCGACTTCGGACGCCCGGAAGGCTTCCTGGAGAGACAGTTGCGCCGCTGGGGCAAGCAGCTGGAGGCGTCCCGCAGCCGGGAGCTCACCGGGATCGACGAACTCCGCGACTCGCTCGGCGGACAGCTGCCCGACTCTCCCCGGCCCACCGTCGTGCACGGCGACTTCCGGCTCGACAACGTGCTGGCGACGGCCGACGACCGGATCGCCGCAGTCCTCGACTGGGAGATGTCCACGCTCGGCGACCCGCTGACCGACCTCGGGCTCCTCGTGATGTACAGCGAACGCCTCGACATCCCCGACGCGCCCATCAGTACGACGGCCGAGGCTCCCGGCCACCCCTCGGCCGGTGAACTCGTCGAGCGCTACGCGGCAGCCTCCGGACGCGACGTCTCGCGGATCAACTGGTACACCGCGTTCGCCTGGTTCAAGCTCGCGGTGATCCTCGAAGGCATCCACTACCGCTACACGCTCGGCCAGACCGTCGGCCCTGGCTTCGACCGGATCGGCGACCTCGTCCCGGTCTTCATCGACAACGGACTCACCACGCTGCGGAAGGGATGAGGTCTGATGGACTTCGCATTCGACGGACGTACGGAAGAACTGCGCCGGCAGCTGACGTCGTTCATGGACGAGCACGTCTATCCGGCCGAAGCTGTCGCTGACGCACAGCGCGCCGAGCAGGACTCACCCTGGCAGACGGTGCCGGTGGTGGAGGAGTTGAAGGTCAAGGCACGCAAGCACGGACTGTGGAACCTCTTCCTGCCCGACCGCACGTACGGAGCCGGACTGACCAACCTCCAGTACGCGCCTCTCGCCGAGATCCTCGGCCGCAGTCCGCGCCTGGCACCCACCGCGGTCAACTGCGCCGCTCCGGACACGGGGAACATGGAGGTTCTCACGGAGTTCGGCAATCCGGAGCAGCGCAGGCAGTGGCTGGAGCCGCTGCTGAGCGGCGAGATCCGTTCCGCGTTCGCCATGACGGAACCGGACGTGGCCTCGTCCGACGCGACGAACATCGAGACGCGCATCCGGCGGGACGGCGACGACTACCTCATCAATGGCCGCAAGTGGTACATCTCCGGCGCGATGAACCCCGATTGCAAGATCTTCATCGTGATGGGCAAGACCGACCCGGACGGCCCCGACATCCGCCGCCAGCAGTCGATGGTGCTGGTGCCGCGCGACACCCCCGGTCTCGAGATCCGGCGGGCGATGCAGGTCTACGGGTACGAGGACCACTACCACGGCGGGCACGCCGAGGTCGTCTTCGACGATGTACGGGTCCCCAGGTCGAACCTGATCGGCGAGGAGGGCGGCGGCTTCGCCATCGCCCAGGCCCGCCTCGGGCCGGGCCGGATCCACCACTGCATGCGGCTCATCGGCATGGCGGAGCGTGCCATAGAGCTGATGTGCCGCAGGGCGGTGCAGCGTTCGGCCTTCGGGAAGCCGCTCGCCGAGCAGGGCGTCGTACGGGAGTGGATCGCGGACGCGCGGGTGGAGGTCGAGCAACTGCGGCTGCTTGTCCTCAAGACCGCGTGGCTCATGGACACGGTCGGCAACAAGGGCGCACACACCGAGATCCAGGCCATCAAGATCGCCACTCCGCGCGCAGTCGTCGGCATCCTGGACCGCGCGGTCCAGCTGCACGGTGCGGGCGGCGTCAGCCAGGACTTCCCGCTGGCCGAGCTGTGGGCTGCGGCCCGCACGCTCCAGCTGGCGGACGGCCCCGACGAGGTGCACCAACGGTCGCTGGCGCGACGGGAGTTGAAGCCCTACGCCACGGCCGCCGAGTGATCCCGGGCGCAGGCTGAACCGCCTGCGTGCCTCCCGGGCCGCCGCCGCTCCCCAGGATCGCCGGCGGCCCGGGGAGTCCGGTTCCGCGCCGCCCGGACGTTCCCGCAGCGGCGCGGCCCGCCGTCGGCCATGAGTCCGATACGGTCCGCGTGCCGGATCCGGCGCTGACAGCGGACATGCGACGGCTGCCGCGCTGCCGCCGGGCGGCGGTGCCTGCGCCAGGCGTCGCCGACCGGCTGCCGGCCCGGCCGGCGGTCCGGTCGGCGGTCGGGCGGTCGGGCGGTCCGGGGATGCGTCCGCTCGACGGGCCGCCCCCCTTGGACATCACATGGCACCGGATGGCACACCAGTCGGCGCCACATGACACCACTCGGCGCCAATCGGTGCCACTCCACACCCCAGAAGGCACCTGAGCGCACTTGGCGCCACCATGCCCCTGGGGCGCACTCTTCACGTTTCCGCAGCTGAGGGGCTTCCCTTCAGGCTCATTCCACACGAGGCGCCGCCCAGGCTTGCATGTGACGCCATGATGGTGCCATTATGGCGTCATGGACCTCACGCCGTATGTCGACACCCTGCGCCGCGAACTCGCGGTGGCCGCCGAAGCCGGCGGGGAAGACGCCCGCGAGCTGGCCGAGCGGCTCACCGCTCCGCTGGAGTCGGCGACGCGGCTGACCATGCTCAACGTGCTCTCCGCCGCGATGGCCGAGGTCACCCGCGAGCTGGCTCCCGGCTCGGTCGACGTGCGGCTGCACGGGCTCGACCCCGACTTCGTGGTGACACCACCACAGGGCAACGACCCGTACGAAGAGACCGGCGCGCCCACCGAACCGCTCAAGGCCACGGCCCCGGCACCCGCCGACGGTGACGAGGGCGGCACCGCCCGCGTCAATCTGCGGCTGCCCGCCCACCTCAAGGCGCGCGCCGAGGAGGCCGCGGCCCGAGAGGGCCTGTCGGTCAACGCGTGGCTCGTGCGCGCCGTGTCGGTCGCGGTCGACGGCGGCACGCGGCCGCGCACGACGGAGAGGACCCACACCATCGGCCAGAGCTTCACGGGCTGGGTGCGCTAGCCGCGCCCCGCCCGCCCCACTCCACCCACATCACGTCCCACCAGCAGGGACGCCCCGAAGACCCAAGAGGACGGGACAGCCATGCCTGCTTTCGACACCCCGGAACCGATCTCGGCCACGGCACGCGTGGAGGCCGGTTCCATCCGGTTCACCGCGAGCGACCGCCTCGACACGGTCGTCGAGGTTACGCCCCGCGACCCGGAGCGGGACCAGGACGTCCGCGCGGCCGACCAGACCGAGGTCACGTACGCGAGCGGCGTACTGACCGTCAGGACGCCCAAGCCGCGCTATCTCATCGGCCGCACCGGCACCGTCGACGTGACAGTCGGGCTGCCCACGGGTTCGCGGATCGAGATGACCGGCGCCTGGGCCCAGGTGCTCGGCGAAGGCCGGCTCGGCCAGAGCCGCGTGAAGACCTCGTCCGGTGACGTCCGCCTCGACACGACCGGCCCGCTGCAGCTGACCGCGTCGCACGGCTCGATCACCGTGGACCGGGTCGAGGGCACGGCCGAGATCACCACCAGCTCCGGCAGCCTGCGCGTCGGCCTCGTCGACGGTCCCGCCGTCCTGAAGAACTCGCACGGCACCACGACCGTCGGCGCCGTGACCGGCGACCTGCGGGTGAGCGGCGCCAACGGGGACATCGACATCACACGCGCGGAGGGCACGGTCGCCGCGTCCACAGCCCACGGCACCCTGCGTGTGGGCGAAGTGGCCCGTGGCACCGTCCAGTTGGAGACCTCCTACGGCGCCATCGAGGTCGGCGTCCGCGAGGGCACGGCCGCCTGGCTCGACGTCCGCTCGAACCACGGCCAGGTGCGCAACACGCTCACCGCGTCCGAGACCCCGGAGAAGACCGAGGACACCGTCGAGGTCCGCGCCCGTACCCGATGGGGCAACATCGACGTCCGCCGCGCCAAGGTCTGACCCCCGGAAGCACACCGGCATCAACTCACTCACTCCCTCAGTCACTTCAGCCTCCGAACGGGAGGGCCCATGCCTTCTTTTGTCATGCCCACGCCCAGGGGCGACGGTCGCACTTCACCGGCCGCCGTCTCCACCGCCGGACTGCGCAAGTCGTACGGCGACAAGACCGTCCTCGACGGCATCGATCTGCGTATCCCGGCCGGGTCCGTGTTCGCGCTGCTCGGGCCCAACGGCGCCGGCAAGACCACCGCCGTGAAGATCCTGTCCACGCTCGTCGCCGCCGACGGCGGGCAGGCCCAGGTCGCGGGCCACGACGTCGCCTCGTCACCGGACGGGGTGCGTGCCGCGATCGGCGTCACCGGGCAGTTCTCCGCCGTCGACGGCCTGATCACCGGTGAGGAGAACATGCTCCTCATGGCGGACCTGCACCACCTGTCCAAACGCGAGGGGCGGCGGGTCACCGCCGGGCTCCTCGAGCGCTTCGACCTGGTGGAGGCCGCGAAGAAGCCAGCCTCCACCTACTCCGGCGGCATGAAGCGCCGCCTCGACATCGCCATGACCCTGGTCGGCGACCCGCGCATCATCTTCCTCGACGAGCCGACCACCGGCCTCGACCCGCGCAGCCGCCACAACATGTGGCAGATCATCCGCGAGCTGGTCTCCGACGGCGTCACAGTCTTCCTCACCACCCAGTACATGGAGGAGGCCGACCAGCTCGCCGACCGGATCGCGGTGCTCGACAACGGCAAGATCGCCGCCCAGGGCACCGCCGAGGAGCTGAAGCGGCTCATCCCCGGCGGCCACGTCCGGCTCCGCTTCTCCGACCCGTCCGCGTACCGGAGCGCCGCCTTCGCGCTGCGCGAGGTCACCACGGACGACGAGTCCCTCACCCTGCAGATCCCCAACGACGGCAGCCAGCGTGAGCTGCGCTCCATCCTCGACTGGCTGGACTCCGCCGGCATCGAGGCGGACGAGCTGACCGTGCACACCCCCGACCTCGACGACGTGTTCTTCGCCCTGACCGGCGGCGGCAACGTCCCCGACCAGCCCAAGGAGACCGTCCGATGAGCACCCCCCTGGCTCCCGCCCGCCCGACCCGGATCTCCCTCGCCCTACGCGACTCGAACACGATGCTGCGCCGCAACCTCCTGCACGCGCGGCGCTATCCGTCCCTCACCCTGAACCTGCTGCTCACGCCGATCATCCTGCTGCTGCTCTTCGTCTACGTCTTCGGCGACGTGATGAGCGCGGGCATCGGCGGCGGCGGCGCCGACCGCTCCGAGTACATCGCCTACGTCGTCCCGGGCATCGTGCTGATGACCATCGGCGGCACCGTGGTGGGGACCGCGGTGTCCGTCTCCACCGACATGACCGAGGGCATCATCGCCCGTTTCCGCACCATGGCGATCCACCGCGGGTCCGTGATCATCGGGCACGTCGTCGGCAGCGTGCTGCAGTCGGTCATGAGCGTGCTCCTCGTGGGCGCCGTCGCGGTGGCCATCGGCTTCCGGTCCACGGATGCCACGGCTCTGGAGTGGCTGGCGGCGTTCGGGCTGCTCGCGATGGTCGCCATGGCGCTCACATGGATCGCCGTCGGGATGGGCATGGTCAGCCCCAACGCCGAGGCGGCCAGCAACAACGCGCTGCCGCTGATCGTCCTGCCGCTCATCTCGAGCGCCTTCGTCCCGGTCGACGCGATGCCGGGCTGGTTCCAGCCGATCGCCGAGTACCAGCCGTTCACTCCGGCCATCGAGACCTTGCGCGGCCTGCTGCTCGGCACCGGGATCGGCGACAACTGGTGGCTCGCGGTCGCCTGGTGCCTGGCTCTCTCCGCGCTCGGCTACTTCTGGTCGAAGGCGGTCTTCAACCGCGATCCGAAGTAGCCCCACCCAGCGCGCGGGCGCGCTCCCACAGCTCGTCCCGCCCGAGGGCGGCGTATGCCGGCACCACGTCGGCGTACGCCGCCCTCTTCGGGGTTCCCGGCCGCCCGCCCGGGCCCGCGCCGTGGACCTGGCCTGCTGGAACTCGCGCCGCACCCGCAGCAGTTCGGCCGGCTCCGCCACCCGCTCGGCCCGTCCCGCCTCACCTCACGCGTCCGGCTCACGGCCCGCGACGAGGCGCTCCATGTACCCGGTGAACTGGGCCACCTCGCCCGGGGTCCAGTCCGCGGTCAGTTCGGCGAAGGTCGCCTCCTGCCACTCGTGCGCCGCAGCGATCAGCTCACGGCCGGCTTCGGTGACGTCCACGGCGCGACGGCGCGCATCAGCCGCGTGGCTCTTCACGAGGTACCCGCGCCCGGCTGCCTGAGAGACCATACGGCTCGCTCCCGACTGGTCGATCCCCAGCTCGCGCGCCACGTCGTTGACGGAGGCGCCGCCTCCGTCCGCCAGTGCCGCGACCGCCTCGGTGACCATGACGTCCCGCCCCCGTTCGGCCTCGATGCCGGACCCGGCACCCGTCCACCGCCGCGCCCAGAACCTCACGAACCGGAAGAGCGTCCGGCCGGGCTGCGCACTCTCGCTCACCACTGCCTCCCTCTGCACGCCGTATGCGATGTGCCTATACAGTGTATGCGTATCGCATAGGAAAGGGGATCTCATGGCAGCCGACTGGGCTCCGGTACGTGAGTGGCACCGGGCCGTGAACGAGCGCGACGTCTCTGCTGCGCGAGCGGTGGCGGCGGAGGCGATCGTCATGGCCGGGCCGAAGGGTGAGACGGCCGGCGTCGCCTCGTTCGTCGAGTGGATCGAACACTCGGGAATCCACCTCCGCCCCGTCTCCTGGCATCCCGTGGACGACTCGAACGTCGTCGTCGTGCAGGACGCGACGTGGCCGCGGCACCCTCAGGCGGATCCGGAGGCGGCACCGATCCGCATGGCGACCCTCTTCCGGCTCCAGGACGACCGCGTCACCGCGGTGCTGCGGTACGACGGGCTCGATGCGGCGCTGGCGGCCGCCGACGGTCCCGACGCGGGGCTCGACGGACCGCCGTCGAACGGCAGTTGACGCCTCCGGGTGCGGTGCCACCGCGAGGCGGAGGATCGTCCTCGTACTGGGCGTACTGGGCCTACTCGGGCGACTCCGGCAACGCGGCGAGGTGCCGTGCCGGGCGTCACGAGCCGGTGAATCTCTCCGGTCGCCGCGCTAGAATCGCGCTCATGACTGCCGGGTCGGCCGAGCGCCGCACACAGAACGGGTACCCGGCCATCGTTTGATCACCGCGCGGGCGAGAGGCCCGCCTCCGTTACGGGAAGTGCGTACCGCCACTCGTAACGGAAGGAGGTGACATACATGAGCTGGCAGGAATTCCTCGACGAACACGAGGTCGGAGACCTCATCGAGGGCGTGGTGACGCAGGAAGTGCCGTTCGGTTCGTTCGTCGAATCCGAAGGCTGCACCGGTCTCGCGTACCAGCAGTCCTGGCCCGTCGGCACCCGCGTCTCGGTCCGCATCCTCGCGATCGACCCCGAGAAGCAGCGGTTCAGCCTGGCTCCGGCCTGATGACCGCCTGAGGGCCTGACGGCATCACGCCCCGGGCCGGAAGCTGATCCGGGGGAAGAGGACTCCCCCGGATCAGCGCACCCGCATCATCTCGTGCTCAAGCCCCGGCCGGGCCCCGAGCTCCCTGCCCGGCCGACGGCTCGGCACGCGCGGCCGCTCCCCACCCGGCGAAGGCCCGCTCGCCGGCCACGCAGCCGGCGAGCAAGGGCTGTTCCAGCAGGCCGGGAGTGAACGGCACGCCGGTGACGTCGGCCATCAGCGCGAACGAGGACGCCACCGGCTCGTCCGGCCAGTCCTCTTCGTCGTCGGCCCGGGGGTTCAGCCCGGCTGCCCGCATGCGGGAGTTGAGCACGTCCGGTTCCTCGCCGTGCCTCATGTCCGGCATCCGCGGATCGAACCTGGTGAGCACGGAGCCGTCGACCGCGTACACGAAATCGTGCTCGGCGTAGTCGTGACGGAGGACGGCGAGGTGTGTGGTGTCCCGCGAGAGTCCCGGAGCGTCGAGCGAAGCCCCCTTCCATCCCATCGGCTCGACGACGGCGCTCCAGTCGCCCGCCTTCAGCGCACCGAAACAACCGCTCCCGTCGGCGGTGCCGGCCACGTTCTCGTCGACGTGGACGAAGAAGTCCCCGAACTCCTCGAAGCTCATCCGCCGTGTCCAGCGGGGATCGACGCCGAGACGTGACAGCACTCCGGCCGGCTCCAGCCCGTGGAAGAAGGAGACGCAGAAGATCTCATCCAGCGGGCAGTCGCCCTCCAGCCAGCGAAAACGGGTCAACGGGTCCGGCACCACGCCTCCTTGGTCGAGTCGGGGACATGGTGGCACCGGCCACCGACACCGCGGCGCGCCTCATGGGACGACGCCCCCGGTGACCCCGCCACGGCCGCCGGAGCTCACATCTTCCGGGCGCCGTCCACGATCGCCTCACGGATGCGGTTGTACGTGCCGCAGCGGCAGATGTTGCGGATCTCGTCCAGGTCGTCGTCGCCGATTTCGCGGCCCTCGTCCCTGGCCTGCCTGACTTTCGCGACGGCCGTCATGATCTGGCCGGGCTGGCAGTAGCCGCACTGGGTGACGTCGCGCTCCAGCCACGCCTCCTGCATCGGGTGCAGTTCCCCGCCGGCCGTCGCGGGCAGCCCCTCGATCGTGGTGACCTCGTCGCTGTCGGCGATGTCCCCGACCGGTACGGAACAGGGGTTGAACGCCTTGCCGTTGATGTGGCTCGTGCAGGCCCTGCAGACCTCGATGCCGCATCCGTACTTGGGTCCGGTGACGCCGAGCAGGTCGCGCAGCACCCACAGGAGCCGCACGTCGTCCTCGGCCTCGACGGTGACCTTCTCGCCGTTGAGAGTGAAGGTGTGGGTAGGCACGGGGTGCTCCTCAGTGGGCGTGGTCCAGGCCGTCGGTCGGTGACTGCGGGATCGGGGGGACGGTCGGCAGCGGCTCGAAGCCGAGGTCGCCGCTGTGGCTGACGGGGAACTCGGTCGGCATCCTGCCCGTGGCGCGCCCATAGGCGCAGGCGACGGCCGCCATGGCCGCGGCCACGGCGAGTTCACCGGCTCCGCCCGGCCTGCCCGTCGTCGGGGGCATCACGATGATCTCCA
The DNA here is from genome assembly GCF_042653885.1 of Streptomyces ovatisporus. Classification (NCBI taxonomy): domain Bacteria; kingdom Bacillati; phylum Actinomycetota; class Actinomycetes; order Kitasatosporales; family Streptomycetaceae; genus Streptomyces; species Streptomyces ovatisporus. The sequence continues at coordinate 347,767 of NZ_JBHSFH010000013.1, forward strand.
GCTCGGGCGGCACGTTCCACTGGCGCGTGTAGAAGTAGTTGTCCCAGCTGCCTTCGAGGAAGCGGCCGTCCTTCAGGTGGAGGCTGGACGTCAGAGCGTGGGCGATGCCGTCCATGATTCCGCCCATCATCTGGGCTTCCAGACCCCTGGGGTTGACGGCGAGACCCACGTCGACGGCGCAGACGGCCTTCGTGACCCGCGGCCCGGTGCGGGCGTCCCGGACCTCCCGCCCGGCCGTCCCGGGCCGGCAGTCGATCTCGGCGAGAACGGCGACGACACCGTGGTACTCGGGGTGGACGGCGATGCCCTGCGCCGTGCCCTCCGGCATGCTGCGTCCCCACTCGCCCTTCTCCGCGACCTTCTCCAGTACGGCCGACGCCCGTTCGTCCTTGAGGAATTCGCGGCGGAAGTCACAGGGATCCTTCTTCATCCTCTTCGCCAGCTCGTCGACGACGAGTTCCTGCGCGCACCTGACGTTCGGCGAATAGATGTTGCGCATGCTGCCGGTGTTGAAGCCCTTGTCGACCTCGCTGAGCAGTTGGGTCGTCACACCGAAGTCGTACGGCGACTGCTGGGTCAGGGAGAAGACGGTCTCGGAGAACGTCAGATCGCCGACGGGCAGCTTCGCCGACAGGGACGTGATGATCTCGCCCAGGCCGTGGCCGAAGTCCGTGGCGACGCTCGTGTGCCGCTGTTCGTAGGTGAGGACGTTGCCCGGGAGGTAGCTCGCCCGGACCCGGGAGGTCGACATGGGGTGGGTGCGACCCTGCCGGAAGTCGTCGGTGCGGTGCCACATCAGCTTGACGGGCTTGCCCATCTTCTGCGAGATCTCGGCGGCTTCGAGCGCCGCGTCGTAGAAGAGCTTGCGGCCGAAGGAGCCACCGCCCTCCGTCACGTGCACGGTGACGGCGCCCTGCGGCAGACCCAGCTTCGCGGCGATCTCCTGCTGGGCGACGACGGGTGACTTCAGCCCGCCCCAGATCTCCGCCCGGTGTGAACGGACGTCCGCCACGGCGCAGTTGGGCTCCAGTGCCGAGTTGCTGGCGAACCAGAAGGTGAAGTCCGCGTCGACAGTCCCCGTGAGGGGTCCCGAGTCGGGGACGGCGAGCGGTATCTCGGCCTTGCGCAGTTCGCGCAGCACGTCCTCGTCGGACTTGCCCTCCGCCGTACCGCCGTCCCACGTCACGTCCAGGGCACGGACCGCGTCGATGCACTGCCCGAAGGTCCGGCCCCGCACGGCCACGCCGGTGGAGACGACCGCCACGTCGGTGATGCCGGGCATCGCCTTCACGGCTGCCTCGTTCTGCACCGACCGGACCTTGCCGTTGATCGTCGGCGGCCGGCACACCATCGCCGGCGCCGCGCCCGGCACGTCCAGGTCCATGGCGAACTTCTTGCGTCCGGTGACGGCGTCGAGAGCGTCGATGCGGTTCTGCGGCCTGCCGACGACCGTGAACTCCGAGCGTTCCTTGAGCTTTACGGAGACCTGCCTGCTCTCCGCGCTCGCGGCCTTCTCCGCCAGCGAGCCGTACGTGACGCGCTTCCCTCCCGACGAGAGGACCACCCCGGCACGGGTCGTCAACTCCGAGACGAGTTCCCCCAGTTCGAGCGCGGCGGCCTCCAGCAGCCGGCCCTTGGCGATCGCCGCCGCGACCCGGATCGGTGTGAACGTCGAGATCGTCGTGTTCGAGCCGCCGGTGAGCTGGTTGAACAGCAGCTCAGGACGGGCGTCGGCCAGCGTGACCCGCACCTTCTCCAGGGGGACGTCCATCTCCTCGGCCACGATCATCGCGCTCGACGTCGTGATGCCCTGCCCGACTTCGGCCCGCGGCAGGTCGAAGGAGACCGTGCCGTCCTGGTGCACCCGGACGGAGATGAGATTCGCCGTGGGCTTCGCCGCGAGGGTCAGCAGATCGTTGAGGTCCAGCACTTCCGGAGGCTGCGGCGGACTGGGCACCGCGGCCGCGGCCTGCCGGGGGTTCACCGCCTGCACACCGACCTCCGCCGCGGCCACGAGGGTGGGCGCAGCGAGCAGATACCCGACGAACCGGCGGCGGCTGGTGCCGTCCTCTCCGGCGTCCGCCCCCGCGTCCTCCGGGTCCGGCGAGTCACGGTGCGTGGCCATGGGCATCCTCTCGACGGACCTGGACGGTCGAACCGCGGGCGAACTGCTCAGCAGGCACACGAATGCGGTCGGCCGGAGCGCACACCGGAGAGCCGACATCACGCGTGGGCGACGCCCCGAACAACGGCCCGGCACGGCCGCAACGGTGAACAGCCATGATGGCCAGGTCACAGCGCGGGGTCCACGGCTGTGATGTGCAGACTCTGTGCCCGCCGGAGGCGCTTCCGGCGAACGCACACGTCCCCCGCCGGTTCGCACCCCGCCGCCGCCGGAGGGTGCGAACCGGCCGATGTGGCATCAGGGTTCGATGACGACCCGGCCCGTCGTGATGCCGTCGAAGACGCGCTGGACGGCTGCGGCACCCTCCTCCAGCGGCACCCGCTCGCTGACGAGCGGTTTCACCGCACCGTCCGCCGCGAGCGCACTCAGCTCCTGGTGGCACGCGTCCACGGCGGCCGGGTCCTTGGCGTTGTACAGGCCCCAGTGCAGGCCGAGGATCGCGTAGTTCTTGATGAGCGCGTGGTTGAGGCCGGGTGTCGGCACGGCGCCGCTCGCGAAACCGACGACGACGATGCGCCCTTCGAAGGCGATGCACTTGACGGACTTGGCGTATGCGTCGCCGCCCACCGGGTCGTAGACGACGTCCGCACCGCGCCCGTCCGTCGCTTCCTTCACGGCAGCCACGATGTCGTCCTGCCGCCGGTCCACGACGATGTCGCAGCCCAGCTCCCGTGCCGTCTCTGCCTTCGCCGGACCGCCGACCACGCCGATCACGCGCGCGCCCGCCGCCTTGCCGAGCTGGACTGCCGCGCTGCCCACACCCCCCGCCGCCGCGTGCACGAGCAGCGTCTCGCCCGGCTGGAGCCGGGCCCTGCGGTGCAGACCGAACCAGCCCGTCTGGTAGCCGATGTGCAGGGCTGCCGCCTCGGCGTCGTCCAGCGCCTCGGGCGCCTTACGCGCACTCGCCGCCGGTACGACGGTGCGTTCCGCGAATCCGCCCGCGGGCAGGGCGGGTTGGGCGATGATCCGGGTACCGGCCGCCGGAGCGTCCTGGGTGCCTTCCCCCGCCGCCAGCACCTCGCCGCACAGCTCCACTCCGGGTGTGAACGGCAGAGGCGGCTTGACCTGGTACTCGCCTCGGCACAGCAGCGCGTCGGGGAAGTTGACGTTCGCGGCGCGCACCCGGACGAGCAGTTCGCCCGGACCGGGTTCGGGATCGGGGATGTCCTCCAGCCGCATCACCTCGCGCGGCTCGCCGTTGCTGTGGACGCGCCATGCCTTCAACGGTGCTACCTCCGGAACGTAGAACGTGGATGCCTGTGTTCGCTCGTCGTGCGTGCGGGCTCGTGAACCGTGCCCGGTGCTCGCCCCTACCCGGGCAGCGTGCTCGTATGACGGTCCCGGAGCAGGGCCCCGGGTCCGGGTCTCGGCCCCGCCCGCTCCGACTCGTACCGCCCTACGGCCGCAGCGCCCGCAGCAGCAGGTCCGCGAGATGGTCCGCGACCTGCTGCGGCGTGAGCTTCCCGTCGGGCCGGTACCAGTGGCTCAGGTGGTGGACGGACCCGAAGTGGTAGTCCACCACCAGGTCCGGCGGTGTCTCCGCGTGGAAGACCCCGTCCCGCTGCCCTTCTTCGACGAGATCGCGGAACCGTTCGTGGTACAGGCGGCGCTCCGCCCGCACCTGCTTCTGCTTCTCGGGGCTGAGCTGGTGCATGGAACGGAAGAAGATCTTCGCGTCGTCGAGGTTCTCGATGGTGGTGACCACGACGTCGGCGGCGGCCCGCCGCAGCCGCTGCTCGACGGGTTCGTCGGCGTCCGCGTAGGCGTCCAGCCGCTCCTGCTGGAGTCGCAGCAGCCGCCCGTAGATCTCGTGCAGGAGATCGTCCTTGGAGCCGAAGTAGTGGTAGAGCGCCCCCTTCGTCACCCCTGCCGCCTCGACGATCTCCTGCACGGACGTACGGTCGTATCCGCGCTCGGAGAAGAGGCGGGTGGCGGCGGCCATCAGCCGCTGCGGGACGGGCGGAACGCCGCCCGGACCGCCCTTGTCCTTGACGCCGCTCCGGGTCGTCGTCCTCGGCGTGGCCATGAGCCCTCACCTGCCTCTCTTCCGTGCGCCGGCGCACGGCTCGGTACGTACTGCGTACTACGCGCTCACGCCGGCGCTCGCGTCGCCGCTGCCACCGCGGGAACGCAGTTCCCGCCGGAGGATCTTCCCACTGGTCGTCTTGGGCAGTTCCGCGAGAATCTCGATCTCCCGCGGATACTTGTACGCCGCCAGCCGCTCCTTGCAGTGGCCGACGAGCTCCCCGGGCGCGGCCGAGGCGTCCGGCCGGAGACTGACGTACGCCTTGACGGACTCGCCCCGGTAGGCGTCGTGCACTCCGACGACCGCCGCCTCCCGCACAGCGGGATGGCTGTACAGGACATCTTCCACCTCCCGGGGCCAGACCTTGAAGCCGGAGGCGTTGATCATGTCCTTCTTCCGGTCCACGACGTAGAGCCAGCCGTCGGCATCCATGAACCCGATGTCGCCGGTGCGCAGTTCGCCGTCGGGGATCGCGGCGGCGGAGTCCTCCGGCCGGCGCCAGTAGCCGGGGACGACCTGCGGTCCGCGCACGGTGATCTCACCGTGCTCGCCCAGGGGCACCGGCCTGCCCTCGTCGTCGACGATGCGCACCACCGTGTCCGGCCCCGGCACGCCGACCGCCAGGGTGCCCGATGCGGGATCGACGGGCGCCACGCGGCCGGGCGGGACGCTCGCGCAGGGAGCGGTGCACTCGGTCAGCCCGTAGCCGTTGCGCAGGTACGGGCCGAACGTCTCGCCCAGCTTGTCCACGAGGGCGGGCGGCAGCGGAGCACCGCCGGAGGCGAGGATGCGGAACGAGGAGAAGTGCTCCGGGGCGGCCTCGGGGCGCGCGGCCAGTGCCATGTAGGCGGTCGAGGGACCGACGGTGAACGCCGGACGGTGCTCCAGGAACGCGTCCAGTACGACGCCCGCCTCGAACCGGTAGGCGAGCGCGAGTGTGCCTCTTCCCGCGATGCAGGCGGCCAGTTCGCACACCATGCCGGTGATGTGGAAGAGCGGGGCGAGCACGAAGATGCAGGAGCCGTCGGGCAGTTCGTGGCCCGTGTGCTGCCGTTCCGCGTTGTAGGCGATGTTGGCGTGGGTGTTCATGGCGCCCTTGGGGGTGCCGCTGGTGCCCGAGGTGTAGCTGATCAACGCGACGTCGGCACCCGCCGGTTCACGGCCCGCGGGGGCGCTCGCCCCGCTGCGCGCGACGGCGAGGAGGTCGTCCGCGTCGTCCGCGGGTCCGGACCGCGCGAAGTCGAGGACGCGCTCGTCGTCGCGGGACTGCAGGTCGAGTTCGCACGCCGTCAGCACGATCCGTACGGGCGAGGCCGCCGCCGTCTCACGCAGGTACGTCTCCCACGCCCTGTCCGCACACACCAGCGCCGACACTCCGGCGTCGTCGAGGACGTGCGCGACCTCGCCGCTCTTGTACATGGGATTGACCGGCACCACCGTGGCCCCGGCCTTCCACGCACCCAGCAGCGCGATCACGAAATGCGGGCTGTTCTGCAGCATCAGCGCCAGCCGGTCGCCCTTGCCCAGGCCGCGTGCGGCGAGATGAGCGGCCACACCGTCGGAGAGGGAGTCGGCCTCGCCGTAGCTGATCCGTCCGTCGAAGTAGGCCAGGGCGGTCCGGTCGGGTACGGCGCGTACCGCGGCACGGAAGGCGTGCAGGATGGTCTCGGGCGGGTCCACCGGGGCACGCTGCGCCTCGTTGAGCTGTTTCAGCCAGGGCTTGTCCTCGTACGTCGCCGTCAACGCGCCGCCCCCTTCGGCCCGTCGGCCCGCCCCGCTGCCGCCGCCCCGTCCGCCTGCTCCAGGACGGCTTCGAGCTTGCGCTGCATCTTGTTCATGCCGCCCAGCCAGCGGTCCGGGTCGCCGGCACGCGCCTCGTAGTAGCCGGCGGTCTCGGGGTGCGGCAGGACGAGGAAGCGTCGTTCCTCCATCGCTGCGAAGAGGGCGTCCGCGACGGCCTCCGGTTCGATGGCCGTTTCGGCCAGTACGAGGTCCCCCGCCGGACCCGTGCCGGCGAGCATGTCCGTGCGTACGCCCTGGGGGCATACGGCGTGCACATCGATCCCGCGGTGACGGTAGGTGGCCGACAGCCACTCGGCGAAGGCGAGGGCGGCGTGCTTGGTCACGCTGTACGGCGCCGAACCCAGCATCGTGAGGATGCCGGCAGCCGAGACGGTGGCGACGAACCGGCCGCCGCCGGCGGCCAGCCAGTCGGGCACCAGCTCCCGCGCGGCCCGTACGTGCGCCATCACGTTGACGTCCCAGGCGGTCTCCCACAGCTCCTCCGCCGCTTCCGGACCACCGTGCGGTGCGACGCCGGCGTTGGCGCAGAAGGTGTCGATCCTTCCGCCCAGCGCCTCGCGGGCGGCCGGCACGATCGTGGAGGCGTCGCCGGGCACCGCCGTTCCGCCTATCTCCTCCGCCACGGCCCGGGCCTTGCCCGCGTCGAGGTCGTTGACCACCACGCGGGCGCCCTCGGCGGCGAAGCGCCGCGCGAGTGCCGCGCCGATGCCGCCTCCCCCGCCGGTCACGACGACGCCGCTGTCGCGCAAAGAATCCATCCCGGCAACTCCCCTTCGATGCTCCGCACGGTCTCTCCCCCGCTGCGGCAGACTAACCAGTCGGTATGTCATGGGGGAAGAGCGGGCCGGATCTTCCCGCCTGAGGGACAGCCGCGCGGTTCAGGGCTTGCGGCCCACACCGCCGTACGTCGTCACCGGTGTGACCGGGAACGGAGTGTGGTCGGGACGCCACTGCGTGACCGGCACCAGCCCCGGCTCCAGCAGGTCCAGCCCGTCGAAGAGACGCCCCAGCTGCTCGGGGCTGCGCAGGTGATAGGGGACCGCGCCACTGCTGTTGTACTTCTCGTGCGCCTGCTGACGGACAGCGCTGATGTCCGTGCCGTCGCTGAGTGTGAGGAAGCTGCCCGACGGCAGTGCGTCGAGCAGGCGGCGGACCAGGGAGCCGGCGAGGTCGTCGTCGGGGATGTGGCCCATGATGCCGAGCATCATCAGGCCGACGGGCTCGGTGAAGTCCAGTGTGGCGGCGGCCCGTTCGAGGATCACCGAGGGTTCGCGCACGTCCGCGTCGACGTAGTCGGTGACGCCCTCGGGGGTCGACGACAGCAGCGCGTGGGCGTGCACCAGCACCAGGGGGTCGTTGTCGACGTACACGATCCGGGCATCGGGGGCGAGACGCTGGGCGACCTCGTGCGTGTTGTCGACGGTGGGGAGGCCGGTGCCGATGTCGAGGAACTGCCGGATGCCCTCCTGGGCGGTGAGGTGGCGGACCGCGCGGGCGAGGAAGTACCGCGAGCCGCGAGCGGCGTCGACGATGCCGGGGAAGATCCTGGCGAATTCGTCCCCCGCCTCGTGGTCGACGGGGTAGTTGTCCTTCCCGCCGAGCCAGTAGTTCCAGATGCGGGCCGAGTGCGGAACAGTGGAGTCGATCTTCGCAAGCAGCTCCGGATCCGGAACGGGCCGCTCGTCCGCCATCGTGATCATCTCCCCGTCGCTGCAGTGAACGCGTCGGCCGCCACACCGGCTTCTCAGTCCCAACCCTACGGCGTGCCGCCCGGACGTGTAGGGCGTCGCCCGCACTCCCCCGCCGCCTGCTCGCTCGCCGCCCCGCCACGACGCGGACTCGCCCTCCGACGTGGCCCGTTGAGCGGGCGCAGGAGGAGGGAGCGAGCGGAGAGCGCGTGTGGGAAGCGAGAACGTGTTGGGAGGAGCGGTGTGGGACGGCCGAGGCGTCTTGCGCTCCCGGACGTGCAGCGGAAACGCTCGGACCCGGGCCGGAAGCGGGCTCACATGACCCACCGGTACTCGTCGTTGCGAGGTCTTCACGAGCGATGAGAGATCTGTGAGAAGTCATGAGAGCCCGGTGAGAATCCCTCCCCCGGGGCGTGCTCCCCGCCGGGCGGGGGTAGTTGACCGGACCTGGACGGCCGGTGCACGACAGCGGCCCGGCACAACTGGAAAGTCATGTACTTCGTAACGGGGGGGATCCGATTGCGCGGCAGTTACGTCACATCGCCGACGAGTCGGGTCCAGTCCGTCGGAGGTGGGACTATTGGCCGGTTTCAGAGCCCTCGCAGAACAGGTGCGCGATCCCTACAGGGCACCGTCCCAGCGCCGCCAGGCGCTGCGTAAGTGTCTGGAGCGCTTCGCTCCCTACGGGCACCGCGCGACATGGCAACACCTTTGCGCCCGGGCGGGATTCAGCCCGGACGACCGCGAGCCCGACCCGCAGCTGCTGATCTCCGCGCTGGAGGAGCTGGAGGAGGCACGCGAGGTGTGGCTCCGGTACGAGGAGCAGGTGGCGTCCCGGCGCAGAGCCGAGAAACGGCACGGAATCAGACAGCCGGCGCCGCACGACGAATGGCACCGCTTGACGTGGGGCGGCAGGTCCCTGCTGCCGTGTGACCCCGCGACGCCGCCCACACCGCGGCTGGCGGACGTGCTGCGCCGCATGATCAGCGCCATGGACAAGGACGTGGGCAAGAACGTCATCCGCCTCGCCAGCAGCCGCGGTCCGCGGCAGGAGCTGGAACCGATGGCCACCTCGCGAGGCTGACCCCGACGCGGGCCGGGCATCACCCCGGCCTCGACACCGGCCTCCCGGCCGCACTCTTCCGCCGGCACCCGCCGCGCGGCACAGGCACTGCCTGGCCGCGCGCCCGCTCCCGGCGGCGTTGACAGGCGTCGGCAGCGCCCAGCATGCTGAGCGAGCGCTTAGCATGCGGCGGCGCGAGACGTGTGCGGGAGGTTGTACGGATGTCGGAGCCCCGGGTCTTCACCTCGACCGACGAGCTGGTGGCCGCGGTCGGCCAGGATCTCGGCGTGAGCGACTGGCTGGAGATCGACCAGAAGCGGATCGACCTGTTCGCCGATGCGACGGGCGACCACCAGTGGATCCACGTCGACCCGGCCCGCGCGAAGGACGGCCCCTTCGGGACGACCATCGCCCACGGTTACCTCACACTCTCCCTCCTGCCCGACCTCGTGCCGCAGATCATGCGCGTCGAGGGCGTCCGGATGGGCGTCAACTACGGCGTGAACAAGGTCCGTTTCCCCGCGCCCGTGCCGGTCGGCTCGCGCCTGCGGGCACGTGCGGAACTCGTGGACGTCAGCGAGGCCGGAGAAGGCGTCCAGGTCGCGGCGAAGGTGACGGTCGAACGGGAGGGCGGCGAAAAGCCGGTGTGCGTCGCGGAGACCCTCAGCCGCTACTTCTGGTGACGCGCTTTTCGCCTGTCGGTACGTACTCGCAGGACGGTGCCGCCCGCGGTGAGGTGGATGCCGGCTGCCGCTGCCCGCGGTCGGCCGGGTTCGCGGCCGCGGCCGCGCGGGCGGGTCACTCCGCCCGCGCCGGACCGGACGGGCCGGCAGACGCGACCATGCGCAGCACCAGATCGGCGTAGAGCCCGCCGATCTGGTCCGGGGTCCTGCGGCCGGCGGGGCTGTACCACCGGGCGACGTCGATGCACAGCGACATCACCGCGAGCGTGGTACCGCGGATGTCGGCCACCTCGAACTCGCCCGAGGCGTCGCCGCTCTCCAGGATCCCGCGCAGGATCTCCTCGCTGCGCCGGCGCAGTCCCACGATCTCCTCGTAGTGCTCCGCACCGAGGGCGGCGAGTTCGTACTGCACCACGCGTGCGGTGGTGTGGTGCTCCGCGTGCCAGCGGACGAACGACCGCACCGCGCGTGCCAGCCGGTCCGCGTCGTCGCCGCCGCCCTCCGCGGCCTCGGCCAGCACGCTCACGGAACGCTCGTGGCCGACCTTGCTGATCTGGAAGAGCAGCTCTTCCTTCGTCTTGTAGTGGATGTAGAGCGCGGCGGGGCTCATGCCGGCGCGCCCCGCGATGTCGCGGGTCGTGGTGGCGTGGAAGCCGCGCTCGGCGAATGCCTCCACGGCTCCCAGCAGCAGGCGCCGGGCGGCGTCGGGAGTGACGCCCTCGAAGGACTCGTCGGCCACCGCCGGGTCCTCCTCCGCGGTCTTCGCGACCCGGGATCCCGTCTCCGCTGCCATCGCGCCCCGCCCTTCCCTTCGACCGGCGAACACCATACAACGGGCACTGAGCAGATGCTTAGGTCTGGCCGGGAGCGGTGCTTCCCGTGCCTGCCGCACCAAGGCCGGGCGTCCGGAGGGGAGATCCGGGACTAGCGGCGCTAGTTTTCGGTCCGCCGCGCTCTACCATGTGGCGCATGCCCCGACCGTCGAAACCCCTGCTGAACCGCGGCCGTATCGTCGCCTGCGCCCTCGCCCTCGTGGACGCCGAAGGGCTGCAGGCGGTCTCCACCCGGCGCCTCGCGGCGGAACTCGGCGTGAGCGGACCGTCCCTGTACAACCACTTCCGCAACAAGGACGAGATCCTCGACGCCGTCGCGGACACCGTGTGCGAGCAGGTCGACGTGTCGATGTTCTCGGACGGCACGGAGTGGCGGCAGGCGCTGCTGGAGTGGGCCCGCTCCTACCGGGCCGCGCTCTCCGCCCATCCCAACATCGTGCCCTTCCTCGCGCAGGGCCCCGGGCGACGCCCGAGTCAACTGCGCATCGCCGACGCGGTGTTCGGCGGGATGACCGACGCGGGCTGGCCCAAGGCGCAGGCCACCCACATCGGCGCCCTGATGCGCTACTTCGTGGCGGGCTCCGCGCTCGGCTCGTTCGCGCGGGGCTTCATCGACGACGCGGAGATCTACACCCGCGACTACCCGCACCTCGACCAGGCGCACCTCCTGGCGGAGCACCAGCAGCGGGTGGACGAGGGCGCGTTCGAGACCGGTCTGCGCGCCCTCGTCGACGGACTGGCCGCGCGCCACCCGGGAGAGGCCGCTCCAGCGCCCGGTCCGGTGTGACCGGACCGGGGCCGGACTCCCCTCAGGCGGTGCGGCGACGGAAGAGGACCGCGGCCAGGGCGACGGACACCACGGTGACACCCGCGCACCAGGCCACGGCCGCCGCGCCGTCCGCTCCGACCGGAGTGCCGTGCAGCAGGGCGCGCAACGTCTCGATCACGGGAGTCACCGGCTGGTTCGCGGCGAACCCCCGCACCCAGCCCGGCATCGACTCGACCGGCACGAAGCCGCTGCTGGCGTAGGGCAGGAACATGATGACGAAGCTGAATCCGCTCGCGCCCTCGGGCGTGCGGGCCAGCAGCCCGAAGACCGCGGCCAGCCAGGACAGGGCCCACACGAACATCATCAGTACGCCTGCCGCCGCGATCCATCCGGCCGCGTCCGCCGCCGGCCGGAATCCGATCAGGAACGCAGTGGCCAGCATGAGCGCCGACGCGCATCCGCACCGCACCATGCTCGAGACGACGTGCCCGGTGAGCAGCGAGCCGCCCGCCACGCCCATGGAACGGAAGCGGTCGACGATGCCCTCCTGCATGTCCCTGGTGACACTCGTGGCGGTCAGCGCGGAGACGAATCCCGTGCACATCAGCAGCACACCGGGGAGCACGTAGTCCACGTACTGCTCCGTCGGCGTCCGGATAGCACCGCCGAACAGGTAGACGAACAGCAGCATGATCAGGACGGGCAGGATGAGTGCGGTGAGCAGTCCGTCGACCTCCCGCATCGTCAGCCTGACGCTGCGCTGCGACATGGTGACGGTCTCGCGGAGGAGCGCCGGCAGCCGGGAGGCACCGGCCGGGGGGCGGGCGGACACGCGCGGTTCCAGCAGCTCAGACACGGGCCGCCTCCCCGCTCGTTCCGCCGGTTGCCCTGGTTCCGACGGTTCCGCCGTCCGCGAGGGAGGCGGCGGTGTTCCCGGTCAGCGAGATGAACACGTCGTCCATCGAGGCTCCGTGGACTCCGAAGCGCTCGACGAGGTCGCACGCCGGGTCGAACTCGTCGAGCAGTCGGCGCACTTCGCCCGCCGTGCCGTCGGTCGCGACGCTCAGCCTGCGCTCCTCGGCGTCCGCGTGGAGCACTCTTGATCCCAGTCCGGCGCGCAGCCGGTCGAACGCGCCACGGCCGGACGCCGTGAGGTCCAGCCTGTGCCCGCCGACCTGCTGTTTGAGCTCTGCCGGAGTTCCTTCCGCGACGATCCGTCCTCCGTCGAGCACCGCGACCCGGTCTGCGAGGCGGTCGGCCTCCTCCAGGTACTGGGTGGTCAGGAGCACCGTCACCCCGGAGCGTGCGAGATCCGAGATCACGGACCACATCGTCTGCCTGCTGCGCACGTCGAGCCCTGTGGTCGGTTCGTCGAGGAAGACCACGGAGGGTTCGCCGACGAGCCCGGCGGCGATGTCGAGCCTGCGGCGCATGCCGCCCGAGTACGTGCGGACCCTCCGCCGGGCGGCGCCGGTGAGGTCGAACTGCCCGAGCAGCTGCGCGGCGCGCGCCTTCGCCCCCCGGCTGCTCATGCCGGCGAGCCTGGCCATCATCCGCAGGTTCTCCGCACCGGTCTGCAGGTCGTCGAGCGCCGCGTACTGACCGGTGAGGCTGATGCTGCGCCGCACTCCGCCGCGTTCCCGTGTCACGTCGCAGCCGGCCACCGCCGCACGTCCCGAGTCCGGAGGAGTCAGCGTCGCCAGGATGCGGACCATCGTCGTCTTGCCCGCGCCGTTCGGTCCGAGCAGTGCGGAGACGCTGCCCGCCCGCACCGCGAGGTCCACTCCGTCGAGGACGCGGACCGCGCCGTAGGACTTCGTCACACCCACCGCGTCGATCGCTCTGTTCAAGGACCCCACCGCCTTTTCTGCGTATCTCATACGCATTACCTACTGTGTAGGCTATACGCAGAAGCGTGTCTGTCAACGTCCTCACGGATCGGAGCCATGAGCGAGAGCACGAGGACCGGGCTGCCCGCCAGCATCGAACTGGCGTGGGGCTTCCGTGAGCAGCCGAAGAAGGGGCCCAAGCGCGCGCTGACGCTCTCCGAGATCGTCGACGCCGGCGTCGCGGTCGCCGCCTCGGAGGGACTCCGATCGGTCTCGATGAGCAGGGTCGCCCAGGAGCTCGGCGTCGCGACCATGTCGCTCTACCGCTACGTGAAGGCCAAGGACGAGCTCGTCACGCTCATGGCGGACGCGGTGTTCGCTCCCGTCCCGGCGGCGGCCGAGGACGAGGGCTGGCGGGCCGGGCTGGTCCGCTGGGGTTCGGAGTACATGGCGGTCGCGCGTCGCCATCCGTGGTCCACGGAGATCTCGATCAGCGGGCCGCCCACGGCACCGAACTCGGTCAGATGGATGGAGGCGGGGCTGAAGTGCCTGCGCGCCGCGGGGCTCGGACCCGGTGAGCAGATGGCCTCGCTGCTGCTCGTCAGCCAGTTCGTACGGAGCCAGGCGCTGCTGGAGAGCCAGCTCGCCGCAGCGATGCACGCGAGCGGGGACACCGACGAGACCTTCCTGCGCGGCTACAGCAGACAACTCGCCATGCTCACCGACCCGGTGGAGTTCCCCGCGCTGCGGGAGGTTCTGGAGGCCGGGATCTTCGACGAGACCGCCGAGGACGCCGACGAGGATTTCCGCTTCGGCCTCGAACGGATCCTGGACGGTATCGAGGTTCTCGTCACGGGGCCGGCGGCCGGAGAGAAGCACCGCTGACGGCGAGGCCGGTTCCGCCTCCCGGGTGGTGTGCTGCTTGCACCGCCCGGGAGGCGGACCGGCCGGGCGGTGAACGGACGTGCCCGGAGGGCCGGTTACTCGAAGACCACCAGGGCCCGGCCCCCGCGTCCCGCCAGCATCGCGTCGAACGCCGCGGGAATGCCGTCCAGACCGATGCGTTCGGTGACCAGCGCGCCCAGGTCGAGCCGGCCTTCCCGTACGTGGTCCGCCAGCACGGGCAGGTCCCGCGCCGGGTCGCAGTTGCCGTAGACGCAGCCCGTGAGCGTCCGGGCGAAGTGGAAGATCTCCAGTGCGGAGAGCTGCACCTGCTGTTCCTTGCCCCCGATGCCGACGACGGTCGTACGGCCGCCGCGCCGCGTCGAGTTCCATGCTGTGCGGATGGTCTCGCCCCGCCCCACGCATTCGACGGCGACGTCCGCGCCGAAACCGCCGGTGAGCTTCCGGATCTCCTTCGCGGTCGTCTCCGAGGCGATCAGATACTCGTCCGCGCCCGCCCTCCGCGCCAGTTCCTCCTTCTCCGGTGAGACGTCGACAGCGACGACCGTTCCGGCCCCGGCCAGCTTCGCGGACTGGACGGTGGCGAGTCCGACGCCGCCGACCCCGAAGACCGCCACCGATTCGCCGCTGCGTACCCGGGCGCTGTGGTGCACGGCGCCGTATCCGGTCAGGGCGGCGCAGCCGAGCAGCGCGGCGTCCGTGAGGGGCACTCCCCCGGGAAGCGGCAGGAGCGCGCCCGCCGGTACGACGGTCTCCTCCGCGAAGACGGCTGCGCCCAGTCCGGGATACAGGTCCTCACCCTTCCCGGTACGGGCGTAGGGGACCGTGGTGCCGGCGTTCGCGTTCATGCAGAGCCACGGCTCGGACAGCTGGGCGCAGAAGTGGCATTCTCCGCACGAGGGCGCCCAGTTGAGGACTACGCGGTCGCCCGGTGCGTGCCCTTCCACGCCGTCGCCGACGGCGACGACCGTGCCGGCCCCCTCGTGGCCGAGCACCGCCGGTACGGGCTGGCGCAGCGTGCCGTTGGACAGGGACAGGTCCGAGTGGCACACGCCTGCGGCGGCGAGCCGGACCCGCACCTGCCCGGGGCCCGGCTGGGGAAGGTCGATCTCGGTGATGTCGAGCGGGGCTCCGACGGCGGGGAGTACAGCGGCGCGGACCATGCGGGGGCTCCTGGCGTGAAGGGGTGAGCGGAGGGACGGGAAGGGGCCGGAGAGCGGAAGTGCCGGTGAACTTCCGTGCCCAGCCGGCCGGTTGGCGGAACGTCGGGCCTGCGGCTCGGGGCCATGGGAAACGGGTTCGGGCTGACAGGTGTTCACGAGGTGGCGTGGGGCGGCTGCCGCCGCAGGCGAGCG
Source organism: Streptomyces ovatisporus (assembly GCF_042653885.1). NCBI lineage: Bacteria > Bacillati > Actinomycetota > Actinomycetes > Kitasatosporales > Streptomycetaceae > Streptomyces > Streptomyces ovatisporus. The sequence goes on from NZ_JBHSFH010000013.1 coordinate 362,904, forward strand.
AAACGCCCGGGCCCGGCCGCCCCTGCCGCCTCACATCTGCAGCGACTTGGTCTGCAGGTACTCCCCCAGTCCGTGCTTGCCCAGTTCCCTGCCGACCCCGGACTGCTTGTAACCGCCGAACGGCGCCATCGGGTTGAAGCGTCCGCCGTTGATGTCGACCTGTCCGGTCTCCAGACGGCGGGCGAAGGCGACGGCTTCCTCCTCGTCCTCCGACCAGACGGCGCCGGCGAGCCCGTAGACGGTGCCGTTGGCGATCCGGAGGGCGTCCTCGGTGTCCTCGTACTTCAGGATGGAGAGCACCGGCCCGAAGATCTCCTCCTGGGCGATGGCCATCTCCGGGGTCACTCCGGCGAACACGGTGGGCTGCACGTAGCAGCCGTGCTCGAATCCCCGCGGAGCGTCGGGACCGCCGGCGACCAGCGTCGCCCCGTCGTCGATGCCCCGCTTGATGTAACCGGTGACGCGGTCCCGCTGCTTGGCGTTGACGACCGGCCCGATGCGCGTGTTCTCGTCCTTCGGGTCGCCCGGGACGTACTTCGCGACGGCCGCGGCGGCGAGCTGCACGGCCTCGTCGTGGTGTTCGGCGTCGACGAGCATCCGGGTCCAGGCGCTGCACGTCTGGCCCGAGTTGGCCATCACGTTGGCGACTCCCACCTTGACGGCCTTGGTCAGATCGGCGCCGGGCAGGATGACGTTGGCCGACTTGCCCCCCAGTTCGAGCGCCACGTTCTTGACAGCGCCTCCCGCGACGGCCCCGATCCTGCGTCCCACCGCGGTGGACCCGGTGAACGACACGAGGTCCACGCCTTCGTGCTCGGCCAGGGCCTGACCGGCCACCGGGCCGAACCCTGTGACGAGGTTGAACACGCCTGCGGGCACACCCGCTTCATGCACGGCCTCGGCGAACAGCTGGGCGACGAGCGGGGTGTCCTCCGCCGGTTTGAGCACCACCGTGCATCCTGCGGCGAGGGCGGGAGCGACCTTCGCGACGATCTGGTGCAGCGGGTAGTTCCAGGGCGTGATGGCGCCGACCACGCCGACCGGCTCGTGGAAGACGCGGGAGTTGCCGATCTCCTCCTCGAAGGGGTGCTCGGCTGCCAGCTTCGCGTAACCGGCGCAGACCGCGACGGGCACGGCCGCGTGCACCGCCCGCGAGAAGCCGAGCGGCGAGCCGAGTTCCGCGGTGACGGTCCCGGCGATCTCCTCCCTGCGTGACTCCAGGGCCGCGTGCAGCGCGCCGAGGAGGGCCGCGCGTTCGGCGGGCGGGGTGGCGGACCAGCCCGGGAACGCCGCTCGTGCCGCCGCCACCGCCGCGGACACGTCCTCCGCGCTTCCCGCGGGGACCGTGGCGAGGAGCGTGCCGTCGGCGGGGTTGCCGACCTCGATCTTGTCGGGCCCGGCCGCGGGCCGCCATGCGCCGTCGATGTACATACCGTCGTGTGCCTGCATGGACCCAAACTAGCGCCGCTAGTTTGGGGTGTCAGCACGGCGTCACGTGCCGTGGCTCACGTGCGGTGGATACGCGGCTGCGTGCAGCGGCCGATGTGAACCGCTGCGTGCAGCGGCCGATGTGAACCGCTGCGTGCAGCGGCCGATGTGAACCGCTGCGTGCAGCGGCCGATGTGAACTGCTGCGTGCAGCGGCAGTTCACACCGGCGGCTCGGCCGGAAGGCTCGTCCGCCGCTCATCCCGTCCGCGCTTCGGCCCCCGCGCCGGTCCGCTCGCTCCCGCTCCCGCCTTCCGTGCCGGGCGCCGGCTGCGTACGGGCGGGAGCCCTCGTCGCACCCGCCGTGAGGGCCGCGCCCAGCAGCAGGGTCCCGAGCAGTACGAAGGGCGCCGCCGCGCCTGCCGCCCCGGCGAGCAGCCCCGCCCCGGCCGGTGCACCGACCTGGCCCAGACGGTTGCCCGTCAGCCGCAGCGCCAGCGCCGTGGAGCGTGCCCTGTCGGGTGCGGCCTGTACGACCGTGCTCATGGTCAGTGGCTGGCCCACGCCCAGGCCGAAGCCGAGTACCACCAGCGCGAGGGCGAGCGTCCACACCGGCATGGGCACGGCCAGCAGGGCGCACAGAGCACCCGCGGTCAGGCAGCTGACCACCAGCAGCATCTGCCTGCCCAGCCAGGCCGTCATCGACGGCAGGGCGACGCGCGAGAGGACGGACGCGGCTGCGCGAAGACTGAGCAGCACACCGACCATGCCCGGCGCGATGCCCCGCTCCTCGCCGAGAACCGGAAGGTAGGCGGTGAGCACGTCCGTGGTGGAGAGCACCGCGAGAGAGGTGAAGATGCCCGCGGGGACGCCGCGCGCACGCAGGATGCGCGAGACCGGCACTGTGCTCCCGGTCGCTGCCGCCCCGTCCGCCCCGTCCGCCCCGGCCTCGTCGCCGCGTCCCGTACGACGCGTCCCTTGCGCGGTCCGCACGTCCTCGATCCGCCACAGTGCCGCGTACGCGCAGACGCTCGTCGCCCCCGCGGCGAACAGCGCCACCGCACTGCTCTGCCCGCTCGGCCAGCCGGAGCCCGCGCCTCCCACCAGCCAGCCCGAGAGCACGGGCCCCACGAGCTGGCCCATCGAGCCGCCGATGGTGAAGTAGCTGAAGTTGCGGTCGTGTTCGTGAGGTCCGCTCTGCCGCGCGACCAGTGACTGGGCGCCGATGACGAACACCAGATGGCCCAGGCCCAGCAGTGCGCTCCAGGCGGCGAGCAGCGGCAGCGAGGGTGCCGTCCCGGCCAGTGCGCATCCCGCCGCGATCAGGGCGACACCGGCCGGCAGCAGCGGTCCGCACCGCGCCCGGTCCGTACGCCGTCCCAGTGGTACGGCGACGGCCAGCGGCAGCAGCGCGAACGCCGCGGTGACGACGCCGACGGCGCCGGCGTCGGCTCCGAGCTCGAGCGCGTGGTAGGAGACCGCGGGACGCCCCATCGACACCGCCCCCTGCGCGAAGGCGAAGGACACGACCAGCCGCAGCAGCCATCGTCCGCTGCCGGTGCCGGTTCCGGTGCCTTCGCCGCTCACGTCCTCCCGGCCTCCGGGGGTGTTCGCGGAACCCGGTCCGCCGTGGCGGGAGCCGGTGCCGTGGCCGGAGCCGTGACCGCCCCGCCCGCCACAGCCGCCGCCGTGACCGCGTTGCCCGCTGTGACCGCTGTGACCTGCACCGGAAAGCCGTTGAGCACGGCAGTGCCCGAGAGAGGGTCGAGCAGGCTTCCGTCGAGGAGCTGGTTGACGTTGACACCGGGTTCGGCCGCGGCCACCCGCATCCGCGTACCGGGCCGGTCGTGGCCCCAGCCGTGCGGCAGGCTCACGACCCCGGTACGCACGGCGTCGGTCACCTCCACCGGGGCGGTCACCTCGCCGCCGGCCCCCTGGACGCGGGCGTACGCGCCCGCCTCCAGTCCGAGGCGGGCGGCATCGCCGGGATTGACCTGCAGGGTGCAGCGGTTGGTGCCGCCGCGCAGCGAAGTGACGTTGTGCATCCAGCTGTTGTTCGACCGCAGGTGGCGGCGTCCCACCAGTACGAGACCGTCCCGCGAGGCCCGCCGCTCCAGCGCGCCACGCAGCCGGCCGACGTCCAGGGCCAGCGGCTCGGGGCAGAGTTCGACCCTCCCCGACCTGGTGCGGAGCACCTCCGGCAGCCGCGGACGCAGCGGACCGAGGTCGATGCCGTGCGGGTGGGCGAGGAGCTTCGCCAGGGAAAGACCGTCGGGACGGGCTCCGAAGCCCTCTCCGTACGGGCCGAGTCGCAGCATCATGTCCAGCCGCCGCTCGACGCTGTCCCGGCCCGTCAACTCCGCGGCGAGCAGGGCGGGGTCGCGGCCGTGGACCGGCGATCCGGGATCGGCGACCGCCTTGCCGAGCGTCCGGTCGACGACTGCCGCGTCCACCGTCTCCGGTGCCGCGTCCGGCCTGCCGCCGAGGCAGAGCATGAGCCGCGCCATGATCTCGCTCTCGGTCGGCTCGTCCCCGCCCGGTTCGACGACGGCCCGCGTGTAACGGACCTGGTTGCGTACGGGCAGCGCGTTGAAGGCGAAGTCGAAGTGCGCGGTGCGGCTGGGCCTGGCGGGCGGCAGCACGACGTGTGCGTGGCGTGTGGTCTCGTTCAGATAGGGGTCGAGACTCACCATGAAGTCCAGTCCGCCCAGCGCACGTTCGAGCTTCTCGCCGTCGGGGGCGGAGAGCACCGGATTGCCGGCGACGGTGATCAGCGCACGTACCCGCCCCTCCCCCGGGGTGCTGATCTCCTCGGCGAGCGCGGCGGCCGGCAGCTCCGACTTGGCCTCCGGATGCCCGCTGACCCTGCTGCGCCAGCGTCCGAGCGCGAATCCCTTGCCGGGTGCGGGAGTTCGCGGGGCACGCGCGGTCGCGGAGAGGGGGAACATGACGCCGCCGGCCCGGTCGAGGTTGCCGGTGAGGGCGTTGACGACGTCCACCAGCCAGTTGGTCAGCGTCCCGAACTCGACGGTGGAGGAGCCGACCCGCCCGTAGACGGCCGCACTCGGCGCGCCGGCGACTTCCCTCGTGAGGGACCGGATCTCCTCCGCGGTCACGTCGCACGCGTCCTCGACGGCTTCCGGCGCGAAGTCGGCGGCCAGCGCCCGTACTTCGTCCACGCCGGACAGGTGCTCTCCGAGTGGACCGGGGTCCGTGAGGCCCTCGTCGAAGAGCACGTGGACCATCGCCATCAGCAGGAAGGCGTCACTCCCCGGGCGGATCGCCACATGCCTGTCGGCGAGTTTCGCCGTACGGGTGCGCCGCGGGTCGACGACGGTCAGCCGGCCGCCGCGGCGCCGCAGCTTCTTCAGCCTGCCGGGGAAGTCGGGGACGGTGGCGAGCGAGCCGTTGGAGTCGACCGGGTTGGCGCCCAGGATCAGCAAGTGGTCCGTGCGGTCCACGTCGGGGACGGGGATGGCCTGCGGGTCGCCGTAGAGCAGTCCGCAGGAGACGTGCTTCGGCATCTGGTCGAGGGTGCTGGCCGTGTAGAAGTTGCGGGTGCGCAGCGCGCCGAGGAGCTGGGGCGGGTAGAGCGCCCCGGCCATGGTGTGGACGTTGGGGTTTCCCAGGTAGACGGCCACGGAGTCCCGGTCTCCGTCGGCGAGCACGGTGCCGAGCCCGGCGGCGACGGCGGCGAACGCTTCGTCCCAGCTCGCCTCGGCCAGGGTGCCGTTCGCGTCGCGTACCAGGGGACGCGTCAACCGGTCCGGGTCCGCGTCGAGTTCACCGAAGGACGCGCCCTTGGGGCAGACGAAGCCCTGGCTGAAGACGTCCTCGCGGTCGCCGCGAGCGCCGGTGATCCGGCCGCCGGTGACCGTGACGGACAGTCCGCACGTCGCCTCGCACAGGGGGCAGATGCGCAGCGCCGTCGTCACGTCGGCGGGGGACGGGTCGGCCTCGGCGTTTCCGCCGGACGGGCTGGTCGTGCCGGTCGCGGACATCGCGCTCCCTCGGACGGTGCTGTCACTCCGTGCCACGCACTGTAGGGCCTGCCCGGGCGGACTTCACAGGCCTGCCAGGGAACGTGACGGGGGTTACCACCGCCGCAACGGACCGGTACGCGCAGGCGTCCGTACGGCGAACTCGCCGTACGGAGGCGTGATTGACGCGGAGAGCGGGCATTCCTATGGTCATGCGCAGGAATACAGGGGGATCGATGAGCGGCGGGAGCATGTGATGGGCCTCGGCACCGGTCTGAGCAGCGGCACCAGCGACCAGGACGGCCGGCACGGACAGGAGGGCGTGAGCCCCCGGGACGGCCGGAACCGTGAGCGGGCGCGGAGGACCGCGGAGGGTCTGACCTACCTCTCCGGCTTCGGCAACGAGCACAGCAGCGAATCAGTGCCCGGAGCGCTCCCCGTGGGCCGCAACTCCCCGCAGCGCGCACCGCTGGGCCTCTACGCGGAGCAGCTGAGCGGTACCGCGTTCACCGAGCCCCGCGCGAGCAACCGCCGCTCGTGGCTCTACCGCATCCGGCCCTCCGCGGCCCATCCACGCTTCGAACGCATCGGCAACGGCAGCCTGCGCAGCGCCCCCTTCACCGATACGGCGCCGGACCCCAACCGGCTGCGCTGGAACCCGCTGCCGGACCCGCCGGGGGGCACCGACTTCCTCGACGGACTGTGGACGCTGGGCGGCAACGGCGACGTGGCGCAGCGCTCCGGCATGGCGGTCCACCTCTACGCCGCGAACACCCCCATGACGGACCGGGTGCTGTGCGACTCCGACGGTGAACTGCTGATCGTGCCCGAACACGGCGGCCTGCTGCTGCGTACGGAGTTCGGACTGCTCCGCGCGGAACCCGGCCATGTGGCGCTGATCCCGCGCGGGGTGCGCTTCAGGGTCGAGCTGCTGGACGAGGCCGCACGCGGATACGTGTGCGAGAACTACGGACAGCCTTTCGTGCTGCCCGAGTTGGGCCCCATCGGCGCCAACGGCCTCGCCAACCCGAGGGACTTCATGGCTCCGGTCGCGGCCTTCGACGAGGGGGAGGCGGACCGTCCCGTCCAGGTCGTCAACAAGTTCTGCGGCAACCTCTGGGCCGCCCGCTACGACCACTCGCCGCTGGACGTGGTCGCCTGGCACGGCAACCACGTCCCGTACGTCTACGACCTGCGGCGCTTCAACGTGCTGGGCACCATCAGCTACGACCACCCCGACCCCTCGATCTTCACGGTGCTCACGTCCCCGTCCGACACCCCGGGCCTCGCCGGCGTGGACTTCGTGGTCTTCGCACCGCGCTGGCTGGTGGGCGAGGACACCTTCCGTCCGCCCTACTTCCACCGCAACGTGATGAGCGAGTACATGGGCCTCATCGAGGGCGCCTACGACGCGAAGGCGGAGGGATTCGTGCCGGGTGGCGGCTCGCTGCACAACATGATGTCCGCGCACGGACCCGACCGGGAGACGTTCGAGCGGGCCAGCGCCGCGGAGTTGAAGCCGCACAAGGTGGACGACGGCCTGGCGTTCATGTTCGAGACCCGCTGGCCGGTCCTCCCCACCGCGCAGTCCCTCGAAGCGGCCCACCTGCAGTCCCGGTACGACGAGGTGTGGCAGGGTCTGCAGCGCAACTTCCGTCCTTGATCCTCACCCGTGGCCGGAGCACCCCGGAGGCACCGTGACCGTCTTCGCTCCCGACTCGCTGGAACTCAATCGCAAGTTGCCGCTGTGGTACCAGGTTTCGCAGTCGCTGCGCGCCTCCATACTCGGCCGCGCGCCCGGAGCTCCGCTGCGCCTGCCGACCGAGGAGCGGCTCGCGCAGCACTACGGAGTGAGCGTGCTGACGATGCGGCAGGCGCTGAAGGAGCTGGAGACGGAAGGGCTCATCTCCCGGCACAGACGGCGCGGGACGTTCATCGAACCCGACGCCCGCAGGTCCCGGCCGGTCCGGCTGCTGGGCTCGGTGGACACCATCGTGGCCCAGCAGTCCGGGGAGCGTACGACGCTGCTGGGCCACGGCCCGGCGGCCGTACCGCCCGAACTGGCCGAATACTTCCCGCAGATCACGGAGACGACGGCGTACCGCAGGCTGCGGCACGACCCCGACACCGGCGAGGCGACGAACTGGGCCGAGAACTTCATTCATCCGGGGACGGCTCCCCGGATCGATCCCGCGGACCTCGAACGCGGCTGGCCGATGACCAAGGTGCTGCGCGACCGTGCCGGCGTACGGATCAGCCGGATCACCGACACCGTCGAGGCGCGTCTCGCGGATCCCGGGACGGCGAAGCTCCTCGGCGTGCCGCTGCTCAGCCCGATCATGCACTACACGGGCGTCACCTACGACCAGGACGGGCAGGTCGTCGACGTCGCACTGATCCACTACCGCGGCGACCGCTTCTCCTTCTCGGTGACCGTCGAAGCCCAGCTCGGCAACTGAGCACAGACGCAAGCCTGTTGACACCTCACCCCGATGTGCGGACGAACTCCCCCATGACGGCGGACCGCGGACGCTCGTAGCATCGAGCGGTGAGCGCAGACCGACCCGGCACCACGGACACCACTCTCCTCGACGCACCCCTGCTCGACGAGGTGATGCCCTGGTCCGTGCCGCCGCTGCGGCTGGGACGGTCCTGGGCGCGGGCGCCCGACCCGGCCTGGCTGAAGGCTCGCTGGAAGACGCTGACCCGGACCGAGGACGAGGGCGAGCGCGCCGCGCTCTTCGAGCCGAGCCGTTCGCGCACGCTGCGCAGTGCGGTCGCCCCGCTGCCCGGCAGAGCCGCTCCGGACTGCCTGCTCGCGCACGAGCAGGGCAGCTGTCCCGAGCCTGTCCGGCTGCTCCACGGACCGTACGACCAGCAGTGGCTGATCCCCGATCACCGCCTCATCGACAGCGCACGGGCCCAGTTGTGGCGGGTGAGCGACGCACATCAGACGCACCTGGTCGAGACTGCGCACGACCCGGGCCGGTCCGGACCGCTGCTCACCTTCACCACGCTGCTTCCCGACGGCCACTCCCCCGCCGGGCGCCCCGGGCGTATCCGGCCCCTCCACCGGCGTCCCGGCGGCTGTGAGCCCAACGTCCTTCCCGGGCTGCTGGAGCACCTCTCGGGCCGTCTCGGCGTCACGGTCGAGGCGGAGGACGTGCTGGCATGGACCGCCGCCGCCGTCCGTGGGGGCCCGAACGGCCGTGTCGTACCGCTGACTTCGGACGCCGCACTGTGGACCCGGGGGGTGTCTCTCGGCCGCCGAACGGTCTGGATCCACACCAGGGGAGCGCGCTGCGGGCCGGGGCCCGACGGCACGGACAGGCCGCGGCTGCCCGGAGGGCACCGCCCTTACGTGCGGGCGCCGTTGCCCGCTGCCTGCGGGCCGGGAGAAGTGAGCTACGACGCCGGGGAACGCGCCCTGCACGTGGCCGGGGGGCGAGTGGCCCCGGTCGACAGCTCGGCGTGGGAGTTCGAAGTCGGCGGCGTACAGGTCCTGGAGGAGTGGTTCGCACGGCGCGCGGAACCGGCGGCGCCGGGAACTCTGGCGGCTGTACGGCCGCGCGGCCGGCCGCAGGAAGGGGCGTCGGAACTGCTGGAGCTGATCACCGTGCTGACGATGCTTGCCGAACTGCGCACCGAACAGCGGGACTTGGCGATGAAGCTGGAGGAGGAGCGGACACAGGGGGCGGCCGGGCGCGGCACGGCCACCGGCCCCGGAGCCGGTGCGGGCATCGGGCGTTCCGAACTGGAGAGCGTGGGACTGCTTCCGCCGCCGGCGGTGGCCCGCCGGCCGGCATCGGTGCTCGATCTGGCCGAAGAGGGCCCCGGAGGTCAACTCGCGCTGCTGTGAGAGGCACCTGCGGCGACGGGGACGTGACGGGTGCCGGCGCGGCGGGAAACCCCCTGGAAACGAGCCTGGGACGGCAGCCGTACGACGGCCACCGTCCCGGAGCGCAGGGGAGGTCTAGGAAAGCACTCTCAGCCGCGCCCACCGAACAACGTACGGCGCAGCTTGCGCAGCGGTGCGAACAGCGAAACGCGCGCACTCCGGCTCGTGGACCGGTGCCGCGCGGTGTCACGTCGCGTGATCTCGCGCATCAGCGTCGTCGCTTCTTCCGTCTGGCGCTGCGGCACGGCGGGACCCGCGAGCACAGACAGATGCCGGTCGAGACGCGAACTCGTCGCGCCCGTACCGCATTTGATCGCAGGCACTCGCGCCCTGCCGCTCACTGTTATCTGTTCCATGACACTCCCCACCCGTACGAGGGCACTCGGCCCGGGCAGAGTAACCCTATCGCCCGACCGCTACTCGCGTGTATCCCGGTCACAGGATTCACCTGCCCCACAACGGCGTTGACGAACACCGCAGGCGCCACACATGTCCGCTCGGACCCGCTCCGTCGCCTTTCGGCCCGGCGGTCCCGGCGACGCGGAACCGCCTCGAAACCTGCGTGCGCCCGCGCCGGTGATGCCGGATCATGGCGTTCATGTCAGTCGACCGCCGCCCGGCGCCCCCCAGCACCGACAGGAGTGAGACCCCCTCCGTGCCGGAGACCCCCGAGGCCACCCTCCCGGTACGGCTCAATCTCGGCCACACGGATTCACCGTCCGACGTCATCGACGCCCTCCTCCTCGGCCGATTCACCAGCGGCGAGCAGCCCTTCTCCCGCAGCCGCTCCGTGAGCCGCGTCAAGAAGGGCCGGACACTGCTGCCTCCCGGGGCGACTGTGCTGCGCGAGGCACGGGCGGACGGGCAGCACGCGATTCTCGCCGAAGGCGAGGGCTGGACGGCCGCGGTCTCCCGCTGGAACCAGGGGGCGGACGTCACACTGACCGCCGTCAGCGACGAACTGGCCGAGAAGCGCCTGGGTGAGGCCGTCGACGGGGCGGAGGACGAACCGGAGCCGCAGTCGGACAAGGTCTCCATGGGGTTCTGGTACCACTCCCCGATGCGCGGCCCCCGGCGCTCCACCCGTGCGATCACGGCGGCGACCTGGAAAGAGGTGCGCCCCAACTACACAGCACGGGTGGCCGACGCCATGGACGGCCTGATGAAGATCACGCCCGACGAGATCTCGGGACGCCTGCTTCTTCTGCACGGACCGCCGGGCACCGGCAAGACCTCCGCGCTGCGCACGCTCGCCCGTGCATGGCGGGAGTGGTGCCAGGTGGACTGCGTCCTCGACCCGGAGCATCTGTTCAACAACATCGGCTATCTGATGGACATCGCCATCGGCGCGGACGACTCGGAGACCGAGCAGCAGCGCTGGCGGCTCCTTCTGCTGGAGGACTGCGACGAGTTGATCCGCGGCGAGGCCAAGCACGCGGCCGGCCAGGCCCTGTCCCGCCTGCTCAATCTGACGGACGGGCTGCTGGGCCAGGGCCGCAACGTGCTGGTGGGAGTCACCACCAACGAGGACCTGGAGCGTCTGCATCCCGCGGTCGTACGCCCCGGGCGCTGCCTCGCCCGTATCGAAGTCGGCGCGCTGGACCGTGACGAGGCGGTCGAATGGCTCGGCACCTCGGAGGGTGTGGGACGCGAAGGGGCCACGCTGGCCGAGCTGTTCGCGCTGCGCAAGGGGATCTCCCCGACATCGGTGTCCCCTCCCGACGGCGTGGGCTCGGGCCTCTACCTGTGACGGGCACGCACCGGGGGGCCGGTGTCGACATGGGAACAAGTCCCCGGGGCGGCGCGTCTCAGCACGCGTCGGCGCAGGGGTACGGGAGACCGCCGCGTCGCACACACTGGCGATAACCAGTCGAGCGATGTCGGTGGCCACTGCCAGAATCACCGGATGGTCGACAACGTCGCGGAAATCGTGGAGCGCTCAGCGCGGGGAGAACGCTTCAAGTACCTCTACTTCTGGGGACATCAGCCACGGCGGGACGGCAGCGCAGGCAAGGGCTGCCTGAGCCAGTGGTGGCCGGCGCCCTTCACGGCCGAGGGCGTGGAGTACGCCACGGCAGAGCACTGGATGATGGCCCGCAAGGCTCGTCTCTTCGGCGACGCGGAGGCGGAGCGCCGTGCGATCGCGGCTCCCGGCCCGCGGCAGGCGAAGGCAGTGGGACGCAAGGTGCGGGGATTCGACCAGGAGGTGTGGGAGCGCGAGCGCTACGGCATCGTGGTCGAGGGCAACGCGCGGAAGTTCGAGCACCACGCCGAGCTGCGCGAGTACCTGCTGGGCACCAACAGCCGCGTACTGGTCGAGGCGAGCCCGCTGGACAGGGTGTGGGGAGTGGGCCTGTCCACCGACGACGAGCGGCTCCGCGACCCCGCCCGGTGGCGGGGACTCAACCTGCTGGGCTTCGCGCTCATGGAGGCGCGCACGAGGCTGCTCACTCGGACGGCCTCACCGTCATGACCTTGCAGGACGAGCACGTCACGCCCCGGCGGCCCGTGCCCGCCTGATCCGCGCAGTCCGCGTCCCGTGATCAGGGCCGACTGCGCGATCCCCGCGGGCCGCGGCACAGGACGAGCACGGTCACCACGTCGGACTGCACGCGGTACGCGGCCAGTTGACCGCTTGGTCCGCTTCTCCCTTTCCGTGGGGATACAACCCTTCACCGGCTCGCAGGTCTGATGGGGCGACAGCACATATACGGGGGAAAGGTTCCGACATGCGCACACAGCCCTTCCGTTCCGCCACCGTCGGCGGTCTCGCGACAGTGGCCGCCCTGGGTCTCACGCTCGCCGCGAGCGGCCCGGGAGTCGCCGCGGAGCCGGCGAAGAAGACCCGGGCGCCGGGCTTCCTCGCACCGGCCGATCTCCCTCCTCACCCCTCCTCTCCCTGGTGGGCGGGGAAGGTCACCGCGGGCCTGCCCGACGCCGGGCCCTTCTGCGTCGACGGCGCGCTTCCCTCCGCGCGCAGCCACCACCGCGAGTACCACACGGACTACGACACCAACGCCACACAGGTCGCCGTCGTCTCCGCCAACGCGACGGCCGCGGCAAGACTGGCACGTGCCCTGGAGAAGAAGGTCGCTGCATGCGCTGCGGACTGGCTCCGTGAGACTCCGGGAGGGACGGCCTCCTGGGAGAAGTACGGCAAGGTGGCAGTCGGCGACGGCGCCCGCGTCTACGGGGTGCACACCTCGATGCCCGAGTCCGAGCCCGGCGTGCACCTGTTCGCCGTCGGCCGCGACGGGAAGACCGTGACCGTCGTCCGCTGGGGCGAGATGGGCAACCTCGGACAGGCCCCCGTCACCGCCTTCAAGGAGACGACCAGAACGGCCGTCGACAAGCTCGACTGACGGTCGGCCCCGGGCCGTTCCGGGCCGTTCCGGGCCGTTCCGGGCCGGGAGCCCGGTGCGGCCCGCCGCTCGCCGGTCAGCCGTACGTCGCGCGCAGCGCGTCCTCGACGGCGGCGAGTGCGACGGCACGGTCGAGCCCGAGCCGCCGCACTCGCCGTACGTACGACTCGGCCGCCTCCGCCGCCTCTCTGGCCGCGGCGTCACCGGCCGCGGCGACGAACGTGCCGTGCCGTCCACGGGTCTCGATCACGCCGTCCGACTCCAGCGCGCGGTATGCCTTGGCGACCGTGTTCGCCGCGAGCCCCAGGTCTTCGGCCAGTCCGCGGACTGTCGGCAGTTTGCAGCCCGTCGGCAGCTTGCCGCTGCGTGCCTGATCGGAGATCTGGGCGCGCAACTGCTCGTAGGGGGCGTCCGGCGCCTCGGGGTCGATGACGATCTGCAACGGCACGTGTTCTCCGGATCTGTTCGGGCGAATGAGCGCTGAACGGCGGCGCGGGCCACGCCTGGTTGAGCGCGGTCGAGCGCGAGGACGCGGTGCCGATTCTCTCCCAGACCGTGCGGCGATCGGGAGCCGGCCGACTCGCGCGGCGTACTGCGCGGTGCCACGACACCGCGGACGGCCGGAAGAGTGCCGTCCCGAGCACACGGAGGAGACGGGTGGGTTCGGCGCCTTCAGGTTCGGCCCGCTGCACCGCTCACGCACTGCGGCCGCACCGGGCGGGCCGGTGCTCAGAGTGCCGCGCGGTTGCCGGTGTCCACCGGCTGGTTGTTGTGGATGCCTCTCTGGGCATGCCCCTCGACCTGGTCGGCCGTGAGGGCGTAGCCGGTGCCGGCATCACTGGTGGAACGGGCGAAGACGACGCCGAGCACCTTGCCGTCCTTGCTCAGCAGCGGACCTCCGGAGTTGCCCGGACGGACGGTGGAGCGGATGGCGTAGATGTCGCGCGTACTGAGGTTGTCGCCGTAGATGTCCTGGCCCTGCGCCTGCACCCGCTGGGCCACGGCCGCCGCCCGCAGGTCGAGGCTGCCGTTCTGCGGGTAGCCCGCGACGACGCCCGGAGCGCCGCGTGACGCGTCTCCCGCGAACTCCAGGGCGGGTGCCTGCAGTCCCGGTACGGCGAGCACGGCCACGTCGGTGGCGGCGTCGAAGACCACGACTCTCGCCTCGTAGCGTGTGCCGACGCCGCCGACACGCACCGTCGGTTCGTCGACGCCGGCCACGACGTGCGCGTTGGTCATCACGTGCTGACTCCGGTAGACGAAGCCGCTGCCCTCCTGGCCGCGTGCGCCTCCGTCCACGTCGGCCACACCCTCGACCTTGACGGTGCTGCGCTTGGCCGCCTCGGTCGCCGCACGGGTGACGGAGTCGCCCGAGGGCTTCGCGACGGTCGCGCCCGGCTCGTTCTCGAAGGGATTGAACACCGGGGGGAACCCGGCCGTGGTCAGCGCTCCTGCCGCGTCGTTGAACCAGGTGGAAGCCTGGTCGGGCATGCGGTCCTGCACCATGCCGAGGATCTGGGAGCCGCGGATCTCCTGGTTGAGCACGGGCGAAGGCGAAACGGCCAGGGCACTCGCTGCGACCCAGCCGACGACGAGGACAGCAGCCGCGTTGACGGCCACTCCCCCGGCTCCGTCGGCCCAGCGCACGGGCGTCCAGCTCAGGGAGCCGCGCAGCCGCCACCCCAGCGGGGACGCGATGGCCTGGCCCACGGCGGCGGGCACGAGGACGGTCAGCAGCGCCACGACGGTGGCCTCGGTGGTGCCCGGCGTCACCTTCTCCAGCACGAAGGGCAGGAGCCACACGCCGATGACGGCTCCGCCCACGAATCCGGCGAGTGAGACGAAACCGGCGACGAGGCCGCGCTGATAACCGGAGACGGAGAAGACCACCACTGCGAGCAGCAGCAACACATCCAGCAGGTTCACCGTGCACCCCTTCCGCCCACTCGCCCGGCCTGCCCGCGTCCGCTCCCGTCCGGCGGACGCGCCTGTGATTGTGCCCTGGCCGCCCTTCCGCTTTCCCTATGTTGTTGAACACAACGCCGAACAAGGCGCGGTTGGTTCCAGAACCGGGCACAGCCGGGACGGTCCGCGGTGATTCGCGGTCACTGCCCTTCTTCTGCCCCCTCGACCCGTTTCGTCACTCCTGTTCGCTCCGGTCTCCAGCCGTCCGACGGTCGGGGTCCAGGCGGCGGGCGACCCGTCCCAGCCCTTCGGCGAGGAGTCTCAGCTCCTCCCTGTCGAGCACGTCGATCAGGGCTTCCCGCACGGCTGCGACGTGGCCCGGCGCGGCCTCGTCCAGAACCCGCCGGCCCTCGTCCGTGAGCACCGCGAACACGCCGCGCACATCGGTGGGGCAGGAGCGGCGGCAGCGGTCGTCCTGCTGCTCCGCGGCTGAGGCTCACCGACGGCCCGCCGCACCACCAGAGGACCGCGCACCGTCCGGCCGGATTCCGAGTATCGAGGAGGCTGAACCGCCATCACACGCCTGCCACACAGCACCGTGACGCATGACGCAGGTCCCCGCAGTACGGGCGTCGCCGCGGAGGCGGACGCGAGCAGCACCGCAGGCCCCGCGGCGAGAGGCGTCCGCATGCCCGTGCTCTATCTGAGCCACGGTGCACCGCCGTTGGCCGACGACGACCTGTGGACGTCCCAACTCGCCGCGTGGAGCGCCCGGTTGCCGCGGCCCAAGGCAGTTCTCATGGTCTCCGCGCACTGGGAGTCCGCACCGCTCGCCCTCTCGGCCACGCGGACCCTGCCGCTGGTGTACGACTTCCGGGGCTTCCCGGAGCGCTACTACCGGGTGCGCTACCCGGCGCCCGGCGCTCCCCGGCTGGCCGCACGCGTACGGGCGTTGCTCGCGGGCCCCGGCTCGTCCGTCCACGAGGCCGTCCACGAGGCACCCGGACGCGGCCTCGACCACGGCGCGTATGTTCCGCTCGTCGAGATGTACCCGGACGCCGACGTACCGGTGCTCCAGATGTCCATGCCCACACTCGAACCGGCACAGCTGCTGCGGATCGGCCGGAAGCTCGCCCCGCTCCGCGACGAAGGGGTCCTCGTCGTCGGAAGCGGATTCTTCACTCACAACCTGAGCGGCCTGCGGTGGGGCAGTGCGGTGGACGAAGCCCCGGGCTGGTCGAGGGAGTTCGACGACTGGGGCCGGGAGGCCCTGGCCCGCGGCGACGTGGACGCGCTGCTCGACTTCGAGCACAAGGCGCCCGCCGGCCGGATCGCCCATCCGCGCAGCGAGCACTTCGCGCCGCTGTTCGTCGCGCTCGGCGCGGGCGAGGCGGATCTCACCGGGGCGCGCACCGTCATCGACGGTTTCTGGGCCGGACTGGCCAAGCGTTCGGTGCAGTTCGGCGAGAGCGCCCCGCCCGGCCCGGAGCCGGCGTGCGGTGCGGCTCCGCAGCCCGACCGGGCGCACGAGCTTTAACCGATCGTGAGCCGCTCCTTAAGCGGACCATAAGGATGGGCAGTTGAGCGTTCCAACTGCTGAAACGGCAGCTGAGCGGGGTTAGCTTGCAAGTGGCCCCGGCCTCCGTGCCCCCACGGGGAGGCCGGGGCCGCATGCGTCAACCCCCCACCTTCAGGAGTCACAAGATGTCTGCTCGTCGTACGGTGGCGCGCATAGCGGCCCTGGGCGCGGCGCCCATGGCACTCACCATGCTGAGTGCGGTCCCCGCTGAGGCACACGGATCCATGACCGACCCCGTCAGCCGGGTCTCGACCTGCTTCGCGGAAGGCCCCGAGAACCCCCGGTCGGCTGCGTGCAAGGCGGCTGTCGAGGCGAGCGGCACCCAGGCGTTCTACGACTGGAACGAGGTCAACATCCCCGACGCCGCGGGCAGGCACAAGGAGATCATTCCCGACGGGAAGCTGTGCAGCGCCGGCCGGGACAAGTACAAGGGCCTCGACCTGCCCCGCAAGGACTGGCCGGCCTCCAGGATGAGCGCCGGGGAGCATGCGTTCTCCTACCAGGCGACCGCGCCGCACAAAGGTTCCTTCGAGCTGTACATCACCAGGTCTGGCTACGACCCGTCGAAGCCGCTGAAGTGGTCGGACCTGGAGTCCGAGCCCTTCGCCAAGACGACCGACCCTCAACTGCAGGGCGGCGCTTACAAGTTCAAGGGGACGGTTCCCGGGCGGACCGGCCGTCATCTCATCTTCGGCATCTGGCAGCGGTCCGACAGCCCTGAGGCGTTCTACACCTGCTCCGATGTGACCTTCGGCGGCGGAGAGGGCGGCACCGGCAGCGCCGGCGGCGCCCCCACGACGTCCTCGACGAAGGCACCGACCGTGCCCGACGGCAAGCAGGTCTCCGACGGGTTCGAGAAGTCGACCGTCGAGAACGACGGCCGGGGCGGCGGCCACTCGGGTGCCCACGGCCACGGCGCGCACAAGGAGGGCACGTCCGGCAGCGCCCCGGAGGCCGGGACGCCCTCCCCCGCGGCCACCGCCCCGAAGACGCAGCTTGCCGACACCGGCTCCGGGACGCACACCGGCACCCTCGCCGTCGCCGGAGGGTCCGTGCTCCTCCTGGGCGGCGCGCTGATGTTCGCGGGTCTTCGCCGCCGGGCCGCCGGCCGTGGCAAGGGCTGACCCGTGCTCGTAAAATGCGGGTACCAACCGGGCGTACGGGACTCGTACGCGGTGTACGGGACGGGGGATTCCGGATGGAACCGCTGGGGCCGCCCACGCCGGTGCGGGAAGTCACCTCTGAGGCCGAACTGGTCGAACTGCTGGGCACTCCGGCCCCCTACGCCGCGCAGAAGGCACGGACCTCTCTGCACGCGGTCGACCGTGAGTGGCTCGCGCACTCGCCGCTGTGCCTGATCGCCACTTCGGGAAGGGACGGGACGTGTGACGTCTCCCCGAAGGGTGATCCGCCCGGCTTCGTCAAGGTGCTCGACGACCGCACGGTCGCCGTCCCCGACCGGCCCGGCAACAAGCGGATCGACGGCTTCAGGAACATCCTCGTCAATCCGCACGTCGGCCTCATCCACCTGCTGCCGGGCCGGGGCGACACCCTGCGGATCAACGGCAGGGCACGCATCGTGCGCGAGGCGCCGTTCATGGACGACATGACGGTCGAGGGGCACCGGCCCGCCGTGGTGCTCGTGGTGGAGATCGAAGAGATCTTCCACCACTGCTCCAAGGCGTTCCTGCGCTCCAGCGCCTGGAACCCCCTGACCTGGCAGCCGGACGCGCTGCCGGGCCGGGCCCGGATCTCGAAGGCGCTGGAGAGGCAGGACGAGCCGCTGGAGGTGCTGGAGGAGCACTACGGCTCCTCGTACGCCGAGAGGCTGTACGAGGAGCCGTAGTGCTCCTTCCCGCGGGGCGCCGCCGCCGCGCGGGGTTCCTCGGGGGCCTAGGAGAAGCAGGTCGTCTCGGTCGCGTTCTCCGGGTCGAGGGCGTTGGCCGTCTCGTGCCAGGCCACCCTGTCGGTCAGCGCCACCATGAGGTGCTCGGAGATGTCGGCAGGGCAGAGGTCCTGCAGCACGACGTTCTTGACGTCCGGACCCTCCAGGAACTGCGTCTTGTACGGCGTGACGACTTCGTCGTACTTGGTGGCGATCACCGTGTACTTCACGCCGGGCACGGTGTCCCCGCCCTCGTTCAGGCGGTTGATGAAGTCCGAGCCCTCCTTCTGCTGCATCAGCGACGGACCGAGGTCTTCGATCGCGTCACCCAACGGCGGGATGAGGTCGACGAGTTTGGTGAGCCCGCTCAGGGTCGTGCCGTGGTTGCTCGGTGCGAGACCGACCAGAGCGTTCACCTTGTCCGCGCCGCCGAGGAACTTGAGGTAGTAGCGGGGCATCATGCCGCCCTGCGAGTGGCCCACGATGTCGACCTTGTCGGTACCGGTCGCGCCACGCACCTTCTCGATGTACGCCGCCAGCTGTTCGGCCGACTTCTCGATCGGACCGAGGCCGTAGACGAGCGGAATGCCGTTGTACTTGCCGTAGTCGAGGGAGAAGACGCAGTAGCCGCGGTTCTTCAAGTAGGGGGCCAGACCGAGCCAGTTGTCGACGGCGTTGCCTCCCGTGCCGTGGACGAGGACGACGGGCCGGGGGTGTTCGGCCGACGGCTTGCAGTCGTAGTCGTTCCAGCCGCCCTCTGCTGCTTTCGTCGCGGCTTCCTTCTCCTGCGCTGTCTCGGCGGCGGGGGCCGGTGTGGAGGGTTCCGCCGCCGAAGCACCGGCCGAGTTGACCGGCAGGGCCACAGCGATGGCGACCGCCGCTGCGGCGGCGGGCGTGCGGGCGTGTTTCCAGGACAGCTTCATGCCGTCTCCTCGTGGGGGTGGAGAGGGACGTTGCCTCGTGGGGCCGTGGGGGTTACTGGGGGTTGCACGGGGGGTACAGGGGGTGACCTGGGTCACATTGCCGAAGCCCCGTCAATTTACGTAGCGGTAACATGGGAGGGCCATAGGCCTGCTTGTGAAGATTCGGTGACGGCGTCGGTCCGTGTAGGCTGCCGCGGCACCCATTCACCGGCGGACCAGGAGCGGAAGGACACGCGTGGTTCAGCGGATCACCTCCCGCAACGCCCGTTTCCAGCAGTGGCAGTCGCTGCTGAGCAACCGGAACAAGCGCCAGAGAGCTGGTGAGTTCCTCGTCCAGGGCGTACGCCCCATCAGCATCGCGGTCCAACGCGGCTGGCCCGTACTGACGTTGGTCCACTCGACGGAGCGCCCGCTGTCACGCTGGGCGGAGGATCTGCTGCGAGACGCCGGCGCTGAACGCGTGGCGATGGACCCCCGGCTCCTCGCCGAGCTGGGCGAGAAGAACGAGGCCGCCCCCGAGGTCGTCGCGGTGGTCCGGATGCCCCCCGACGACCTCTCCCGCATCGACGCGGGCAGCGACTTCCTCGGCGTGCTCTTCGACCGGCCCTCGGGCCCCGGGAACATCGGAACGGTCATCCGCTCCGCCGACGCGTTCGGCGCGGACGGGCTGATCGTGACCGGCCACGCCGCCGACGTCTACGACCCCAAGTCGGTGCGGGCCAGCACCGGTTCGCTCTTCGCGCTGCCCGCCGTCCGCGTGCCCTCGCACCGCGAGGTCGTGCAGTGGCTGGAGGCGAGGCGGGCCCGCGGGCTGGACATCGCGGTGGTCGGCACCGACGAGGGCGGCGAGGCCGAGCTCTTCGACGCGGACCTCACCGGGCCCGTACTGCTGCTCGTCGGGAACGAGACCAAGGGACTGAGCGCGGCCTGGCGCGAGTTGTGCGATCGCACGGTGCGTATCCCGATGGCGGGATCGGCCAGTTCGCTCAACGCCGCCGGCGCCGCCACCGCCGTGCTCTACGAAGTGTCCCGCCAGCGCATCGCCGCAGCACGCGCCGCAGGACGGAACTGACTGAGACGGGGCCTCCAGGAACTGCTGGGCAGTCGCCAGTCGGCGTCGTCGCCGCCGACAGACGCAGCGGCCACCCGCATCCGGCCGTCCTGCGTTTCTCCAGTACCGCCGGCCGCACCGAGGCCGGGCATCTGCGCGGCCGGCACCGGACCTGCCGCCCACACCGCCCGGCACAGCCGCTCATGCCGCACCGGGATCGCCGGCGAGTCCGGCGGGGTGGGCGGCCGACGCGCCGAAACGCTGCCGGGCCCGGTCCGCGGCCGCCTCGGCCCGCCGGGCTTTCTCCTCACGGGGGTCCAGGGAGAGCTGCCGGGAGGCGAGTTCGGCCGGCATCAGCTCCTCGGCCCGCAGGGAGACCGCCCGTACCCGGGCCCGCTGCAGCCCGAGGGCGTCGTGCATGGCGTAGGCGACGGTGGTCAACGCCGGTGTGTGCGCGGTCGGTTCGGCGAGTGTGCGGGTACGGGTGGTGGTGGAGCGGTCGGCATAGCGGACGGTGAGACTCAGCGCGCGGGCGGCCTGGCCCTCCGTACGCATGCGGAAGCCCAGTTCGTCGGCGAGGGTGAGCAGCGCACGGCGGCGGCCGGCGGCGTCGAGTTCGTCCCGGTCGAAGCGGTACTCCGAAGCGACGGAGCGCGCGGGGGCGCTGGGAACCACGGGTGTCGGGTCGATGCCCCGGGCACGCTCGTGGAGGCGGCGCCCCGTCTTCGCGCCGAGTATCCGCTGGAGGGTGGCGGGTCCCGCCTCGGCGACCCGTCCGACGGTGTCCAGACCGTACGCGCAGAGGGTACGGGCGGTCGACGGGCCGATGCCGTGCAGGGCGGCGACAGGGCGGCCGGCGAGAAAGCCGGCGGTCTCTCCGGGGTGTATCACGCGGACCGTGCCCGGCGGCCCCGACTGCGCGGCCATCCGCGCGAGGAGCGGGTTGACGGCGACGCCGACGGTGCAGTCGGTGCCGTGGAGTGCCAGCGCACGGAGGCGGACGAGGCGGGCCAGCGCGGGTGCGTCACGGTCGAAGTAGCGCAGCGCGCCCCGTACGTCGGCGAGCGCGGCGTCGGGCGGCAGCGCCTGGACGACGGGGGTGAAGTCGGCGAGGAGGCCGAGGAGTTCGGGGAACTCGGCGCGGACACCGGCCCCCTCTCCGGCCGGGGAGCCGCTGCCGGCCCGGTTCCCGGCGTCCTCGAAGTGCACGTACAGCACGTGGAGTTGTTCGCTCGGCTGCTCGCTCATCCCGCGCTCCCCGGGCTGGAGTGCCAGAGTTTGCGCAAGGCCTTCGGGGAGTCGGCGGCGTCGCCCGGGGGACGCAGGTCGGCCCAGGGGTGCATCTCGTAGCCCTTGGCCACCTGGACCGTACGCCCGGACGTCCCGGTGCCCCTGCCCGCTTCCGCGCCCCCTTCCGGACCGTCACCGGATCCGGTGCGTCCCTCCGGGGGTTCCGACAGACGTGCGGCGACCGCGTCCAGGCCGCCGGTGCGGCGCAGTTCGACCAGTTCCGACAGGTCCCACGCTGCCGAACCGACCACGCTGAGGCTGCGTGGCCCGCGTCGCTGCACCACCCCGCGCACCAGCAGCAGCCAGGAGTGGAAGACGGTGTGGGCGCAGGCTGCGTGGGCGTCGTCGAAGAACGCGAGGTCGACCAGGCCCGTGCCGTCGTCGAGGGTGCTGAAGATGACGCGCCGTCCGGACCGGATCGGCGGGGTCTGGGTGGCGGCCTTGGCGCCCGCGACGAGGACCGTCTCGCCGTGCCGGGCGGACCGCAGGCCCCGCGCGGAGTACGCGCCCAACTCCCGCAGGAACGCGGTGTGATCGTCCATGAGGTGCCGGGAGGTGTCCATGCCGAGGACGCCGAGTTCCGCTCCCAGCCGTTCGCCGGCGTCGAGGTCGGGCAGCCCGGCCGGTTCGGGTGCGGCGGCACCCCCCGTCAGGTGATCCAGGGCCAGCTGCCCTTCGCGCGCTCCGGCCGCGGCACGCTGCCCGCGGTGCAGTTCGGCGATGTGCAGCAGCAGATCGCGCCGGTTGCCGTCGGGGGCGAACGCGTCCAACGCCCCCACCTGGGCGAGCTTTTCGGCCACGGGACGGGGCGGCCGGGCCCGTCGCCACAGATCGGCCAGCGAGTCGTAGGGCTGTCCGGCCTCGATCCGTTCCGCGTCCGCCTCGCTGATGCCCTGCACTTCGGCGAGAGCGAGGCGCACGCCCCACCCGGAGCCGGGAGCGGAGGAACCCGGAGGGCCGTCCCGGGGAGCCCGGGCAGCCGGAGAATCCGGTGGGTCCGACGGGCCCTCAACAACCCTGGAATCAGACACCAGTTCGATACGATAGGCGACCGAGGACCTGTTCACGTCCAGGGGCAGCACCCGCACCCCCCGCCGCCGGGCGTCCGCCAGCAGCAGCCGCTTCGGATACATCCCGGGATCGTGCTCCAGCACACCCGCGTAGAAAGCAGCCGGATGATGGGCCTTCAGCCACGCCGACTGGTAGGTGGGCACGGCGAAGGCGACGGCGTGCGCCTTGCAGAAGCCGTAGGACCCGAACGCCTCCACGATCTGCCAGGTCCGCTCGACGGCCTCGTCCGCATATCCGCGCCGTGACGCCTCCTGCGTGAACCACGCACGCACCCTCCCTTGCCGCACCTCGTCCGAGAGCGCACGCCGCGCCTCGTCGGCCATCGCCCGGCCGCACCCGGTCATGACCGAGATGATCTCGATGACCTGCTCGTGGAAGACCACGACGCCGTACGTCTCACTCAGCGCGGGCTCCAGATCCGGGTGCGGGTAACTCGGGGGCCGCCGCCCGTGCCGGGCCTCGATGAAGGGGCGCACCATGTCGGCGACGACCGGACCCGGCCTGAACAGCGAGATGTCGACGACGAGATGGTGGAAACTCTCCGGCTGAAGCCTGCCGACCAGATCACGCTGTCCCGGCGACTCGATCTGGAAGCAGCCGAGCGTCTCGGCGGACCGGATGAGCGCGTACGTCTTCGGGTCTCCCTCCGGCACCTCCTCCAGCTCGACCCTCTCCCCGGCCGCCCGTTCGATCTCGGCGACCGCATGCGCCATCGCCGACTGCATCCGCACCCCCAGCACGTCCAGCTTGAGCAGCCCCAGCTCCTCCACGTCGTCCTTGTCGAACTGCGACATGGCGAAGCCCTCACCGCTGGTGGGCATCACCGGCGTACGGGCGCGGAGCGAGGAGTCCGAGAGCAGCACCCCGCACGGGTGCATGGCGACCCCGCGGGGCAGAGCGTCCAGCGACTCGACCAGATCCCAGAAGCGGGGGCCGTACCGCTCGACGTCCACACCGCGCAGCTCCGGGAGCTCGTCGAGAGCAGCACGCGCGTCCCGCGCCCGGATGTGCGGGAACGCCTTGGCGAGCCGGTCGGTCTCGGCGGGATCCATGCTCAGCGCCGCGCCCACGTCGCGGATGGCGTGACGCACCCGGTAGGTCTCGGGCATGGCGACAGTGGCGACGCGTTCCTCGCCGAAGCGTTCGAAGATGGCGCGGTAGACATCGAGCCGCCGGGCGGACTCCACGTCGATGTCGATGTCCGGGAGGGCCGCCCGGCGCGGCGAGAGGAACCGCTCCATGAGCAGGCCGTGTTCGAGAGGGTCGGCGTGCGCGATGCCCAGCAGATGGTTGACCAGGGACCCCGCCCCCGAGCCGCGCGCCGCGACCCGTACGCCCATCGCCTGAACGTCCTGGACGACCTGCGCGACGGTGAGGAAGTAGGAGGAGAAGCCGAGCCCCTCGATGATCCGCAGTTCGTGTTCGAGCCGCTCCCAGCGCTCCCGCTGCCCCTCGTACCGCCGCGCGACCATCCCCGCGGCACAACGCGAACGCAGCACACGCTCGGCGGTTCTTCCCCCGCTCCCCCGCGGCCCGGCAGGTCCGGCAGGTCCGGCAGAACCGCCGGGGCCGCGGGGACGGCCGTCCCGGCGGCTGTGCCCGCCGTCCGTACCCGCGCCGACCAGCCACGGTTCGGGAAAGTGGACCCGCCCGATGCCGATGTCGTCCTCGGGGTCGACCCGGCAGCCCCCGGCGGTCTCCTCGGTCAGCGTCAGCAGCCGGTGCGCGGCGTCGCTCCGGTAGCCCGCGGCCTCCGCGACGCGCAGCGCGACCGTCTCCATCGCCTCCGGCCCCTTCAGCCACCGCTCACCGCCGTCCAGGCCCTTCCTCGGGTCGACGGGCACCAGACGCCGCGCGGCGTCCAGTACGTCCGCGACCGGCCCCTGACTGGGATCGGCGTAGCGCACCGCGTTGGTCAGCACGGGCTTGACCCCCTGCTCTGCGGCGAGGCCCAGCATCCGCGCGGACTCCCGCAGGGGTACGCACCCCGCGACCTCCAGCCGCAGTGCCGTACCGAAGATCTCCCGCCAGCCGGTCAGCAGCCGTGCCGCCTTGTCGGGACGCCCGGCGGCGAGTGCGCGTCCCACGTCGGACCCGGGCCCGAGCAGTACGGTCAGCGCTCCCCCGTACGCGCCACCCAGCGCCGCCAGGTCGTCCCACTCCAGCTGAGGCCGCTCGCCTCCGCCGGCGTGTGCCGCACTCACCAGCCGGCACAGCCCGTCCCACCCCACGGCGCCCCTGGCCGCGAGGAAGACGACCCGCTGTGCCGATTCGTCGATGAAGGCACCACCCCGGACCGGCGTACGGCGCCGGCGTACCGCGCTCCTGCGCTCCGGGCGCTCCGCCACGGCCAGATCCGCCCCGTAGACGGGCCGCACTCCGGCGTTCGCGCTCGCCCGTGCGAAGCGCACCGCTCCGGCCAGGGTGTCGCGGTCGGTGAGCGCGACCGCGTCCATTCCGCGCTCGCGGGCACGCTCGGCCAGCGTCTCGGGATGCGACGCCCCGTACCGCAGGGAGAAGCCGGAGGCGACATGGAGATGCACGAATCCAGGCATCGCACGCACCTCCCACCGCACCCGCATCCCTGCTTGCCGAATACCTCCCCACCATAGACCAGCAGTCGAACCCGCGTTCGAACAGTGTCCCGCGACTCTTCGCAGCTCACCACCGGTACGGGTGCGGCTGGTCGAGACAGTTGTCACTTGGTCTCGATGTCTGTCACTTCGTGGACGTTGGTGGCGCAGACGCCGACGAGCAGGGACGGTCCCGCGAGCGACGGAATGACTCTCACAACGACCGGTCCGAAGACGCGGGTCAGCCCGCCCCGCCGTCGAGCAGCCAGTTGTAGCGCAGCCGGAGCGCCCGCTCCGTGCTGGCCGTCGCAGCGCCGAGCCCGACCACGGCGTTGCCCCATGCCGGCAGGTCAACGGGCGAGGTGAAGGTCCCGACCCGCTGCACAGCCCGACGCTGCCGCAATGCCTGGAACATGCCTCAGCCCCTCCCGCTACTCGCTCGGTTCCGCCGGGCAGGCGAGGTCCTGTTCCGGGCGCTGCCCGGCGGTCAGGAACGTCGTCACCGCGTCTTTCGCGCACGTGTTGGGGCCGAACGGATAGACACCGTGCCCGCCCTGGTCGGCCGTCACCATCGTGGCCCGCTTCCCGAACGCCCGCCGCAACTCCTTCGCGCCTGCCAGCGGCGTCCCCGGGTCGCGCTCGTTCTGCACCATGAGTACGTTCGACGGGCCCCGGTCGCCGATGCGCACCGGCGGCTCGACCCGCTTGTCCGGCCAGAAGGCGCACGGTCCGATGCCGGCCGAGGACCCGCCCAGCATCGGGTACTTCTGCCGGTCGGCCGCGACATTGCGCTGATACTCCCGGACCGTCCCCGGCCAGCGCGAATCACTGCAGAGCACAAAAAAACGGGCAGACATGAAGTTCTCCATGTTCTCCATCACCGGCGGGGTGTTGGGCGGCAGCGGCCGGTCCTTGTCGAGCGCCTGCCACATCTCGGCCACCAGCGGCATATCCGAATCGCTGTAGAGGCGGTCGAAGGTGATCCCGCGGAACAATGTCGCGTCGATGCCCCGGACCGGTTTCGCCTCCAACCGCTTCGCGAGGTCGAAGAACTCCGCGGTCACCTGCTCCGTTGTGGTGCCCAGACCGTACTCGGGGTGCGCGACGGCGAACGCCGCGAAGTCCGGGAACCGGTCCTCCATTCCACGGGCGAGCGACCGCATGGCCGTGACGTCGTAACCGCCGGGGCCCAAGTTGCTGTCGAGCACGATCCGGTCGCTGCGCCCGGGGAACAGCGTCGTGTACACCGCGCCGAGGTAGCTGCCGTAGGACGCGCCGAGGTACGAAAGTTTCGGCTCGCCCAGCGCCGTACGGATCCGGTCCATGTCGCGCGCGGTGTTCGCGGTGGTGGTGTGCGGCAGCATCCACGCCGTCCGTGAGGTGGCGCACTGCTTGGCGATGGTCCGCGCGTTCTTCGCCTCCCGCGCGACATCGCCCGCGGTGTGCGCGTACGGCGGGATGTTGCCGCGCTTCTGCTGTTCCGGCGTCAGATCGCAGGTCACCGGCGTGCTGCGGCCGACGCCACGCGGGTCGAAGCCGATCACGTCGTAGGAGTCCTGCACTTTCTGCGGCAGTTTCGAGGCGGCGAGAGCGGCCGGGTAGCCGAGTCCTGAGATGCCGGGGCCGCCCGGGTTGGTCAGCAGCACGCCGCGGCGCTGCGACGGTTTCCTGCTCGCCATCCGGGAGATCCCGATCTCGATCTGACGGCCGTCCGGATTCCGGTAGTCCAGCGGGACCTCGAGTGTCGAACACTCCAGACGAGATGAGGCGGCCTTACGGGGTGAGCCGCCCTTCTCCGAACATGGGCCCCACCGCACGGCGTCCGGCGTCGCCACCGACACCCCCGGAAACACGGTCGCCGCCACCGCGGTGGCGGCGAGGGCGAGGGACAGCGTTCTGCGCATCTGATGTCCTCCTGAAGGGGCGCACTGGGGCGCCGGAACGGGCGGGCTCGGGGTCCCGCCGCCGGGCGTCCACGCGGACCGGCGCGTCGGTCCGGGCGGGGTTGCAGAGGTCGAGGTCGGCCAGGCTGAGCGCGCGCACGGCGAAGTCCTCTCTCCGGGGCGCGTCGGCGCACATGCCGGAGGAGCGCATCCGTGGTCCCGGATGTCGTCAGGCCGCTCCTCGGCCGTGGACTCCCCCGGGATCAGCGGCCCGATCGGAGGCCGCCTTCTGGCGGGTGTGTGCCCAGCCACCGAATACCGCTCCGACGAGCGCGCTGAAGCCGAGGAGAATCACCTGGCCGGTAAGGCCGCCGGAGACCCGGCTGAAGATGCCCCACAGGGGATCGGAGTCCTGGTTGAACAATCCGCGGATCACCGCTGGGGCGGACAGGGCTGTGATCACCATCCCGGTCGCCTCTAATGCCATACGGCCACCCTTGCGCATCGCGTTTCTCCGTCTCGTGTCCGGTTGTCTCGGCACGTGAACGAGTCTTCCGGTGCGGCGCGGCCGGCACATCCGCCCGGCGTCCCGAACCTTCCTCGACCCAGGGCGAGGCAGTGCTTCGACTCCGGGCCAAGGGCGCATCAGCCCCGGGTCTGACTCACCCGGCCACACGGTGTTGCGACAATGACCAGGTGAACTTGGACGTGGCGCCACGGCTCGGGGGGTGGCAGCAGGCCTGGCGGCTGGTGGCCGCTGCGGCAGTGGGCCTACCGGTCTGGCTCTCCACCGGCGTGCTGCTGTCACGGGAGCAGGGGACAGAAACGGGCTCCTGGTTCCTCACCGGTGATCCGCTGGTGGCTTTGGGCTGCCTGACGGCGCTTCTGTGGCGGCGTCGGTTCCCGCTCACCGTGGCCATGACGGTCGCGATCGCCTCGACCGCGTCGGCACTCGCCACCGGTGCTGCGTTTCTGGCACTGGTCTCGATCTCCACTCGTCGCCGTCCGGTGGAGATCGGTGTCGTCGGCCTGGCTTTCGTGACCGCATCACAGTTCGCCGTCGGGTTCTCCCCGGTCCAGAGCCCGCCCGGCTCGTTGTGGGTCCAGATCGCGTTCCCGGCACTGAGCGCGGGCATCGCGGTGGCCGTGGGCATGGCCATCGGCGCGCGGCGTGTCGAAGTGCGGTCCCTGCGAGACCGGGCGGAGAGCGCGGAACGGGAACAGGTCGCACGAGCGGCGCAGGCACGGGCCCTGGAACGGAACCGGATCGCCCGCGAGATGCACGACGTGCTCGCACACCGGATCTCCCTGGTCGCCATGCAGGCCGGAGTGCTGGACCACCGCGGCGACCTCACAGCTGAGGAGAACCGCGTACTCCTCCGCGGCATCGCCGACGGCTCCCACCAAGCGCTGGAAGAACTACGCGACGTCCTCGGTGTGCTCCGGGCCGACCCGGGGCTCCCGGAACCGCCGCAGCCCTCCTTCGACCGAATCCCCCAACTGGTCGCCGACGCCCGCACATCCGGACTGGACGTCACGCTCGCCACCACCATGACGGGAAAACCATCCGACATCGCCGGACTGACCTGCTATCGGATGGTCCAAGAAGGACTGACCAACGCCGCCAAACACGCCCCGGGAGCACACGTACACATCACCCTCGGAGGAAAAGCCGGCGACGAACTGCACATCAGTATCCGCAACTCCCCGGCCTCCTCAGCCTCCCCAGCCACGACAACAACCACTCAACCGCCGGCATCAGGATTCGGCCTGCTCGGCCTCGCCGAACGAATCAGCGTTGCCGGCGGAAAACTCGACCACCACCCCACAGCCGACAACGGATACCTCCTCACCGCGCAACTGCCCTGGCCGAACCACAGCCACGAAAAGAGAGTTTGAGTGGACAGCGAGCGGGAGCCCGTGCGTGTCGTCATCGTCGACGACGAGGAGCTGGTGCGGATGGCGCTGCGACTCGTCATCGACGGCGAACCGGACCTGACCGTCGTCGCGGAGGCGGCCGACGGGGACGCCGCGATCACCGTGGTGGACGAGCAGCGACCGGACGTCGTGCTGATGGACGTGCGGATGCCCGGCCGTGACGGTCTCAGCACGACCCGGGAACTCCTCACCCGGCCGGCGCCACCGCGGGTACTCATGCTGACCACATTCGACTCCGACGATCTGGTGCTCGGCGCACTGCGCGCCGGAGCACTCGGGTTCGTCCTCAAGGACACCCCGCCGTCGCGGATTGCCGACGCGGTGCGGACAGTCGCGGACGGGAACCCCGTGCTGTCCCCAGCGGCCACGGCACGAGTGATCGCCGCGGCCACCGGGCCACAGTCCTCTGCGGCTCGCAGCTCGTCCCGCGAAGCCGCGCGGAATCGGCTGTCCATACTGACCGAACGAGAACTCGATACCGCTCGGGCCATCGCGGACGGGCTCAGCAACCCGGAGATTGCCGAGCGGCTGCACATCAGCGTCGCGACCGTCAAGGCGCACACAGGCAACCTGCTCGCCAAACTGGCGGTCGGGAACCGGGTGCAGATCGCACTCGTGGTGCGCGACGCGGAGGACTGACCAGCCTGCCCCACCCTGCTGATCGCCCCCCCGTGGGCTCATGGGCCGCCGCGCAGCTGCGCACCCCGGACGTCGAGCTCCTGGCAGGGCTGCCGCGGTACGCGCGGCTGGAGGTCGGCGGGCTGGGCCCGGTGCTCTTCTGCCACGCCACCCCGCGCGACGACACGGAGACCGTGCTCGTCGACTCCCGGCCCGGGCGCTGGGCCGAGGTACTGGCAGACGTGGAGGGCGGCGACGTACGGACCGTCGTGTGCGGCCACACGCACATGCCGTTCGTACGGCTCACCCACGGGCTGCTGGTGGTCAACCCCGGGAGCGTCGGCATGCCGTACGGACGGACCGGTGCGCACTGGGCGCTGCTCGGCCCCGGGGACGGGGTGGCCCTGCGCCGTACCGCGTACGACTGCGCGGCTGCCTGCGCGCGCATCGCCGCGGAGTCCGCGTTCGAGGGCACCGCGGAGTGGGCGGACGAGTACGTGTATGCACGGAACAGCGCCGAGGACGCCCTGGCCGCGTTCGGGCCGCAGGACGGGCGCGGACGGTGACCCGGTTTCCCCGAGGCCCCGTGACCCGGTTTCCCCGTGTCCCCGAGTCCCCGTGTCCTCCCCCACGTTCCCCCACCCGGCCCCCGCCGGAGCCGCCGTGTGACCGATGTCAAAGAATTGGCAGATCGTAGAGGCAGCAAGGCAGGGTAGAAGAGCCAGCGCCCCTCCCGCACGCACACCGCAAACGGGACATCACTCACGCACAGGACACTCACAGAAGGAGCCCCATGAGGATCGGGATCGTCGGAGCCACGGGCCAGGTCGGCAGCGTGATGCGGGAGATTCTGGCCGAGCGGAAACTCCCCGTCGACCAGCTGCGGCTGTTCGCCTCCTCCCGTTCCGCCGGGCGCACCCTGCCCTGGCAGGGCGGTGAGGTCACCGTCGAGGATGCCGCGACGGCCGATTACACGGGACTGGACGTCGTTCTCTTCTCCGCGGGCGGCTCGACGTCGAAGGCCGTCGCGGAGAAGGTCGCCGCGCAGGGCCCCGTCGTCATCGACAACTCCTCCGCGTGGCGGCTCGACCCCGAAGTCCCGCTCGTCGTCTCGGAGGTGAACCCCGACGCGGCCCGGCGCCGACCCAAGGGGATCATCGCGAACCCGAACTGCACGACCATGGCCGCCATGCCCGTGCTGCGTCCGCTGCACGAGGAGGCCGTGCTGAACGGGCTCGTCGTCGCCACCTACCAGGCCGTATCCGGCAGCGGACTGGCCGGGGTCGCCGAGCTGAACGAGCAGGCGTCCAAGGCGATCGAGAGCGACGCGACCCGGCTGACCTTCGACGGCGCCGCCGTCGACTTCCCCCAGCCGGAGAAGTACGACCGGCCGATCGCCTTCAACGTGCTGCCGATGGCGGGCTCGATCGTCGAGGACGGGCTGGACGAGACCGACGAGGAGCAGAAGCTCCGCAACGAGAGCCGCAAGATCCTCGGTATCCCTGGTCTGAAGGTCTCGGGCACCTGCGTGCGGGTCCCGGTCTTCACCGGCCACTCGCTCCAGGTCAACGCCCGCTTCGAGCGGGCGATCACCCCGCAGCGGGCACGTGAACTGCTGGCCGGGGCGCCCGGCGTCGAGCTGTCCGACATCCCCACGCCCCTGCAGGCAGCCGGCAAGGACGCCAGTTACGTGGGCCGTATCCGTGCCGACGAGACCGTGGAGCACGGCCTCGCGCTCTTCGTCGCCAACGACAACCTCCGCAAGGGCGCGGCACTGAACGCCGTGCAGATCGCGGAGCTGGTCGCGGCGGAGTGACCCCCTCGGGCTCTTCCGGCTGCCGAAGCCGGGCCTGAGCAGTACGAGAACGACGGACCCCCCGGGCTGTGCCCGGGGGGTCCGCTGTGTTCTGTGACAGTGCTCAGCGCGGGTTCACACTGATGCGCGCCCTGTCAGTGCCGGGAGGAGCCGCTTCAGGGAAGCTGGGCGCCCGTGGCCTCGAGGGCCGTCGTCACCGGCTGGAAGAAGGTCTCACCGCCGGAGGAGCAGTCACCGCTGCCGCCGGAGGTCATGCCGAGAGCCTTGTCGCCGGCGAAGAGGGAGCCGCCGCTGTCACCGGGCTCGGCGCAGACGTCGGTCTGGATGAGGCCGTTGACGGTGCCCTCCGGGTAGGAGACGGAGGCGTCGAGTGCCTTGACCGTGCCTTCGTGGACCTGCGTGGTGCTGCCGCTGCGGGTCACCTGCTGGCCGACCTCGGCCTCGGCGGCGGCGGTGATCTCCTGCGTGCCGCCGTCGTAGAGGTTCACCTCGCTCGGGTGCGCGGTGTCGCCGGTGTAGGTGGCGATGCCGTAGTCGGCACCCGGGAACTCGCCGTCGCCGCTCTCGGCGATGACCGGGCCGCCCTCGGACTCCGACCAGCTGGCGATCGCGGTGGTGCAGTGGCCCGCCGAGAGGAATGCCGGCTTGCCGTCGAGCGTCACGTTGAAGCCGAGCGAGCAGCGGCCGCCGTCACCGTGGATGGCGTCACCACCGGCGATCTTGGTGGTGAACTTGCCCGCGCTGCGCTTGACCTCGACCGCGCTGCCCTGCGCCTTGGCCTGCTTCTTCAGCTTGGCCAGCTTTCCGCCCTTGACCGTCTGGTCGGCGGTGATGACGACCTTGTTGGACTTCACGTCCACGGCGCGGGCGGTGCCCGTCATGTCGTTCTTGGTGAGGGTGTCCTTGACCGAGTTCAGCTTGGCCATCGTGTGCTGGACGACCTTGGCCTCGGCGCCGGCGGCCTCGACCTGCTCCTTGGCGTCGGCGTCGGTGACGTTGACGACCAGCTTCTTGGCCTTGGCGTCGTAGTAGGAGCCGGCGTCACCCTTGATGTCGGACGTGAGCTTCGAGGCAAGCTTCGAAGCCGACGCGCTCGAGAGGGACTTGAGGCTCGGTGCGTCCTCCGACGCACTGGCGCTCCAGGTCAGCGAACCGGCGACCAGTGCCGCAACACCCGCGCCCGCGATGGCCATCCGTCGCTTCGTTATCTGCTTCTTGTCGCTCAACTCAAAACCTCCAGTGGGGGGTTGGGGCGACCCGGACCTGAGGGAGCGCCCCGGAGGAAGTACAGACACACCGTTCCTTCCCAGAAGGAAGTCGCGTCCATGCCAACTCGTACTGAGGAGTATTACGAGAATGACGGTTGTCACACAAGGCCGATTTCACTTCTGCCGGTGAAAAGTTGGCCCGGTGCAGGCAGTCGCACCAGTCGAATGTGACGCGCGTCGATCCATTGCCGGAGCACATGGCGGCAATAACGGAAAGTCATGCGCTGAACTGGCACAAGAAGCGGACTTGTCCTGTTCTGTCCGTCAATTGCCGACCCATGCACGGGATTTCATCCACGGAAACTCAGCGGTGTCCGGGAAACTAATTCCGATGAAACTCCTCCGCGCGGAGAGCTTTCTTCACGGAGCTTTCACAACCGTTTCGGCGGCCACTCTCCCGTTGCTGTTCTTGCGCTTCTCCGGCCGGGCCTCAGCCGCAGTCGCAGCAGCAGCCGTCGCACTCGCAGCAGGAGCAGCTGTCCCCGCAGCCGCAGTCACAGCAGTCGCACTTGTGACACCAGCCCTCGCGCGCCTTGCCGGTCCACGGGTCGTCGTACGGGTCCTTGCAGCAGATCTGGCCGGTGCAGCAGAGCCCCGTCCAGACCGCGCAGCCCGCGAGGAGGCCACGGCGCCTCAGGGGCGGAGGGGGAGGACCTGCAGGGTCGCGGGTGATCCACGGAGACTGGCCGGGAGGCCGCTGTCCCGGCGTGTGCTGCAGCAGCGCCTCCTTCGGCACCCCGTCGCCGGGCAGGTGCGCGCAGCCGCCCGTACCGGAGCCGAAGACCCGCCGCACGGAGCGCTTCAGTTCGTGCGCGAGCAGTACGTGCGCCAATCCGCCGTCCACGAAGTCGACTTCGCGCAACGCCAGCCGCACGCCGTGCACGGCGTCGTCGCACAGCCGCCGGGCCTCCGCCAGATCCGTGCCCGTGGCGGAGAGGGGATTCCAGACCCCCGCTTCCTCGTCGGCCCCCAAGTCCTCGACGGCGTCGAGCAGATGGGCGAGCCGGCCGAAGAGGCGGCCGGCCTCGGCGAGGGGTCCGGCGTTCGAAGGGCGCCCCGCCAGCACGGCTGTGTGCGCGAAGGCCGCCGCGGTGGCCGTCTCCGTCGGCTCCGTGACCGTCAGCAGCGATCCGCCCTGCGCGACCGCGAGTTCGGCTTCCTGCTGCCGGTCGACCGCGTCGACGAGGACCGCCGTGTCGAACCCGAGCTCCGCCCCCGTACGTGCACCCGCCTCCGCCCAGCCGGATGCGACCCGCCGGGCCACGGCGGCCACGGGCCTGCGCCCCAACATGCCGTCACCGTCGGTCACATGGTCCCGCACCTTCGCCGAGGCGAGTACGAGGGAGACGGAGGCGGCCAGGCGCGCGCCCTCGCCCTGGGCGACGGGTGCGCTGCGCATGCCACGCAGCGGACAGGGACCCGCGGTGCGCCGCCGTCCGTCGGCCGCGCCCGGACGCCGCGACTGGGCGTCGACGAGCACGGAGACGATGAGGCCGTCGTAGTTGGTGGCCACCCTGCTGAACTGACCGTTCGCCCCTCGGAGCGCGAGACAGAGCCCGCACAGGTGCGCCATCCACTCGGTCTTCAATGGGCCGGCCAGCCGGTGACTGCACGGCCGTATGATTCCGAACAACGTTCCCCCGCTTCCCCGTTGACCCCTCGCACAGTGTTTCGCGTGCGTCGTGCGGCGGCATCACTTTATCGGCAGGCCAACATGGTGTGCGGGCCGCCCGCATCCTTCTGCCCGAGCTCAGACCCGACCGCCGGCCTGCACATGGCAGGCCGCACAACTTGCACACCGTCACCACGCGGGCCCCACTGTTTCCCTGACCGAGCGCCATATGTTCTGCACCAGTACCGTCACGAATCCCGTTCTGGGCAGGTATCCGCTTGGCGCAACATCCGCATCATGGACGACGATAGGGATGCGGATCCGCGGCGGAGCCGCTCGATGGCAATGCGGACGACCGCGCAGAGGAGAGGAGGCGTCCATGGGATCGGTGCGCAAGGCGAGTGCCTGGCTGGGCCTCGTCGACGACAGCGAAATGCGTTACTACGACGACGATTACGCCGAGGGGCCGGAGCCCGGGGACGCCGCACAGGAGCCCTGGGTGACTGATCCGCGGGTCAGAGTGACCGCCGAGGCAGCGCAGGACCAGGGCACCCGTATCGCCACGGTCACTCCCGACGGGTTCCGCGACGCCCGCGGCATCGGCGAACTCTTCCGTGACGGCGTTCCCGTCATCATCAACCTCACGATGATGGAGTCCGCCGACGCCAAGCGCGTCGTGGACTTCGCCGCCGGGCTCACCTTCGGCCTGCGCGGGTCCATCGAACGGGTGGCGACGCGCGTGTTCCTGCTGACTCCCGACGACTACAAGATCGTGGGGGGCGAGAGCCGCCGCGCCGCCGAAGGGGGCTTCTTCAACCAGAGCTGACCCCGCGACGCCGACCGCCCCCGCCTCAGGGCGAGTCGGTGGTCTCGCGGGTGCCGGCGGCCGACGCCGCGACGTGGCGCTACGGCCGGGTGCCGGCGCTCGGAAGCAGAGCTTCGTCACCGTCGGCGGCCTGAGGTGAGGCCGGGCCGGGGGACGATGCGCTCCGACGGTGGTCCGCCTGCCTCGGCAGCCTGCCTGCCGCCGTACCTGCCGACCCTGCCGCGCCGAGCTCCGCCGGAGCGACCGGCTCCTGCTCCCCGGTACGCCGGACGCGGTCCTCCTCCAGCCGGTCCTCCTCCGCCGGGTCGTTCTCGACGGCGGCCTCCGCGGCCTCCGCCGAACCGCCGCCCGCCTTCTCCTCGGCCTCGTCCCGTCCCGTCTCCATCGTGCGCGGCAGCCTGAGGGCCGCGAGCGCACCGAGGAGCAGCAGGCCCGCGCTGACGAGCAGAGTGACGTGCATGCCGTGCACGAAGGCTTCGCGAGCCGCCGAGCGGAGCGCCTCACCGGCTGACCCGCCCAGCCGTGCGGCGATGCCGTACGCCTCACCGAGCGAGTGTCCGGCACTGGCACTGGCCGCACCGGAGACGCCGGGGACCTCGCGTACGCCGGGGGCGTAGGCGGCATTCATCACGCTCCCCAGTACAGCGATGCCCATGCCTGCCCCGAGCTGGTACGCCGTCTCGCCGATCGCCGCCGCGCCACCCGCCCTGGAGGCCGGCGCCTCGCTGAGCATGGATTCGTAGCAGCCGAAGAGCGTGGTCTCCAGACCGAAGCCCAGCAGCACGAACCCGCCTATGAGGAGCGCGGGTTCGTCCTTCTGGCCGACTCCGGTCAGGAGCAGCACGGCGAGTGTGGTGAGGACGAAGCCGAGCCCGACCATGGTGCGCGGCCCCAGCACCCCGAGCAGACGCGAGCCGACGAGACCGGCGGCGATGGCCGCGAGCGAGAGGGGCAGCAGCCGCAGCCCGGTCTCCAGGGGCGACAGACCGAGGACGAGCTGGAGGTACTGGGCGGCGATCAGCGCCAGCCCGACCAGCGCGAGGACCGTGAGGACGATGCAGCCGACCGCCGTACCGAATGCGCGGCGTGCCACTGCGCGGACGTCGATGAGGGGGTACGTGCGCCGGCGCTGGCGCCGTACGAAGAGCGCGAGGAGCGCTGCGCCCGCGAGGAGCGGGACGGCGGCCTGGGGCGTGAGCGGGTCCCCGCTGCCCGCTTCCTTGACGCCGAGGATGACGCCGAAGAGGCCTCCCGCGGCCATCGCCGCCCCGAGTACGTCCCACGGGCCCTCGCGGCTGCCCGTGGACTCCGGGAGCAGCCAGCGGCCGACGGGCAGGCTCGCAGCCATCAGCGGGATGTTGACGATGAAGACCGAGCCCCACCAGAAGTGTTCCAGCAGCGCCCCGCCCACGAGAGGACCGACGGCGGCGCCGACAGCGGCGACGGCACTCCATATGCCGATGGCGAGCGCCCGCTCGCGCCGGTCGGGGAAGACCTGGCGCAGGATCGACAGCGTCGCGGGCATGATCATGGCGCCGCCGACTCCGAGCAGGGCCCGCGCCGCTATGAGTACGCCCGGTGTCTGTGCGTAGGCGGCGACGGCGGAGGCCACCGCGAAGAGCGCGTAACCGAAGAGCAGGACGCGGCGCCGTCCGACCCGGTCCCCGAGCGTGCCGAAGAGGATGAGCAGGGAGGCGCAGGCCAGCGGGTAGGCGTCCACGATCCACAGCAGTTCGACGGACCCGGGCCGCAGGTCGCCGGAGACGGCCGGCACGGCCACGTGCAGCACAGTGGCGTCGATGGCGACCAGCAGCAGACTGGCGCAGAGGACGACGAGCACGATCCAGCGGTTCACGCCGGACGCGGCAGCAGCGGCAGGGTGTCCTGCCCTTTGCACGGGAGCCTCCGCCTTTCGCTCTCCGGCGCCGGCCGTGGTCGTCCCGGACATCTGCACACCTCCTCTCGCGCTCGCCCTGGGCGGTGGGGGCAGCGCCGGACGGCGGTCGACGGCCGCTGTCCGCCGCGGCGGAGACGGACGTCGTCGGGCCCGGAGCAACAAGGGCGAGTGGCCGTCAGGGTACGCGAGTCCGCCGGAGCACCGCGTGGCGCATGTCACCACCGCGCACCGGTCGCACGCAGCCCCGCAGCGCCACGCGCACCGGCACCGGCGCCCGTCGGGTCGTCAACTGGCGTGCGGGGAACGGGAACAGGGAGGGGATCCGGAGGGGAACGGGAAGGGGAACGGGAAGAGGACACAGCCGGAAAGCACGGCGGAATTCCCTGGCAACCGACGGTGAACAGAAATTCGGCCCGAAGGTGTACGGGAACCCCCGAGGGGCAACCGTAATGCGCGAGCTAAACCCCGGATAAGCTGCGGGAATTCATGCCGCCAAACACCACCATGAGACACACTCCACATCACATCGTCATCACGAACCCCCTGACGTGTGCAGGCATCTCTCAGAGCCGTTGTAACGTCGATTGGGTGCGTATCGACCGACTACTCGCCCGGCTGGAACAGGAGCCCGAGCGACCGAGCAACCGCGGTGTCCCGCGGATGAGCCGAACCCGCAAGCTGTTGTTCGGCACGACAACGGGGCTCTATGCGGTGATTGTCATAGCCGTCCTGTTCCGCACGGATCTGGTACGGCTGGACTGGCAGGTCATGCTCTTCCGGCCGTACAAGCAGTGGCCCGAAATGCACGCGTTCCTGGACTACTTCGTCGTGCTGGGCCAACGCGGCCCCACGGCCGTGCTGGTGGCGGCCTGGCTCGGCTGGCGCTCCTGGCGGCAGCGCACCCTGCGTCCTCTGCTGGTGCTCGGTACGTCCCTGCTCGCCCTCAACATCACTGTGGGGGCCGTGAAAATCGGCCTGGGCAGACTCGGTCCGCACTACGCGACCTCGGTCGGATCCGCCGAACTCTTCGCCGGCGGCGACATATTCCCCTCAGGTCACACGGCCAACGCCGTCGTGACCTGGGGCATCCTCGCCTATCTCGCCACCACTCCGCGCGCCCGCCGCGTGCTGTCGGTGGTCGCCGCGTTCTTCGCTCTCGGCGTCGGCGCGACGACCGCCTATCTCGGTACGCACTGGGTGAGCGACGTGCTGCTCGGCTGGGCCGCGGGGCTGCTGATCCTGCTGGCGCTGCCCTGGGCCGAGCCGGCCATCGCCACGGCGGAGGCACACGTCCTCGCCTGGCGGGACCGCAGGAGCACCACGCGGATCCCGGGTCTGGCGCCCTCTCCGCTCTCCCCCGTCACGCGGCAGCCGCTGCTGCCGTCGGGCAGGGCACGCCCGGCCGAGGAGATGACGGCGGAGGAGCCGCAGCACAGCGAGACCGCGGTCGTGGGCGGCCGTGCGCCCGCCCCGTCCTCCCCGGGCACGGGCGTGGGCGCGGCCCGGCTGCACCATGCGCCGGGGCGGCAGCATCCGTTGCGTACGGAGCGGGCGCCCGTCACCCCGCAGCCGCCCGCAGGGCCACGGCGCCCCTACGGGGACCGCACACAGCCCCGCCCGGCACCTCTCGGGCCCCGCGGGAAATAGCCCCCTGATGCACTCCCGCGGGCCCCTGGGGGAACGACAACGGCGGGACTGACGGAAGCACGAGCGGCCGGCTCGGGCACTGCTGCCGAGCAGGAAGCCGCCCGGCAGCCGGGCGAGCGGACGGTACGCACAGCCCCACCGCACGCGTGTGGCCCCGGAGCCCTTCTCGGGCTCCGGGGCCACACGCGTCTTCGCCGCAGGCGCGCGCGGCGTCCGGCGGTGTCAGCCCGGCCAGCAGCGCACCACTGTCCCGGTGTCCTTCTCGACGGAGAAATTCAGCCGTCCGCTCAGGTACTCCATGGTGATGATCGCGTCCGGCGGCAGCGACCGCACCGTGGTCCAGCCACGTGCGTACGCGCGCTCCTCGGCCTCCGAGGCGGAGAGTCCGACGTAGCTCTCCGGCTCGTCCTGCGGTGTGCCCTGGGGGGTGGATTCCGGTGCCATGCCGCCACCGTACCGCCGGAGGTACGGGACGTATCGTCACCTCGTCACACTCTTGTCACAGCGGTCCGCGGCAACTCAGGGCTTCTCGACGTCACTCGTACGAGGCATGTACGCGGACTGAATTTCCGGGGTGGGGAACACACTCTTTTCCGCGTTCAATTCCGTCGCAGACGCCCCGTCAGAAAGCGTGTGCCTCAGGGGAATTCGCCCCGGGGCCGGATTTCGCCGAACTCACGGGCGTGCGGGAAATCGAGACCGATGCTCTCGCGCGAACTTTCCCGGCGGAACGAACGCGACGCACCCTGCCGCTCGAAGGAAGTCGCGGCGCGTAACTGATCATGCGATTACCGTCACCTGAAACCGGAACCACCTAACTGCCGGTGCGACAAGTGCCCGATCCCGAAAACGGAAGCAGAACCTCGGCTTCCGTCCCGT
The DNA here is from genome assembly GCF_042653885.1 of Streptomyces ovatisporus. Classification (NCBI taxonomy): domain Bacteria; kingdom Bacillati; phylum Actinomycetota; class Actinomycetes; order Kitasatosporales; family Streptomycetaceae; genus Streptomyces; species Streptomyces ovatisporus. The sequence goes on from NZ_JBHSFH010000013.1 coordinate 402,231, forward strand.
CAGCTTCCGCCCCGGGCCCGGTCCAGCCGGTCCCTCAAGGTCTCGACCAGCGGCAACAGCCCTGCCGGCTCCCGCACTTCGAAGTCGAAGCCGAGCATGAGGACGTACGGCAGGAGCACCTCCAGCGACGGCCCCGCGGTACGGAAGAGGCAGCTTTCCCCGTCCACCGCCTCCAGGGTCCCCCAGGAACGGGAGACCACCTCCGCGGCCCGCTCGACCGGCACTCGCAGCAGCACCGTGGCGCTCGCCGGGTACGCCCGTACGGAGACGCCCTCCGAGACCCACGCGGCGAGGTCCTCCGCCGGAGGCGTTCGCGGTGAGAAGCGCGGGCCGTGGGGCGGCGTGAGCGTGATGCGGTCGATGCGGAAGGTGCGCCAGTCGGCACGGTCCACGTCCCAGGCCACCAGGTACCAGCGCCGGTACGTGCTCACCAGCCGGTGGGGTTCCACCACCCGGCGGGTGGCCGTCCCGTCGTGTGCCTCGTAGGCGAAGCGAAGCCGTTGGTGGTCACGGCAGGCGTGGGCGAGTTCGGTGATGGCCGACGCCTCGACGGACGGCCCACGATGCGGCGACATCATGGGCACTGTGTAGGCGTTGAGCGCGCTCACCCTGCGCCGCAGACGGTGCGGGAGCACCTGTTCGAGCTTCGCCAGTGCGCGTTCCGAGGACTCCTCGATGCCCTGTACGCCGCCGTTCGCCGCGGTGCGCAGACCGACTGCGACGGCGACGGCCTCCTCGTCGTCGAGCAGCAGCGGGGGCAGCTGGGCACCGGCGCCCAGCTGGTAGCCGCCCGCCGTGCCTGTGGTGGAGTGCACTGGGTAGCCGAGGCCGCGCAGCCGGTCCACGTCCCTGCGTACGGTGCGGGGCGTGACACCGAGCCGCGCGGCGAGCTCGGCGCCGGACCATTCGCGGGTGGATTGCAGCAGGGACAGCAGACGCAGCAGCCGTGCCGAGGTCTCGACCATGCTGCCGAGTCTGCCACCGCTTGCGGACAGCCACAGTCCGCAGGGGCCCGGCTCCCGCCGGGCCCCTGCTCCGTATGCTGCTGTAACAGTGCGTTGCTGGGAGTCACTTGCCTCCTCGTCCGGCGCGGTCGCCGCCTACCAGCGGTACCAGCGCGCCTTGCCTCCACCCGCGTTGGTGGTGCGCAGCAGAAAGCCGAGCAACCAGATCACCAGGACCGCGACGGCGATCCACCACAGGGCCTTCAGCGCGAAACCCGCTCCGAAGAGGAGCAGCGCCAGCAGCAGTACAAGCAGAACAGGAACCATGTGAACGACACCTCCACGGCGTCGAGTTGCCAGCTTCCCTGCTTCTACGCCTCCGAAGGGCACACCCGTACGGACAGGTCGTTGTCGAGCGTGTAGTACGGCCGCACCGTCCGGTCCCCCGCGGCGTCGCTCACCCGCTGCGGCGGATAACTGAAGATCTGCCTCTTGTCGGGTACGTCGTCGAGTATCCGCGCGATACGGACCGGCTCCGCGGCCGCTCCGGGACGGAGCCACAGGTCCCACACCCGGTGCTCGGGCGTCAGGGCCGCCAGCGGCAGCTCGGCCGTGAAACCCGTGGCCGATTCCGGGGCCGGTTCGGACTGCCGGGCGCCCCTGCTCCCGGGATGGCCGGGGACACGGACCTCCCGGGTCGCCGGCCGGAACACGGAGGGCGCGTCCACCGCGTCGCGGGGACGGACCTCGATCCGGGCGGTGCCGCCGAGCGGCGCGCCGAAGAGCTCTCCGCGCAGCCTCACCCGTCCGTCCTCCACACACAGCCGCCCCGCTTCCGCGTGAGGCCAGCGCAGCCACGAACGCACCGTGAGATTCCCGTACTTGGTGGCGTAAGGGATGCGCACGCCCAGCCAGGTGCGTCCCTGACGCGGTACGCGGTCGATGAGCGAACGCAGGTCGTGCAGTCCGGACAGCAGCCGTTGCGGTTCCGCTTCGGCGAGGGCGAGGAAGGCGTCCCAACGGCCCTCGGGCAGCGTCATGATGCTCGGCAGCACGGCGCGCATCGTGCTCTCCGTCCCGGCTGGGCCGAGAGGCAGCCGGACGGTGTCCGCCGGCCCTTCGCCCCCTCGGCGCCGCAGGAGCAGCGCCGCGCTCCCCGCTGCGGCGAGCGCCATGCCTGCGGTGGCGGCCGGCTCGTCGGGAAGGCGAACGTCGATGGTGACCCCGCCGGCGGTGTCCGCCGTGCAATCGGCCTGCGGCCGACGGGACTTGGGTGTCTTCGGCGGCCGTGCGTGCAGCGGCTGCCGGAGTGGCGTACGGGCGTGCGCGGGGGCGGGTGAGACCGGGGAAGCAACCGGGGCGGGGGATGCGAGCGGGGCGGGGCGGCCTCCGGCTCCTCCCCTCGCGGCTGCCCCGGCAGCGCCGGACAGGCTCTCCGGCGCACTTCCGGTTCCGTCCGCCCCGGCTCCTCTCGCCGGGAGGCGGCCACCTCCTGCTGCTGCCTCTCCCCCGCGTTCCGCCGCTCGCGGTGTGCCGGTGACTCGGGTGGTCATGCCTGTCCTCCCTGCAATGCGATTCTGCCGGCCAGCAGCGCGTCCTTGGCCGCGTACGCCCCGCCGAGCAGCGCGGCGCGCGCTCTGTGGACCGTGGCTCCACGGCGGTTCACGAGCTGCGTCAGCAGGTCCTCGTAGCGCGCGGCCACGTGCGCGGGGTCGAACCGTGCGGACGAGACGAGGGCGGCCTGTCCCATGCGCTGCCTCAGGGCGTCGTCGTTCATCAGCCGCAGCAGGGCACCGGAGACGGCCTGTACGTCCCCCGTCGGCACGAGCAGTCCGTCGGAACCGTCGCGGATGATCTCGCCCGGACCGTGCGGACAGTCGGTCGCCACGACCGGGAGGCCGCACCGCATCGCTTCGACGATGGTCATGCCGAACGACTCCAGGCTCGAAGTGACGGCCCCGATGGCCCCCTTGGCCCACTCGGCCTCGATGGGGTGCGCCGGTCCCATGAGGAACACGTGGTTGTACAGGCCGAGTCGGTCGATGAGAGCGCGCAGCTTGTCCCGCTCCCTGCCGTTCCCGTAGATCCTCAGCCCCCAGTCGGGGCGTTCGGTGACGACGCCGGCGAAGGCGCGGATCAGCACGTCGTAGCGTTTCGCCGGGGCGAGCCGCCCCGCGGCGACGACCCACTTCCCGCTGCTGTCCGAGGGGCAGACGTGGGGCTCGGGGACGCTGTTGGGCAGCGCCTCCACGCGTACGCCCGGCAGACGGAGGATCCGCCGGTAGTCGCGGGCGTCGGCCTCGGTGACGGTCGTGACCGCGTCGAGCCGCGGGTAGGTGTCCCGCAGCATCAGCTTCAGGCGCGCGGAGTGCGTTGCCAGGGTGAGGTGTTCCTGGCCCAGCCGGGCGGGTCCGCGACGTGTCTGGCGCGCTATGTGTGCGTTGAGTCCGGGGCGGGTTCCGATGACGACGTCCGCCTCCGTGCGCGCCAGATACTCGCCGATGCGCCGGTCGGTCAGGGCGCTGTACTGCGGATACCGGCCGTCGCAGGCAGGGAACACGCGGGCGGGCAGGGCGTGTTCGGGGTCCTGGCCCTCGTAGTGCGGGCTGTGCCGCCGCATGTCGACGAGCGACCGCAGCCGCACCCCGGGGCCGGGGTCGAAGAAGGGCCGGTCCCGGTACCGGAAGACGGAGACGACCTCCACGTCGTGCTGTTCCGCCAGCTTCGCCGCCAAGTTGTAGGTGGTGCGGATCGTTCCGCCCATCCCGTACCCGCTGTTGATCAGAAACGCGATGTGCATTTGCCCCGCCCCCCACGCGTTCGTTGCGTTCAGTCCCCCGCTGTCCGCCTGCCGATGGCTAGACCCGATTGGGGCGGTGATGGTTGGGTGCTATCACGGACCTGTTCCAGAACAGTTCCGACATTGTGAACAAGATCCTGGAACTTGACTGCCCACTACACCGTTTGATGATTCTCACGATCACGGCACGGTGCCCGTCCCGGCGCATTCCGGTTCCTCCTACGCGTGACCGCGACCACGGATCTCCCGTTGTCCATGGGACAAGAACCGAACGCCAGGAGCCCCCGTGTCCCCCTTGCTCGATGTCAGCGACGACGTACGCGCCGAGATCGGCGACGATGAAGCCGACAGGCTGCTCGCCGGCGAGAACGCCCCGGGCCCCTACGACTGCACCTCGTGCCGCACTCCCGGCGACACCGGTCAAGTGCCCACCACTGCCGTCCTGTTCGTGGGCGAGGAGACCGCCGTCCTCGCCTTCGCACACGCCGTCTGCATCCCCTCGCAGGTGGTGAAGGTCTCGGAGGAGCAGGTGCAGGGGGCGGTCCGCACGATCACCGCCGAGGCCGCGTCCGCCGGTCCTTCCGGGGCGGGTTCCGCGGACCCGGCGTACGGCTACGGCCACGGTCACGGCGCGGAGCCGGCCGCGGGCCACGGCGGGGGCTACGGCTGGGCGTCCGGCCCCGGTCAGAGCCCCGGCCCAGGTCAGGGTCCCGGTCCAGGGCCCGCCCAAGGTCCCGGTCAGGGTTCTCACTACGGAGGCGGCTACGGCGCCGAGTACGGCTATCCGGACAGCGCGGGTGTCCCGGCCCCTGCCGGCTACGCCGCCGCCCCGTCCGGCACCGCCGGCCCGGCGGCTCCCGCCCCGCACGGGATGGCGCGCGGCACCGCCGCAACCGGCGCGGCCCCCCGGCCTGCTGCGCCCGCCGGCACCGGCCCTCCCACCCCGGAGCGGGCCGTGCTGAGCGTGACCTGCGGCCAGGTCCTGATCGAGGAGACCGTCCACGCCGCCGTCGTCGTCGAACCGACCTCCCGCATCGCCCGCCCCGGTGCGAGCGGCCCCGGCGACGACTTCCTCCCCCTCCTCGCCGAACAGGGCTTCCAGCCGGTCACCGGCCTCAGACAGCTGCCGGCACCCGTGGCCGGCTGGTCGGTGCTGGTCGCCATGGGCCAGCTGCACGCGATCCTCCAGCCGCCGTCCGACGGAGCCCTCCAGCCCACGGCGTGGTGGCAGGCCCACCAGGCACTGCCCGTCACCGAGGAGTGGCGGGAGTCCGCGAACCGGCACGGGACGGTGCTCGTCTACGCCGCCCCCACCGGCTCCATCGGCCGGCAGCCGCGCGAGGACCTGCTGCGGGAGGCTCTGGTTCAGGCCGCGGCGCGAGGAGTGCTGGTCGCCGCCGCGATGCCCCTCCAGGGCTGACGGCACCGCCCTGTCCGTCCGGGCCGTGCCGGGCGGGCCGGACGGGCCGGACGGGCGAGTCGGACGGACGGGCCGGAGGCCGGGCGGTCCCGGGCGGGCCCCGTTCGCACGTACGCCCCTGACCCACCCCTGCGAACAGGTCATTCGCCGCGCCGCCCCGCATCCGCCGGGCGGCGCGGTCGTTTGGCCAGACGTGCAGCCTTACGAACCATCCCGAGCCCACCACCCGTACCGCGACCAGGGACTCATCCCCGGCATGCGCCACAGCCGCGAATCGCCCTCACCCGGCTCCGGCACGCCCATCTACGACGCCCTGTACGCCGAGTACAGCAGGCTCTTCCGCACGCTTCCCGGCGACCGTTCCGGCGAGGAGGAGCTGCGGTTCGAGGGCTTCGGCACGATGCACGGCACAGCCGCCCGCCAGTTGGACGGCGGCAGCTGGCGCAGCGGCGGCGAGTGGCCTCACGAGCTGCTGCCGAAGCGCACCGGCAGCAAGCCTGCCGCGCTGCCTCCCGGCCAGCACAACGGAAACACGTACGGACGCTGACGACGGCCCCGCCGTCGTCCGGGCGCCGCACGCCACTGCGAGTGCGGCGCCGAACCGGCCTGTGACGGCCGCTACTTCTTCTTGCCGCGCTTCTCCCGCACCCGTACCGACATGTGCACGGGCGTCCCCTCGAAGCCGAACTCCTCGCGCAGCCGCCGCTCGATGAAGCGCCGGTAGCCCGCCTCCAGGAAACCCGAGGCGAACAGCACGAACCGCGGCGGCCTGATACCGGCCTGCGTGCCGAAGAGGATGCGGGGCTGCTTGCCGCCCCGCACGGGGTGGGGGTTGGCGGCGACGATCTCACCGAGGAACGAGTTGAGCTTCCCGGTGGGGATGCGGGTCTCCCAGCCTTCGAGCGCGGTCTCGATGGCCGGTACGAGCTTCTCCATGTGCCGTCCGGTACGGGCCGAGATGTTGACCCGCGGCGCCCAGCGCACCTGGACGAGGTCCCTCTCGATCTCCCGCTCCAGGTAGAACCGGCGTTCCTCGTCCATGCTGTCCCACTTGTTGTAGGCGATGACGAGTGCCCGCCCGGCCTCCACGGCCATGGTGATGATGCGCAGGTCCTGGACGCTGATCGACTCCGTCACGTCGATCAGCACCACCGCGACCTCGGCCTTCTCCAGCGCCGCCGCGGTGCGCAGTGAGGCGTAGTAGTCGGCGCCCTCCTGGAGGTGCACGCGGCGCCGGATACCCGCGGTGTCGACGAACATCCAGGTCCGGCCGGCCAGTTCGATCAGCTCGTCGACCGGGTCGCGGGTGGTGCCCGCCGTCTCGTTGACGACGACGCGATCCTCCTTGGCGACCTTGTTCAGCAGAGAGGACTTGCCGACGTTCGGACGGCCGATGAGCGCCACACGCCGCGGGCCTCCGGCCCCGCCGGCCCCGAAGGTCTGCTCCGGAGCCTCGGGCAGCGCCTCCAACGCCACGTCGAGCAGGTCGCCCGTACCGCGTCCGTGCAGGGCGGACACCGGGTGCGGTTCGCCGAGGCCGAGGCCCCACAGGTAGGCGGCGTCGGCCTCACCCGTCGGTCCGTCGACCTTGTTGGCGCAGAGCACGACCGGCTTCCCGGCCTTGCGCAGCATCCGTACGACGGCCTCGTCGGTGTCCGTCGCGCCGACCTGGGCGTCCACCACGAAGACGACGGCGTCCGCTGCCTCGACCGCGAACTCGGCCTGGGCGGCCACCGACGCCTCCATGCCGAGCACGTCCTGCTCCCAGCCGCCGGTGTCGACGACCTTGAAACGGCGGCCCGCCCACTCGGCCTCGTAGGTGACACGGTCCCGGGTCACGCCAGGACGGTCCTCGACGACGGCCTCGCGCCGGCCGAGGATGCGGTTCACAAGAGTCGACTTGCCGACGTTGGGGCGGCCGACGACGGCGAGCACCGGCAGGGGACCGTGCGAGGCCTCCTCCAGGGCCCCCTCGACCTCTTCGGCTTCGAAGCCTTCTTCTGCGGCGAGTTCCATGAACTGGGCGAACTCGGCGTCGCCGAGCTCACCGTGCTCGTGCGCGGGCTCGTCGCCGTGCTGGTTCTGGTCGTTCATGCCGTCTCGTCCTCGTCGTTCCTGTTCAGGTGATCCGCGTCCGCCCGGAGGTCTCCGCGCGGCTCGCTGCTGCAAGTCTGCCGGGCCGGCCGTTCCCCCGGCGTACGGCCCGTGGTGCTGTGTGCGGTGGCCCGCCGGGCACCGGGTCGGCTCAGCGTTCCGTCTGCCGCCGTGCTTCCTTCAGATGCTCCGTCAGCCTCCGCTGGATGCGTACTGTCGCCTCGTCGAGCGCCTTTCGGGTACGCCGCCCGCTGCCGTCTCCCGCCTCGAAGGGGTCTCCGAAGACCACGTCCACCCGGCTGCGCAGCGCCGGAAGTGCCTTGACGAGCCTGCCGGGACGGTCGTTGCTGCCCAGCACCGCCACCGGGACGACGGGCGCCCCCGAGCGTACGGCGAAGTAGGCGAGCCCGGAGCGCAGCGAGGCGAAGTCGCCCTGGCCGCGCGTGCCTTCGGGAAATATGCCCAGCACTCCGCCGCCCTCCAGCACGGCCAGCGCCCGCAGGACCGCTGCCCGGTCGGCGGTGCTGCGGTCGACCTCGATCTGCCCGATGCCCCGCAGGAACGGGCCGAGCGGCCCGGTGAACGCCTCCCGCTTGATGAGGAAGTGCACGGGGCGGGGTGCGATGCCCATCAGCATCGGCCCGTCGATGATGTGCGAGTGGTTGACCGCGAGGATCACGGGACCGCTCGCCGGCACACGCCGGGCACCGAGCACGCGGGGACGCCACAGGCCGTGCATCAGGCCGAGGCCGATACGGCGCCCCGTCGCGGCCCCCCGCGCGCCGGGTGCTCCCCCGGTCGACGTCACTTGGAGATCTGCCCCGCCTTCTCGTTCACCGTCGCCGCCTCGGCCGGTCCGGCACCGCGGGACTTCTCCGCCGCCGCCTTCTCGACGAGCGTCACCACGCACTCGACGACCTGGTCCAGGGTGAGTTCCGTGGTGTCCACCTCGACGGCGTCGTCCGCCTTCTTCAGCGGGGACGCCTTGCGGCTGGAGTCGGCCTCGTCCCGCTTGATCAGCGCCTCGCGGGTGGTGGAGAGGTCGGTGGCCTCCTTGCCCTTCAGCTCGCCGCTGCGGCGGGAGGCGCGTGCTTCCGGCGAAGCGGTGAGGAAGACCTTCAGGTCGGCGTCGGGAAGGACCGTGGTGCCGATGTCCCGGCCCTCGACGACGATGCCGCCCGCCGCTTCGGCCGCGATCGAACGCTGGAGACCGGTGATGCGCGTGCGCACCTCGGGGACCGCGCTGACGGCGCTCACCGCTGCGGTGACCTCCTGGGTACGGATCGGGCCCGAGGCGTCCGCACCGTCCACGGAGATGGCGGGCGCGGCCGGGTCGGTGCCGGACACGATCACGGGTTTGCCGGAGGCGGCCGCCACCGCCTCCGCGTCGTCGACGGGAACGCCGTTGGTCAGCATCCACCAGGTGATCGCCCGGTACTGGGCGCCGGTGTCCAGGTAGCTCAGCCCCAGCGCCGCTGCGACCGCCTTCGAGGTGCTGGACTTGCCCGTGCCGGAGGGGCCGTCGATGGCGACAATCACTGCAGACACGCTGGGGAGGACCTTTCTCTACACGGGCAGGGCAGGCGTGGGCCGAACGGCCACGGGCCAAGGCTACCGGCTGCCGGGACCGCCCAGTTCTGCCGGTGCGGACCTCACACCTGCCGCAGCGACCAGCCCCGGTCGCGCAGCGCCGACTCCAGCACCGCCGCGGCGCCCGGCTCCACCATGAGCTGTACGTGACCGGCCTGCTGACCGGTGGCGTGCTCGATCCGGACGTCCTCGATGTTGACGCCGGCGGCACCGGCGTCGGCGAAGATGCGCGCCAGCTCCCCCGGGCGGTCGCTGATCAGCACCGCCACCGTCCGGTAGGCCGCGGGAGCCTGGCCGTGCTTGCCGGGTACCCGGGCACGGCCGGTGTTGCCGCGGCGCAGGACGTCCTCGATGCCGGCGACGCCGGCGCCCCGCTTCTCCTCGTCCGCCGAGTCGAGCTCCCGGAGAGCCCGTACCGCCTCGTCCAGGTCGCCTGCGACCTCGGCGAGGATGTCCGCCACGGGACCGGGGTTGGCGGCGAGGATCTCGACCCACATCCCCGGGTCGGACGCCGCGATGCGCGTGACGTCCCGGATGCCCTGGCCGCACAGGCGTACCGCCGTCTCGTCCGCCGATTCCAGGCGGGCCGCGATCATGCTGGAGAGCAGCTGCGGCGTGTGCGAGACGAGCGCGACGGCACGGTCGTGGGCGTCGGCGTCCATCACCACGGGCACGGCGCCGCACAGCGCGATCAGTTCCAGCGCGAGGTTGAGCACCTCGGTGTCCGTCTCGGGCGTCGGGGTCAGCACCCACGGCCGTCCCTCGAAGAGATCGGCGGTGGCGGCGAGCGGGCCGTTCTGCTCACGGCCCGACATGGGGTGACTGCCCAGGTAGCCGGCGTGATCGCCGCCCAGCTCGCGCAGTTCCCGGCGCGGGCCGCCCTTCACGCTGGCCACGTCGATGCAGCCGCGTGCCAGGCCACGGCGCTGCACGTCCACGACGACGCGCGCCACATGCGCGGGCGGCACCGCCACCACCGCGAGGTCGACGGGGCCTTCCGGCTCGCTGTCCGTTCCGGCTCCGAGGGACGCCGCCGTACGGATGCTCTGCGGGTCGCTGTCCCGGAGGTGCACCCGCACGCCGCGGCCCGTCATGGCGAGCGCCGCCGAGGTGCCGATGAGGCCCGTGCCGACGACGAGGGCTGTACGCATTACTGGGCGATGTCCTTGCGGAGTGCGGCGGCGGCGCCGAGGTACACGTGGTTGATCTCGGACCTGGGCAGGTCCGACTCGATGTGGGCGAGCACGCGCACCACACGCGGCATGGCTCCGGCGACGTCCAGCTCCTGGGCACAGATGAGCGGTACGTCGACGATGCCGAGCTTGCGGGCGGCCGCCGCGGGAAAGTCGCTGTGCAGGTCGGGGGTGGCGGTGAACCAGACGCTTATCAGGTCGCCGGAAGTGAGGCCGTTGCGTTCCAGCACGCTCGTCATGAGAGCCGAGACCTGATCGTGCATGTGCCCGGCCTCGTCCCGCTCCAGCTGGACGGCTCCCCGCACCGCTCGTACCGCCACGTGCCTGCTCCGCTCCCTGTGCGACGTGCTGCTGCCCGCTCCAGCGTAGATCCGCACGCCGTGCGCGCGTACGGGCGGACCGCCCACTGAGACGGCCGCGACCGGCGGGGACGGGCCGCCGCTCAGGACCGGGCGGGCGGCCCGGCCCCGGGACACGGACCCTGAAGTCGGCCGCACCGCCCCGGCCCGCCGACTGGGGCGGTTCAGAGGCCGACTTCGTCCATCAGCATGCCGACCTCCGTATTCGTCATGCGGCGCAGCCACCCCGACTTCTGGTCGCCCAGCGCGATCGGCCCGAAGCGGGTGCGGACGAGCTTGTCGACCGGGAAACCGGCCTCCGAGAGCATGCGTCGCACGATGTGCTTGCGCCCCTCGTGCAGGGAGACCTCGACGAGGTAGTTCTTGCCGGTGTTCTGGACGACCTTGAAGTGGTCGGCCCGCGCGTAGCCGTCGTCGAGCTTGATGCCTTCCTTCAGCCGTTTGCCCAGGTCACGCGGGAGGGGCCCCTGTATCGCGGCGAGGTAGGTCTTCTTCACCCCGTACCGGGGGTGGGTCAGGCGGTGGGCCAGCTCACCGTGGTTGGTGAGCAGGATCAGGCCCTCGGTCTCGGTGTCGAGCCGGCCGACGTGGAAGAGACGGGTCTCCCGGTTCTGCACGTAGTCGCCCAGGCACTGGCGCCCCTCCGGGTCCTCCATCGACGCGACCACACCCGCCGGCTTGTTGAGCGCGAAGAACACGTGGGACTGGGACGCGATGGTCAGTCCGTCGACCTTGATCTCGTCCTTGTCGGGATCGACGCGGACGCCCTGCTCGACGACCACGGCTCCGTTGATCTCGACCCGCCCCTGCTCGATCAGGTCCTCACAGGCGCGCCGGGAGCCCATGCCGGAACGGGCCAGGACCTTCTGCAGCCGCTCGCCCTCCTGCTCGCCGAAGGTCTTCGGCAGCTTCAGGGGCGGCCTGCTGTGCCGGGCACGGTTGCGTGCCTCGATCTGGGCGTCGTACTCGCGGGGCCGGGCAGGAGCGGAGGCGTTGCGGGCGCGTGCCTTCGGAGCGCCGGACTTCGTCACCTTCCCGGGACCGCTCTTGGCGGCGTTCCTCGCCGCGACGCTCCTGGCCGCCGATCCCTTCGGACCGCCCGCGGAGGTCTTGCCCGCGCTCCCCTTGGGGGCGCCCTTCGGAGCGTTCCTGGGAGAGCTCTTCGGGGAGTTCTTCGGGGAGCCCTGCCCGGGCCGCTGCCCCCGCCCGTCCGGCCGGGAGCCCGCCTTGCGCGCACCGGCCTCCGCCTGCCCCTCGCCCTTTCCGTAGCGGCGCTCCTCGGGCCGCGGGCGTCCCGCCCGCTGCTGCTTTCCTGCGCCCCCTCCGGCTGCGCGGGGTGACGGCTTCTTGCCCCCGCCCCTGTTCTGTCGGTTTCCGCCGGTGTTGCTGCCGCTGCTTCGCATCAATGATCCGTCTGCGTTCTGTCAAGGACTTCGTCGCCGCTGTCGTCTACGTCGAACGACGGCATGCCTTCCTGGGAGTCCCCCTCGACGGCCTCGGCCTCAGGGAGGAAGGGCGCCAGTTCCGGAAGCTCGTCCAGACCGCGGAGGCCCAGCCGTTCCAGAAAGTAATGCGTCGTCCTGTACAGGATCGCACCTGTCTCGGGTTCCGCGCCCGCCTCCTCCACCAGGCCGCGCTGGAGGAGCGTACGCATCACGCCGTCACAGTTGACTCCGCGCACGGCGGAGACCCTTGAACGGCTCACGGGCTGGCGGTACGCGACCACGGCGAGTGTCTCCAGCGCGGCCTGCGTGAGGCGCGCCTGCTGCCCGTCGAGCACGAAGTTCTCGACGGCTTCGGCGAATTCGGGCCGCGTGTAGAATCGCCAGCCCTCCGCCACCAGGCGCAGCTCGAAGCCCCGCCGCTCCCGGTCGTATTCGTCGGCCAGTTCGCGGAGCGCGTCCGAGACCTGACGGCGCCGGCGGCCGAGCACCTTCGCCAGGTGTTCCTCCGTGGCGGGCTCGTCCACGACCATCAGCACGGCCTCGAGGGCGGGTTTGAGCTCCAGCTCCGCCACGCCGCCCTCCTGCGGCCCGCTCCCGTCCTCCTGCGGCTCCGCGGGTGCCTCGCGTGCGGTGTCCGCCTCGAGGGCTTCCTGGACCTCGTACGTCTCCTCGCTCATGCGCGGATCTCCTCTCCGGGCTCCGGGGACCCCGCCGGGTCCTGACCGGTCGCGGACTCCGGAGCAGCGGCGGGCGCCGCTCCGGATTCCGTTCCCGGCTGCGGGGGCTCCTGGTCGAACTCGTCGGTCACCAGCGGCTCCAGGTCCTCCGGGCCGCTCCAGCGGACCGTGAGCGTCCCCAACGCCTCCTCCTGGTCCAGCGATACGGCACGCTCGCGGTAGAGCTCCAGGAGGGCGAGGAAGCGGGCCACGACGGTCAGGGTGTCCGCGGCGTCCTCCGTCAGCTGCAGGAAGCTGGCCTCTCCCAGCTCCCGCAGCCGCGCCACCACCACTTCCGCCTGCTCCCGCACGCTCACCAGCGGCGCGTGGATGTGCTCGACGTACACCTGCGGCTTCGGCTTGGGCTGCATCGCCTTCACCGCCAGGCGCGCGAAACCCTCCGGACCGATGCTGATGACCACCTCGGGCAGCAGCTCCGCGTGGTGCGGCTCCAGTCCGACGGTACGGGGATGACGGTGCGCCTCATCGGCCATGCGCCCGGCGAAGATTCCGGCGATCTCCTTGTACGCCCGGTACTGGAGCAGCCGGGCGAAGAGCAGGTCGCGGGCCTCCAGCAGGGCCAGGTCGGCCTCGTCCTCGACCTCGGCGGCGGGCAGCAGCCGTGCGGCTTTCAGATCGAGCAACGTGGCGGCGACGACGAGGAATTCGGTCGTCTGGTCGAGGTCCCAGTCCGGGCCCATGGCGCGGATGTGGGCCATGAACTCGTCCGTGACCTTGGAGAGTGCGACCTCCGTCACGTCGAGCTTGTGCTTGGAGATCAACTGCAGGAGGAGGTCGAAGGGGCCTTCGAAATTGTCGAGGACGACCTTGAAACGCCCGTCGTCGGCGGCCTGTTGCTCCTTCTCTTCCTCCTCCTGCGGAGCGTCGCCCTGCGGGGGTGTGCTCTGTTCGGCGGGTTCGGCGGGTTCGACCGGTCCGGTCTCTGCGTCCGGTGGGGCGTCGCCGTCCGGCTGGGGCTGCCCGGCGTCCGCCTCCACAGCCGACGCCGCCTCCTCGGGCTCCTGATGCCCGGCAGGCACCGCGGCGTCGTCCGGGAGCAGCGACTCCGCTGGAGCCTGCTCCTCCGGAACATGTTCCGGAGGAGGAGCTGCGGGTTCGTGTGGCGCAGCCGGCGGAGCAGGGGCCGGGCCTCCCGGAGCCGACGAAGTCCCCGGCCCTCGCCCGAGGCTTCGGCGGGCGGCGCGGGGTACGGAGTCGGCATCGTGGTCAGGAGTGGGCATCGCCGGGCAGCGTACTGGGGAAGGTCCTGTGGAAGCGCTCCGGCTCACTCATGTGCCTGTGCTTTCACGTGTGGTCCGCCGGGACCCGGGGCCGCGGCCGACCCCGGCCACCTTCCGGCGCGGGACCCGTCAGCGTCCCCGCAGCCGCCGTACGAGGATGCTCGCCTCGCCGCGCGACTCCAGGTCCGCGAGCACGACCGCCACCGCCTCACGCACGATACGGCCGCGGTCCACGGCGAGTCCGTGCTCGCCCCGCAGCACGAGACGCGCGTGCTCCAGGTCCATCAGCTCTTCCGCGGAGACGTAGACGGTGATCTTCTCGTCGTGACGTTCGCGTCCGCTGGGGCGCCGGTTCGCGCCACGGCCGCGGCGAGGTGCAGCGGCCTGCCGGGTCCTCGGCTCGGTGCCGCGGCCCGGCTTGGGCTTCGGCTGTGCCTTCGCCCGTACCTCCGCGGCCGGCTGGAGCGGCTGGGCCTGCGTCTGGCCGCCGAGGCGCGGCACGTCCGACGTGACCTGGCCGCCTTCCGGGTTCTCCCTGCCCCGTCCCGCGTTCTGCGGTACGCCCTGGCTGCGCCCGCTCTGACCCGGCACCGTGTGCCTCCGGCCGCCGGTCTGCTTGCCCTGTGCGGTGTTCTCCCGCCCCGAGTGCTCTCCGTCGCCCTCGCCAGCCGCGGGACCGTCCGCGCCCGGCGGTGTGCCGCCCTGCGTGCTGCCGGGGTCCTGCCCCTCGGCCACGGCGCTGTGTTCGCCGCGGTCGTCGTCGCCTGCCGCCGCGGCGGCCCGGTCGGCGCCTTCGGCGGTGTCACCGGCAGCGTTCGCCTCCTCCAGTTCCGACGCCGGCGGGGGAACGCGTGCCGCCGCCGGTGTCTCCTTCCCGGCAGGGTCTTCGCCGTTGCCGGTGTGCTGGGACGCGGGCGCCGAGGGCTGGACGGCTGACCCTCCGGTCGTGCGGAACAGTTCGTCAGCTGCAGGGAGACTCACTCGGCGTGGCACCGGGCGAGCACCTCCCTGGCGAGCTGGCGATATGCGGCGGCACCGACGGAGTTGGAGGCGTAGGTCGTGATCGGCTCGCCCGCGACGGTCGTCTCCGGGAAGCGGACCGTGCGCCCGATGACGGTGTGGTAGACGTTCTCGTCGAACGCCTCGACGACGCGGGCCAGCACTTCGCGGCTGTGCACCGTACGGGAGTCGTACATCGTCGCCAGGATGCCGTCGAGCTCGAGTTCGGGGTTGAGCCGCTCCTGCACCTTCTCGATGGTCTCCGTCAGCAGGGCGACACCGCGCAGGGCGAAGAACTCACACTCCAGCGGCACGATCACCTTGTGTGCGGCGGTGAGCGCGTTGACGGTCAGCAGGCCGAGCGACGGCTGGCAGTCGATGACGATGAAGTCGTAGTCGTTCTGCAGGGGTTGGAGCGCGCGCTGAAGTGTCGACTCGCGTGCGACCTCGCTGACCAGCTGCACCTCGGCGGCCGACAGGTCGATGTTGCTCGGCAGCAGGTCCATCCCCGCCACCGCCGTCTTCAGCAGCACCTCGTCGGGTGCCAGCCCCCGCTCCATCAGCAGGTTGTAGACCGTGAGTTCGAGCTCCATCGGGTTGACGCCGAGGCCCACGGAAAGGGCGCCCTGCGGGTCGAAGTCGACCAGCAGCACACGGCGTCCGTACTCCGCCAGGGCCGCGCCCAGGTTGATCGCCGACGTCGTCTTGCCGACGCCGCCCTTCTGGTTGCACATCGCGATGATCTTCGCCGGGCCGGGCTCGCTGACCGGACCGGGGATCGGGAAGTACGGAAGGGGGCGGCCGGTGGGACCGATGCGTTCGCGGCGCTGCCGTGCGGCGTCGGGCGCGAGGGTGGCCGCGTACTCGGGGTCCGGTTCGTACTCGGCGTCCGGATCGTAGAAGTGCCCCTCGGGCAGCTCGCCGTAGGCGAAGCGGTGGGGGTCACTGTAGTCGGCGAGTTCGGCGGACTCGTCGCCCGCGGAGTTGCCGGCCATGGCGTTCACTTGGCGGCCGTCCATGCTCTGGTGGGCTGTCGTTGTGGATGCTGCGTTCCGGTGGGCGGCGAAGGTGCGGACAGCGACGGAGCCGACACCCTCGGACCCCGAGGACTCCTGGCCCCGCACAGGTGCTCCCGGTCGACCACCCCCGGGAGAAAATGTCGACTCATTCACAAGTCGTCCTACCTCCTTGGTGACCAGGAAACTTTCTAGACAGGTCAGCGTGACACCATGCCGACGTTTGGCGACTCTATGGCGTGTCGGGCGTCCTCAGCAACACAATCCACCGGAGACGCCACGATGTGTCGAGCAGCCAACACCCCGATGTCAAGAGGCAATGAGCGCCACGGACCCCGTCCGCGTGCGGCGCGAAACGGCCGAGAGGGTTGCGTGCAAGGCGAGTTGAGCGCCCCGGCACACTGCCCATCCGACGGCGCCGGCCTGCCCCCCGGGTGCGGGAACAGGCCGGTGACGTGCGGTCATCCGCATTGACGTCGGCGGTTGACTCTGCCGTGCGACGTCCCGAATCAGCCCAGCAGCGTGCCGAGTTCGCGGCTCTGCAGTCCGTGCGCCTCGGCGACGGGACCGTAATAGACCTCTCCCTCATGGACGTTGAGGCCCTTGGCCAGCGTCACGTCCTGCCGGAGTGCCTCGCGCCAGCCGCGGTTGGCGAGTTCGACGATGTACGGGAGCGTGGCGTTGGTCAGGGCGTACGTCGACGTGCTGGGCACCGCGCCGGGCATGTTGGCGACGCAGTAGAAGACCGAATCGTGGACCTGGAAAGTCGGTTCGGCGTGCGTCGTGGGCCGGGAGTCCTCGAAGCAGCCGCCCTGGTCGATCGCGATGTCGACAAGGACACTTCCCGGCTTCATGCGGGAGACGAGTTCGTTGCTCACGAGCTTCGGCGCCTTCGCACCGGGGATCAGCACGGCACCGACGACGAGGTCCGCGTCGAGAACGGCACGCTCCAGCTCGTAGGCGTTGGAGGTGACCGTGCGCACCTTGGTGCCGAAGATCCGGTCGGCTTCGCGGAGCTTGTTGACGTCCTTGTCGAGCAGCGTGACGTGGAAGCCCAGCCCGGTGGCGATCTGCGTGGCGTTCCAGCCGGAGACGCCGCCGCCGATGACGACCGCCCGCCCGGCGGGCACACCCGGCACGCCGCCGGGGAGCACGCCCCGGCCGCCGGCCGAACGCATCAGGTGGTACGCGCCGACCTGCGGTGCGATGCGTCCCGCCACCTCGGACATCGGAGCCAGCAGCGGCAGCGAACGCCCGCCCGTCTCCACGGTCTCGTACGCGATGGCGGTCGTCCCGGACTGCAGCAGGGCGTCCGTGCACTCGCGGGAGGCCGCGAGGTGCAGGTACGTGAAGAGCGTCTGGTCCTTGCGCAGCCGCCCGTACTCCTCGGCGACGGGCTCCTTGACCTTCAGCAGCATGTCGGACGTCGCCCAGACCTCGTCGGCGGAGCCGAGGATCCCGGCTCCCGCGGCGACGTACTCCTCGTCCGGGATGGAGGAGCCGACGCCGGCACCCCGCTCGATGACGACCTGGTGTCCGTTGCGTACGAGTTCGTGCGCCCCGGCCGGGGTGATGGCCACGCGGAACTCGTTGTTCTTGACCTCGCGGGGGATGCCGACCTTCACGTCGATCACGGTCCTTGACTCTGGGTTTTCTCGGAACCTTCCGCGCCGGTGGACGACGGAAGCGATCGTGGCGACATCCCACTACAGCGGCAGATGTGAGGCATGCCGGATGTTGCTCGGGTAGCCACGGCTCCGCCAGTTTAATGAAGGATGCTTCCGTGTCCAGCCTTACAAAGCAGCAATTTTTTCCGGATCAGCTATAGGTTTCGCAGGCCGACTCGGCGTCATACCCGCCATTGTGCGATCGGAGCAGCTCATCGGCCGCCTGCCGCTGCCTGCGGCCCTCCCGCACGTCGCCGATCCGGTCGCAGGCGTCGGCCAGCCGCAGCAGCAGCGCGGCGTGCAGCCTGTCGTCCCCGGTGGGCCGGACGGCCTGGATGGCGAGCCGGCAGGCGCGTACCGCCTCCTGCGGCCTGCCCGCGTACTCCTGCACCCTCGCCACCTCGCTCAAGGCGCGGGCGTGCGCCCGGGCGTCCTGGAGCCTGCGGAAGTTGGCCGCTGCGGCGCGCCATTCGCGCAGCGCGTCGTCCAGCCGTCCCGCGCACGTGTGAACGGCTCCCAGCCGGCCGTGGACACGGGCCGCGGCTGCCTGCGCGTCGCGCGTCTGGTGGTGTTCGAGAGCCCGGCCGTACCAGTCGGCGGCGCGTGCCCAGTCGCTCAGGTCCTCGTACGTGCTGCCGATCGACTCCAGGGCGCGCCCCGCCGCGAAGTGGTCCGGCACCCTGCGGCCCCTGGGTCCCGTCCGTCCGTCGCGGGCGGCGTCGAGTGCCGCCCGGTACCGGGCGAGAGCGCGCGGGTGCCTGCCCGTACGGGCGTCCAGATCGCCCAAGTTCAGCAGTGCCGCCGCCCGTTCGCGCTGCAGACCGCCGCGTTCGGCGACGTCGAGCACCAGTTCATGGAGCCGGTACAGCTCCGGGGCGGCCTCCTGCGGGGAGCGGTGCGCGTCGAAGGCGCGGGCGAGCGCGGAGATCAGCCGGCGGGCGAGGCCGTCCAGTCGGCCTTCGCCCTCGTCGACGGCGAGGCGGGCGGCGGCGATCATCGCCGGGCGGCGCTCCCCGAGCCACTGCCGGGCCGCCGCCGGGGACCCGAAACGGACCGTACGCGGCAGGAACGCCAGCCTCTTGCGGGCCTCGGAGCCCTCGGGCTCGGTGATCGCGTGGCAGGCTCTCAGCTGCCGTACGGTCCGCTCCAGCATGCGGGCCCGCGCGAGCATCGACTCCTCCGGGCCTTCCCGCTCGGCGAGTTCGGCTCGCAGCAGGGGGTCGAGACAGCGCGGCACCTCGTAACAGCCGGGCGCGAGCTTGCTCTTGTGCACCACTCCCAGCCGCAGGAACTCCTCCAGGATGCTCTGCGCTGTGGCGACCGAGCACCCGGCGAGGGACGAGGCGGTGTGCGCGTCCGCCAGTCCGGCCGGCGCGAGGGCCAGCATCCGCAGTACGCGGGCGGGGGGCTTGGCGAGGGAGTCGGCAACGAGCCGGAAGGCCCGCTCCAGCGGGTCGGTGTGCGGGAGGAGGCCGAGCTGCTTGGCGGCGTCGGCCACGGAGAGCTTCGGCCTCGCCGCGAGCCATCCGCCCACCATCACCAGCGCTGCGGGGAGGTCCCCGCACGCCTCGGCGACGAGTTCGGCGCTGCCCGGGTCGACCGTCGTACGGTGCGGCGCCCCGGCACGGGATGCCAGGAGCGAGACGGCCGCCGGTCTCTCCAGCCCCCCGAGCGTGCACGGCCGGACGTCCGGTACGCCTGTGAGCGGACCGGAGGCCACCGCGAGGACGAGGCAGCCGCGGTTGTCGGGCAGCAGGTCGAGCACCTGCTCCGCGCTC
The DNA here is from genome assembly GCF_042653885.1 of Streptomyces ovatisporus. Classification (NCBI taxonomy): domain Bacteria; kingdom Bacillati; phylum Actinomycetota; class Actinomycetes; order Kitasatosporales; family Streptomycetaceae; genus Streptomyces; species Streptomyces ovatisporus. Next base: position 421,493 of record NZ_JBHSFH010000013.1, read on the forward strand.
GCCACGTCGTCGAGGAAGAGCAGCACGCGGCGCGTGCCGAGCGCCGCCCGCAGCGTCTCGGTGAGTTCGTCGTCCCCGGCGCCCGCGGGCACGGGGTCGGGCCCCAGGGCGGCGAGCAGGTCGCGCACGGTGCGCTCCGTGGGGACGGGCGCGCCGCCGGGATCGGTGAGCCGGGCACGCAGCACGCCGTCCGCGTAGTCACCCGCGGCCCGCGCGACGAGGGCCTCGGCCAGAGCGGTGCGTCCCGAACCGGGACGCCCCGCGATCAGGAGCACGCGGCTGTGCGGGGCCGGGCGCCCGGACAGAGTGTGCAGTCCGGCACGTTCCATGTCGGCCCGCAGCTCGTCGAGTTCGCGGCTGCGGCCCGGCAACGTGCCGCCCGGCGGGGTCTCTTCGCCACCATCCGCCGAGGCACCACGGGCCGGGCCTCCCGCGGAGTGCGGCCGGTCCGTACGCGGCGTGGGCGGCCTGTCGGACGCGTCCGCGCCTGTGGGCTGCACCGCTTGCTCCGTCACGGGCCACGCTCCCGTCCACCTGCGCCTGTACGAGCCCGCCGCAACAGTGGGCGGGAACGCACAGAGCGTAGTTCACCGCGGACGGACGGGTGCGTGGCGCGCGGCGCGTGCCCGCCGTCCGGGGGGCGGGACCGTGCCGGCGCCGCGCCGCGGGGACCGCCGGAGGTCCGGCGGCCCCGTGTGCGGCGCCGCTACGGCCGGAACGGACGGGCGGGCCAAGGGGCGTCGGCCGGGCGCAGCGCGTCCGGGCCGCCCGGTGCGGCCAGGGCGGCGCTCAGCGCCAGCGCGCCCACCACGAGGCAGTTGTTGTGCAACTCCCCCGCCAGCGCACCCCGTACGAGTTCGGGCAGCGGAACCCTGGCGTGCTCCATGTCGGCCTCCTCCTCCGAGACCTCGAAGCGTTCGCCTTCGGCGACGGAGACGTCACGGGCGAGGAAGATGCGGACGGCCTCGTCGCAGCCGCCGGGAGTGGTGTACACGTCGGTCAGGACGCGCCAGTCGCCTGCCTTCACGTGCGCTTCCTCGTACAGCTCACGCTGTGCCGCGTGCAGCGGGTTCTCGCCGGGGACGTCGAGCAGTCCGGCGGGGATCTCCCACAGCTTCTGGCGCACCGGGTGGCGGTACTGGCTGAGGACCAGCACCCGGTCCTCCTCGTCCAGGGCGAGGACGGCCACGGAACCGGGGTGGACCTGGTAGTCGCGGCGTACGACCGAACCGTCGGGCATGACCACGTCGTCGGTGCGGACGCTTGTCTTCTTGCCCTCGAACGGCACCTCGGTGGCGGTGACTTCCCATTCCTGCGGGGAGTCGGCGATGCGGCTTCCGACGGTGCGCGTCCTCGGCCCGTGCTGTGTCATGCCCCGCCCCCGCTCTGCTGACGGGCCACCGCTGCCGCGACCAGGCCCGCGAAGAGCGGGTGCGGGCGCGTCGGCCGCGAGCGGAGCTCGGGATGGGCCTGGGTGGCGACCAGGTACGGGTGCACCTCCCGCGGGTACTCCAGGTACTCCACGAGCTTGTTGTCCGGCGAAGTGCCGGAGAAGACCAGGCCGGCCTTCTTCTCAAGCTCGCCCCGGTAGGCGTTGTTGACCTCGTAGCGGTGCCGGTGGCGTTCCTCGACGTACGGCTCGCCGCCGTACACCTCGCGCACGATCGAGCCCTCGGCGAGCTTGGCCGGGTAGAGGCCCAGCCGCATGGTGCCGCCCATGTCGCCGTCGCCGGCGACGATGTCGAGCTGCTCGGCCATCGTGGAGACCACGGGGTGCGCCGTTCCCTGTTCGAACTCGGTGGAGTTGGCGCCCTCGATGCCCGCCAGGTGCCGGGCGGCCTCGATGACGATGCACTGCAGGCCGAGGCAGAGGCCGAGCAGCGGAACGCCGTTCTCGCGGGCGTAGGTGATGGTGGACACCTTGCCCTCGACGCCCCGTTCGCCGAAGCCGCCCGGGATGCAGATCGCATCGCAGTCCCCGAGCTGGCGGCGGGCGCCCTCCGCCGTGCGGCAGTCGTCGGAGGTGACCCATTTGACCTTCACGCGGGCGTTGTTGGCGAAACCGCCGGCACGCAGCGCCTCCGTGACGGACAGATACGCGTCGGGCAGGTCGATGTACTTGCCGACGAGGGCGACCGTCACCTCGTGGTCGGGCTGGTGAACGCGGCGCAGCAGGTCGTCCCACTGCGTCCAGTCCACGTCGCGGAAGGGCAGGTCCAGTTTCCGTACGACGTAGGCGTCCAGGCCCTCGGCGTGGACGACCTTCGGGATGTCGTAGATCGAGGGCGCGTCCCTGCAGGCGATGACGGCGGCGTCGTCCACGTCGCACATGAGTGAGATCTTGCGCTTGATGGAGCGCGGCACTTCACGGTCGGCGCGCAGCACGATCGCGTCGGGCTGGATGCCGATGCTGCGCAGCGCCGCGACGGAGTGCTGGGTGGGTTTCGTCTTCAGTTCGCCCGAGGGCCCGATGTAGGGCAGCAGCGAGATGTGCACGACGAAGACGTTGTCCCTGCCGACCTCGTGACGGACCTGGCGGACGGCTTCGAGGAACGGCAGCGACTCGATGTCGCCCACGGTGCCGCCGACCTCGGTGATGACGACGTCGACGTCGTCCGTGGCCATGCGCCGGATGCGGTGCTTGATCTCGTTCGTGATGTGCGGGATGACCTGCACCGTGTCGCCCAGGTAATCGCCGCGGCGCTCCTTGGCGATGACGGAGGAGTAGATCTGGCCGGTGGTGACGTTGGCCGAGCCGTCGAGGTCGACGTCGAGGAAGCGCTCGTAGTGGCCGATGTCCAGGTCGGTCTCGGCGCCGTCGTTCGTGACGAACACCTCACCGTGCTGGAAGGGGTTCATCGTGCCGGGGTCGACGTTCAGATACGGGTCGAGCTTCTGCATCGTGACGCGCAGGCCCCGCGCCTTGAGGAGCGCACCCAGGCTGGAGGCGGTGAGCCCCTTGCCGAGCGAGGAAGCCACACCCCCCGTGACGAAGAGGTGCTTGGTCGTCATGGATGTGGGCGGCAATGCCAAGAGGTGCTCCCGTGGTCGCGAGGTGGGCTGCGCACCGGCGCCCTGACTTCGTACGCAGTCGGTGCGCAGCAGATGCTCAGGGGTACCGTCGCTGCGGTTCGGGGGGCTTCCGTGCCGGGAATCCGAGGACGGATCCGGGAACTCGCGCCCACCGGTCCACGGGCCACCAGGGTATCAGCGACGCCGTGAGGCTGTGCCTCGCCTGTGCGGGAGTGCGTCCGGCCTCACAGAGCGGGCGGCTTCGGACCCGGCTTTCCGTCCCCTACCGTGAGGGTGCGGTCGCGCCTTGTGAGCGGGTATGACGCAAGCTCACCTCTTCGGCTTATCCATAGTGTGGCGAGCGCGAGGCACAAGGCTCCGCCAGGTCGTATCCTGCTCGGACGCTCGATCGGACATGTGATTGAGCAGTACGGATATTCGCAGGTCATCGCACGTCCCACGGGGGCGAGCCACAGTTCGACTGGAGATGCACGTGGCTGGGCGCATCGAAGATTACGCACTCATCGGGGACATGCAGACCGCCGCCCTGATCGGCAGGGACGGGTCGGTGGACTGGCACTGTCTTCCGCGCTTCGATTCCCATGCCGTGTTCGCGAGTCTTCTCGGCACGGAGGAGCACGGCTTCTGGCGGGTGGGCCCCCAGGTCAACGGGGATGAGCCGCCCAAGGCGGCCCGCAGGCGCTACCGCGGCGACTCACTGATCCTGGAGTCCGAGTGGGACACCCCGCGCGGCACGGTCCGCGTCATCGACTTCATGCCGCCCCGCGAACAGCACGCGCCGCAGCTGGTGCGGATCGTGGAAGGGGTGAGCGGCCGCGTGCCGATGCGTTCGGCGCTGCGCATGCGCTTCTCGTACGGCTGGGTCGTGCCGTGGGTGCAGCAGATCGAGGGCCGCACGGTCGCCGTCGCGGGGCCCGACTCGGTGTGGCTGGACACCGAGGCCGACACGTACGGGAAGGACCTGACGACCTACTCGGACTTCACAATCGCTCCGGGCGAGCGCGTCGCGTTCACCATCAGCTGGCAGGCCTCGCACAAGAGCCCGCCGGCCGAGCCGGACTCCGAGTCGGCGCTGGAGGCGACCGAGAACTTCTGGCGTGAGTGGGTCGACCACTGCACGTACCACGGCCCCTACCGCGAGGCGGTCGTACGGTCGTTGATCACGCTGAAGGCGCTGACGTACGCGCCGACGGGAGGCATCGTCGCCGCGCCGACGACCTCGCTCCCCGAGTGCATCGGCGGCATGCGCAACTGGGACTACCGCTTCACGTGGCTGCGGGACGCGGCGATCACCCTCTCCTCGCTGCTGCGCACCGGCTACCACCAGGAGGCGCTGGCCTGGCGCGAGTGGCTGCTGCGCGCGGTCGCGGGCGACCCGGAGAATCTGCAGATCATGTACGGCATCGCCGGGGAACGGGAGTTGAGCGAGGCGGAGCTCAACTGGCTTCCCGGGTACGAGAACTCCGTCCCCGTCCGTATCGGCAACGGCGCGGCGGGCCAGCTCCAGCTGGACGTGTACGGCGAGGTGACCGAGGCGCTGCACCTCGCCCACATGACGGGCCTCTCCCGCAACGACTACGCCTCCCTGCTCCAGCTGAAGCTCATCGGCTACCTGGAGGACCACTGGGACGAGCCGGACGAGGGCATCTGGGAGGTCCGCGGCCCCAGGCGGCACTTCGTGCACTCGAAGGTGATGGCCTGGGTCGCGGTCGACCGTACGGTGAAGCTGATCGAGTCCGGTGACGTCGACGGGCCGCTGGAGCGGTGGCGTGACCTGCGGGACGAGATCCACCGCGACGTGTGCGAGAAGGGGTACGACAAGGAGCGCAACACCTTCACGCAGTCCTACGGTTCGCGTGAACTGGACGCCTCCCTGCTGCTCATCCCGCAGATGGGCTTCCTGCCGCCCGACGACAAGCGCGTCATCGGTACCGTCGAGGCGATCCAGCGGGAGCTGTCCACGGAGGACGGCTTCGTGCTGCGTTACCCGACCTCGCAGCTCGACGGCGACAACGTGGACGGACTCCAGGGCGAGGAGGGCGCGTTCCTCGCCTGCTCGTTCTGGCTCGCCGACGACCTGGCGATGATCGGGCGCGTCGAGGAGGCGCGGAAGCTCTTCGAGAAGCTGCTCTCCCTCCGCAACGACCTGGGCCTGCTGGCCGAGGAGTGGGACTCCAAGCTGCAGCGCCAGGTGGGCAACTTCCCGCAGGCGTTCAGCCACGTGCCGCTGATCGACACGGCCCTGCGCCTGACGGCCTCGGGGGCGTACGGGGGCTGACGCCGCCGCCTGAGCCGCGGAGCGGCGAAGCTGCGAGTCGAGCGCGGACGAACGGAACCACGCCCGCTGCCGGGGACCACCGGCAGCGGGCGTGGCGTTGAGGGACGGCTTCCCCCGCGCCTGGCGGGGCGGCGCGGGGGAAGTCCAGCGGGGCGGTGTGCCCGGCCGGGGGCTCCCTCAGAACGGGGTCAGCGTGAGTGTGATCTCGCTGGCGCCGCCGTCCTCGATGTAGGACGCGAACCCGGCGACGTCGTCGAAGGCGAAGCCGTAGGCCTTGCCGTCGACGGTGGCCTCGTGCATGGCCTTGACGTACTGGTGGGCCGAGTCCCCCTTGTAGAACTCCGCGGGGTCCGTGGTGGGCTGGTCGGCGACCGAGGCGAGCGTGGTGCGGTTGAACGCGGCACCCAGGATCGCCGCGACGGGTCCGGTGGTCCCGTCGTTGGGTGCGGCGAGTGCGCCGTCGCAGAAGAGGACGTCCTTCGTGCTGGGCTTGTCGAAGGAGACCTCGGCCGGACCGGTGAAGGAGAGCTTGTCGCCGCTGACCCGTCCGGTGAACTTGCCGGCGTTCGTGGTGACGACCAGGTCCTTGCCGGCGTAGGTGCTCCACACCTCGTCGATGTACGCGTCGAAGTAGTTCTCGGCGAAGAGGCCCGAACCCATGCCGTGGCCGGGGGCGATGACGCGCTTGTCGTCGATGACCAGCTTCGAGAACGCCTCGGCGCCCTTGAGGTCCTGGAAGACCTTCGCCCGCGCACCGTCCTTGAGCGTGCCGGTCGTCTGGTCCTTGTCGCCCTTGAGCTGGATGGACAGCGGCACGCTGAACATGTCGACCATGGTGGTGTTGCAGTACATGGCCCCGCCCTTGTAGGTGAACTCCGCACAGTCGTGCAGCACCCCGAAGTTGGGGTCGGACTCCACCCATGCCGCCGGGTAGGCCAGCGCGGCCTTGCCGTCGCCTCCCTCGACCGCTTTGAACTTCAGCTTGTCGCCGAGCGCGAAGTAGATCCGGCCCGACATCTCGGGCAGTTGGAGAGTCGTCTCGCCGCTGCCCGCCAGCGGAATCGCGTAGTCGGTGAACCCGTCGGACCCGTTGTCGCCGATGGCTACGGGCTTCAACTCGCCCTCGGGGGTGACGCGTACCTGGTTGGTGCCGTCGTTGCCCACGATGTAGACGTGGATCGAGGCGTTGCCGTACTCGCCGCTGTTGTTGACGATCTTCAGCGGCATGGCTGCGGCTTTCCCGCCCGTCTTCCTGCGGGTGACGCCTCCGGCCTCGGTCACGAGGAGGCCCGTGGCCGGAGCGGCGATCGCTGCGGCGGCTGCACCGCGGATGAGAGACCTGCGGCTGATCACTTGACGGCACCTCCGGTGGTTTCCACGGACACGTAGTCCACGGACATGGAGCCGCCCGGCTGAGTGGCGGCGGTGGGGGTCTGCCGGCCCGCGACGCCGTCGGGGAAGGCCCCGCCCATCGCGAGGTTCAGCAGGATGAAATGACCGTGGTGCGTGGCGTCCGCCCAGGTCTGGGCGTCCACATCGGTCTCCTTGACGGTGTGGAAGTGCTGGCCGTCGGCGTACCAGCGCAGCTCCTCGGTCTCACCGCTGCGGTCCAGCTCCAGCGCGTACTCGCTGAACTCCGTCTTGCAGGAGCCCGCGCACTCGTGGGCCTTGCCGATGCCCGTGGTCTCGTTGCACGGGCCTCCGGGGTTGACGCCGCAGTGCAGCACGCCGTGGGTGGTGGTCTGCCCGTTGACGTTCTCCATGATGTCGAACTCGCCGACCCCGGGCCAGTTGTGGTAATTGCCGCGGTAGTCCTCGCCCAGGGTCCAGAACGCCGGCCAGTAGCCGAGCGCGGCTTCCCCGGCGGGCTCGGGCAGCTTGATGCCCGCCTCGATCCGCATGACGCCGCCCTCGGGGGCCGCGAAGTCGGTGCGCTGGGTCTCGATACGGGCCGAGGTCCAGGTGTCGCCGTTCTTCAACGCCGTGATCTTCAGGTGCCCGTCACCGTCGAGCTGAAGGTTGTCGGGGCTGTCGGTGTACTCCTGGATCTCGCCGGTGCCCCAGTTCGCGGGGCCGCCGGGGTAACTGTGCCCCTTGTCGATGATCCAGTCCTCGCTGGAGGGCAGTGACCCCGCCGCGCCGTCGAAGTCCGTACGCCAGACCTCCTGGAGGGCGGCGGCCTTCTCCTTCGCCGGATTCGCCTCGTCCGCCTGCGCGTTCGGCGCCATGCAGGCGCCGAAGAGGGCGAGCGTCGCGAGACCCGCGAGTGCCCAGCGCCGTCTGTCGCTCTTCAAAACCATGATTTACGCTCCTCGTTCGTGGGGGGTGAGAGCGCTCTCACGTCATGGCCTGTACGGTGCCCATAGATTGGTGATTGGTCAAGACCTAGGCAAAGAAAAGGAGTTGTCCGTGCACACATTCCGCGATTCCCGTCCGACTCTGGAGGCCGTGGCGGCCCACGCCGGGGTCTCGCGTGCGACGGTGTCGCGGGTGGTCAACGGCGGTGCGGGCGTACGGGCGGAGGTCCGCGAGAAAGTGCGGCAGTCCGTGGAGGAGTTGGGCTACGTGCCCAACAACGCGGCCCGGACCCTCGTCACCCGCCGCACCGGAGCAATCGCCGTGATCATCGCCGAACCGGAGAGGCGCGTCTTCGCAGACCCGTTCTTCGCCCAGCAGTTGCGCGGTATCAGTCGCGAACTCTCGGAGCACGACATGCAGTTGCTGCTGATCCTGCTCGAACAGCACAAGGACTACGAACGGATCGGACGGTACCTGTCGGCAGGGCACGTCGACGGCGCCCTGATGTTCTCGCTGCACGGCGACGACCCCCTCCCTGACATCGCCGCCCGCACGGGGCTGCCCGCCGTCTTCGGCGGCCGGCCCGGCTGGCCCGGTGCGGACGACGACCCGGACCTGCTGTACGTCGACACGGACAACCGGGGCGGGGCCCACCAGGCCGTTGCACATTTGCAGGAGCGAGGCAGAAGCAGGATCGCTCTCATCAACGGCCCCCTCGACCAGACCTCCGCACTCGACCGCCTCTACGGCTACTGCGACGCCCTGGGCGTCAGCGTCCACGAGAAGGACCCGGCCCTCGTGGCGCAGGGCGACTTCACCGCCGGCGGCGGCGAGCGCGCCATGGCCGAACTGCTGCGCACGGCACCCGACCTGGACGCCGTCTTCGCCGCGAACGACCTCATGGCCTCCGGGGCGCTCCGTACGCTCCGCGCCCAGGGGCGCCGGGTGCCGCAGGACGTGTCGGTCGTCGGCTACGACGACCTGGAACCCGCCGCATGGTCGGAGCCCGCCCTCACCACGGTGCGGCAGGACGTCGAAGGGATGGGCCGCATCATGGCCGAATTGCTTCTCGGGCGGATCGGCCTGATCCCCGACGCGGCGCCGCCCGCACCGGTCGTGACGCCCGCCTCGCTGGTCGTGCGGGACTCCAGCTGAGGTCCGCCACGCCTGCCGGTCGGCCCGTCCGCCGCGCACCGGCCCGTCAGCGGGGCCCTGCCCGCGTCGGCCTGTCAGCTCGTCAGCTCGTCAACTCGTCGTAGACGCTCAGCACATGGGCCACGGTGGCCTCTTCGGTCGGCCACTCCGAGGCGCGCGCACGTCCCTCCGCGGCCAGCCGTTCCCGCCTCACGGGGTCGGCCAGCAGTCCGCGCACCTCGGAGGCGAGCGCGTCCGCGTCTCCGTACGGCACCAGCAGGGCGCCGTCACCGACCAGTTCGGGAACGCCCCCGACCGAGGTGGCGACCAGCGGCACCCCGCCGTGCAGCGCCTCCTCCGCCAGCAGGGACCGGCCTTCCCAGCGGGCGGTGAGCACCGCGACGTCCGCTCCTGCCAGCAGTTCGAAGGCGTCCTCGCGCCGCCCCAGCAGCCGCACCGGAAGCGCCTCCTCGTCGACGCGCCGTTGCAGCTCCCCGCGCTGCGGCCCCTCCCCCGCGATGGCAAGCAGCGGCGGCGGGTCGAGGTCGCGCCACGCGCGTGCGGCCGTCAGCACGGTGCCGTAGCCGTGGTGGACGTCGAGGCGGCCCACGGAGAAGACCAACGGGCGCCCCACCGCGCCCACTTCGGCACGCGACTTGTGGTGACGCCGCTCCTCCGCCGACCGGTGCGGCTCCGCCGGCGCTGCGGCGTCGCTCCGGCGGACACGTCCCGGCAGCACGACCGGCGCGAGCCTCGCGTCGCGCGCCCCCAGCCGCCGTGCCCGGTCGACCAGGTCCGTCGTCGCGGCCAGGACGACGGTCGCGCCACGGGCCACCCTGCGCTCCATGAGCCGTCTCCAGTGGGCCCGCGCCCCCGACGCGTGACCCCGGCGGTGCCAGGTGACGACGAACGGCGCGCGCCGCCGCCCCGTCAGGACGAGTGCGGAGAGGGCCGGCAGCGCGGCCCGGACGCCGTGCGCGTGGACCAGGTCGGCGTCGGCGCAGACCCGTCGCAGGGCCGCGGCCGCCTCCGCTTCGCTGCGGCCGGGGAGCGGCACGAAGCGGGCGCCGATGTCTTCGAAGCCGTACGTGGGTTCGGCGCCGGGCGGCGCACAGACGGTGACCCGAAGCCCGCGCGCCACGAGCCCCTCGGCCAGGGACCGCACATGGGCGCCGGTGCCCGCGCTGGCGCCGTCGACCACCTGCACGGCGTGGGGTGGTGCCGGGCCCAGGGACGGCGGAGTAGGCGTGGGGGGACGGGTCACAACTGGTCGATCTCCAAAGCGACTTCTGAGGACGGACTGCACGGCTGCTGCCGGGGAGCGCACGCACGGCGGGAGGGCGGGGACTCGCCCGTACGGCCGATCCGCGCCCAGCATGCCAGCCGGTGGCGGGGCCCCCGGACCATACCTGCGCCGGCGGCGCGGCTCCACGCGTCTGCACGGTACAGCTATCACCCACACGGAGGACGCGGCCACTGGCCGGATCACGACGCCGGACGCCCCGGGTCCGGCCACGGCGTGCGGGTCAGGTGCCCGTACGGGCAGCCTCCAGCAGCTCCTCGGCGTGCGCCCGCGCCAGCTGGGAGTCCTCCTGGCCGGCGAGCATCCGGGACAGCTCACGCACCCGGTCCTCGCCCTCCATCGCCTTGACGCCGCTGTGCGTGACCGACCCGTCGTCCGTCTTCTCCACCACGAGGTGCCTGTCGGCGAACGCGGCGACCTGCGGGAGGTGTGTGACCACCACGACCTGGGCGGACCTGGCCAGCCGTGCGAGACGCCGTCCGACTTCGACGGCTGCCTTTCCGCCGACGCCCGCGTCGACCTCGTCGAAGAGGTAGGTCGGCACGGGGTCGGAACCGGCGAAGACCACCTCGACGGCGAGCATCACCCTGGAGAGCTCACCGCCCGAGGCGCCCTTGGCGATCGGACGGGGCCGGGAGCCGGGGTGGGGCGCGAGCAGCAGCTCGACCTCGTCGGTTCCGTGCGGCCCGAACGCGACGTCACGGCCGTCGAGCTGGAGGCCCTCGGTGCCTTCTGCCGCGTCGCCGCGCCGGAGAGCGAACGTCACGCGGGCGTGCGGCATGGCGAGTTCGGAGAGCTCCTCGGTGACGGCGTCGGCGAACCGTTTGGCCGCGTCCGTACGAGCGTCGGTCAACTGCTGTGCGAGCACGGTCAGTTCGGCGAGCAGTGCGTCGCGTTCCGCTGTGAGTTCGCCGATGCGCTCGTCGTCGCCCTCGAGTTCGGTGAGGCGTGCGGCGCTCACCTCCGCCCAGCTGAGAACGGCTGAGATGTCCTCCCCGTACTTGCGGGTGAGCTGTGTCAGCGCCGCCCGGCGCTCCTCGACCGCGGCGAGCCGCAGCGGGTCCGCGTCCAGGTTGTCGGCATATCCGGCCAGCTCCCCCGCCACGTCGCCCATCAGGATCGAGACCTCACCCAGCCGGTCGGCCAGTGCGGCGAGCGCCGGGTCGTGCGCCCGTACGGCTTCCAGCGCGCGGTGCGCTGCGGAGACGAGCGCGCCGGCGTCCACGATCTCGGGGTCGGCGGGATCGCCCGCCAGGGCGCCGTGCGCGGTGGTGGCAGCGGAGGCGAGGGCTTCGGCGTGGCCGAGCCGCTCGGCTTCGGCGGCGAGTTCGGCATCCTCGCCCGCCTGGGGTCCGGCGGCGGAGATCTCCTCCAGACCGAAGCGGAGCATGTCCGCCTCCTGCGCGCGTTCGCGGGCGAGGGTGGTGATCTCGTCGAGTTCGCTGCTGACCTTGCGCAGCCGCCGGTACGCCTCGGTCCATGCGGCGAGGGGTGCGGAGACGGCCTCGCCGGCGAAGCGGTCCAGCGCCTGCCGCTGCCGGGCGGGGCGCAGCAGGCCCTGCTGGTCGGTCTGGCCGTGCACGGCCACGAGGTCGTCGCTGAGCTCCGCGAGCAGCCCGACGGGCACGGAACGGCCGCCCACGTGGGCGCGGGAGCGGCCCTCGGCCGAGACGGTGCGGCTGACGAGCAGCTCCCCGTCCTCCACCTCGGCGCCCGCCTCGCGCGCACGCAGCGCCGGGGGCGAGGCCGGGGCCACGACTATCCGCCCCTCGACGGACGCGGCCTTCGCTCCGGCACGTACGAGCGCGGCGTCGGCGCGCCCGCCGAGCAGCAGGCCCAGGCTGGTGACGACCATGGTCTTGCCCGCACCCGTCTCACCGGTCACCGCGGTGAAACCAGGGGACAGTTCGACGACGGCGTCGTCGATCACGCCCAGGGACCTGATCCGCATCTCCTCCAACACGGGTACGACCATACGCAGTCCGCGGAGGTACCCCCACCCCAGGCCCGTCCCGGCGGGAACCGTGACGCCTCGCTCACAGGCGGACGAGCGCGCGGAACGTGACCGGCGGGACCGCGCCCGGGGCAGTGCGAAGTTCACCCCTCAGTGCGGCGCTCCACGCCAACCGGCAACGGGCAACGCGAACTTGGCGACGAGGCGGTCCGTGAACGAGGCGTGGTGCAACCGCGCGAGGCGCACCGGGACGGACCCTCGCCGTACCTCCACACGTGCGCCCGCCGGGAGTTCGACGCTGCGCCGGCCGTCGCACCACATGACGCCGTGGGGCGTCTGCGGCTGCACCTCCACCGCGAGCACCGAATCGGGCGCGGTCACCAGGGGTCTGGCGAACAGCGCGTGCGCGCTGATCGGCACCATGAGCAGCGCCTCCACCTCCGGCCACACGACCGGGCCGCCCGCCGAGAAGGCGTAGGCCGTGGAACCGGTCGGTGTGGCACAGACCACCCCGTCGCCGCCGAAGCGGGACACCGGCCGGTTGTCGACCTCGGTGACGACCTCCAGCATCCGTTCGCGGGACGCCTTCTCCACCGACGCCTCGTTGATGGCCCAGTCGTGGTGCACGGTGCGCCCGTCGTTGCGTACGAGCACGTCGAGCGTCATGCGTTCCTCGACCTCGTAACCCCGGGTGACCACCCGGTGCACCACCTTGTCGAGGTCGTCCCGCTCGGCCTCCGCGAGGAAACCGACGCGGCCGAGGTTGACCCCCAGCATCGGGACGCCCGAGGCGCGCGCGAACTCGGCACCGCGCAGCAGCGTCCCGTCCCCGCCGAGAACCACGATCAGTTCGCAGCCTTCGACGGCGTCGGAGGTGGAGGGAACCTTGCGCACCGGGTCCGGCAGCGGCAGATCACTTGCCTCCGCCTCGAGGACCCGCACCCCGATCCCGTTGCGGAGCAGTCCCTGTACGACGAGTTCCGCGCTGCGTACGGCGGCGGGACGGCCCGTGTGGGCGAGCAGGAAGACGGTGCGTTCCCCGCCGCCTTCACCGCCCTCGCCGTCCTGTGCGCCGCTGCGTCCGCTGGTCGATGTCGTCATTTCGGGCCCTCCGCCACAGCTTGCTCGACAGCGGCCGGGTCGATCTCCGGTGCACCGGCGCGCAGCCACAGAAAGTACTCGACATTGCCGGACGGCCCCGGCAGCGGACTCGCCGTCACCCCCATCGTCCCGAGGCCCAGTGCGGCTGCCTGCGCGGCGACCGTACTGACTGCTCCGGCCCGCAGTTCGGCGCTGCGCACCACACCGCCGCTGCCGAGCCGTTCCCTGCCGACCTCGAACTGCGGCTTGACCATGAGCACGAGATCGGCGTCAGGGGTGGCGCACCGTACGAGGGCGGGGAGCACGAGTCCCAGAGGGATGAAGGAGAGGTCGCCCACGACGAGACCGACCGGTTCACCGTCCACGTCGTCCAGCGTCAACTCCCGTACGTTCGTACGGTCCTTGACGGTGACGCGCTCGTCGCTCCGCAGCGACCAGGCGAGCTGCCCGTAGCCCACGTCCACGGCGACGACCTCCCGGACCCCCGCACGCAGGAGCACATCGGTGAAGCCGCCGGTCGATGCTCCGGCGTCCAGGGCGCGGCGGCCCTGGACGTACAGCCCGCGCGGCACGAACGCACCGAGGGCGCCCGCGAGTTTGTGGCCTCCGCGGGAGACGTAGCCGGGGTCGGTCCCGTCGTCGCGGACGACGACCGCGGCGCTCGTCTCCACCTGCGTGGCGCTCTTGGCGGCGACGTTGCCGCCGACGGTCACCCGTCCCTCGGCGATGAGCCGGCCGGCGTGCTCGCGGGAGCGGGCCAGTTTGCGGCGCACCAGTTCCGCGTCGAGTCGGCGTCGCGGCACGGATCAGCTCCCCGGGTGCGGGTGCCCGGGAACCCGGGGGGCGGGCGCGGGTCCGGGAGCGGGACGGTCGAGTGCCGTGAGGGTGTCGCGCAGGCCGCGGTGCACGTCCTCGTAGACCTCGAGATGCCCCGAGACGGCCAGGTGGTCCGCGTCCTCCAGACGCCTCAACCGGGCGTCGACCGGTGAGTGTCCGGTGGGCTCGGTGCGCAGGCCGAGCGGGCGGGGGCCGTCGTCCGGCTCACCGCTCTCGTCCCCCTCCCGGCTGTCGTACCGTCCTTCGGTCCCGTCCGGCCCGGGTCCGGCCTCCGCCGCGGTTCCGGGCCCGGCCTGGTCGTCGGCGTGCTCCGCGGCCGGGGCCGCCGGCAGCGGAACTTCCTGCCGGGGCGGTGCCGGTGGTGCCGGCTGCGTGGTCTCCGCTGCTTCCACAGGGGCGGCGGGCCCCCCGTCGTACTGCGCCGGAATCGGACCCGGCATCGGCTCGCTCATGCCTCTGACGCTACCGCCTCCGGTGCGCTCCCCGGCTCCCGCCCGTACCCGGGCGGCTCACGCCGTCCGCATCTCCCGCGTACGCTCCCGGGCGGCCGGCACCACGAGCGGCGTTCCCGTCTCCGGATCCTCGATCACCCTGCACGGCATGCCGAAGACCTCCTCCACCAGCTGTGCGGTGACGATGTCGCCGGGGGCGCCCTGCGCCACGACCTGGCCGCCGCGCATGGCGATGAGATGGGTGGCGTAGCGCGCCGCGTGGTTCAGGTCGTGCAGCACCGCGACGAGCGTGCGGCCCTGCTCCTCGTGGAGTCCGGCGCACAGGTCCAGCACCTCGATCTGGTGGGCGATGTCGAGGTACGTCGTCGGCTCGTCGAGCAGCAGCAGCTGCGTCTGCTGGGCCAGAGCCATCGCGAGCCAGACGCGCTGCCGCTGCCCGCCGGAGAGTTCGTCGACGAAGCGGTCGGCCAGATCCTCGACCGCCGTCGCCGCCATCGACTCCTGTACGACGCGCTCGTCCTCCCGCGACCACTGCCGCAGCAGCCCCTGGTGCGGATACCGGCCGCGTGCCACGAGGTCGGCGACGGTGATCCCGTCCGGGGCGACGGACGACTGGGGAAGCAGACCGAGCGTGCGTGCCAGCTTCTTCGCGGGCATGCCGCCGATGTCGGCGCCGTCCAGCAGGACGGAGCCCGCGGCGGGCTTGAGCATCCGGGAGAGGGCCCTCAACAGGGTCGATTTCCCACATGCGTTGGGCCCGACGACGACCGTGAAGGAGTTGTCCGGCACGGCGATGTCCAGGCCTTCGCTGATGGTCCGCCGGTCGTAGGCGAGGGTGAGCTTCTCCCCCGAAAGCCTCGCGGCGGCCCCGGAGTCCGGTGCCCAGGAGGGCGCGGGATGCGCCTTCTCCGCCCCCGCCGCCGCATCTGCCTCCGCCGCCGCGTCTGCCTCCGCCGCCGTCTCCTCCGCCGCCTCTGCTTCTGCCTCCGCGGACACCGTCTGCGGTTTCTGCTGTGTCGTCACGGTCGTCCTCGCACTGGTCCTCGCACTGGTCCTGGCACTGGTCCTCGCACCCGCACTGGCGCTCGTCGCATCCGTCGTCCCGCCGGCCTCCGCGGCCCGCCCGGCGTCATCCGTACCGGCAGTGGCGGAGGCATCCGCCCTCGCGCTCATATCCGTCCCGCCCTGCGCTCGGTCGCCAGCAGCCATACCAGGTAGCCGCCGCCCAGCACGCCCGTGACCACGCCCACCGGCAACTCGTGCCCGCTGAAGGCCCGTTGGGCGGCGAGGTCGGCGGCGGCAAGCAGCGCGGCTCCCATGCACATCGACGGAAGCAGGTTCGGGCCGGGCGACTTGGTCAGCCGCCTCGCCAACTGCGGTGCCGTCAGGGCCACGAAGGCGACAGGTCCCGCCGCGGCAGCAGCCAGTCCCACCAGCAGCACGGCCGCGGCCAGCAGCGCCAGCCGGACCCGCTCCACCCGCACTCCCAGGGCGTACGCGGCGTCGTCACCCATTTCCATCATGCGCAGTCCGCGGGCGCACCCCAGCATCACCACGGGCACGAGCACGGCGATGCCGCCCAGCAGCGGCGCGACGTCCTCCCAGCCGCGTCCGCTGAGGCTCCCGGTCATCCACAGCACCGCCCGCCCGGCCTCGGTGATCTGGGCTCGCGTCAGCAGATACCCGTTGACCCCGGTGAGGATCGCGGCCACGCCCACCCCGACGAGCACCAGCCGGTAGCCGTGCATGCCACGGCGCCAGGCCAGTCCGTACACGAGGATGCCGGTGAGGACCCCGCCCAGGAGCGCGCCGCCGGCGAGCGCCGCACTGCCTCCGCCGACGATCACGATGGCGGTCAGGGCGCCCGTCGCCGCACCGTGGGTGAAGCCGAGCACGTCCGGACTGCCGAGCGGATTGCGCACCACCGCCTGGAAGACGGCACCGCCCAGCGCGAGGGCGGCGCCCACCGCGAGAGCGGAGACGGCGCGCGGCAGCCTGAGTTCGTTGACGATGAAGGCGTCGGCGGGGTCGCCCCGGCCGGCGAGCGTGCGCAGCACCTCCACCGGGCCCATGGGGTATTCGCCGCTGCCGATCGCGACGACGGCCACAGCGAACGCGAGGGCCGCGCACACCGTCCCCGTGATCAGGGCCCGCGGCCGGAACGCCACGGAGTGACCGCTCGCCGTCCGTATGACGCTCATGCCTGCGCCACCCTCCGGCGACGGACGAAGTAGAGGAAGAACGGCCCGCCCAGCACGACCGTGACGATGCCGACCTGAAGCTCCGCGGGCCTGCCCAGCACCCGCCCCAGCACGTCCGCACCGAGCATCAGCACCGGCGCCAGCAGCGCGCAGTAGGGCAGCATCCAGCGCAGGTCCGGCCCGGTCAGGGAACGCACCATGTGCGGCACCATCAGGCCGACGAAGACGATGGGCCCGCACGCTGCGGTCGCGGCACCGCACAGCAGCGTCACCGCGACGATGACGGCGCCGCGCGTCAGTTCGGGGCGTGAGCCCAGTGCACGGGCGGCGTCCTCGCCGAGTGCGAGCGCGTTCAGCGGCCTTGCGAGGAGCAGTGCCAGCGCGACGCCGGTGAGTACGAACGGCAGCGCCTTGAGGTTGATGTCGTCCTGCGCCCTGGCGAGCGAGCCGACCGTCCAGAAGCGCATCCGGTCGAGCGAGGCCGTGTCGAGGAGCTGCACGGCGTTGACGTAGGAGACGAGCGCCGCGTTGAGGGCCGTGCCGACGAGTGCGAGCCGCGCCGGCGTGGCTCCGCGTCCGCCGCCGACGGCGTATACGCCGACCGAGACCGCTGCGGCACCGAGGAAGGCGAAGCCGATGTAGCCGGTGTAACCCGTCACGCCGAAGAGGGAGATCGCGGTGACGACGGCCGCCGCCGCCCCGGCGTTGATGCCCAGCACGCCCGGATCGGCGAGGGGATTGCGGGTGAGGGCCTGCATCAGACCGCCCGCGAGTCCGAGTGCGGTACCGGCCAGCAGGCCCAGCACGGTCCGCGGCAGACGCATCTCGTGGACGACCGTGTACGCGGAGGAGCCCGGGTCGGTCAGGCCGCCGAGCACCTCACCCGCCGTCAGCTGCTTCGCACCGACGGCGAGGCTGAGGACGCACACGAGCGCCAAGAGGGCAGCGGCGCCGAGCAGTCCGGCGGTACGCAGGGCGGAACGGCCGCGGTCGCTGTAAGAGGCGCCGGGGCCCTTCTTGTCCGAACTCCGTTCCCGGGCCGGGCGGTTGCTGCCGGCCGGACCGCCGGGCTGCTCGTGAGAGCCGAACCGGCCCTGTTCCGGGGGCGTTCCGGGAGGCACGGGCCGTTGGGCGGCCGAACCCCGGTGCGTCTGGCGGGACTTGATGAGAGTCACGTACCGGCTCCGGTCGGGGCCGGGAGGGGCGGACCCCCGGCCACTGGACAACTAGGACTTTGGTTAGGTTAACCTAACCAGCATCTCGGCACACAGCCGCCCGTACGACATCGAGAAGAGAAGGCGCGTCATGTCCAACTCGTCCGCGTACACCACCCTCTCCCGCCGTGGCCTGCTGGCCGCCGGCGGCGCCGTCGGCCTGGGCGCTCTGCTCACCGCCTGCGGAGGCGAGGACGGCTCGGGCTCCGGGTCCGGGAAAGGCGGCGCCTGGTCCTTCACGGACGACCGGAAGAAGAAGATCAGCCTGGATGCCGAGCCGCAGCGCATCGTCGCCTACGTCGGCACCGCCGCGGCCCTGCACGACTTCGGCGCCGGGGACGCGATCGTCGGCGTCTTCGGGCCGACGAAGAAGAAGAACGGCGAGCCGGACGTGCTCGCCGGCGACCTGGACGTGGACAAGCTCAAGATCATCGGCAACGCCTACGGCGAGTTCGACATCGAGAAGTACGCCAAGACCCGGCCACAGCTGCTCGTCACCAACATGTACGTCGAGGACGCCCTCTGGTACGTGCCGGACGAGAGCAAGTCGAAGATCCTCAAGCTGGCGCCCGCGCTGGCCCTCAGGACCGCCGAGACCTCGATGCTGGAGTCCATCAAGCGTTTCGCCGAACTCGCCGGCGCGCTCGGCGCCGACCTCAAGGCGAAGAAGGTCGCCGACGACAAGGCGCGGTTCGAGAAGGCGGCCGAGAAGCTGCGCAGGACCGCCAAGTCGAGCGGCCTGAAGGTGATGGCCGCTTCCGGGTCCCCGGACCTCATGTACGTCTCCGACCCGTCGGCCAACGCGGACCTGAAGTACTTCAAGGAGCTCGGTGTCGACATCGTCGTCCCCGAGAAGCTCAGCAAGCAGGGCTTCTTCGAGGAGCTGAGCTGGGAGAACGCCGACAAGTACAAGGCAGACGTGATCATGCTCGACAACCGGACGCAGGCACTCCAGCCGGACGCCCTGAAGTCCAAGCCGTCCTGGTCCGACCTGCCCGCGGTCAAGGCGGGACAGGTGACGACGTGGGACGCCGAGCCGCGCTTCTCCTACGCCGGTGCCGCACCTCTCCTGGAGGGGCTCGCGAAGGCCGTCGAGGAAGCGAAGAAGGTCCGCTGACCCGTCCCCCGAGGCCGGTCCGGCGATCCGTTCGCGGCCCGCCGGACCGGCAGCATCAGCCGACGGCCGCTCACCGGCCGCCCCGCCACCGAACACCACGACGCAGACGCCGAGCGCGGACCGCACACACGGCGCGAAGCCACACCGCAGCCGCCGGTCCCGCGTACGGCACCCGAACCGCCCAGAACGTACGGACCCGCTTCCGCACCCGTACAGCACTCCGGGAGGAGAGCCGGCAACATGAGCACCGCAGCCCCCGAAGCCCCCGCCCCCGCCGTTCCGTTCGAATTCTTCGACGTGCACGTGGTCGCCGCCCGGCGCACAAGCCCCTCGATGGTGCGCATCACCTTCGGCGGCGACGCCCTGCGGAGGTTCGCCTCGGGCGGTCGCGACCAGCGGATCAAACTCTTCCTCCCGCATCCCGGCCAGGACGCCCCGGTCGTGCCGAGCGAAGCGGGCGACGCCTGGTTCACCGTCTGGCGGGCCATGGACCCGGACGTGCGCGGCATCATGCGCACCTACACCGTCCGCGAGCAGCGGCGCTTCCCCCGCGAGGAGCTGGACGTCGACTTCGCACTGCACGGCGTGGGCGACCCCGCCGACGCGGGCGAGTCGGGCTTCGTACCGGCGGGCCCGGCGTCGCGGTGGGCCGCGACCGCCCGTCCCGGCGACCGCGTCACCGTCCTGGGCCCCGTGGAGGACGACAACGGCGGCGTCGACTTCAGGCCGCCGCCCGGCACCGACTGGGTCCTCATCAGCGGGGACGAGACCGCTCTCCCCGCCGTCGCCGGAATTCTCGAGTGGCTGCCGCCCGGCACTCCGGCGAAGGTGTGGATCGAAGTGCCCCAGGCAGGCGACATCCAGGACCTTCCGACGGTGGCGGACGCCGACATCACCTGGCTCGTCAGGCAGAACACGGCTCTGCCCCGTACGGACTTCGTACTCGGCTCCCTGAGCGCCGCGAGGCTCCCGGAAGGCACTCCCTACGCCTGGATCGCGGGCGAGGCCGGCACGGTCAAGGCGCTGCGGCGGCACCTGGTGCGGGAGCGTCTGTTCGACCGCAGGACCGTCAAGTTCACCGGCTACTGGCGGGCGGACGCCACGGAGGAGCAGCTCGTCGAGGAAGCGGTCTCGGGCGCGGCGGCAGCCGGCGGCGACTGAGCGGGCACAGCGGCCCGGCGGGCTGCCCGCCGGGCCTCACAGCTCCAGCCGCGCCAGCGCGGGCCCGGCGTCGAGCCGGCACCTGCCCTCCCCGGCCGCGCTCCAGGCCGCACCGCACAACGCCCGCAGCCCGTCGAGCACTTCGCCCTCACCTTCGAGTCCGAGCGCGTCCGGGCCCGCCCACGCGCGCCAGCCGCCGCAGCCGACGACATGAGGCGGGCGGGTCCCGCTCGCCGTCCTCGTCCCCGCGCCCGCCTCCGGATCCGTCAACTCCGGCTGCGGCTCGGCCAGTCCACGCAGGTCCCGGGCGACGTAGACGGGCCGGTGTTCGGGCGGTGCCGCCAGCAGCTGCGCACCGTCCGTCACACCCGTCAGCACGAGCAGCGAGTCGACCCCGCCGACGTGGGCGCCCTCGATGTCGGTGTCCAGCCGGTCGCCGACGACCAGTGGCCGCTGCGCGCCCGTCCGCAGGACCGTCTCCCGGTGCATGGGCGGCAGCGGCTTCCCCGCGATCTGCGGCTCGGGCGCATCCCGCATCCACCGCGTCGCCGCCCGTACGACCTCCACCGCCGCCCCGTTGCCGGGCAGTATGCCCCGGTCGCCGGGGATCGTCATGTCGCCGTTGGACGCGTACCACACCGCTCCCCGGCCGACCGCCAGCGCCGCCTCGCCCAGCCGGCCCCAGGGCAGCTCCGGCCCGCCGTAGCCCTGGACCACGGCGGCCGGATCGTCGTCGGCCGACTCCACGACGGCCAGGCCCCGTTCGCGCAGCGCCTCCTTCAGCCCGTCCCCGCCGATGGCCAGGACCCGCGCCCCCGCCGGGTGCTGCTCGGCGATCAGCCTGGCCACGGCCTGCGCCGAGGTGATCACGTCCGACGCCTCGGCCGGCACGCCGAGGCGGCTGAGGTGGTCTGCCACCGAACGGGGCGTACGGGCCGCGTTGTTGGTCACGAACGCCAGCCGCATGCCGGCGGCGCGGGCGCCTTCCAGGGACGGGACGGCGTGCGGCACCGCCTCCCCGGCGACGTACACCACCCCGTCCAGGTCGAGCAGCGCTGTGTCGTAGGCCTCCCGCAGCGCCCGGCTGCTGCCGGACGGGCGCGTGCGCGCAGTGCCCTGCATGATCTCTCGCTCTCCTCGCAACGGTCCTGCTCCCAGGCCGGTGGCCCGGCCGCCCCGCCCGGTCGTCCCCAGGACCCCGGGCCGGTGGTCCCTCCCCCGATCATCCCGTCCCGTCCGGCCGCACCCTCTCCCGCCCCCTCCCTCGCCCCGGCTTAGCATGCAGGGATGACCAGTGACGGCCTCCGGCTCTCCCCTTTCCGCGGGCTGCGCTACGCCCCCGAGAAGGTCAGCGGTCTCGCCGCTGTGACCTCTCCGCCGTACGACGTCGTGGTCAGGCCCGACGAAGTACGCGACCTGGAGACCGCCGACCCCTACAACATCGTCCGGCTGATCCTGCCGCAGGCCGACGACGAGTCCGCCCGGCAGACCAAGGCCGCCCGCACGCTCCGGCGGTGGCTGGCGGAGGGCGTGCTGGCGTTCGACCCGCAGCCCGCTCTGTACGTCTACGAGCAGCGGCGCGGCGACGTGCTGCAACGCGGCCTGATCGGCGCCCTGGAACTCTCCCCGCCCGAGGACGGCAGAGTGCTGCCGCACGAGGGCGTGATAGACGAGGTGGTCGAGGACCGCGCCGCCCTGATGCGCGGTACGGGAGCGAACCTGGAGCCGCTTCT
Source organism: Streptomyces ovatisporus (assembly GCF_042653885.1). Taxonomy (NCBI): domain Bacteria; kingdom Bacillati; phylum Actinomycetota; class Actinomycetes; order Kitasatosporales; family Streptomycetaceae; genus Streptomyces; species Streptomyces ovatisporus. The sequence continues at coordinate 443,309 of NZ_JBHSFH010000013.1, forward strand.
GCTCTCCTACCGCGGGGACGGCACCGCCACGGGCGCCACCGCCGTCATCGAACGGGCCGTCCACGGCCCCCCGTTGCTGTCCACCACCACCGAGGACGGTTTCTCACACCGCCTGTGGGCCGTGACGGAGCAGGCCGAACTCGACGAGATCGACGCCGACTTGTCGCAGCAGCAGGCCCTGATCGCGGACGGCCACCACCGCTGGGCGACGTATCTGCGCCTGCGGGGGGAACACTCCGGGAGCGCCGCCGCGGGCGAGGACTCCCCCTGGAACCACGGCCTGGTACTTCTGGTGGACACCGCGCGCTATCCGCTGCGCGTCCAGGCGATCCACCGCGTGCTGCCCCGCCTGCCGCTGAAGCGGGCCCTGGACGCCGTCGAAGCGCAGCGGGCCTTCCGCGTGACTCCGCTCGCGCTTCCGCTGCCGCAGGCACTCGAATCGCTCAACTCCACGCCCGGCAACGCGTTTCTGCTCGCGGACGGCGGCGGCACCCTCCACCTCCTGGACCGGCCCGCGCCGGGTCTGCTGGACAGTGCGCTCGACGCGCAGCACCCCGCCTCCTGGCGTCGGCTCGACGCAGCCGTGCTCCACTCCGTACTGCTCGACTCGGTGTGGCGCGTCCCGGACCGGCCGCAGGACATCAGTTACATCCATGACGCGTCCGCCGCCGTCGGCAAGGCAGCGCAACTCGGCGGCACCGCCGTGCTGATGCGGCCGGTACGCGAGGAGACCGTGCGTCAACTGGCCGAGCAGGGCGTCACGATGCCCCGGAAGTCCACGTCGTTCGGTCCCAAGCCCGCCACCGGCCTCGTGCTGCGCGTTCTGGACGAGGGGACGCACTGATCCCGCACGCCGCCGGCTCGCCCGCCCGCGCCGCCTGACCGGGGCTTGCGCAGGCGTCCTCGCCGCCCCGTGCGGTTCCCGTGGCTGCGCCCGCCGGAGCGCCGGGGTCCCGGTTCACCGGACGCAAACGTCATGTTCATCACGCACGGACCCACCCCTGTGCCCCCCTGATCCGACTTCGGTTAGGCTACCCTTACCTGACCGTGCGGCCCGTGCGGTGCAGTTGACGTCCGTGTCAGGAAGGACAGTTCATGAGCAGCAGGTCACACCTGCTCAACGACAGGACGGCGGAGACCTACCGGCGCTCCCTCACGGCCGGTGTCGAGAGAGTGGCGCAGAGGATCGCCCGCGCCGACCGGCCGTTCACCGGTATCACGCCGGCTCAACTCGCCCCGGTCGTATCGGATGTGAACCTGGAGGAGCCCCTGGGCGACCCGGCTGCTGCTCTGGAGGAACTGGAGAAGGTCTACCTGCGCGACGCCGTCTACTTCCACCACCCGCGTTATCTCGCCCACCTCAACTGCCCTGTCGTCATCCCGGCAGTTCTCGGCGAGGCGGTGCTCTCCGCCGTCAACTCCTCGCTGGACACCTGGGATCAGAGCGCGGGCGGCACCCTCATCGAACGGCGCCTCATCAAGTGGACGACGGACCGCATCGGTTTCGGACGCGCCTCGGACGGCATCTTCACCAGTGGTGGCACACAGTCCAACCTCCAGGCACTGCTGCTCGCCCGCGACGAGGCGTGCAGGCTGGCGGAGAAGAACTCCACCACCCCCCTGCGCAAGCCGGAGATCCTGCCCAGGCTGCGCATCCTCACCTCCGAGTGCAGCCACTTCAGCGTCGAGAAGGCGGCCACACTGCTGGGTCTCGGTCCCGAGGCCGTCCTCACGGTGCCCTGCGACCGGAACCGCAGGATGCGTACGTCCGCTCTCGCGGCCGAACTCGAACGGTGCGAGAGCGAGGACCTGGTCGTGATGGCCGTCGTCGCCACGGCCGGGACCACGGACTTCGGCAGCATCGACCCGCTGCCCGAGATCGCCGATCTCTGCGAGCGCGCCGGCACGTGGATGCACGTCGACGCCGCCTACGGCTGCGGACTTCTCGTCTCCCGGCGGCGCCACCTGCTGGACGGCATCGAGCGGGCCGACTCGGTGACGGTCGACTACCACAAGTCCTTCTTCCAGCCGGTGAGTTCGAGTGCGGTCCTGGTCCGGGACGAGACCACACTGCGTCATGTCACCTACCACGCCGACTACTTGAACCCGGCGCGCGCTGCGGAGAACAGCATTCCCAACCAGGTCGACAAGTCCATCCAGACCACACGGCGCTTCGACGCACTCAAACTGTGGCTGACGCTGCGCATCATGGGCGCCGACGGCATCGGAGAACTCTTCGACGAGGTCGTGGACCGGACGGCCGACGCCTGGCGGCTCCTCAGCGAGGACCCGAGGTTCGAGGTGGTCACCCGGCCGCAGCTGAGCACCCTCGTCTTCCGCTACGTTCCGCACCCGGCCGAGGGAACGGCACTCATCGACGAGGTCAACCTGCACGCCCGCGAAGCCCTGTTCGCCTCGGGCGAGGCGGTAGTGGCATCGACGGTCGTCGACGGCAGCCACTACCTGAAGTTCACGCTGCTCAACCCGGAGACCTCCCTCAGCGACATCGCCGCGGTCCTCGACCTCATCGCCGAACACGCCGGCCGTCACCTGACCGAACAGCACGGTCTGCCGGGCCGGACCGACCCGTCAGCCGCCCAGTCCGCCGGACGGGCCGGCGGCGCTGCTCTGCGCCACACGCAGAGCGGCCCAGAACTGAGCCGCCGCGCCGGCTGACCACCCGCCCGCACCCGGAGATCCGGAGACCGACTGACGTGTCCACACAAGACACCCCCACCGTCCACGACTTCGTCGCCATCGGGCTCGGCCCCTTCAACCTCGGGCTGGCCTGCCTCACAGAGCCGGTCGACGAACTCGACGGCCTGTTCCTGGACGACAAGCCGGAGTTCGACTGGCACTCGGGGATGCTGCTCGAAGACAGCACCCTGCAGACGCCGTTCATGTCCGACCTGGTCACTCTGGCCGACCCCACCTCCCCCTTCTCCTTCCTGAACTACCTCAAGGAGATCGGCCGCCTCTACGCGTTCTACATCCGCGAGAGCTTCTATCCCCTGCGCGCCGAGTACAACGACTACTGCCGCTGGGCCGCCGGAAAACTGACCTCGGTGCGCTTCAGCCACCACGTCACCCGCGTCGAGTTCGACGAGCAAGAGAAGACCTACGTCGTGCACGCCGACGACCGCGCGGACGGCACGCAGCGCACGTACCGCGCGCGGAAACTCATCCTCGGCACCGGCACCCCGCCCCACATACCGGAGCCGTGCCGCGGCCTCGGCGGCGACCTCATACACAACTCCCGTTACCTGGACAGCAAGTCCGCGCTTCAGGAGAAGGCTTCGATCGCGGTAGTCGGGAGCGGCCAGAGCGCTGCGGAGATCTACTACGACCTGCTGCAGGACATCGACGGCCACGACTACGAACTGACGTGGGTCACCCGTTCCCCGCGCTTCTTCCCGCTCGAATACACCAAGCTCACGCTGGAGATGACCTCCCCCGAGTACGTGGACTACTTCTACGGTCTCCCTTCGGAGACCCGCGACCGGCTCAACGCCTCGCAGAAGAACCTCTACAAGGGCATCAACACCGAACTGATCGACGGCATCTTCGACTTGCTCTACCAGAAGAGCCGCCTCGGCCCCTGCCCGACCCGGCTGATGACCAACACGGCGCTCACGGACGCCTCTTACGACGCGGAGTCCGGCTCGTACACCCTCGGGCTGCGCCAGGAGGAGCAGAAGCAGGACTTCTCCCTCACGGCGGAAGGGCTCATCCTGGCCACCGGTTACCGCTACCGCACGCCCGAATTCCTCTCGCCCCTCACCGACCTCATCGGCTGGGACGAGCAGGGCCGCTTCGACGTCCGCCGCAACTACCGCATCGACAGCGGAGCCTCGCCCGGCAACGAGATCTTCGTCCAGAACGCCGAACTGCACACCCACGGCTTCGTCACTCCCGACCTGGGCATGGCCGCCTACCGCAACTCCTGCATCATCCGCGAGCTGCTGGGCCGCGAGTACTACCCCGTCGAACGCTCCATCGCCTTCCAGGACTTCGCCGCTCCTGTGACGGACGCGGACACGAACACCGCCTCGGCGCCCGGGACGGAGGTACCGACGGCATGACCAGCGCCCGCAACGGCAGCGCCGGCCCGCACCGCACGTACGACCAGCACTTCGTGCACACCCGTACGGACCCGGACCTGGGCGAGTTCGCCCTGCGCTTCGTCGACCCCGTCGCCGACACGGAGTTGCTGCACCGCTGGGTCACCCACCCCAAATCGGCTTTCTATCTCTTGCAGGACGCTCGACCGGCCGACGTGGAGCGGGAGTTCACGGGCATCGCCGCATCGGAGCACCACGACGCCTTCCTCGGGCTGCACCGGGGCGAGCCGAGCTTCCTCATGGAGCGCTACGACCCGGCACACGTCGAGCTGAAGGGCCTCTACGAAGCCCGGCCCGGCGACGTCGGCATGCACTTCCTGTGCGCCCCCACCGACACGCCCGTGCACGGATTCACGCTCGCGGTCATCACCACGGTGATGGACATGCTCTTCGCCGATCCGCACACCCGGCGGGTCGTCGTCGAACCCGACGTACGCAACACCGCCGTGCACGCCCTCAACAAGGCCGTCGGCTTCCGGATCGAACGCACTCTGGCCAAGCCCGAGAAGAACGCCTACCTGAGCATGTGCACACGGGACCAGTTCGAGGCCGCACGCGAGGCCCGAGGAGGGAAGACAAGCCGATGACCACCCCACCCGCCCTCACGCCCCGCGAGGCCGTGGCCCACCTCACCCCCGAGCACTGGGAACGTGCCGGCCGGCTCCTGATACGCAAGGCGCTCGCCGAGTTCACCCACGAGCGGCTGCTGTCCCCCACGCCGATCCGCGGGGAAGAAGCAGGCGACGGCGGCTGCTTCTCCGTGCGCAGTGACGACGGAGCCACCGAATACCGCTTCTCCGCGAGGAAGTTGTCCCTCGACCACTGGCAGATCGACGCCGACAGCATCACCCGCCACCGCGAGGGCGCTCAACTCCCCCTGGACGCACTGGCTTTCATCACCGAACTGCGGGAGTCCCTGCAACTGGGCGAAGAGATCCTGCCCGTCTACCTGGAAGAGATCAGCTCGACGCTGGCCAGCACCGCCTTCAAGCTGACACGCCCGCACGTGAGCGCCGGCCGCCTCGCCCGTTCCGGCGGCTTCCAGGAGATCGAAGCGGGCATGACCGAAGGTCACCCGTGCTTCGTCGCGAACAACGGACGCCTGGGCTTCGACATCGCCGAGTACCGCGCGTACGCCCCCGAAGCAGGCGCACCCGTACGGCTGATCTGGATCGCCGCGCACCGCGGCCACGCCACCTTCACCACCTCCGCCGACCTCGGCTACGACAAGCTGCTGCTGTCCGAACTCTCCGCAGGCACCCTGCGGGGCTTCTCCGCCACCATGTCGGAGGCGGGCCTGGACCTGGACGACTACTTCCTCATACCCGTCCATCCCTGGCAGTGGTGGAACAAGCTCTCGGTCACCTTCGCCGCCGAGATCGCCCAGCGGCACCTCGTCTGCCTCGGACACGGCGACGACGAACACCTGGCGCAGCAGTCCATCCGTACCTTCTTCAACGCCTCCGACCCGCGGAAGCACTACGTGAAGACCGCGCTGTCCGTGCTCAACATGGGCTTCGTGCGGGGACTTTCGGCCGCCTACATGAAGGCGACCCCCGCCATCAACGACTGGCTCGCCGAGCTCGTCGCCGGGGACGAGGTGCTCCGCGGCTCCGGTCTGGCCGTCCTGCGCGAATGTGCCGCCGTCGGATACCACCCCGCCCCGTACGAGGCCGCCGCCCCCAAGGGCTCCCCCTACCTGAAGATGCTCGCCGCCCTCTGGCGCGAGAGCCCGGTCCCGCTCCTCGGGCCCGGCGAGCGGCTCGCCACCATGGCGTCGCTGCTTCACGTCGACAGTGAGGGTTCCTCGTTCGCGGCAGCCCTCATCGAGCAGTCCGGACTCGACGCGGCGACGTGGCTGCGCCGCTACCTCGACACCTATCTCACGCCGCTCCTGCACTGCTTCTACGAGTACGAGCTCGTCTTCATGCCGCACGGCGAGAACGTCATCCTCGTACTCGACGAGAACGGCGTTCCGAAGCGCGCGATCTTCAAGGACATCGCCGAAGAGATCGCCGTGATGAGCGAGGACACCCCGCTTCCTCCGGAGGTCGAGCGCATCCGCGCCGACGTACCCGAGGAGATGAAGATCCTCTCCCTCTTCACCGACGTCTTCGACTGCTTCCTGCGCTTCCTCAACGGAATCCTCGCCGACCGCGGCACCCTCGACGAGGACACCTTCTGGTCGACCGTCGCCGAGTGCGTCCGCGACTACCAGAAGTCCGCGCCGCACCGCGCCGACCGCTTCGAGCGCTACGACCTCTTCACCGAGTCCTTCGCGCTGTCCTGCCTGAACAGGCTCCAGCTGCGCAACAACCAGCAGATGGTGGACCTGCAGGACCCCGCGGGCGCACTCCAGCTGATCGGCACCCTGGAGAACCCGCTGGCGCGCTTCGCCGGCTGAGACCACGAAAGGGCGGGACCCCTCTCCGGGGCCCCGCCCTTTGCGTACTCAGACCGGTTCGGCCGTATCAGTGCTCGGAGCCGGAGGGACCGAACGTCCCCTCCACGGCCGGGACATCGTCGCGCACGGCCTCCACAGCCGGGGCATCGTCGCGCACGGCCTCCACGGCCTCCGCCGAAGCGTCGTCGTCCTCGGCGTCCGGATCGAGAGCATCGACGAACTCCACCCCGTCCAGCTCGGCCAGCCTGTCGGAGGCGTCGGTGGCGCCGTTCTGGTCCGCCTCCAGCGCTTTCGCGAACCACTCGCGGGCCTCGTCCTCACGGCCCACCTCCAGCAGCGCGTCGGCGTAGGCGTACCGAAGACGAGCCGTCCACGGCTGCTGGGACTGGGAAGCCAGCTCGGGACTCTGCAGCGTCACGACTGCCGCCTCGGCCTGCCCCATGTCACGCCGCGCGCCGGCCGCCACGAGCCGCATCTCGACCTGCCCGGCCTTGTCCAGCTTCTGCACCTCGGGCTCACCGGCCATCGCCAGTGCCTTCTCCGGACGGCCCATCCCCCGCTCGCAGTCGGCCATCACGGGCCACAGGTGCTGCAGGCCGGTCATCCGCCGGGCCGCCCTGAACTCCGCCAGGGCCTCGGCGTACTTCTCCACCGCGTACGCGGCGAAGCCCGCAGCCTCCCGCACCGACGGCACGCGCGACGCGAGCCTCAACGCGACCTTGGCGTAGCCGTACGCCGCTTCGGGGTCCTCGTCGAGCAGCTTCGCCACCATCACCAGGTTCTTGGCGACGTCTTCGGCAAGCGTCTTGGGCAGGCTCATCAGCTCCTGCCGGACGTCCTTGTCGAGCTCGGCTCCCGTCACGTCCTCGTCGATCGGCAGCCGCTTCAACGGCTCCCGGTCCTGCCGGCGATCGTCGCGCCTGCCGTCCCTGCGGTCGTCCCGCCGGTCACCGCGCTCACCTCCGGGCCGGCGACCCGGCGCACCGCGGCTGTCGTCCCGCCGACCGCGGAATCCGCCACGGTCCCGCTCGTCCCGCCCTCGGCCACCACTCTGTCCGTACGGACGCCTGCCGCCACCCGACTCGTCGCCCCTGCGAGGCCCCCGTGGGGGGTCGTCCCGCCGGCCCTCCGCACGCTTGTCGCCGCCGTACCGCCTGCCCTCGGACCGGCCGTCGTCGGGACGCTTGTCGCCGCCGAATCGCCTGCCCTCGGACCGGCCGTCGTCGGGACGCTTGTCGCCGCCGAATCGCCTGCCCTCGGACCGGGCATCGCCGGGACGCTTGTCGCCGAAGCGGCCGCCACTCGCGCGCCCCCCGCCACGACGCTCTCCCCTGTCGTCACGGCTGTCCCGGTCCCGCGGCGGCCGGTCACCCTGGCCCCGCCGGAAGCCGCCACCCCGGTCGTCGCTCCGGCGCGGCCCGCTGCCACTCCGCGGACGGTCCCGGTCCCGGTCGTTGCTCCGCGGACGGTCCCGGTCGTTCCCTTCGCGACGAGCACCCTCGCCACGGCTCCGGCCTCCGCGTCCGTCCCCGTCGTCCCGGCGTCCACCACGAGGACGGTCGTCGCCCCGACGCGGACCGGATTGGCTGGGACGACGCTCAGGTCGATCGTCAGGCGAATTGGTGGACATCGGGTGACTCCTGTCTGCGGTTACAGCACTTCATCCTGCCGCGCCCGCACAAGTGACGCTCTTGAAAACAAAAAAGCCCGTGGCCCACAGCGCATGCACGCTGCGGGCCACGGGCCCATAAGAATTGTTCGGCGGTGTCCTACTCTCCCACACGCTCCCGCATGCAGTACCATCGGCGCTGAAAGGCTTAGC